>JANNBJ010000067.1:0-18407 GCA_031385325.1 Gammaproteobacteria bacterium | reverse complement strand
GTGAACGCGCTCCCATACTTCCATCAGCACGGACTGCAGTTCCCAGCGGGTCAGTGAATCCAGCATCCCGAACGGCTCGTCGAGCAGGAGCACCTTCGGGGACAGTGCAAACGCGCGGGCGATGCCCACCCGCTGACGCATGCCGTTGGACAACTCGTTCGCGCGTTTATCCATGGCATCACCGAGGCCGACACGCGTCAGAAAGTACCGTGCGATGTCGCGTCGTTCACTTTCCCTGGCGTGTGGAAATACCTGGTCTACCCCCAGCCTGACGTTTTCAAGTGCGGTCAGCCATGGCACCAGGCTTGGGGCCTGAAAGACCAGAGCGCGATCAAGACCTGCGCCGTTGATCTCCTTGTTGTCGACGACGATACCGCCTTCACTGATCTCGGTCAGTCCGGCCAGCATCGACAGTACGGTTGACTTCCCGCACCCGGAGTGTCCGATGATGGAGACAAATTCTCGCCTGCCGATCTGCAGATTGAAGTCGTCAACGACACGGGTGACGCGGGAAGCTGCACCCTTGATGGAACTGTTGGGGTCTGGATAGTCCTTGGAAACTCGCCACAGCTCGACGTAGCGCGGCTGAGCTTGATCTTCCGGTGGTTCTGATCGAACCGCTCCAGGCAGCGCGTGGGCACGCGCCGTGACCGGTTTGATGTCGGGTAACTGCAGTTCAACACTGTTCTGAAGAGCGCGACCTTTGCCCATGGCCAGCAGGCATTGGGTAATCGTCTTGCGCAACACGATGAAAGGCTGTTCCTGATTGATCTTCAATCGATCGCGCGGTCTGGCGAGTTCGATGTCGAAGGCCTCGCCAAAACAGGCGCCAGGCCCAGGCGTCAGCGGAATCACGCGATCAGCCAGCAGAATCGCCTCATCGACATCGTTGGTGATCAGCAGCACCGTCGTGCGCTCCTGCTCGCAGATCCGCATCAGTTCATCCTGCAATTTCGCGCGCGTGAGTGCATCCAGCGCCGACAAAGGCTCATCCAGTAGCAGGATCTTCGCTTGCAAGGCGAGTGCCCTGGCAAGAGATACTCGCTGGCGCATCCCACCGGACAATTGTGCTGGTGTCTTGTCACGTGCTGCCGTCAGATTCACCATCTCGATGTAGTGCATGGTCTGGCGGTCTTGTTCAGCCTTGCCGGCACCGGACCGTGCTTGACCGACCGCCAGGGCGATGTTGTCGTAGACCGAGAGCCATGGCATCAGCGCGTAGTTCTGGAACACCACGCCTCGATCCAGACCAGGACCCGTGATGGGCTTGCCCAGCAACTCGATCTGACCACGATCCGGTTTTTGCAGGCCGGCGAGTAGGTTCAGCAGAGTGCTCTTGCCGCTGCCGGAAAAGCCGACGATCGCGACAAACTCACCCGGAGCGACTTCAAGATTCAGATCTTTCAGGATTGACTTGCCACCGTAGGATTTGTCCACCCCACGCATGGACAACAAGGCGCTGGAACGATTCCTCTCTGTCTCCGGTTCTGGCAACAGCAAGGCAATCGGAGCGGGGCTTGTCGCTGATGGTGGTGGCAAGGAAGTGTTCAGTACTGTTGCGCTGCGTGTCATCGTGCGTCACCACTGCTGACCAATCGCTGCACGGACAGCATGAGACGATCAAGCACAAAGCCGATCAGTCCGATGGTGAGTACGGCCACCAGAATTCGGCCGAGCGACTGGGCGCTGCCATTCTGAAATTCATCCCAGACAAATTTGCCCAGCCCCGGGTTCTGCGCCAGCATTTCGGCGGCAATCAGCACCATCCAGCCCACACCGATTGACAAGCGCATGCCCGTGAAAATGAGCGGCATGGCTGCCGGCAGAACGATCTTGCGGATGCGTTTGGTCCAGGACAGTTGCAGTACTCGGGCGACGTTGATCAGATCCCGATCGACGCTGGCGACGCCGAGTGCGGTGTTGATGACTGTCGGCCAGAGCGAGCACAGCATGACGGTGATCGCCGATACCAGAAACGACTTGGGCAACCACGCGTCATTGTTTGTGTACATGGCGCTGACAATCAGCGTCACGATCGGCAACCAGGCCAGGGGCGATACGGGTTTGAAGGTCTGAATCAATGGATTCAGAGCGTTTTGCATGATGGCACTGCTGCCACACAACAAGCCCAGCGGGATGGCAATGATGGTGGCCAGCGCAAAGCCGGCAAAGACCGTCTTCAGACTGGTGAAGATCTGATCGATGAAGGTAGGCTTGCCGGTCCATTCGGCCACTACCGGAACATAGGTTGGATCTTCAGCGACCCAAGCTGCATTGCGCTCGGCTTGCCGGACGTAAAACCGGTCGGCCTTCTCGCGTTCCATCTGATGTTCTTCCATCAAACTGATGAATTCACCAAACACCTGTGCCGGCCCGGGTAACTCGCCGAGACTGGTTTGGACGCGCGGCGCCAAACCATGCCAGATCAGCAGAAACACCAGGATCGCAGCAGTCGGCGCACCAAGCGATGCGCCGATGCCGGGTGCTTTCGCCTGCCAGATAAGCCTGATGCGCTCTGCCAATCCGAGCGAGCGGACGGGTGGCATAACCGACTGATCACTCATTTCTGACCCTTCGTACCAATGTCGAACGACTCCAGATAGGCGTTTGGTTTGGCGGGGTCAAAGACGTTGCCGTCGATGAACTGTGAGGGTGGTGCGCCGTAGCTTTCTGCTGGCGGCAGATCGGTCGCCTGCATGTCGCCGGAGGCGATCAGGTCGTTGGCGGCATCCCGGTAGATGTCGGGTCGATAAACTTTCCTGGCGATTCCGTCATACCAGGCATCAGTCTGTTCGACAGGGATCTGTCCCCAACGACGCATTTGTGTGAGATACCAGATGGCATCGCCGTAGAAGGGATAGCCGGCAAAGCCCGAGTAGTAGACATTCCCGCCTGGTGCAGGCCGGATGTCGTCTTTTTCATACTGGTAGTTGCCAGTCAACGGGCCGACCAGGACGTTGTAGTCGGCGCCAACGTATTCCGGTCGAGATAACATACGGGCCAGATCTGTCCGGTTGGCGCCCTTGTCAGCGTCGAGCCATTGTTCCGCTCGAATCACGGCGCGCACGATCGCGCGAACGGTGTTGGGATATCGGTCGGCGAATTCACGCCGCGTACCGAGCACTTTCTCGGGCATGCGCGACCAGATTTCGCCTGCAGTGATGACTGGCACGCCGATACCCTTGATGACGGCTTGCTGATTCCAGGGCTCACCGACGCTGTAGCCGAGGATCGTGCCGGCGCCGAGCGTCGCGGGCATCTGCGGAGGTGGTGTCACGGACAACTGCACCATGCCATCGGTGGTGCCGTTGGCATCGGCTGGTGTGTAGAGACCTGGATGAATGCCACCGGCTGCCAGCCAGTAGCGCAGTGCATAGTTGTGCGTTGACGTCGGGAACACCATGCCAAGATTGAATCGTGTACCACTGGCGCTGGTTGCTTTCACCACCGGTTCAAGCGCCTTCGCGTGAATCGGGTGGACCGGCTTGCCAGCTTCCATCGGGACGTTTGTCTTCATCTGGGTCCACACGGAGTTGCCCATGGTGACGGCCAGCGTATTCACCCCCATCCCGGCGATTGCCACCAGTTCGGCGTTGCCGCCTATGCCGACAGCCGCGCCAAGTGGCTGACCCGGCAGCATGTGGGAAGCATCGAGAGAGCCGTCAATGACACGATCAAGCAGTACTTTCCAGTTGGCCTGGGCCTCCAGAGTGACGTACAGCCCTTCGTCTTCGAAGTAGCCATTTTCATAGGCGACGATGAGCGGCGCGCAGTCGGTGAGTTTGATGAAACCAATCTTGAGCTCCTGCTTTTCCGGCCTGGATGCGGCCCAGGCGCCCTGTGCGAGCATGAGCGCCGCAAATACCAGAGCCAGCCCGATGAGCAGGGTAGAACCTGCAGAGCGAGCGGTGTCCGTACGTCGTCCTGACCGCAAGACAGAACCAGTCGCGTGTGAGTTCAGCATGAAATACTCCGTTTCAAAACAAGGATGTGAACGATCGCGGACATCAGAACCTGACCTCACCCCAGACCCAGAACTTGTCTGAGTCGAAGGCTTGTTTGCCGGCGCTGGCAGGTCCGTTGCGACCCAGGTTCAGCACGTTGTTGTCAGCGTCATAGCGGGCGAATTTGATACCGACGGTGTAGTGATCAGCGAACACACGAACCGCCTGCACGTTCCACTCAGTGCCAAAGGCGTAACTGTCCCGATCCGACTCATAGGTATGCCAGGTGATCATCAGGTTGGTCGCCAATACCCGTGCCTGCAGCGTGATGAAGCTGTCGACGATGCCGTCCGCAGGGGTTGACAGGAATCGATCGGCCCAGCCCTGAAACGCATGGTTGGTTCCCAGCGGGGTCTGAAATCCGGTGGACACGTTGACTGTACCAACCCTGGTCGGACCATCACCCTCCAGTACTTCGTAGCTGAACTTGGCCGACAGGGATTCCAGCGTGGGTCCGGGGAACGCCTTGCTGGCACCGAGTTCGAGCAGGGTGTAGTCGGCCGCTATATTGACAGGGTTCTGTTTGTAGTCGGTTTGATGCGCGTATTCGGCGGTGTACAGAATCTTCGCGGCATAACCGACCCAGTCATAGGCACCCTGGAATCGGGCGCCGAAGGTACTCGTTGAAAGTGCCCGATTGCCCAGCAGATTGGCGTCGAAATCCAGCAGATAACCATAGGCTTCAAGAGTGCTGTACGGGATTCCGCTATAGGTCGTGCTGAACAGGTGGCCTTCGAGATCAAAGTCACTTCGATCAGGTAACGGGTTGTCCTCGCCAAAAATCCGGTTGACGTTCCACACGTAGGAATAGTCGACCTTGAGTGCGGAAATGCCGTCGTTGATGAACCGGATGGCGTCGTAACTCTGCCAGTTCTGGCGCCACGGCACGGTGCCGACGAATCGGTTCAGCGGCGCTGCCCGGTGTTCTATTTCCTGGCGGCCGCCGACAATCAACGTTTTTGGCAAGCCGCGATAACGAAGCGCAGCTTGCTGAATTTCCGTGCCTTGAGGATCGACAATGACGGCGCGCGTGGTCAGCCCATTCTGGCCGCCGTTGTTGTAGCGCTCGTCACCGATCGAACGCACGTCCTCAAGCTGGAAGTAAACGCCGAAGTCGTAGAACAGTCCTGTGCCGTAGCCGATGGTGGTGCGCAGGGTGTTGGCCTGTGCCTGCCGAATCACCGGCAACTGGTCATCGTCCACGTCCTCATAACGATAGCGCATGGAGACATCGACCTTGCCCGCGGTCAGCGCCTCCCACAGTGCGTCGGCGTTGGCCGCTACTGGTGCCAACGACGCGCCGACCGCAAACAAGGCCGCGGTAGCGATTCCGAATTCCATTCTCTTGCCCGATCGGATGTTCAATCCACTGCTCCTGTTCCGGTTCATCGATTCACGGGTTGAGAACCCGCGTTCTGATGTCGATGGCGCTAATGCGAAGAACAATGCAAAGAGCGGGCCAGGAGGTTTCAGGCTGTGCGGAAGCCGGTTTTCATGATTCAGGCGGAGGGTTTGTGCGGATCAGGTGGGCTCAGTTGCTCGGGATTGGTGCAACAAGCAGGCGAACGGATGCAATGCGCGCACCATCGTGCGTCGGAGACTCTCGGTTACGGTTGATTCGAACCAGACACTGGCCCGACCTGGTGGTCTGGTCTGGTTTGAGAAGAAGAGACTCTGGTCGAAGAATCAGGTTCCGAACCGCCATCGCAGCTTGGCGACGAACAGACTGACGATCGGATCCTGGAAGGAATCTGTGAACAGATCACCGAACGAATCGTCCTCGACGTTGTTCAAGCGGTTACCGCGGGTGTAGACCACAAACAGATCAGTCAACGGTGCGATCTCCCAGCGATAGCGCAGCTGAGTGGTGATGAGGCTGACGTTGATGTCGTGATTGGCTCGGGTTCTCGCGGTGGGCACCAGGCTGCCATCGTTCGCAGGCACAGCAAAGAAACCACGTTCGTCGACACGTACACCAGCCCACTGCATGGAGAGCCTGATCTGGTGTTGAGGCGCCATGAACCAGGTCATCTTCAGGCTTGGTGTCCACTCGGTGCCGTGATACGCACCAAAATTACGGCCTCCCTGGTACACCAGCCAGCCATCTCGCCGCTTGTACTTGACGTCCAGGTCCATGTAGAAGTTGTCCAGCGGACGGAAGGTCACCCCGGTGGACAGGTTGTAGGTCCAGTCTCCGGTGTGCTCCTGGATGCCGCCCATGCCAAACGACCAACTGGCCATGCGACTGGCGTTGGTGGACAACAAGGTATCCACCCAGAGGCGGTCTTTGGTGCGATACGACCCATTGCCGCGGGTATCAAAATCTTCGTAGCGGGCCGGGAAATAACCGAGTCCGTGACGAAAGGTGAATCGTCGCGGCAACGTGGTGATGTTCCGCCACAGCAGCGACTTCTCCACATATTGGTTCTTGGAAAGATTGCGCTGCACTTCGATGGTGACCGCGCCGCGGGTGTTGATGGCGGGTCCATGCGGTTTGTTGTCGGCATACTGAAGGATGTACTGCGCGCCTTCGTAGTCGTTGCGACGCAGAAACCCCAGGTCGGAGAGACGAATGCCACGATCGAAGTAGTCGAACTTGACGATGTGCGCAAGATTTGACGACGGGGCGTAAACCATCTCCATCAGCGCTCCATCACCCCCATGATCTGCGACATCGGTTCGGGTCGACTGCAGGTCGACGCTCAACTTGCCGTTGGTGGTACCAAAATGGGCATCCACACTGTGGACACTGGCGTCAAACAAGGGGCCGGACACTTCCGTGGCGATGGCACCAAGACCATAGCGCATCGACTCTCCGGTGTGTTCCCAGATCAGTCGCCCGATGCCGAAGTTGCGTCCATCCGCGTCGATGTCGACGGCGTTGCCCAGGCTGTTGCGTCCAAACCACTCCACATCGTCTTCCGCGGCACCGAGAATCGCGTACCGCAGGCCGCCAAAATTGCCGCTCACCTTGGCAGCACCAATCAGTTCCGTTGGCAGATTTGTTTCGCCGAGGTTGGGTGTCACACCGGGTGGCAAGCTGACCTGGGTAGCAATACCACCGATGCGTCGGGTGTTGACGATGGATACCGGTGTGGGCAGGAAGTCATTGGTAAAAACACGCCGGCTTGTGGTCGCGAAATTTTCGTTGGTATGCAGCCGCAACGCATTGCCATTGTTGGCCCGTGGCATGGTTTCAAAGATCTCGTTGCCTTCGAGGAAAAACAGGCGTTTTTCCGGGAAGAACACTTCGGAAGCCGACAGGTTGAGGACGACGTCATCGGCCTCGACCGAACCAAAATCAGGATTCAGGGTGGCGTTGATTTCGAAACGGGAGGAGGGTTTCCAGGTGATATCGACGCCTGCTTCGGCCTTCTTGTCATGGCGTGCATCGTCAATGGTTCCCGAGGCGTAGGGGATCACCGACAATTGCTTGATCGGCTTGACGTTGTTGACCTGCATGGTGTTCAGTGCCGTAACAAACTGGGGCGCGGAGTACGCATGCCCCGGCCATTGATATCGTTCGTTTTCGAAGGACACCTGGCGGGTGAACGCAAAACCGATGTCACGTGTGCCGTCGACATTCGGCATGGTCATCATCGACCAGGGGAAAAAGATCTCGCCGCTCCAGCCATCATCAAGTTCAGTGGTCGCGCCGATCCATGGACCGTCCCAGTCATTGGTGTAACGGCGCTCCGGCAGCACCTTGCCATCCTGTTTCGAACCGCCTAGTGCAAGGGTGAACCAGTACGCAAAAATGCCGTGGCCCGTGGTGTCTATGGTTACGCCGAAAGTATCGCGATCGATGAACTCGTCGCGGTTGGTCATGCGTGATGCCAGCGTCTCTTTCGGCTGTTTCATCACGGCGCTGAGATACAGGCCTTTTTCAGTCGCGAAAAGTTTGATGGCAGTCGGCCAGCGTGCAGGTTTGCCGGTACCAGGTACGGCAACCAGCATGTTGTCGTAAGCGGGAAGTTCAGCCCAGATGGGTTCCTTCACCTTGCCGTCGATCTTGATCTGCACCGAGTCGTGGCGGACATCCTTGATGGTGATGTAGTGCATCGGAATGCCATCAAGCACGCCTTTGGGGCGAACTTCACCCCACCCGAGAGCGGATGCATCAGCCGATCCACACGCCCAGAAAAGGATTGTGCTCAAGCCAAGAAGCCGTAACTGGACGGCGTGAAGTGTCGATCGAGAGAGTTTCATGAGGTGTGGTCAAGGGTCCAAATTTGATTGTTCTTGCAGATAGCGTGTCTTGCAAGCATCGCAGCAATTGAGCATAGCCAACGAGAAGAACCTCGGTAACCTGCGCCGGAGATAGAAAGGCGCGACTTAGCCCGCATGATTCATGAATTGCCTGCTGCGGCCGCCGATAGCAGCGAAAACACCGGGCGTGCTCCCTCCGAGTGCTCGACGTGCTGTAGAGCACGCCTGCGCGCACGCAGGTCCGCGCCTCCCAGCGTTTTCACGGCTCTCGACGCCCTCGCCACGACCCTTCATGAATAATGCGGGCTAGGAGTCTGCGCGGCAGAAGCTCGTCTGGCTACGGCGGCGCAACGATGGCCCGATTTTCCGTTTGTTTTCGTTGCGTAGCGTCCACTACGCGCCTCAACCAAACGAAAAATCGGACTCGAATTGACACTCGCCTCGCTCAGTCGCCTTCTGCCGCGCAGACTCCTGGTGCTCACTCGAGGCCTGCGTTACCCGACAAGACCGTCGATGAGATTATCCATCAGCGCCGCAAGTACCCACGTCAGTGGTGGAATGATTACGTAGAACAGCCAGCGTCCCATCAGGCCGAGATTGAATGGCCATTCGGGAAGGGCGCGGACGTGATCTCGAAAATCCAGAATCGGCACGAGGTCGCTAACTCCGCTCGCGGTGAAATTCCGGTCCGGATTGGTTTCCCGCCAGCGCGCGATGCCAGCCTCGGTACTGGCCAGCAGCGAGGCCTTGGCCTCGCGCATGTGCACATGTACCGGCCAGGTTGGCCGCAGCAGCAGATAGATGGCTGAAATTAGCGTCAGGACAAATCCGGGCACCGTTGCGAACGAATTGAACTGGCCGTTCAACGACAGCAAGGGATAAAAAAGCTGGGTACCCATGAGTGTAAGGCTTGGCAGGGAGGCAACGGTTGCAAAAGGCAGCAGGAGTTGTGGCCTGAGGGCGTCGATCTCCACGTCATTGCGTCCCAGTCTCGCAAATATTTGAGCGTTCCTGACCAGCGCCGTAATGACGTGCAACATGATGAACCACGTGAGGAAACCGCCCAGATTGGCGCCGATGAATGGAAGATTGAATTCGAACGCGGAATCGGCGGAAGCCAGTACTGCGCCTTGAGCGAAACCGAGCACCAGACTGATGACAGTGACCATCCATGACCGTCTGGACGTCGAACCGGACAACGACTCTCGCAGGCTGCTGAACCGTTCTTCATCAACACGCAGGGATGGTTTCAGCTGATCGAGCGCCAGTTCCGTTCGCTTGATGATGGCCATGCCGCTTGCCAATGCGGTGGCGTTGATGGACGCAAAAAACAGACATATCCCCAGGGTGGCTTGTCGGGAGCCTGGGTCACCCGTGTCGCTGTACACCCCCATCAAAACGCCCAACACGGTGGCCAGCACCACGAAAATCAGCAGACCCATAGCGACGCGACCAAATCGCCAGTGCCGATCGATCCAGGTAAACCAGTAAGGGGTGATGGTCTCCACTAGATCCCGTCTCGCCGCATCACATCGGTGCGCAGGAAAGCAGGACGGGTTGCACAGGCATCGAACCAGCGGGCGGTGTTGGGGTGTTTTGCCTTGACGTCAGCGAAGGGTACCGCCGGCCGCATCAACATCGCCGCAACATGCAGATCGGCAAGAGTGAATTCTTCTCCGGTGAGATAAGCACGTTGGCCGAGTATGGATTCGGCGACGGCCAGTCGTTCGGCTACCCAGTCCGGGCGCATCCGCATACCGAGTTTGGCGGAGGCATCAACCGGCCCTTCAAATTCGCAGGCGGACCAGAGTGTCCACTGGTAAACCCCGCCGCGATCGGCGGAACCTGAAGGCAGCAACCTGCCAGCGCCGTACTTCTCGGCCAGGTAAAGATTGATGGCCATGGATTCCCAGAGAATCAGCTCGCCATCCAGCATGGCTGGCACATGGCCATTGGGATTGATGCGCAGGAATTCGGGGCGACGACTCTCGCCGCGAAAGTCGATGGGCACAACTTCGTAAGGCAGCGACAACTCTTCGCACGCCCAGATGCAGCGAAACACGCGGGAGTTGGCAACACCGTACAGCTTGATCATGAGTTCAACTCAATGCAGGTATGCAGTGCAGTTTATGGAGTCGTGGATTCGAATGCATGGTCTGTCCACGGTTGGTCGTTTGGCTTGCCGGCCGATTGCAGATCCTTGACCAGACGAGCGAGGGTTGTCTGATCTGCCTCGTTGACCGCTGGAATCGAAAATTCCACGTTCGAGACGACGCCAGCGTAGCGGTCGATCAGGCGTTGTCCGATTTCCGCGAAGGTACCAATTGTGACGAACTCATGCAGCACGGTGTCGTCAATGAGGGCGGGCAACTCCTCCCATCGCTGCGCCCGGGACAACAACTTCGCCTCTGCGACCAGAGCGCCCAGACCGTGATGTTCAAACGCCGCCGCGTAGGCAGGAGTTGACGCATAAAACGCGATGCGAGCGCGTGCGTCGCGAATGCGTGGCTGCAACTGTTCTTCGTCGACGGCCGTAGCCACCAGTGGTTTCATCGCCACGCTGAAACCGTCCAGCGAGCGTTTGGCACGTTGTGCGCCGACTCGTACCTCCTTCAGCATGACGTCCCGGATATAGGCGGGCGTGCACACCGGATGTGGACGAATACCATCGGCCAGTTCACCAGCCACCTGGCACATCACGCGGTTGACGGCAGCGAGGTGAACTGGAATGACGGGCTGCGCGATGGGACCGGGATTGAACAGGGGTACTGTGAGGTCGATCTTGTAAATCTTGCCGTCGATACGCAGTGGGGTCCCGTTTTGCCACGTATCCCAGATGGCGCGCAGGGCCTGTATGTACTCGCGCATCCATGGCCCGGCCGGATGGGTTGGCATGCCAAAACGCCGGGCGATGTGTGCGCGCACTTGTGGTCCAAGGCCAAGGGTGAATCGGCCGTGCGACAATTTCTGCAGGGACCACGCACTCATCGCCATGCTCATTGGGCTGCGTGCGAAGGCGATGGTGACAGCGGTGCCCAGTTGAATTCTGGTGGTCGCCTGTGCGGCCAGGGTCATGATGACAAAGGGATCATCCTTGGTTTCTTCGGTCATCAGCCCGTCGTAGCCGAGGGTTTCGACCAGCGCGGCATCGGCCGCCACGCGATGCAGGTCGAGTGGCTGTTCCGGAGCTCTTAACCCGGGGTCTACCTTGCCCAGCGGCAACAGTGTTTCGACCTTCATATGGCGTCGTACCCTGGTGGCTTGCTGATTTTTTTCCTGGTCCGCCGGGCTTCCATGAAGCAGGGCAGGCTGTTCTTCCGCCAGCAGTTCCGCACTCCCCGAAAAAAAACGGGAGGCCTGAGCCTCCCGTTCAACGGCTTGTCAGACCAGAGGTCCGACAGGCGATCAGACCTGCATGGCCTTCAGTTCAACAAACTCGCTGAGGCCGTGAGGGCCGAGTTCACGGCCGTTGCCTGATTGTTTGTATCCACCAAACGGTGCGGCCACGTTGAAGGCACCACCATTGATCGATACCTGACCGGTACGGATCTGTCTGGCTGCAGCGATGGCACGTTCCTGGGTACCACCCATGACGGCCCCGGACAGACCAAACGGAGAATCGTTGGCCATCTCGATGGCTTCGGCTTCCGAATCGTAAGGGATGATGCAAAGCACAGGCCCGAAGATTTCTTCCTGGGCAATCGTCATGTCGTTGCGCACATCCGCAAACACCGTCGGCTTGACGAAGTATCCAGTGTTTTTTCCAGCTGGCATGTCGAGCCCGCCGGTAACCAGTGTTGCGCCTTCTTCGATACCTTTTTTGATATAGGCACGAACGGAGTCGAACTGGGCTTTGGATGAGACCGGCCCCATGGTGACGCCGTCATCGAATGCACCACCAACCACAGCGGCTTCAGCAGCAGCCTTCGCGGCAGCAATGGCAACCCCTTGCTGTGCACGTGGCACCAGCAGACGGCTCAGTGCTGCGCAGACTTGTCCGCTGTTGGCACAGATGCCACCACCGGCCCGGGCGGCAGCCTGAGCGATGTCCGCATCTTCCAGCGCCAGCATGACTGACTTGCCACCCAGCTCCTGGCTGACGCGCTTGACGGTGCCTGCAGCCAGTTGAGCGACACGAATACCGGCTTCGGTTGAACCCGTGATGGAGACCATGTCCACATCCGGGTGTGTGCAGATCGCTTCACCCACGGTGCGGCCAGGCCCTGTCACCAGGTTGAAGACACCTGCCGGCAAACCGACGTCGTGCAGAACCTGCGCCAGCCAGTAGGCGGTCAGCGGGGTATCGGAACTTGGTTTCACCACGACGGTGCAACCTGCGGCCAGAGCTGGTGCAAGCTTCGCGACGATCTGATGCAGAGGGAAGTTCCACGGGGTGATGAATCCGCACACACCGATGGGTTCCTTGATGATGATGGAGTTGCCGATGCGTTCTTCCTTTTCCATTTCGAAAGGAATGTCCTTGTAGGAGGACATCACGCCGACGCCGAGACCACCGTGCAGACCGACACTCATCTTCAGTGGAGTACCCAGTTCGCGGGCACACAGCTCGCCGATTTTTGGCATGCCTTCAACGAACTTGGCGGCAATCTTGCCGATCAGGTCGGAGCGAAATGCGGCGGTGGTGCGTGACCACGTTTTGAAAGCAGCTTTGGCTGCAGCAACGGCGGCGTTGACGTCGTCAGCGTTGCCCGACGGTACAACACCGCAGACTTCTTCTGTTGATGGATCAATGACTTCGAGCTTGCCAGTGCCTTTAGGCGCCACCCACTGGCCATTGATGTAGAACTTGTCATGGACTTGCATGGAGAATCCCCCTGATCGTCCCGTAAGGGATCGGCTGTTTTGAGAGGCAGCGAATAAAACACAATTCGGGGGGCGCGCCAACTGCGAAGTCCCGATAAACATGCCAAGGCTGACCAGCGGGAGGTTTGGATGAGCAGAATCTGGGTTGATGCGGATGCCTGTCCGGTGCTGATCAAGGAGATCATCGTCCGCGCGGCGCTGCGCACGGGGTGCGAAGTGGCTTTTGTTGCAAATCAGCAGATTCGCCTGCCACCGGCCCCGAATCTGCGGTCGGTACAGGTACCGCACGGCTTTGATGTTGCGGACCATTACATTGTCCAGCAGACCCAGGCCGGAGACCTGGTCATCAGCGGCGACATTCCATTGGTCGCCGAGGTGATGGAAAAAGGCGCGGCCGCCATCAATCCAAGGGGTGAGGCCTACACCACCGACACCATCCGGCAGAAGCTGAACATGCGTGATTTCATGGACACCATGCGTGCCAGCGGTGTACAGAGCGGCGGGCCACCGCCACTGGGCCAGAAGGAGCGGATGGCGTTTGCCAATGCGCTGGACCGGTATCTGGCGCGCCGGAGTGCTGGGTGAGGATTTGTAATCAGGGAATCCTCATCCAGCATGAGGCTTCTACACCTGCCGGGATCCAACGCTGATGGGTAGGCATACCGTCTGGTTTCCTGCACACTTCGCGCCATGAGCTGGATGTTTTTTTCCGTGGTTGCTGCCATCTGCGTGGGGTGGAGCGCTGTCATTGTCGCCACCCGATGGGCACCACCTGCGCTCGGCTGGTATCCGCAGGCGTTGATCGGCGCCTCGGTGCTGTACATGAGTGGCTCCATGACCTATCTGCTGGTCGAGGATCTGGCCATTCAGCACCTCATGGTGTGGGTGGTGCATATCGCATTTACGCTGTCGGTCTTCAATTGCTGGTGGCTGCTGCTTCGTGTCATGTACATGCACGGCCACGACATCCGGCTGACACGCCGCTGGACCCACGGTCTGCCCGTTGCATTGATTGCGGTGACGTTGCTGCCGGCTCTGGTGATCAATACGACAAGCTTCATTGATCTGGCGGGTTCACGCGACTTTGTCCTCTATCCGCTGTGGTTTGCCTTTGCGTTTGTCCTGGTCATTGTTTGTGCTTTCACTCTGGGTCTTGGATCTCGCCGCGCCTGGCTTGCCACGTCGGACGCTGAGCGGAAACAATATCTGGTGATCATTTCGGCGATGGCCTTGCCGCTGTTGCTGGGTGTGGTCACTGCGGGTGAAGTAGCGCCTGTGCATCTCATGAACATTGGCTATGGGTTTGCCAGTGGCGTACTGATTTTCGGCGTCTCTCGAAGATGGATGGATCATGGGCTTGGCATTCCGGTGGGATTGCTGCTCGAGTCCGATCCGAGTCCACAGCTGGTCGTGAACCCGGCGATGCGGCTGACGTATCGGAATCCAGCGGCACTGCAATTGTTTCCCGATGCACTGGAGCTGGGCGGCAACGTGCTCATCTGGATGCCGGATCAGTTGACGACCGCTGCTGGCCGAAGCCTCAGCCCGCGTCTGCTGCAACGTCTGGTACACGGTGATATCGATGCCGAGTCGACCAGACCGCTCCTGTTCAGGGTTGCTGACAATCAGGATCGCTGGTTTGCACTGGAGGCCCGCGGGTTATCCGAGGGCGGAAAGAGCTGCGGCTGTCTGTTGTCATTGCGTGACGAGACCATTCTCGAGCGATACCGTGAGGCCGCTTTGTCGGCACGTCAGGTCCACAACCTTCGCCGTTTGTCGAGCAGCATCGCGCATCGTTTCAATAACCTGATGGTCAGCGTGGTTGGCAACGTTGACCTCGTCCAGTACGAAATCGAGAACGATACTCAGGACTACGCAAAAGTGCGGGGCATTCTTGCCGACATGAAGGCCGCCGGCGAACAGGCAGCGGCGCTGGCTGTCCGGTTTGCTTCCGTGGGTGACGGCGCCATGGATCAGCGAGAGCTGTTCGCCACCACCCTTGATTTGAATGAACAGGTGCGTGATGCGTTGATGCTGATGGAACATCAGATTCCCGCGCACATCTCGCTGGATGTCGCGCTTGCTGATGTCTCGCTCATCGTTGCGTGTAACGCCGCGGAGATCACTGACATGGTCGTTGATCTGGTGACCAACAGCCTGGACGCGTACGGCGCCGATACCGGCGTGATCCGCGTTTCGACAGGGCATCGGACGGTGGGTCCGGATGCGCTGCCTGAGCTGCTCAATCGGGATGGCATCGCGGAAGGCGATATGGCGTGGCTGATGGTTGCCGATCATGCCGGCGGTATGCAGATCAGTCGGGATGATGGCCTGTTCGAACCATTTGTCACCACGAAGACGGATCGTCAGGGCCTGGGTTTGTCGTCGATACTGGCGGCTGCCAGTGCACACCGTGGTGGTGTCGATGTACGCAATATGGATGGGGGTGCAAACGTAGTCGTCTATCTGCCACGGCACGCCGAAGGGGCTCTGGACGCCAAGGGCTGGATCAGCGTTGAACCGATCGAGCGGGAGTCCATTCTTCTGGTTGATGATGACGAATCGGTTCTGCAGGTGCATGCCGCCATGCTGAGCTCACTGGGCCAGCGGGTGTTTGCAACGACGTCGCCGGAAGAAGCGCTGCAGCGCGCCGTTCTGCATCGTTTCAAGGCGGCGATCATCGATGTGTATATGCCCATCATGTCCGGCCAGGATCTTGCTCAGCGACTACGGCTGCGGGATCCACGGTTGCCGGTGATGTTCATCAGTGGTTATGTCCACGAGCCGTTGCGCATTGAACCGAACGATCGAATCACGGCGTTTCTATCCAAGCCCTTTGGCATGGACGCACTGTTTCTCAATCTCGAACGGATCTGCAAGACCACACAGCCGGAGCGAACGGGGCGTGTCATAGCGATGCCTGGGGTTCAGCTGGATCGGTGATGTGCCGCGAGATCCATCGCCTCGGCGAGCCTGAAATCCCGTTCGGTAAGGCCCGCAGCATCGTGAGTGGTTAATTCGACCTCGACCCGGTTGTAGACGTTACGCCACTCGGGGTGATGATCGATGCGTTCAGCAACCAGCGCTGACTCCGTCATGAAACCAAAGGCTTCAACAAAATTCCGGAAGCGGAACGTCTTGGTCAGTCGATCCGATTTCAGCTCCCACGGTTTTGTGCTGGCCTTGTTGAGCCTGGTCAGTTCCACGTCGATGGTGCTGGAGTCGAGAGCGGTTGCCATGCAATCATCCGGTCGAAGTTCGCGCCATTCTCGTCTCGCCAGCAGACAGGTCAAGCCATAACATAGCCGCCCGATTCACAGCGCAAGGCGGACGTTCCGTGCCCGGACTACTTTCCAGCGTCGATCCCGACGGACTGCTCGAATACTCGGTGGTGTTTACTGACCGCTCGCTCAACCACATGTCGCAGCGATTTCAGCAGGTGATGCGGGACATTTCCGCGACCTTGAAAGAGATCTACGGCGCGAGTCGCATCGCTATCGTACCCGGTGGTGGCACCTATGCCATGGAAGCCGTCGCACGCCAGTTTGCCACCGACCAGAACGTGCTGGTGGTTCGCAACGGGTTTTTCAGTTACCGCTGGTCCCAGATTCTTGATGCCGGTCGCATCGCGCGTTCAACCTCGGTGCTTGCCGCGAGCCCGGTGGATAACAGGAAGTTTGCCGCGTTCGCGCCAGCGCCAATGGCGGACGTTCAACAAACCATCCGACAGGAACGTGCTGCGGTCGTCTTTGCGCCGCATGTGGAAACTGCGTCGGGTATCCTGTTGCCAGATGACTACGTTCGCGGGTTGGCTGCAGCCGTGCACGACGTCGGCGGTTTGCTGGTACTGGATTGCATCGCCTCGGGTGCATTGTGGGCGGACATGAATGCGCTGGGAGTGGATATCCTGATCAGCGCGCCCCAGAAAGGCTGGAGTGGATCACCCTGCGCTGGACTGGTGATGATGAATGAGCGCGCCAATGACAGGCTCGCGAACACCCAGAGCACGAGCTTCGCCATCGACCTGCGCAAGTGGGCGGACATCATGACCGCCTATGAAAACGGTGGTCACGCCTATCATGCGACCATGCCAACCGATGGTCTGCGGGCCTTTCATGCAGCCATGCAGGACACCCGGGCTTTTGGCTTTGAAAAAGCTCGCCAGAAGCAGATTGAACTCGGCACCAAGGTTCGCAACCTGCTGACCCAGAACGGCTACTTCAGCACGGCGGCTCCAGGTTTTGAGGCGCCCGGTGTGGTGGTGAGTTATACCGACGATGCCGGTTTGCCGGGCAAGTTCCTCGCCAACGGATTACAGGTGGCGGCTGGGGTACCGCTGCAGTGCAACGAACCCGAGTGGTTCAGGACTTTCCGCATCGGCTTGTTCGGCCTCGACAAGCTGGCCGACGTGGATGCCGCCGTTGATCGGTTGCAACGTGCGCTTCCGGGTTGAGTCCAATGCTCGCATGAAAAAGGCAGCACTTTGTCGATCAGAATGATGCCAGGATGTGTGGTACCAGCCGGTGCACCTGCACAGCGATATCGACGGCACCGATGGGATCTCCGAACGTACCCAGCGTAGGCGGACCAACGAGACGAAGGTGATCAAGAGGCCGCCCTTCGGCGTCTATCGCCCGGCAGGCCAGATCGACTTCAATGCCAAGACCACAAGGATGCGCACACAGGAACCCCTGAGCGTGCAAGGACGTGAGAAGCGGGCTGGATCGTAACCCGCTCGTCGGGTCGAGCCCTGCACAGTTGATCACGCGGTCATGGTTCAGGGTGATGGCGGTCTCTGGCCGGTCAAGAAAAACCAGCCGCCCGTCGAACGAAACCTTGCCACGCAAAAAGCGGATGCGACCGGACCGTTCTGCCGCGCGGATCAGCTGTTCATTGGGTGGTGGTGACCGGTATCGATGAACGTCATACCAGGGCTTGAGATGACGAATGAAGCGTCGTTTTTCTTCCAGCGGAAGCGTTGGCCAGACTTGCCCCACCACGTCACGCAGTTCATCGAATCCGGTGTGCCAGGACTCCCCTTGGGACCGTCCGTTGACCAGCCTGTTGCGCAGCGACCTTAGCCAGTGGCTCAACCTGCTGTTCGCTGTCGGCATGGCGGCGGTCGACAGAAATTCCGGAGGCGATGCCAGCACACGATCCAGGAGCAGACTCGCGGGCATTGTTTCCAGTGGTGAAAAGCGCAGTGCATTTGCCAGCGCAACGGGCATCGGTCCTTGTGGGGTTGGACGCAAACCGTGCCGCGACACGACGTCGATCAGACCTGTGTGCCCGTGACGGATGAGCGTACTGAGCGTATCGAGCGCAGTCAGCCCACTGCCAATAATTAGCACCCTGTCGCTGGGTTCAACC
>JANNBJ010000061.1:0-3045 GCA_031385325.1 Gammaproteobacteria bacterium | reverse complement strand
CAGCAGTTGGCGTTTGTACTCATGGATGCGTTTGACCTGAACATCTACCAGCATCTGTGGCGCAAAATCCACGCCGGTAACATCGAGGACAAATCGCGCCAGCTGCTTTTTGTTGGCAAGTCGAACTTCAGCCCAGCGGTCCAGGAAGGCTGCATCATTCTGATATTCCGCAAGGTGGCGGATCTGCCCCAGATCTTCGAGCCAGTCCGCGCCGATGGCCTGGGTAATCAACCGGGACAAACCCGGGTTACAGTGGGCCAACCAGCGTCGAGGGGAAACCCCGTTGGTCTTGTTGTTGAACTTGGCCGGTGTGTGCTCGCTGAAATCCCGGAACAGCTGGTTGGTCAGCAGTCTGCTGTGCAGTGCTGCCACGCCGTTGACGGAAAAGCTGCCAACCACCGCGAGATGCGCCATGCGTACCTGTGGATGCGGGCCATCGGTAATGATGGACATGCGCCGCTGTCGGTCGTGATCGCCGGGCCAGGTGCGTGCCACGGACGCCATGAAGCGGGCATTGATCTCGCGGACAATATCGAACACACGAGGCAACATTCGGGCAAACAAGTCCACCGACCACACTTCCAGCGCCTCGGGCAACAACGTGTGATTGGTGTAAGCCATCGTCTGGCTGGTGATGGACCACGCGGCATCCCAGTCCAGGCGGTGCTCATCCAGCAACAGGCGCATGAGTTCCGCCACAGCGATGGCCGGATGGGTATCGTTGAGCTGAAAACAGTGTTGTGCCGCGAAGTCGTGAAAATCTCGGCCGTGCAGGTTAGTCCATTGCGCCAGTACGTCCTGGAGGCTTGCCGACACGAGCAGGTATTGCTGTTGCAGACGCAGCGCCTTGCCGTTTTCCGACGCATCGTTTGGATACAGCACCATCGTGATGCTGTCTGCTGCGTTTTTCTGCGCGACCGACTCCGCGTAGCCACCGGCATTGAATTCGCCGAGATCAAACTGGGCGGTGGCCTCGGAGGACCACAGCCTGAGTGTATTCACGACACCGTTACGGTCCCCGGGAATCGGCAGGTCATAGGGCACTGCAACCACATCGCTGCAGTCGACCCAGCGATAACGAAGCGCGCCATTTTCATCCTGGTAGGCCTGGGTACGTCCATAGAAGTGCACTACACGACTGAGTTCGGATTGTTCAATTTCCCACGGATATCCGCGCAGCAACCAGTGATCCGGTTGTTCGATCTGATAACCATTTTCGATGGCCTGGTGAAACATGCCGTAGTCGTACCGCAGGCCGTAGCCGGTAACGGGCAGGTCCATGGTCGCGCAACTGTCGAGAAAACAAGCAGCCAGACGCCCGAGACCACCATTGCCCAGGCCTGCATCGGATTCTTCTGCCTGAAGTTCCTCAAGCTTTGCGCCGAGTTCACACAGTGCTTCTCTGGCCGGCAGTTCGAGATCAAGGTTTTTCAGCGTATTGGACAGGGTACGACCCATCAGGAATTCCATGGAAAGATAGAACACGCCCTTCTCCGGATCCTGGCGACGGCGCGCCTTGGTCTCGCGCCACTCATTAAAGACACGGTCTCGCACCGCCATGGCGGTTGCCAGATAGAGATACCAGGACGATCGCTCATCTGCACTGCGGCCGAGTGTGGTCGCAAAGTGCCGGTCGATCTTTTTCCGCATGGTTGCAGGCTTCATTGTCATTCTCTCCTCATTCATTCCTTGATGTGATGCTTGACTCGATCCTTGAGTGCAGCACCACCACCGAGCAGGGTTCGACCACTACCCGACCTTCGACCAGTTTCAATTCGGAAACACCCTCTGACACGGATGAATCGAGTTTTCCTTCCCACCGCCGGTTGGACAATGGCAAACGGAAGTGGACGGATTCATGTGAGCGATTGAAGCAACACAGTTCGAGCACGGAGTTGTCGGCTCTCAGCAATGCAAAGGGACAGTCCTGGGCGTGCCAGTCTGCCTCCGCCAGGTCGCTGCCATCGGCTCGCAGCCAGGCAATCGCGGCGTCCGCGACTGGACTTGCTGGATCAGCCCCGTCCGACGACGGCATCGCTTCTGCAGTCCACCGCTTGTGCACGAATTTCAGCCGCCAGATGGGATTGGACGACGCTCGCAAACTGGACAGTCGGGCGACATAACTCACCAGATCATGGTCGTGGTTCCACTGCAGCCAACCCAATGGACCATCCTGACAGTAGGCGTTGTTGTTGCCTTGTTGCGAGTTGCCAAATTCATCACCACCCAGCAACATGGGTGTACCTTGCGCCAGAAAGAGGGTTGCCAACATGGCCCTTTTGCGTCGATCACGTGCCGCGCGCAACACTGGATCGGTGCATTCTCCTTCATGACCCATGTTGTCGCTGAGGTTATGGGCATGACCGTCGCGATTGTCCTCGCCGTTGGCCAGGTTGTGCTTGTCGTTGTACGACACAAGATCTTCCAGCACGAACCCGTCGTGTGCGGTTACAAAGTTGATTCCACCCGCCGGGGTTCGACCGTCATGCTCGAACAACTCGTTCGAACCGTGCAGACGACGCCCAAGATCGGCTTGCACACCAGGATCACCACGCCAGTACGCGCGAACCGTGTCCCGGAAGCGGTCGTTCCACTCCCGCCATGGCGCTGCGAACGCACCGAGCTGATAACCATTCGGACCGACGTCCCAGGGTTCCGCAACCAGACGCCGACCGGACAATACCGGATCGGTAGAAATCTTCTCGAGTAGCCCATGCCGCGCGGAAAACTGGTCGCCATTTCGACCAAGTGCAACGGCCAGATCAAACCGGAAACCATCCACATCCAGCGCCTGTACCCAGTAACGCAGACTATCCAGTACCAGTCGCTCAACACTCGGGTGGGTGAAATTCAAAGTGTTGCCACAGCCTGTCACATCGATGAATCCACCGGCGCCTGGCTGAGGGTTGAAACGATAGTAGGTCAGGTTGTCGAGGCCACGCATCGACAGGATCGGCCCCTGTGCACCACCTTCTGCCGAGTGATTGAAAACCACATCGAGCACCACTTCGATTCCGGCGTGATGAAAGACACGGACCGCGTTGG
>JANNBJ010000059.1:0-5541 GCA_031385325.1 Gammaproteobacteria bacterium | reverse complement strand
CTAGCCCGCACTATTCATGAATGATCTACTGCGGACGCCGATAGCAGCGAAAACACTGGGCGTGCTCCCTCCGCGTGCTCGACGTGCTGTCAAGCACGCCTGCGCGCACGCAGGTCCGCGCCACCCAGCGTTTTCACTACTCTCGACGCCCTCGCTACGATACTTCATGAATAGTGCGGGCTTGCTGAGCCGTTGACTCGCGTGTCAACCCACGGCGCTGTCCGCTCTGAGTGCGGCAATTTCTGCCACGCTGTAACCCAGTTCCTGTAGCACCATGTCGGTGTGTTGCCCGAGCATCGGTGCGGCGCCCGCCGTTCGTTGCTCTGCAAAACCGAGACGAACCGGTCCAGCCACACTGCGAGGCACTTCGGGATTATCAGTTGCGATGATGATGCCGGCGTGCACCGCCTGTTCGTCGTCGACGAAATCATCAGTGCGGTTGATGGGTGCGATGGCTGCGCCAACGGCTGCCAGGTGTTCACGCCAGTGTGGCCAGTCATGCAGCGCAAATGCAGCATCAAGCTTGGCGACGAGTTCTGTCGCGTTGCGCAGACGGAGCGATCCGGTCAGGAACCGTGGATCGGTAGTCAGCTCACTTCGTTCGATGGTGGCGCAGAAAGCTGGCCACCGCTTTTCTTCCTGTGACAGCAGCAGCGTAAACCAGCGACCATCGCGCGCGACGTACTGATTCTGGAAAGCGCTGCGCGGGCGATCACGAGGTGGTCGCGGTTTCTGGGTACCGCCGATCAATGCGGCCGCTGCAATGGTTGCGTTCGACCACACGCCATTGGCATACAGCGACGTGCCGACCCAGCCACCGCGTCCGGTTCGTTCGCGGCGATACAGACCCATCATGATGGCGGCCAGCAAGGTCATGGCACTGGGCCGGTCGCCTTGGGCCGACAGGGAAAAGGCGGGCGGTTGCCCTTCATATCGCAGCGCATCGAGCAGCCCCGATCGCGCAAAGAACGCGTTGACGTCAAAACCTGGAATGTCTGCATCCGGGCCACTTTCACCGTAGCCCGTCAATGACGCGTAGATCAGGCGTGGATTGGCTTGTTTGACGTCATCCCAGCGAAGTTTCAGCCGTTCGCGCACGGGCGCTGGAAAATTCACCACCAGGACATCAGCGCGTGTGATCAACTGCTCCATGATGTGGCGACCACGCAGGTGTTTCAGATCCAGCGCAATGGACCGCTTGTTCCGTCCTTCGAGTTGCCAGGGATAGTTGGCGACTGCGCTTGGATAGTTGGCGCCTTTCCAGCCGTTGCGGTGAGGATCGCCAATTCCTGGCGCTTCGATCTTGATGACGTCGGCTCCCCAGTCGCCGAGCGCAGTCGCGGCAGCAGGCCCCGCGATATACGTGCTGACATCGAGCACGGTGAGGCCGGCGAGCGGTAGCTCGGCATCCAGTTCGTCTTGATCCTTGGATTGCACGGTTGTCTCGGGTAGTCAGGCTTGTCCGCCATAGTGCCCGGACTCAGACGAACACGGAATCCTTCGCTGGCAGGCACTCACCGGCTAGACTTGGTCTCCCGCAGGCGACTCTTGGCGGGTTCGCAGCCGATATTCCACGGCCGGTCCAATGGCAGGTGACGAGATCAACACAGCGATACGACGAATCGGGCTGATAGGCGACGTGCATGCCGAACACCGATCCTTGGACCTGGCCCTGCAGTTTCTGCATGGACAGGCGCTGGATGCCATTCTTTGCACCGGTGATCTGGCCGACGGAAAAGGGTCGCTCGATGAGTGTTGCCAGCTGCTGCGTGAGTCCGGTACGCAAGTTGTGGCTGGCAACCACGACCGCTGGTTCCTCGGTGATCGGTTACGCGATGTGCCGCAGGCTCATCTGCGCCGTGACCACAAAGAGGAATCAATCGACTATCTGTCGAATCTGCCGACCACGATTGTCGTTCCGACTGTGGTGGGTGATGTGCTGCTATGTCATGGGGTTGCGAACAACGATCTGCGCAAGGTGTGGCCGGGAACATCGCGCATGGCACTGGAGCGCAGTCACGAACTGGATGGGATCATCGCCGCAGGAACCACGCAACTGGTTCTCAACGGACACATGCATTATCGGGTGATCATGAACTTCGAATGCCTCACGCTGATCAACGCGGGAACGTTGAAGGGTGTACATCGTCCTGGTATTTCAATTCTCGATCTGGAGGACGACGTCGCAACAGCCTATGAATTCACACCGACCGGAGGTCTGTCGGCCACCCGCGAACAGAACATTAGGGCGTGTAGCGACCGACGTGTGTGGAAAGATACGCAGGGCTTTGATGGGCAGTGGGATCCGGTGACGCTCTACGCGAGCTGATTCGCGCGTTTTCTGGCCTTGCGTCAAGTTCTCGGAATTCTATTGGCCAATACGGCTGCCTGGTACGCAGGTCGCGCCATGATTCGTTGGTTGTACGCAGCGACATGGGCAGCGATAGGAATGTCCACCGCTTGCGCCCAGGTGAGGCATGAACAGAGCATGATGTCAGCGATCGAGAATTGTTGGGCGACGATGAACGTGCGGCCATCCTGAAGCGCATGGTCCACGGATCGCATCTGCTTCTGGAAGTAGAGACGTGCGGCCGCATTTGCCGCAGGTGCCTCACCATAGATCTGTGGCAGTCCCTCATGGCGGCGCAGCACGTAGAGTGATGTCGCATCCAGTTCGCTGAGAGAGAAGTAACACCACTCAAAACAGTGCGCCCGATGGATGGTGTCCGCCGGCACCAGAGGCACCTCAGGATTGCCGTATCGATCGGCCAGGTAGGTGGTAATGGCTGCACTTTCGGTAAGCGTGACATCACCATCCTGGAGCACAGGAATCTTCTGTCTTTGGTTCAAGACCGTATATTCGTCGGTGAGTGTTTCCCCGGTGCGCGACTGAATGGGCCGTGTGGAGTATTTCATGCCCAGTTCGGTCAGCGTCCTGTGAACACGCAGGGTGCGTGGTGTCCCCACACCCCAGACGATCATTTCGCTCACAACGGCTTCGGCCGCATGACAGCGCCTTGAACTTCGAGCGCGTCGATTTGTTCGTTGGAGTATCCGAGTTCGCTGAGGATGACTTGCGTATCTTCGCCCAGTCTACGTGCCGGTCCGCCAATTGCTGCAGGTCGATTGTCGAATCGAGCCGCTGGCCGGGGCTGACGCACTCGGCCCACGAATGGCTGATCAAGCTCTTCGACAATCTCGTTGTGCCTCACCTGGATGTTGTCCACAACCTCGTGACGACGCAGGACAGGGGCGCACGGAACCTGCGCATCGTCGAGCAGCGGCAGCCAGTGTTCACTCGTTCGGGTAGCCAGAATTTCACCAACCAGGGTGATGCGCTCGGTTGCGTTCACTGATCGTGCGGCGCCCGTCTTGAAGCGAGGGTCATCGATCCAGTCAGGTTTGTTCAGTACCTGGCACAAGCCGTACCACTCCGAATTCGAGTTGGTGCCGACCGTGATGTAAGCATTGAGTGTCTTGTAGACAAGATCTGGCCGGGCGTTGGGATCCAGGGCAGTCTGCTCTTTCCCGATCACCGTCTGCTGGGTCATCGACTCGGGCCAGATGAAGCCAATCATGGTGTCGAGCATCGCCAGGCGGATGTGCTCGCCTTCGCCCGAGCGCTCGCGAGCAAACAGGGCCGCACAAATCGCCTGGGCTGCGTAGACCGCAGTGGTCTTGTCCGCCATCACGGCGCGGACCAGTCGTGGTCTGCCAGTGCCGGAATCGGCCTGCACATCGGCGATACCAGAGAGGGCCTGGATGATCGGGTCGTAAACGCGTTTGCGGACATATGGGCCGCTGTCGCCAACACCTGTGATCGAGGCGTAGATCAAACGTGGAAACTGTTGACGAAGTTCCGGCTCCCCAAGCTTCAGGCGCTGCATGGTGCCCGGCCTGAAATTTTCGACCAGTACATCGGCAGTCGCCAGGAGTCGCAACAAAGCCGCATGCCCGTCCGGATGTTTGAGATCAAGCGCCAAACTACGTTTGCCGCGATTGGCAGAGACGAACATGGGCGAAAAACCACTGCCGTTAACAGGACCACGCACCGAATCACCTTCGAGTGTCTCCACCTTGATGACGTCGGCACCCTGATCTGCGAGCAGAACCGTGCACAGCGGTCCTGCCAGGACACGAGTGAGATCAACGATGCGGACACCTGCGAGCGGGCCTGCCATGTCAGTACCTTTTGGCCAAAGCACCGATCTAATCCCGCGCAGTGGAGGAGTGCAAGCGAGGACTGGGATTGAGGCATACTTCGGGCTGACCAGATCCTCTTTTATCCAGCAGCGGAGAACGTTATGCCACAATTTCTGTTGATCGGCCTGTGTGAACCACCAGGTCCCGGGAAGCAGGCTGATTTTGATGAATGGTTCGTCAATCAGCACATCGAGGACACAACACACTGTCCAAACTTCATCCGCGGCCGTGTTTACAAGCTCGCGGGGCCGCATCTGAATGGCGTAACGGTCTCAAATTACATCTCCGTGTATGAAGTTGAAGCCCCGAGTTACGCCGAGGCGGAGCAAGTACTGAACGCATGGCAAGCGACCCCCGACGCCTGGCCAGGCCGCAGGAAACACCTTGAAACTGCAGCGCGCATGGATGGCATGCCACTCAAGGTGATTGGCTCAGGGTGGTACGAGCAGTTGAAGTCCTTTGCGGGACCGAAGGCCTGAATCAACAGGAGCGTGATAAAAAAGACTCAGGCTCTTGGTATGCGAGGCAAACGCTGCGTGGCCATACCGGTCGATGCGTCATCTGCCACATTTCCGAAAGCGGCGCTGCATGCATTGGTTGGCAAGTGAGCGTGCGGTTTCGATTTGATCCGATGACATGGACTTTGCGAGCACGTCCCGGTTTCTGACCGCCACCTGATTGCCACGCCGTGCTGCTACATCAAACCAGAGATAGGCTGTTACATCGTCTCGCGGTACACCTTCGCCGTTCGCGTACATGAGGCCAAGGTTGCTCTGTGACTTGAGATAACCCTTTTCAGCGGCCCGGCGAAACCACCGTACGGCAGTGGCATCGTCTTCCGGCACGCCCACACCGTTGTCGTACATCACCCCAAGATTGTGCTGCGCGCCGACTCGGACGTAGCCCCGTGCTGCAGCAATTTTGAAATGACGCAGAGCATCCTGAAATTCACCGGCGTGATAAGCATCCAGACCACTTTCAAACGCAGTGGCGTGAGCAGTTCTCGGCAAAATGCCGTTGCACAGCAGGAAAAGTCCAGACAGCAAATAGATTCGGGTCGGGGCTTGCATACGCTCACCTGTCGCCTTCCTGATCATGGCGAGTTACTGAATCAGCCAATTCTTGTCAATGGAGAGATGGAGTGCAAGGAGGCGGATACAAAACGTGTAAATCCATTGACCAGGAGTACCCCAGTCGGTCACTGCGACTGGACACTTCGCCTAGCCCGCACTATTCATGAAGTATCGTAGCGAGGGCGTCGAGAGTAGTGAAAACGCTGGGTGGCGCGGACCTGCGTGCGCGCAGGCGTGCTTGACAGCACGTCGAGCACGCGGAGGG
>JANNBJ010000058.1:0-32760 GCA_031385325.1 Gammaproteobacteria bacterium | reverse complement strand
CCCTCCGCGTGCTCGACGTGCTGTCAAGCACGCCTGTGCGCGCTCCGGTCCGCGCCACCCAGTCTTTTCGTTACTCTCGACGCCCTCGCGACGTTCCTTCATGAATAGTGCGGGCTAGCGGGCTCACCGCGACGTTTCAGCCGGCAGCAATCAGGCTGCCGAGAATGCAGACCCACCGTCGATCTTGAGAATCGAGCCCGTGGTATAGCTGGACGCATTACTGGCGAAATAAAGCGCGGCCCCAACCACTTCATCGGCCTCACCACCACGCTGCAGTGGAATGGTCGTCGCCGCCCGCTTGCTGAATGCTTCAAGGTCCCAGGCCTTGGCGATATCCGTCAGGAAGGGACCAGGCATAATGCAGTTCACGCGCACTTTCGGTGCAAACGCTCGCGCCAGACCGATAGTGAACGCGTTGATACCCGCCTTGGCCATCGCGTAGGGCAATTCGTTTGGTGTCGGCTGGACAGCCGCAATGCTGCTGACGTTGATGATCGAACCACCCTCACCTGCCGCCATGCGCTCGCCAATCAACGACGACAAGCGAAATGGCCCACGCAGATTCACCTGCATGACCTTGTCGTAGAGCGCTTCGGAGACATTCGAGAGCTTGTCATAGAGCGGCGACATCCCGGCGTTGTTGACCAGCACATCGACATGACCAAATTCGCGGTACGCGAATTCAGCCAGCGCATCGGCTGCTGCCCAATCACCGGCGTGAAATGCAAACGGCAGACAGCGACGTCCAGTAGATGTGCTGATTTCCGTGGCAGCCAGCTGACAGCCATCAAGTTTTCGGCTGGCAATAACCACATCGGCACCGGCTTCCGCAAACGCTCTGCACATGGCAAGCCCGAGCCCGCGACTGCCTCCGGTCACTACGGCAACTTTTCCGGTGAGATCAAAGTGGGCTGCTGTTTTGCTGGCGTCCATCGAATCCATCCCCTGTGAAAACGAAGAAGTATGCCCGCCTGCAGAAGGCGCCGCCAATGCTGCCTTGGTCGTGAGACGTCGTGGCTGAGCCACACAAGCCGAAATTTCTCCGTCTGCGGTGCCAAACCCGCGCCAGGCACCTTTATGAACTGACTTCTTGTGACTGCAACTTGAGGATCTTCCGTCGCCAGGAGTTTCGGCGGATGCCGATTCCCCTGAACGACCGTCCCGGCTAAGGTAGAAGTCATCGAAACCCAGCGCAATTTGAAAGACAGGTCTGAAGATCCCATGGACCACACCAGCCAAGCCAGACGCCGCTTCCTGCAGTCCTCAACGCTCGGTGGCCTCGCCATCTGGTCCGGACAAACCGGTGCCGTCGCGCCCGTTGTTTCGCCGGATGCCAGAGTTCGACGCTATGTCCGCCTCGGGCGAACAGAAATGAAAATTTCCGACATCAGTTTTGGCGCCAGCCGGTTGCGACTGGGACAGGAGCAACTGGTCCATCACGCGCTGGATCGTGGCATCAACTACTTCGATACGGCCGAGGGTTATACCGATGGCGCCAGTGAGACTGTTCTCGGCAACGCGCTGAAGGGCCAGCGCGATCAGGTCTATCTGGTTGGCAAACGAATCACCGGCGAGACTGAGAGTCGGGCCAGCATGATGGCGGCGCTGGAAGAATCCCTGGTCCGGCTGCAGACCGACTACATCGATCTTTACATGACACACGCGATCAACAGCGTCGAGCGGCTCAAGAATCCCGAATGGCACGAGTTCACGGCCCTCGCCCGACAACAAGGCAAGATCCGCCACGTGGGTGTTTCCGGCCATGCCGGCAATCTCGCGCAGTGTCTGGACTATGCGCTGGATCACGACCTGGTCGATGCCATGCTGGTGGCCTACAACTTTGGCCAGGACCCGAAGTTCTATGAGAGCATCACCCGCTCCTATGACATGATCGCGACCCAGGACGAACTGCCACGCATTCTGCGCAAGGCCAGGAGCAAAGATGTTGGCGTCGTGACCATGAAAACCTTGATGGGTGCGCGCCTGAATGACATGCGTCCCTACGAGCAGAACGGGGCTACCTATGCCCAGGCAGCGTTCCGCTGGGTGTTGTCCAACAAGGATGTCGACGCGCTGATCATCTCCATGACACAGACCTCTGACATCGACGAATACCTCGGTGCTTCAGGTGCAACCGCGCTTGCCGAGTCTGATCTGCCCTTGTTGCATCGTTATGCTTCGTTGAACGGACACACCTACTGTCGGCAGGTTTGCAACCGCTGCGACGGCGCTTGTCCCCATGGCGTACCCATCGCCGATGTCCTGCGCACCCGGATGTACGCAACCGACTATCAGGATGTCGATTTTGCGCGCCGCGAATATGCCCTGCTGACCACCGATGCGTCGGCTTGTCTGTCCTGTTCGGGTAAGCCGTGCCAGGGTGCCTGCCCGCATGACATCGCCATCCACGAATGGTGCGCACCAACCCACCGGATGCTGACCTGATGCGCGACGTCAAAACCATACTGGCCGATCTGCATGCCGGTCGCCTGAACCTGGATGCTGCGGAGCGGGAAATTCGTGGCTGCTTCTTTGAAGACATTGGGCATTCGACACTCGATCACGATCGCGCCGCCAGAACCGGGACCAGTGAAGTGGTTTATGGCGCAGGAAAATCCCCGGCCCAGATCGATGACATCTTCGAACACATGGTGGCTCGGCAAAACAACGTGCTGATCACTCGGGTCGACGCGGACAAAGCCGCCGCATTGAAGGCGTTGAAGAAGGGCGCGATCTACCATCCCGTGGCCCGTCTTGTCAGTTATGTGGCTCGAGAGCCGGATCGCCTGCCCCACGCGGTCGCCGTGGTGTCGGCAGGTACGTCTGATCTTGCAGTCAGCGAAGAAGCGGCCGTCACGCTCGAATTCTTCGGCAACCCGGTGACGCGTATCAATGACGTGGGTGTCGCGGGTCTGCATCGACTGCTGGCCCGCCTGCCGGAGATTCGAGCCGCACGGGTGGTCATCGTCGTTGCCGGCATGGAAGGTGCACTGCCGAGTGTGGTGGGGGGGCTGGTCGACAAACCGGTGATTGCAGTGCCAACATCCGTCGGCTATGGCGCAGCCTTTGGCGGAATTGCCGCCCTGCTCGGCATGTTGAACAGTTGTGCATCGGGTGTTGCCGTCGTCAATATCGATAACGGGTTTGGTGCCGCGCACCTTGCCAATCGCATGAATCGCCTGTGAAAAAACAGGCCGGGAGCTGTTCGTGACCGAAGATTCAGTGGCGTCGACTGCAGTGTCGATCGAAGACAAGTATGAACAACTGAAAAAAATCATTGCCGGTTTTGACTCAGCCATCACCGCCTTCTCCGCCGGCATCGACAGCTCGCTGGTAGCCTTTGTGGCGCATCAGGTTCTTGGTGAGCGGGCGCTGGCCGTCACCTCCGGATCGCTCAGCCTCAAGCGTGCTGATCTTGTACTGGCTCGACAACTGGCTGCCGAGTGGGGCATGGCGCATCAAGTGGTCATGACCGACGAGATAACCAAGGCAGACTATCGAGCCAACCCAACCAACCGATGTTTTCACTGCAAAACATCGTTGTACACGCTGCTGAGCGCTGTTTCTGACAAGGAAAGCTACGCGGTGGTGCTGAACGGCACCAATCTGGATGATCTGGGTGATCATCGGCCCGGTCTGATCGCGGCCGATGATCATGCGGTTCGCTCACCGTTGGTCGAAGCTGGTTTCCGCAAGGCAGACGTGCGTACACTGGCTCGAAAACTTGGCCTTCCGAATGCAGAAAAACCGCAGGCCGCGTGTCTGTCGAGTCGCTTTCCCTACGGGACTGCGATCACCGAAGCACTGCTCGCCCAGGTCGAACAGGCCGAGGAATTACTGACAGGCCTTGGGCTGACTCAGTTCCGGGTGCGCCATCATGGTGATATCGCGCGGCTTGAGGTCATGCCCGACGACATGCCAACGCTCCTGCAACGGCGGCAGGAAATCGAGACCAAAATGAAATCGTTTGGTTATCTCTACGTCACTCTCGATCTTGGTGGATTCCGCTCGGGATCACTCAACGACGTACTGCGCAGATCAGGGGATATCCCTGCAGTACAGATCTGGGAATAACATCAGACGGCTCTGGACTGCGTCGGAAACGTCACCTCGCAGTAGACATCCAGCTCGATCTTCTTGCTGACAAACCGATTCACGTGCGGACCAGCACACCACGTCGGCATGACCATGGAGTAAAGACCTGTCCCACCCGCGACCAGCACGAGGATGTCCTCATGCGACCGGAAACTGTGTATCGGGCCGTTGTCATCACCCTTGGGCGCGAAGCCACCACCGATTGCCTTCAGGTCTTCAGGCCGATGAAAACACAGGCCAAACAGTGCCTTCTGAACCATCTCTCGTGTGAGGTTGGCTTTCTGGTAGACCTGCGCATGTTCGGGATTGAGCACCACCACCGCCGCGCCATTACGCAGAATCGCGTTGTTGGTCGCGACGTTACTCAACCCGACAGCCAGCACCCTGGAGAGTCGTTGTGCATCCTGGGCCACATCCCCGGTCGGACTGTAGAGCACGGAATGCGGTGCTTCTGCGCCGATCACCGTCACGGCACTCTCATCTGCGGAAAACCCGAGTGAGGTATGCAGCGGTGGAAACGGACTGTTTTCTTCATCTTCGGCCAGACAGTAGGTGAACTTGCCTGGATGACCGAGCAGCGCCATGTCCGATTCGCCCGGACGAGCGCCACCGATATTGATCATGGCCAGCCGCAGTGCCCGACCAATACTGGCGTTCGCCCGGTGCCCGGGACCCAGCGCACCGAAGCCACCCGAGATGCCACCACACGCCTGTCTTGCAGGTCCATTGACGATGATCAGCGGCGCCGTGCAATGCGTCGTGCTTTGCATTTCGGTGAGATCAAAGACCGGATCGATCACCGCATTCACGGCCGCAATCACCACCGGCATGTGGTCAGGCAGACACCCCGCCATCACGGCTGCCACCGCTACTTTTTCGACAGTCGCAATGCCACCACCCGGACCCATGTGGCCAAGCACCATATCGCCATCGAGCCCGGTCGCCAGGATCAGCCGAGCGACACGTTCGCGAGTTGGCACGATGACCGGCAAGCCGTCGGTGCACCGCAGCGCATGCAGTTGTTCAATGGCGGCCATTTCGTCGACCGCGGATAACATGGATGTCGTGGCGAGAGTGGTCATGCAGTCTTTCTCATAAATGGTCGTCAGGCGGCAGCACGCAGCGCGGCCAGAATATCCGGGACAATTGACTCGGCAATTCGTCGCAGGCTGTCTGCGCCGGTACCAGCAACTGGATGAGGCAGACGCACGCGCGGGATGTCCGGCATGCCGAGTGAGTTCGATACAAAATCACCCTGCGGCCAGAATTTTTCTGTCACCAGGGAGACCGCGGGAATGCCAAGGTTTGCAACCATGATGCCGTCACGCACGGTGCCGGTAGTGCAACTGCCTCAGTGCCCGTAGGCGGCGATGACAGCTCTGCAGCTGCCTTTGATCTGCCCAAGTATCTCCGGGCTTGCGGGAATGGAAGCATTCCCCTTGTTCCAGTGTTTGGCAGTGATGCCGACCTTGTTCGCCAGAGCCGTCGCAACGGCTTCAAGGAACGCAACCGAATCGGGAAATCCATTGGCCAGGAAGCCGACGGTGACACCGCCCTCCTGCTCAAGGTCGATGCCAAGTGTGTAGGGTGTTACCTGCATGTCCGTCGGGGCGCGCGGGTCGAGAAACTCGATCATGGTCTCAGGCCTGTTGTGCGGGAACCTCGATTACAAGCCCCTCGTGCGCTGCAGTCAATCTGAGCTGACACGCCAGACGACTTCCGGCACCCGGCCGCCATGCATATTCCAGCAGGTCCAGCTCATCCTGGGAGGGCGGTTTGAAGGTCTCGATCCACGGCGCGGTGACGTAACAGTGACAGGTACAACACGTGCAGCCACCACCACACTGTGCCTTGATGCCGGGGATGTTGTGGTCGAGCGCGGCATCCATGACGGTCCGACCGGCTTCGATCGCCACCGGGAACCGGACGCCATCAGCAGTAAGGAATACGAGTTCAGTCATGTCCTGCAGCCAATATCAGAAATCAATTGTCCGGTATTGAAGCGTGGTTGTCCTACACCCCTTGTCCTGCACCATAATCCGTTCCAACTCGTGCACCTGACAAAACATGAATCACGCCATTCGAACCTGGTTGCCGTTCTTGATTGGGCTGGCGCTTGGCCTGCCACTGGCCGCCTGTACGACTAACCCGGCATCAACAGTGCCAGCCGATTCGGCAATCGAATCGGCTGTGAAGGCGCCATTCGTGGATCTCAACTTGCTACGCAAGAAAATCCCGAAAGTCCTTGAAGCCGCAAGGAAAGCGCCATACGCGATACCTTCCGACCTTCAATGTAACGAACTCGCCAACGAGATTTCCGAGCTCAACCAGGCACTGGGCGCTGATCTGGACGCGCCTGAAACACCGAAGCACACCCTGATGGAGAAGGGCTCGCAGGAAGCCGGCAAGGCCGCTGCGAGTGCAATGGAAGACCTCGCCACCGGCTGGATTCCCTATCGCAGCTGGGTGCGCCGACTGACCGGCGCCGAGCGGCACTCGAAAGCAGTCGCGTCAGCGATTCGTGCAGGCCTTGTGCGCCGTGCATTCCTGAAAGGTATGGGTGAACAGGCACATTGTGCGTTCCCTGCTTCCGCCCTGGCCCCGATCGCCTCGGGTTCCTGGCGGTTCACACACGCCCAGCCCGCGCCGTGGGACCCCGAAAATCCGCTCGGCCCGGATCTGCGAGGTCAGGTCATCGAGATATCCCCGGACACGTTTCAAGGCCCCGCTTATCTGCGCTGTGAACCGTCCGAGTTCAGCCGCTTGAGCCTGCCTGCCGAAGGCCTGTTCGAAGGTGGGCTGCCGGCACCTGCGCAGACATCGGCGAAAACCCTGGGACTGGCCCACTTCCCCGTCGCCACCACGCGAGCCGCCTGCACCAATGCAAGCTTCGACCTGCATCAGGTCGACCCACAGACCCTGCTTATCGGGCTCGACAATCGAGTCTGGACCTTGTCACATACCGCAGGCACAGACTCCGCGACCAACGCCGATGGCCAAGCGGCCGGCCGGGTGCAGTTGCTGCTGGAAACTCATTTTGCGGGCGAGATGGCTTTTCTGCCGGAAACGGCTGCGGCCAAGTCAGCTTTTTTCAGTCGAGGTTTGAACAAGGCGATATCGGCCTATTTCGCTGTCCAGCGGTCCGCCGACGAAGTTCCACCGATCGATGGCGACCCTTTCACCGACGCCCAAGAATATCCGACCCGCTTCACCGTCATGCAGGCTCTTGGCGACAACACACACGCATCCGTGGAAGTGGTGTTTGCCAGCGCCTGGAGCAGCTACCCCCTGGTGTATCGGCTGGTCCGGGAAACTGATGGCTGGCAGCTCGACGACATCGTCTACCCTGGCGGTTATAACTTCCTCAACCTGCTTACGATGCCCTGAATTCACTACGCCCCAGAATGCTAGAATCGCCGGCTGCATAAACCAGGAGACGCGCGTGATCATTGGTCTGACCGGAGGCATCGCCTCTGGCAAATCCACAGCTGCCAGGTTGCTCAGCGATCTCGGCGCATTTGTGCTGGACGCAGACAAGCTTGGCCACTCGGTCTACGAGCCCCATCGACAGGCTTTTCGCGAGGTCGTCGAAGTATTCGGTGCGGACATCGTCGGTGCAGACGGCAAGGTCGACCGCAAAGTGTTAGGCGGCAAAGTTTTTGGCAAACCGGACGAACTGAAGAAACTCACCTCGATCGTCTGGCCAGAGATCGGCCGCATGGCTCGTGAGCAGACGACGGCTGCGCTGCGCGAAAATCCCAAACGAATCGTCGTGCTTGAAGCTGCGGTGCTGCTGGAAGCAGGCTGGCAGAAAGGGATGGACGAAGTCTGGGTTGTCATCGTCGATCCTGAAGTGGCCGTCAAACGCGCGGTCGCGCGGGATGGGGTGGATGAAGAATCCATACGCAAGCGGCTCGCAGCTCAGACCAACAATCAACAACGTATCGCCGCAGCCGATGTGGTGATCGACAACGAAGGCGACCTCGAATCGCTCAACACCAAAGTCACTGAGGCCTGGATCGCCCTGCAGCAAAGGTGCTCCGCATGATCCTCGATCTGCATGCTCACTCCATCAAGTCTGATGACGGTCGGGCCAAGGTACAGAACTACTGCCAGTGGATTCGCACACGCAACATTCCGATCGACGGTTTTGTGCTGACCGAACATCGTCAGTTCGATTTCGAATCAGACTACAGCGTTTTGGCCGCGGAATTCGGCATCGTCATCCTCAAGGGCAGTGAAGTCGAAACCGAGTATGGTCACGTGCTCGTGTTTGGCGTGAATGCGTCCTTCACCCAGGCGTTTGACATGACGAGCATCCGTTTGCCGTTGAAAGACGTGATCGAAACCGCCGACAAAGCCGGCGGGATCGCGATTCCCTGTCATCCAGGACGACCACGGGTTGGCATGGCGGCACACATTGGCACCTATGGCATTCCTGCCGGTGTACGGATTGTCGAAACGTTCAACGGCGGCAGCCGGGATAACGAAGATGCCATCGCCCAGCAGATGGCCAAAGAGCAGGGTTACCGAGGGATCGGTGGCAGCGACGCGCACATCGTCAGCCACATCGGTCGCTGTGCCACTCGATTCCACACAGACATTCACACCGAACAGGAACTCGTTGCAGCCCTGAAAAGTGGCGAGTTCGAAGCGATTACTTTCAAGGAACAGGCGGCATGAGCAAACAGGATACCGAACACAATATCGAAGAAGCGGACATCCAGGCCGCTCGTGGCCAGTTCATGAACGTGGTCTACGACGAAAAGACTTTTTCGTTCACCGCAGAACAGTTCGCCGAGTTTTCTCGCGCCTGTGGCGAAACCGCGCCGCGTTACACCGATCCGTCCCATCCGGACTTTCAGGCGCCCCCAACGTTTCCGACCAGTCTGCACCCCAACAAGCGGATGCCCGATGGTTATCCGCGGTTCAACGGGCTGGGCATGGATGCGGGCAAAGCCGTCGCACCCATACGTCCGATCAAGGCCGGCGAGACCATCACCGCACGCTCGCATGTTCATGACATCTACACCAAGAGCGGTCGCTCCGGACGCATGGTGTTTTCATTGATCCGCATGGAGCTGTTCGATCAGCAGGACACGTTGCTCGCAACCGCCGATACCAGCATCGTCATTCGGGAGAAGCCCGCGTCATGAGCATTCGCACCATTCAAACCCTCGCCGACGTCAACTTCGGCGAAGCACTCCCGGTATTTGATCCAGACACCGGAATCGAAAACGTCCGCCGCTTTTGCATGGCAGCAGGCTGGATGGGACCACGATTTACAGATCACGCTGCGGCCAAAAAAGAAGGTCTGCCGGGCGCGCTCGTACCCGGGATCATGAGCCAGGGATTTCTCGCGGCCATGATTCATCGTTGGGCGCCGAACGGGAACATCATCAATATCGATACCGTGTTCAGAGCGCCGGTTATCGTTGATCAGCAATATCACATCACCGGCGTAGTCACCGACATCGATGAAGATCTGGGCCAGGTGGAAATCGATCTGACGGTAACCAATGACGCTAGTGAAACCAGGGTTTTCGGTACCGCAGTGGTAATCATTCCGCGCACCTGAAGTTCGGCGGCGCAGACGCTCCCGCCTGGAGCGTCGATTCCCTGTGGGACGGTTCACCAGAGCCTGAACGGTTCGCGGCAACCTACCCTGCTACTTGCTCTGCCTTCCCGCGCACCTGCGCATCAAAGCTCAGCAGCAATTCCCGCGACGCCTCATTCGCCGGAAAAAACGTCTCGACCCGAAGCTCCGACAAACTCGCGTCGTTGGGTGAACCGAACATGCTGAGCAGCGTAAAGAGTTCGATCTTCAGACCACCGTGTTCAAGTTGCAGCGTCGCAACCGGAGTTCTTACGGCCGAAGCCGCCTCCCTGCCACGCTCCTGATACTCGGGATCCTGCTCGATCATCTCGATGACGTCCTGCACCACCGGATTGGGTGTGTGCAGTTGTTCGGCCTTGAGTTGTGGCAGGAATGCGGCGGCAAACGCCGGCCAATTGGCAATACTGGCCCGCAGGCCACCGGGCTCGATGCACATGCGCATCACGTTCAGTGGTTTGTCAGGTGCGAGTTCCAGCGGTACGGGCAGGAATTTATGGAACAACATCAGCGCACTGGAATTGGCCTGCAGCATGTTCCAGCCGCGGTCAACAATCAGCGCCGGAAACGGCTGGTGGCTTTCGATGACCGCTTCAAGTGCCGATATGGCATAACGAAGACGAGCGCTGTCCAGAGGCTCTGCGCTGTACAGCGGCGCAAATCCTGCCGACTGCAGCAGACCGTTGCGTTCACCGACCGGTACCTCAAGTGCATCAGCCAGGATAACCACGGTGGAGCGGCTGGGTTTTGATCGACCGGATTCCAGGAAGCTCAGGTGCCGCTGTGAAAACCCGGCGTGTTGCGAAAGTTCAAACTGCGTTCGGCCACGCCGGGTTCGCCAATGCCTCAGCATGTCTCCGAAACCCGTGGTACTCGACTCGACATTCATCATGACCAGTCCGCTCGATAAGAACCTCAGTCTACTCGGCAGCTGAATCCCGGCAATTACCTCCCAGGTAGTTGATCCATGCAGACCACCGAGCCAACGCGGCTTCCATCCGATTACCTCGCAACAGCGAGTCAATCAGGGCTACTTTAGTCTCGATCCAGCGAGCGCAGGCCAGCCTCGTTGTAACGCGCCCCGACAATCTTCTCTGGCGCAAACAAGGAATCCAGCGCACGAACCTCGTCCGCATCCAGCGGGATGGATGCAGCAGCCACATTCTCTTCGAGGTAGCTCACACGCTTGGTGCCTGGAATCGGTGCTATGTCGCCGCCCTTGGCCAGCAACCAGGCCAGTGCCAGCTGGCCACGTGTGCAATGTTTGGCGGCAGCCAGTTCGGCCAGTTCATTCACCAATGCCAGGTTGCGAGTGAGATTTTCACCCTGGAAACGAGGCATGGTCGATCGCATGTCTTTCGGACCCGTCAGTGACTGTTCGCCAGTGATTGCACCCGTCAGTACTGCGCGTCCCAATGGACTGAACGGCACAAAGCCAATGCCCAGTTCACGACAGGTTGGCAGCACCTTGTTTTCGACATCGCGAGTCCAGAGTGAATACTCCGACTGCACGGCAGTGATTCGATGCACCGCATGCGCACGGCGCAGATTGCGCGAGGACACTTCGGATAAACCGAGGTGACGCACCTTGCCGGCCTTGACCAGTTTGGCCATGGCGCCGACGGTGTCTTCGATGGGCACATCGGGATCCACACGATGCAGATAGTAGAGGTCGATCACATCGGTCTGCAGGCGAGCCAGGCTTTCGTTGCAGCGCGCCTCAACCTGATCGGGTCGCCCGTTGACACCGCGGGCACCCTTTTCACCCACGGCGATGCCGAATTTCGTTGCCAGCACAAATTCCTGCCGGCGTGCCTTGAGCACGCGACCGATCAGCGTTTCGTTGTGTCCCATGCCGTAGACGTTTGCGGTATCCAGGAAGGTGATGCCCAGGTCCAGTGCGCGATGCAATGTCCGCTCGGATTCTTCAAGATCGGCTTCCCCATAAGCCTGTGACATGCCCATGCAACCCAGTCCGAGCACACTCACTTCCAGTGACCCAAGTCGTGCTGTTTTCATTCGCCGGTCCCTCCCTTGTTTGGCTGGCAGTCTACCCGGCTTGGGTGAGTCGAGTACTTCCGAATCGTTACAAGAAGTAACACTTCAGGGTTTCACCAGTTTTTCGGACAAGAGACGATCCGGGCTAGGAGTCTGTGATCTGCGCCTTAACCGGACAGTCAGACCGCGCACATCCGGCCGCAAAACGCCGTGATCAGTGCAACCATCTTCCGCGTCGCATCAGACTCCTTGTAACCGAATCCGTGCGGCTCACCGGGGAAATGCGCGTACTCGAGGTAACCTCCCCGTACCTGCCAGGCCTTCAGCAGATCGAAGGTCATGTCCATTGGCACGTTGCCGTCTTCACCGGGCATCACCACCAATAACGGCGGCAGATGCTGGGCTTCCCCTGCCTGCACGACACGTGGCACGCTGGCGGATCGCATTGATTCTTCATCGTCGTAGAACCGTTCGTGCGCTTGTGACAAGCGATCAATACCAGCCCGCACGGCATACCGATATCGATGATAAGGATCCGAGACCGGCCACAACGCAATCAGGTAGTCCACCCGCGCCTCGACGTCATCATGCAGCCCGGCCACGTCGTCAATCACAATGGGTGTGCCACGATGAAAGTCTGCATCGGGTAACACACCCGCGAACATCGCCAGATGGCCACCCGACGAACTGCCCAGCATTCCGATCCTCGACAGATCCGCACCAATTCGCCCGGCGTTCCGCCGCAACCATCGTACTGACGCGACGACATCGGCACTTGCCGCGGGATGCTGGTAGTCCGGCCCCTGCCGAAAATCGATGGCAAGCACCAGATATCCTGCCTGCGCCAGCGCGCGCTGATAGAGCGTGCCCGCGGTTCGATCAAAGTGGTTCCATGCCCCGCCGTGGACGCTGATGATCGGTGGCAGGGGCTTCGACAGGTCAGCCCGACGATAGATCCTCACCAGCAGATCCAGCGAAGCATGACGCGCCCACACCTCATCGGTCTCGATGATTTTGTGATCAGTCATGTGCAGTGTCCTCAGCAGATCCCTTGAGCTGCGCGTTTGCCATCGCCCGGTGCGGGGTATACCAGATAGGTGAAGTCCAGGCTCGCTCCTGGATTACCGGTCGATGAGACGCCTCACAGCAACCGGCGAACCCCTTGCCAACCGTTTCCGGACGGGTGCAATCCACACCAGCCGCGACACATTGCCGCTGGCTCCAGCGGCAAACCGGATATTCCAGTACACGTGCGTAGTAAAAAGCAGACTGATCCGGCTTGAAAGATTCATCCCGCCACACCGTGCACAGGCTTGTTGCGCCGCGACCGGACACCTTGCAGGTTTCCGGGTCGACGCCTGCATCGCCATCGTCCTTTGCAACAGTCAGGAGTTGATTGCGTACCTGGCCATCGTTATCGATCCAGCCCTTGATGATTTCCATGCGCTCCAGCGGCATGCCGATGCCTTGATCGGGCCCAATGGCATCACGCTGCGCGCTGAGGATGAACGTGGGTTGCAGGTTCCCGTCGGTTGCGGCTGGCAGATCACCACCCATCGGTACACCACCCTGATAACCCGTGCTCGTTAGCTGATCGCTGGCGCACGCGTTCTCGGGATAATTCCAGCCGCCAAAAAACCGGACCACCATACGCGGGCCACTGGTGGCATAAGCTTCACGTCGTTGCATGGCGTCGAACAGCGAATCGCGCGAATTTTCTTCAGCCCATAACACTGCGAGTCCGCCTGGGTTGTATTCGAGCAGGTCCGGTAGCCCGGCAGGCACTTTTTCACGCGCGGGAATGCCTGCACCACCGTGACCGAGAAACACGGCTTCCTCTACCGCACCTGCCGCACCAAGATGAGTGTCGGTGCTGCCGATGAAGCCGAACTTGAACGGATTGATGCCCAATCGATCGCCAGCTTCGAGCCCTTCCCCCAGCACTTCACGCAGGAATCCATCCTTCGGACCAGCCAACGAACTATCGGTAAAGCTGCGAACCGGTAGCTGCTCGAAGTCACATGCTTCATCGGTCGCCTGCAGTGGCCCGAAGTAACATTCGGAACTGCCCTTGTGCTGCATGATTTCTGCGAGCCGTTCGTAACGCTGTCGAATCGCTGCCGACTCGGTTGAGATCGGCTTACCGGAGGCATCGACGTGCGCGAACATGATGCCGGCACCCAGGTTCGAATTGTGCGGGATCACCAGTGCTTCACAGCCGTCTTCGATCCGGCAGTGGGTGTCCAGCGCTGCATACAGGCGCTCGGCACTGGGTTCATCGATAAAGGAATACGCCCGTGGCGTGACGCTTGCGCTCTTGAAGACAACATTGCGATGGATATTGCCGGACTGATCACCGAGGAATCCCCCGGTCCACTCATAACCGACAAAGGTCGTGAAGGCGCAATCAGCAGAGGCGTCATCATGGGTGGCCGCTGCGCGCTGCATGTCCTGCCACGTACCCGTCGCGGCCTTGAGGCAGATGCTGTTGTCCTTGCCGCAAAATCCTACCCGCTCAGCCTGCATCGCCGACCAGTAGTTGAACCAGTAGTACGCCAGACGTGGGGTGCGGCGATACACCACACACTGCCAGGAACTAGATTGAGGATGGTTCGGATCCGTGCAGATGCTGGTTTCGCCGAACAGCTCGGCATGATCGGAAACCATCGCAAAGTCGAGGGGCCGTTCCAGCTGGATGTGCCGGCTCGCCTGGCCGTTTGCGAGCCACGGCTGAACGCCCAGCTCCGCACCTCTGGCAAACAGGTAGGCCTCATCCGGTGTGGTCATCGTGCCTTGCGTGCTTGCGTCCAGTGAGTGACGTGTGTGGACATGCAGATCGCCAAAAAACGGCTGGCGAAGCGCTTCGACCTGATTGCAGGTAACCAATCTTTCAACGTTGATGGGAGCAGACGTGTCCGGAGATTCCGCCTGCGTCTCAACGGACCAGTTGAGAAGAAAAAAAAGCAACACGGCGGCGCGGAAGACTGCTCTTCCAAGCAGCAAGCAGCCAAGCGCGCCAGGGATCACAACCCCCCCAAACTTGAAAGTCTCTTCATCACCCAGCATAACGAGCGCTTGCACGGTCGAGTGCTTTGACGACTGCATTGCGTAACGACTTGGGGCTATCCACCAGCACAGCCGCGCCATGCTTCAGGATCAGACCGAGAATATCCTGCACCTGGGTATAGGGAACACTGAGTTCGTAACTGCCATCCGTCGCAAACTGCCCGTGTTGTTCCGGATGCCAGAATTCACCCGCAACACTCGCGCCTGCCGCCGGCGTAAAACGCAGGCGCGCGACATGACGTACGGGTGTCACTCCAGCCAGGCGTCCGTGCACCAGAAGCTGCGAGTCCGCCGCCTGGACCTTGCCCGCAATCAGTTTCAGGTGGTGCAGCCTCGCCAGCGCAAACACATGAGGCGTCTCGACATCGTGACACCACGCCTGCAGGAACCAGTTTTCGTGAAAGTACAGCAGTCGCTGCGGCGAAACCTGACGGATCGGCGGTTCACCACGCTTGCGTGCATAGTCGGAAAAACTCAGTCGATGCCCATGCAGTGTGGCTTCACAAACGGTGGCAAAAATCTCTGGACGCTGGGCGAGGAACCTGGGGGTAACGATCTGCAGCCGATCACGCAATCGTGCCGCATCGACGGTTTCGTCCACCACGGCCTGCCCGAGTAGAACCTCAATCTGCGCTCGCAACAGACGCACCTGGCTCTGCAGCACACCGGACTCAAGCCGGGCCAGCAACGCATCCACCACCATCAGGCTCGCCAGTTCATCGGCGTCCAGCCACATGCCAGGAAGTTCATAGGACCCGGACGAGGTGTCGTAGCAGTAACCTTGATCTGGGACATGCGTGACCGGCGCATGCAGTTCATCGCGCAGTCTGGTTAACATCCGCTGCAATGTGGTTCGAGAGCAGCCGAGAGCTTCCAACAAGGCTGCCGACTGGATGGGTGTGCTTCGACCACTGAAAATGTGATGCAACCGAACGATTCGTGCCTGTGGATCCACGCCTCCCCCTCAAACAATCGTCAGGCCTGGTCGCATCGACCAAGCCCTTACCTGCACCAGGCGTTGCACTCCCCGGCTGCTCCGCCAGAACCGTCGCTCAGCTCAAGGCTGCCAGGGCTCACTGTAGTTTTCAGCACCCACCTTGCGAACATCTGCCAACCAGTCGCCTTCATAAGGCCAGTCCTCTGGATGCTCTGGGTGCGGGCCTTGCCAGAACCTGCGCAATGGACCATCACCCACCACTTCCAGCGACCAGGCCTGGCGCCGGAAAGTCCAGCTGTCAGGCACCAGTGCATGGGCTGCCTGAAAGTGCGCAACGGCGCGTTCATGATGGCCGTCGATCTCCAGCGCACAGGCCAGCTCAAAGTGCGCATGACCCCGTGCCACTTCTACAGAACGCGGGCGCGATCGTCTGAGCACTTCATCCGGCGACAGCGCGTAAACACTGCGCTTGCCGTTGATGATCCAGTCACGCAGCGCGGCATGGTATTCACCCGTTGCACGCGGAATCTTCATCGCCTCGCCCATCATCTCAACGAAGCGCGGAGGCATCGCGCCAGCAGGCGGCGGTGGCGTGGGGGCTGCCGGTTGAGGTGGCGCCGGAGCCGCTTCAGCAGGCCGCACGATCATGCCGTCTTCATCGATCCATATAGCCTGTGGAATATTGATGACGCCGAATTTCGCCGCCAGCACATGACGGGTGTCGATCAACATCGGATGCGTCGGTTTGGCCGCCTCCATGAATTCGCGGCAGCCCGGTGCGCCCAGCGCGTCCAGTCCTACCGTCACCAGCTCGAATCCATAACCAGCCATCTCGTCTCGCCATGCCTGCCACACGGGCAGGTCGCGGGAGCAGCCTCAGTACGGTGCCCAGGCATAGAGCAGAACCCGCTTGCCGCGTAACGACGCCAGATCAAACAGGTTGCCGTTGAGATCTGGCAGTACCAGCGATGGAGCCTGTGCAGTGGTCAGCGCACGTGCGCCAACACTTTCCGGCCCGACCGACCAATACCCAAGCTCGGGTTCGCTCACCACGGGCAGACCCATCTGGCCTGCCACGCCAACGAGATCAACGATGTCACCGACGGGCGCAGAGAGGGGAATGCACACCTGCGCCTTGCAGGCACCTTCCGGTTTGAATGTCCATCCGGTGGATTCTTCGAATTCGGTTTTCGCAACCGTGGGTGACCTTGCAAGCATGCGGTTCTCCTGAGATTCCTGTTCCGCATAGAGACTAACACTGCCGAGCCACATCAGGCACGCGCGTCCCTCTGAGGTAACTCTGATTAATCAGACTTTCCCTAGGCCCCCCGTTCGGGGCGAGTTCGCAGCCGGTCATTCGACCTGGGGCAAGCTTCATGAACAACTCGTTCGCACCCTCCCAGGCCTTCTCTTGGGGCCTCATCGTGCTAACCTCACGATCGGCTTGGCTCTGTGGGGGAGTTGTGGCCAGCGAATTCGGACCCGTCTGCCAATGACGATATGAATCGCCAGCGATATCTGGACGAAACCAGACAAGAAGAATCGACAAACACAGTCGACGTGGGAGGGACACATGCACGCAAGACTCATCATTACCCTGGTTTTATTGGTAGCCGCGCTATCACTGGAAGCAACCGTTCCCAGGGCCGTCACGGAACCCGGCGTTCTGCCTGCCGCCATCACCGGCAAGGCCGGCGCTCTGCAAGGTGAAAACGTCGCCTATTTCCCAGCCGACCCCAAGGCGATGGGCTACCTCGCGGTTCCAGAAGGCCATGGGCCTTTTCCGGCCGTGATACTGATCCACGAGTGGAACGGCCTGGTGCCAAGGGTCAAGGAAACCGCCGATGCATTTGCAGCCGAGGGTTATGTGGCGCTCGCAGCCGACCTCTACAGCGGCCGACTCGGCAGCAATCCTGAGGAGAACATGGCGCTGGTTCGCGAAACGCTGGCGCAGCCGGAACAGCTGATCGCCAACCTGAACGCAGCCGTGCAATTGCTCAAAGGTCGAAGCGACGCGACCGGCAAGGTCGCCACCATCGGCTGGTGTTATGGCGGCGGTGTTGCCCTGTCCTTCGCATTGGGCGGCGAGCACCACGACGGCACGGCCATTTTCTATGGTCGCCTGCTGGACGATCCGGAGCAGATGAAACACATCCATCATGAAATCTACGGCACGTTTGCGAAGAATGACCAGAACATCCCGGTGGACAGTGTCAACAAGTTTGTAGCCACTTTGCGGTCCATCGGCATCGAGAATGACGTGCACATCTATGATGAGGTGAACCACGGCTTCTGGCTGCATGTCGACAGCGACCCCGCAACCAATACCGGCCCGGCAATCGACGCGTGGGACCGACTGCGGGCGTATCTCAAACGAACACTGGCGACTGATTCCTGAAACTTGGGCGCAGATCGGCTGGACTGACTGCGCCCTCCCCATTTAACCTTTGGGCTTAACTGCATGGTGGCATGTCGCAACCTACGTGCCGCCGAATTACCGGAGCTTCTCATGTGGATTGGTAAACTTGTCCTGATTGGCGTCTCTTTGTTCGTCTCTTTGTTCATCATGCCTGCAGTTCACGCCCATCACGCCTTTGGCGCCGAATTCGATCCCAACCGACCACTGGTACTGCGTGGTCCGATCACCAAGGTTCAGTGGGTCAATCCACACGCCTGGATTCATCTGGAAGTCACCAAGAAAGACGGCACCAAGGAAAGCTGGATGGTCGAAGGGGGCACGCCGAACACGCTGCTACGCCGCGGCCTCACCAAACAAACGCTGCAGATCGGCACCGTCATCGTCGTCGATGGCTATCAGTCGAAGGATCGCTCCATGCGCGCCAATGGTCGTGATGTCACGTTCGCCGATGGCCGCAAGCTTTTTCTCGGATCATCCGGTACCGGCGCACCGAAGGACGGAAAGGATCCAACCGAACGTTGAGGGGTTGTCTACCTTGAGTTGGCTTCGGGCATCCTGCCCTCACGCCAACACCGGTCGCGCCGCTCCCTCACACCGGCGCGATCGGCTGCGCCGATAGTGCCGGTGGGCGGCACTTCCGTGTGCCGCCTTGGTCACACCAACAGCCTTGCACCTGCAGGATTCTGTTAGCGACACTATTGGAGCGGCATGTGACCAGAACCCCCGAAGATGGTGGGAGCCCCCCCCCGGCCATGGATGGCCGGGCCGCAAGGGCATCGGTGTAGCCGATTCCCGCAGCGTGAGGGAGCGAAGCGACCGGTAGCGCCGAAAGGGCAGGATGCCCGCAGGCAAGAAAAAAAAAGCGTCACATCGCGTTCAATCCACCATCAATGATGAACTCGCTCCCGGTGGAGTAAGAACTCTCGTCACTGGCCAGAAACAACGCCATACGAGCAACCTCCTCCGCTGCAGCGCTCCGGCCGAGCGGGATGCGGCGGATCATCTTGTCAGTGTTCGGGCCGAGCAGAGCGGCCATCGGCGTTTCGATGATGCCGGGGTGGATCGAGTTCACCCGCACGCCGCTGCGCGCCAGTTCAACAGCAGCGGTCTTGGTCATGCCACGAACGGCCCACTTCGATGCGCCATAGGCGATGGCGCGCATGGCGCCACGCATGCCGGCAAGTGACGAGATGTTGACGATGGAGCCTTTAGCCACTTCCGTCATGTGCGGCGCAACCGTCCGCATACCGAGAAAGACACCGGTACAGTTGATGGCCATGACCAGTTCGAATTCATCCAGAGAAGTTGCAACCAGACGGTTACTGCGAAAGATGCCCGCGTTGTTGACAAGCACATCCACGCGCCCCTCTTCTGCCACCAGATCGGCGACGACACTGGCCCATTGATCCTCGTGACTCACGTCCAGGTGACGGTACTCGGCAGCCAGTTCAGCGGCCAGTTCCTCGCCCTCGGCATCGAGGACATCAGCGATCCAGACCCTGGCACCTTCCTTGGCAAACAGTCTGGCTTCCGCCGCGCCCTGTCCACGTGCCCCACCCGTAATCAGGCAGACTTTGTCTGCCAAACGTCCATCGGCCATCGTCCAGCCCTCCGCATGTGTGGAGGACGAACGTAGTCCGGAGCGGCGCAGGAATCAACCAAATCGACGTGCAGGCGGAGTGTCCTCGTTGAACGGCTGGACATGCTTGCGGATCCCCTCGCTGAGGGAAAAGCCTGATATGCCCAGATTCTTGATCCGGTACATTTCCCGGTCCGCCACGCCGAGAACATCGACCAGCGACGTGCCATCGAGAGGTGCGCAGGCAACGCCGATGCTGACACCAATGGGGATGACCGTCCCGCGAATGCGCAGTCCCGCACCCAGTTGGCTGATCATCCGCGTCACTACCATGGACACGGACTCGTGTTCATCCCGCACGAGGCAGGCAACAAACTCATCCCCACCGTTTCTGGCCAGCACATCGTCTGGTTGCAGGCAGAGATACAACTGCTCGGCGACAAATTTCAGTGTCCGATCACCTACGGCGTGCCCGTGGCTGTCGTTGATCGCCTTGAAGTCGTTCAGGTCGATGAACAGCACAATGGCGTAACGTCGCTGATTCATGGCCGATACCAGCGAACGCGCGGCTTCCCGCTCGAAGTACAGGCGATTGCCGATGGAGGTGAGCAGATCGTTCTCGGCGATCCAGATCGCTCTGCGCCTGGCTTCATCCTTGAACGCAACATCACGCGCCAGCGAATGCCGCAGCACATAGTTTTCACGCGCATATTGTTCGCGAACAACTTGGGCAATGATCGATATCAATACCACGGAGACAAAACAGAACAGGTTCGTCACCAGCGTTGCCTCGTTGCCGGTGGCGAGATAGTTCTGTTCGAACACCGCAATCAGCACGTAAGCGACGACGAACGTGGAGGACAAGCCAGTAGTGAGCCACACGCTCAACAACGAGAGCGCGTGCAACGCTGTCGAGACCAGGATCAAGCCCATGAAATAGTTGTGGTAGGCAATATCCTCGGGTGAAGCAATCACAATCATGCCGAGGATGCATCCACCCAACGATCCAAACGAAGCGATCGCCGCGATGGGGTAGTACTCTGGATAGGCGGGATGCCAGGACCAGGCCAAACAGGCCAGCGCACCCAGGCACATCAGTCCACGAATCGTCCACACGTCATACAACGCCGATTCGATCACCCACTGGTCAAGAACTCCATACGCCAGTACTAACCCCAGAACCAGCAGCATGGTGAGACGTGTCAGCAGGACCTTGCGTGGGGCAAGTTCCGCCTGATAGTCGCGTTCAAGCGCGTCGGTGAAGCGTGCTGTCGTCCACATGGTGTCAGGTAATCATCGAGTCCAGTTTCGCCACGGTGTCCGGGTGAGAGTGATCTTGAGACGAGCGGGAGCGTATGGGTCGAATCAGTTCAGCAGCTTGTCGCATCGCACGGATGGAGTGGCCAACTCAGAGCGGAGCGCGATTTTGTGACGCTTCGCTCGCAAGAAATGCCAAAGGAGTCAGCCGGGACTGCCGTCCAGGAATTCACGAACCAACGCTGCCATGGCGCCACCTTGTCCCTCCGGCACTCCACTGAGCCCCGTAATCACACCACGGCGATTCGCCTCGGGTTGATTCTGACTCGCCTTGGTCTTGCCGATCAGCTGGCTGACTTCGATCTCGATCCCCTTCAATTGACCGACCAGTTTCGCGGTGTACTCTGCAGGCGCATCGGCAACGTGCCACGGCGATTCCATGCGGACCTCCTGCAGTTGGGTCAGCGCATCGATCTGACGACGAACCCAGTCGCCCTCCCGAATCACCCGTAACTGGCCATGTGCGTGGACCACCTGGTAATTCCAGGTGGGCACAACCCGTCCGTGTTCCTTCTTGGCGGGATACCAGGATGGGGAAATGTAGTGCTGTGGACCGTGGAAGATCACCAGAACCGGTACCTTATCCGCTTCTCCATCGCCAATCGGATTGGCCTGCGGCACGTGACCTTGCAAACGTAATCCACCACTCCCCTCGACGACTATCAACGGGACATGATCGGCGGTGAGCCCTTCCGCACCAGACGTGATGATGGTCGCCAGTGGCCAATCACGAATGGTCTGCAGCAGCCGTTCACGATCTCGCTGCGCAAAATGTTCCGGCAGATACATCGTCACACCGAGCCGTTTCGAAACACGAGTGAATCAACACACCGCAGATTCATACCTGCGAATAAGGCGCAGTGATTTCGTACGCGGAGACCAGGTCATAACGCTGCCCTGGCAGATCATCATTGCCTGCCTCCCAACCGTGCCACGGGTATTCAACGGCGCCGTTCTCGCGAAGCCGGGCCAGACCAGAATCGGCATCGACAACAAAAAAAGGCCCGTGTTCGTCACCTCGCTGCATCGGCAGTCGGGTTCGCGTCGGCGCACCCGGTTCAGCGGTCCGGTACATCCCTCCCTTGCCAGTACCGTTGTTCAATACCTGATGAACCTCTGCAAACGCCGGTGAGTCTTCGGATGGTGTATTGCCATGATTGTGGGTAGAGAGGTCCACCCCCTTGCCCGCAGTCCAGAAGTAGACGTAAGCAATCTCGGCACCGTTCGTGTCGAGCAAGTGAAATCCAGCCACCAGATGGGCATCCGCGCCATTGAAAAAGGGCGTGAAGCTACTGAATCGTTGTTCAAACGATTGCCAGGTGAGGTGCTCAGCCAACGGACCCGTGATCTGCAGTTGTCCCATCGACGACAGCGGTTTTTCCACTTCTGCACTCGCCGTAAAAATCGTGACCAGCGCGCCATCTGCAGCAGCGGTAATCGAGTTCGTGTTGAGCCTTGTTGTAACGACCGATCCCACCGCCGGATAGGCGCGACGCCGAGGTGCTTCCAGCGCGCCGAGAATCACCTTCACATGCAGCGCGCCACGTTTTGGGTCAAGCGTCAAAGTCTCCCCGCCGGTCAACGTCACGAACTGCAGTCGCCATGGGCCCATGCGCCACTCCGGCGAAATCAGAGTCCTGCTCGCAACACCCATGCTGAGGCTGATCCCGACACGTTTGGGGTGCCTGGTCGGTGTCACGTTGGGCTGCATGTCACTCAGTTCAATCATCGAAAAACACTCCTCACCTCGTCAGGTTCACTTCGGCTGATTCAATGCCCAGTCGTAGTCATAATCCAGATCGACGTCGGGATCCTGCAACGCCTTGGCCAACGCAGATCGTCGCTTCGCAAGCCAGGCCCGTACGACACGCTCTTCATTGCCAAAATCAACACGATACCAATCGAAAATACTCGACGCGATCAGCTTGCCGTCCTCCAGTCGCAGACCACGGTCGTGCGCCAGATAGTCATGCATCTGCTGGTCGAGCATCAACTCCAGATTGGCTGCGGTATAGGCCTGCGCGGCAAGGTTGGGACAGCCGACGCTTGCGCAATTCACTGCAAAATGTACGCGCTCGTCGTGATAGAGCGGCCGCAGGATGCGATGTTCGATGTCATTGAGGGTCAGGTGCTGGCCCTGAATCTGTACCACCTCGTCATCCCAGGGACCGATCGACAGCAGTTTTCGTCCCATGCGCAGGATGCTGCGCTTGCGTGGATACACGAGCACCACCTGCACGGTCAGGGCGTTGTACAGATTGATCCAGTAGGCCTGTTGCGCCGCACGAGTCAGCACCCGTGGATCGAGCGTAGCCATGGCCTTGACGTAAGCGGACAACGCTGCCCGATCCTCTGCACTGACGGCTGAGTACCTGACACGATTGATGCCGTCTGGCGAAGCCACGAGATAGCCATCCAGAAACCGCTGCCAGGGCTCTTGGTCCACCTGTGAAACGTTTCCCTGCACATTCCAGAAATTCCAGGCAATCGGATCAGGCACGGCAGCAGCTTCTCCCGAGTAAAACAAGAACACTAACACAATCGAGCAAAGGCTTAATCGACTCATCAACACACTCCGATGGGCTCGACTTCCACCATGATTCCATTCAATGCGGCGGTCCCGGTCGGTTCATCGACAAGGCTCGTGGTTGCCAGCATGTTGTAATTCACCCGCGCAAACCCGTGTGGCAGGCAAACCACACCACGACGAAGATCCTGACCAACAACAACCTGCGCTTCGATTGCGCCTGCGGTGTTGAAGAGTCGCACGCGATCACCGTGGGTGATCGTTCTGAGCTTCGCATCCTCTTCATTCATCTCGATCACACAGATGTCGACACCTTTGTCGAGACCTTTGATGCCGGTCAGCCAGGAGTTGTTTGACTTGATGTTACGACGACCGATCAGCAGCAGACCATCGGCGAAAGGCATGCGCTTCAATCGTTCGACTTCTGCCAGTATCAATGGCGGCGCGAGCTCGATGACACCATCCGCATGCTGCACGACCTCGGCAAGCCTTGGTCGCAACGGACCGAGGTCGATACCATCGGGGGACGCCTGAACGAGGCCGAGTGTCAGGCCCTCTCGTTTGCCAAATGCATCACCAAACGGTCCGGCTCGAAACCCGAGATCCAGCAGTCGTTCAACCCCACTGGGCGGTTCAATCAGGCCGAGAATCTCCTGCACATCCCGGCCAAACAGCGAGCCCTTCGGATCGCTGACATGTTTATGCACGGTGTGCGCAACCAGGTCGTCTTCAAAGTTGGTCAGGGTTGCAGCGTCGGCAACTTCTCCGTTCGAAGACAGGCCATAAGCCAGCTGCAGACACAGGCCCCACTCGTCGGGCCGATCTCCCTTTGTTATCAGGGGCGCCGAGTAGCGCGCAACATTTTTCCAGCCCCAGGAGCCAAGAAAGTGATCGTAATGACTTTCTTCGAACGGCGAGGTTCCAGGCAACAGAACATGCGCCAGCGACGCAGTTTCCGAGTCAAAGATGTCCACCGCCACAATCAGTTCCAGCGATTCAAGGGCCTTGCGCAGGCGCGTGCTATCAGGGTTTGACAACAACGGGTTGCCGGCAAAACAAACCAGTGCACGAATCTGCCCGGGACCTGCGGTTTCTATTTCTTCCGCGAGGCAGACCACCGGCAACTGCCCCCCGACTTCGGGTCGACCCGACACACGGCTGTGCCAGCGTGCGTACTCAAGACCGGTCTTGACCGGCCGGCCAGGATTCGCCATGACCTGCTCGCCGAACAGTGCGCCTCCTTGCACATCGAGGCTGCCCAGCAAGAGATTCAAGGCTTCAATGAGGAAGCTCGTGAGCGTGCCGAAGGCTTGCAGTGTCGTGCCAACACGGCCATAGACCACCGGCGATTTTGCACACCGAAGATCCTCCGCCAACTGCCGAATCAGCTGAGCGGACAATCCGGTCCGTCGCACCACTTCATCCATTTCGATACCGGCCAGCGTCGCCTGCAGGGTCTGCAAACCACGTGTTGTGCAGGCCGCCGGAAGTTTGTGGCCGGACTGCATCAGTTCGTTGATCAATGCCGCCAGTAACCAGGCATCCGAGCCTGGACGCAGGGCAATATGCTGATCCGCGAGCCGCGCAGTTTCGGTCCGCCGAGGGTCAACCACCACCAGAGATCCACCACGTTCGCGCAGTGCTCGAACCTTGTCGCGGAATTTTGGCACCATCCACAAACTGCCGTTGGAGACCACTGGGTTCGCGCCCAGCATCAACAGGAAGTCGGTATGCACGATATCCGGCACCGGTACCGCCATGTCGTTGCCGAACATGAGTTCACTGGCCAGTTGTTTGGGCATCTGATCAACGCTTGAGGCGGTGTACAGGTTTCGCGATCCAAGCTGTCCGGCAAAGAGAGCAAAGCCCGTCGCCAGGCCAACGTTGTGCGCCGTCGGGTTGCCGACATAAATCGCGACCGCGTCGTTGCCATATTGACGGCGCACCTCGCTCAGACGCTTCGCGGCCACGGCAAAGGCGTCGTTCCAGGAGGCGGTTCGAGAGCCGGATTCATCCCGGATACGGGGTTCCCGGACCCTTCTCGGGTCGGTATGCAACGCCGCCAGCGCAACACCCTTGGGGCACAGGTGGCCTGCGGAGAAGCGATCATCGTCGTTGCCACGGATACGGACGATGGTGTCCGCCTGCATGGTCACGCGCAGGCCACAACCCGCTTCGCATATCGGGCATATGCGGTATGCATCTCGTTCTTTCATGAGATCCTCCATGGGTTGAGGGTATCGCACTCCACTTCTGTTCGGCCAGCCAGTACAGTCAGACAACCAATCCCGGCCAAGGTTGCGACACCCGCCACATGCCTCACATTCTGATCGTCGAAGACGAACCCACCATTGCCGATACGCTGATCTATGCGCTCACCGCCGATGGACATTCAACGCACTGGACCACTCTCGCCGGCGAAGCGATTGCCTATCTGCAGGACTGCAGCGTTGATCTCGTGATCATGGATGTGGGCCTGCCAGACCAGAACGGTTTCGAAGCCTGCAAGCGGCTGCGTCTGTTTTCCGAGGTTCCCGTGCTCTTCCTGACCGCCCGTGGCAGCGAAGTGGACCGCGTTGTCGGTCTTGAAATCGGAGCGGACGACTATGTGGTCAAACCGTTCAGTCCACGCGAAGTCGCCGCACGTATACGCGGCATTCTCAAACGGACGGGCAACTCGAAAGCAGGCAATTCCGAGTCCGGCACCGCAGTTCCGGCGGACACCGAGTTTGTCATCGATACCAATCGCCAACAGATCATCTTCGCGGGCCAGGTCCTGGCCCTGACTCGTTTCGAGTTTGAAATTCTAGCCTGCCTCGTACGCCAGCCGGAGCGCGTCTTTTCGCGGGAGCAACTGCTGCAGGCTGCCGGTATCAGTTCCTATGCCGGATACGAGCGCAACATCGACAGCCATATCAAAAGCCTGCGTGCCAAACTCAGGCAGGTCGATGCGAACCGGGAACCCATCCGTACCAATCGCGGTTTTGGTTACAGTTACCAGCGCCCCTCGAACTCAAGACAGCACTGACGTCCATGCCTCTGTCACTTGGCCTGCGCATCTTTCTCGTCTACGGCGTTTTTGTCGGGCTGATCGGTTACTTCGTGCTGCGAATGGTCAACGAAGAGATCAAGCCAGCGGTTCGCCAGTCCACTGAAGAAACACTCGTCGATACTGCCAATCTGCTGGCGGAGCTACTGGCCGAAGAACTGGAACCCAGCGATCTGCAGGCCGGTAAACTGGCTTCAGTGCTGACACGCTATCAGTCCCGTCACCCCAAGGCCGACATCTGGGGCATGGCAAAAAACGATGTGAGCCATCGCATCTACATTACCGATCAGCTCGGTATCGTCCGCTTTGATTCTGCGGGGCACGCGGTAGGTCAGGACTACTCCCGATGGAACGATGTCTACCTGACCTTGCATGGCAAGTACGGCGCCCGCTCAACCCGGGATGATCCGGCAGATGAAAACTCAACGGTCATGTACGTGGCTGCGCCCATACGCGTCGGTGATCAGATTGTGGGTGTGCTCACCGTCGCCAAACCCAACCACACGCTGCAACCCTATATCGAACGATCCCAACGACGATTGGCGCTGATCGGTGGTGGTCTGATTGCGTTGGGCCTGCTGTTTGGCGCGGTATTGTCGTGGCGATTCGGGCGCGCACTAAAACAGCTGACCAGTTACGCAACGGCCATCAGCGAAGGTGACCGGGCAGTCGTGCCGCTGCTGAACGGCAGCGATCTCAAACAACTGGCCGGCGCGGTTGAAGCGATGCGGGTCCAGCTCGAAGGCAAGGCCTATGTCGAACAGTACGTGCAGACACTGACCCACGAGTTGAAGACGCCGCTGGCCGCCATCAACGGTGCAGCGGAACTGTTGCATCAGGATCTGACGAAGGCCGATCGGGATCGGTTTCTGCGCAACATCGAAACCGAGGCGGAGCGCCTGCATCAACTGAGCGAACGTCTACTGCGGCTGTCCCAGGTGGAATCGCGGCAAGGGCTTGAGTCCCCGGTGGAACTGGCGATTGACGAGCTGGTGCACGCGGTTGTCGAGAGCCAGACACCACGCTTGCGGCAACGCAGTCTCCGGCTGGCTGTCCACGTCCCACCGTCACTGCACATCCATGGCGAGCGATTTCTGCTCCGGCATGGCATCAACAATCTGCTCGACAATGCCATCGAGTTCACGCCTGACCATGGTGAAATCAGCATCGAGGTTGCAGCCGTCGACAGTGAAGTCTTGATCAAGGTCAGCAACACCGGCGCGCCGATTCCAGACTATGCCCTGCCCCGTCTGAAAGAACGTTTCTACTCCCTGCCCAGACCGAACACTGGGCGCAAGAGCACCGGCCTTGGCCTCAACTTTGTCGAGGAAGTGGCGGTGCTGCACGGTGGCACGCTGACCATCACCAATACCAGCGCAGGTGTCGTTGCCTGCCTGACCCTGCCCAGGCACGCCCCCACACAATCTCCACACTGATTCCACATCGATTCCACTCTTATTCCACCCTTATTCCACATAGGCATCTCGCGCTCCACCGGATTCCCACACCTGCAGAACAGACTTGTTGCTCCTTCATCTTCAGGAGCAAAACATCGTGCAACGCAAACTGCTTTTTCGGCTGCTCGCCATCGGCGCACTCACCATCGTGCTGCTGATCTGCCTGAGCGCGGTGCAGGACCTGGTCTACGAACGGCAGGAACGAAGCCTCGAAGTCAAACAGGACATTGCACGAAATTCGGCCTATCAGCAGAAGGTGAGCGGACCGGTGCTGGTCGTACCCTATCGGCGAATCATTCGGGAGGTGGTTCCCGTCGAAGGGGGTGGAAAACAGGCTGTTGAACACATTTCAACGGGACACCTGCACCTCCTGCCGGACTCACTGAACATCGACGGCGCATTGAAAAATGAAGTGCGCACACGCGGTATTTACCGTGCACATCTGTACCGGGCGCAGACCTTGATCACCGGGGAGTTCGTGATTCCACCGCACTTGGGCGTGACTCAGGACCTGGTCGACACCACCTTCGGGCAACCCATGCTGAGCATCGGCATCAGTGATATCCGGGGTATCGATTCGGATCTGAAACTGTCTTTCAATCACTCTGACGTCGCCTTTATGCCTGGTTCAGGGAGCCCGATCCTGAAGGAAGGTGTCCACGCGGAAGTACCCGTGCTCAATCAGGATGATGAACAACGATACCGCTTCGAGATTCCACTGAATCTGCAAGGCACGGAACAACTTCGCCTCATGCCCGTCGGCAAGACGACGAAGGTGCACCTCAGTTCCAACTGGCCGCATCCTTCCTTCATCGGCGAGTTTCTGCCCTCGCAGCGCAACATCTCCACAGAGGGCTTCGAGGCGAACTGGTCAACGTCGTTTTTCGCCACCAACATGCAATCCCTCTTTGATCACTGCTACGACGCCACAGATTGTGAGGAACTCAACAGCCGTGAATTTGGGGTGAGTCTGGTCGATCCGGTTGATCAATATGTACAGAGCGAGAGATCACTGAAGTACGGACTGCTGTTCATCGCACTGACGTTTGCCGGGTTTTTTCTGTTCGAGATCCTGAAGTCCATCGCCGTCCATCCCGTGCAATACGGATTTGTCGGCATGGCACTGGTGATTTTTTATCTGCTGTTGCTGTCCTTGTCAGAACACATCGGCTTTGCCGCGGCGTACGCAACGTCGACCACAGCCTGTGTACTGTTGATCGGTGGTTACCTTCGTTCGGTGTTGCACAGCACCGGTCGAGCCATGGGGTTCAGCGCGGGTCTGGCGTCGGTGTATGGCGTGCTGTTTACGGTATTGAACGCGGAGGACTACGCATTGCTGCTGGGCTCAGTGCTGCTGTTTTCTGTCCTCGGACTTGCGATGTATGTCTCAAGACGTGTGGACTGGTTTGGTATCGACAAACCGTCGACTGTGGCAGCTGGTGCTTGAAGGGATTCGATTCCGGGCGGTCGATTCTGACCGCCCCATATCTGCCAGCGAGAAACTACACGCTACGCGGCAACCCAGTTGCCGTGGAAACCAGCCGGAATGCGCAGTGGCAACATCGCAGTAGCTACCGGCCCCTTCTCCACATCATCGGCTCGCAGGATGAAGAGATCGCTCTTCTGTGTGGCCTCGTTAAAACCCAGCACGATGAGGTACCCATCGTTCTCGGCCTTGGCGTTCACTGCCGGGGCAAAAATCGCCTCACCCAGTGAATAACCTGCGCCCGGTGTCCAGGTACGGCGTCGATTGCCATCGTGGGTGTCGTAGTGGACCACGTGCGAGAAACCACCCATCCGATTGGACGGTGAGCCCACCGCATAACCATGCCGGTAGGCGTAGGTGCTGAGCCGGTCATCCGTACGAGGGAATTCACAGGCAAAGTCGTCGAACAGTTCTTCCTTGATGGCGCTGGTGTTGTCGGCCAGATCCACTGTCCAGCGACGGAACGTTGGTGCAACACCATCGGACACGTCGGCCATCTTGCCATCCAGCTTCGGTGCAAACTGGGTGGCGTTGGAACCGGTCACGTCGGCGTGCAGTTTCGAGCCTTCGGTCCAGGCATTCATCATGTGGAACATGAAACGCGAATCCCCACTGAACCAGCGCACATCGGCGGCCGTGCCGTTGCGTGGAATCACTCCGAAGTGCGATCCCTTGTCAGGTTCCCAGGCCATCATCGGGCCACCGGTCATCACACGTTCAATGCTGGTGGTTACCGGAAAAATCGGGAAGATTGCATGGGTTTCAGTCACAAAGAAGTCATGCACCATGGCCGGATACGGTGCATCGAAGAACTCATTGCGTGTGAGCTTGCCGTTTTTGTCGGCGACGTTGTACCGCAGTGTCTTGCTGGCCGGGCCGCCCGCGCTGTAACCAAAAAAGATCATCTCGCCGGTTTTCATGTCGAACTTCGGATGCGCCGTGATCGGGCCGTTGATCTGCCCATCAAAGCTGACGGTGCCCTTGGTCGCGAGTGTCTTCTGTTCGATCTCAACCGCCAGCGCGCCTTCCATCAACGCCAGTAGCCGACCCTGATGTTCAACGATGTTGGTGTTGGCAGTGTTGTATTCCTCGTTGACGACTGAAGGGTCGGACATCATCGGATTGCCGAACACTCCATAGAGCTTCTTGCCGGCCGCACGCTCCAGTTCGAACTTGCGGGTTCTAACCCAGCGATTGCGCCACGACACACGGCCATTTTCGATGTTGAATGCGTGGATCATGCCGTCACCATCAAACCAGTGATACTGATCCCCATCGCGTGGTCCATGCAGCGGGTCAGGGCCATTGCGGTAGTAGGTTCCCGCCAGGTCCGTGGGCAACTCACCCTTGACCATCAGATCAGGTGCTTCACATTCGGCGCCGAGGGGAGCAAACGCTCCCTGCAGAAACGGATCATTGGGCATCGGTCGGGTCATCGTGCTGTACTCCGCAGAAAATCATTGGCTTGAGGGACATCAAATTGTAGCGCGATTGCCGCGCACAACACCCGACCGGCGCTCGTTTCAGCGTCACAGCCAACTCAAGCGTCGCGACGCCTTAGCTCCAACTGAATGTCTTCAAGCTGCATCCGCGTGAGCGAATACCGGGTCAGCAGAAAAATCGGAATGACATACAGCGCAGGAATGGCAATGCCATCGATGAAGGCGAGTCGGAACAACGTGTCGGCATCGACTTCTCCAGGCAGCGACTGGCGCGGAAAGCGAATCACCAGATCGAGCAGCAGACCACCAACGATCAGCCCGATGCTCGACACGGACTTACTGGCAAAGCCAATCGCCGAAGTGAATACGCCCTCCTGACGTAGCTTCATTCGCATTTCTTGTTCATCGACGAGATCCGCCATCATGGAGGCGAACATGATGCCCGCTACTGTTATCAAAACGACGATCACGCTGGCGTGGATCACGAACACAACCAGCAGCATGGGATCACCATTGTCGGGCCACACATCCGCAAACCTGAGCGCGACCTTCAGCAAACCAAGCACGAGGCTGGTAGCGAGTGCAGCCACCAGAATCGACTGTTTTTCGAATCGTCGTTGCAGAAACGGGATCACTGCAAACGCAAACAAGGCACCGATCAGCACAAATCCAAACCAGCGCAGTTCGCTGGTGCCGAATTCCCAGAAGTAGGTGTTCATATAGATCTCGAACACGCCGTTGATACCGGCAATGCCACTGAACAACATGAAGGCAACAAACACCCGACGGAAGTTCGGGCTGCGAAACGCCAACAGAACCTGTCGTAGCAGAACCGTGAACTGTAGTCGTGGTGTCGGGTTGAGCGGCTGCTTCAGATAAGGGATTTCGCGGCGTGTGAGATGGGTTGTCAGCAGACACCAGGTTGGAACAAGCAGACCAAGGATGATCGCGAACAGCGGGTAGTTGCGTGGATCCAGCTGGCCCTTCTCATATAACTCCGAGCCTGGAAACACAAAGGTGAACACCAGGAAAAAGAACGCCAGTCCACCGGTCCAGCCAACCAGCATTCGAAACGTAATGATCGACGTCCGCTCGACATAATCCTGCGAATATTCTGCTGCCAGCGCATTCCAGGGGATCACGAAAAAGGTGAAAGCCAACCTGACCAGCAGCGTGAAAGTCAGCAACCAGCCGGTCAACAGTGTTGTGCCGGCTCCTGCCGGGGGCGAAAACAGCAGATACAGGAAGAGCCCCAGCGGTATCGCTGCGGCATACATGAAGAGATGTCGCCGACCAAAGCGGGAACGGAAATTGTCGGAGTACGCGCCAACCAGTGGATCGATAATGGCGTCGACCGCCAGTGCAATCGCCATAACAATCGAAGCTGACGAAGCCGGCACACCGAGAATCTGGCTGTAATACAGCAGCAGGAACGTGCTGAAGGCCAGGTCCTTGTGGGCCCCTGGCAAGGCGCCGATACCCTGGTAGAGCTTCGTGCTGATGGGCACCTTGCCAACCCGAACCTTGGCACGCCGATATTCGGCAGGCGCAGATTCAGCAGTATCGGCGGAGCTATTCACAAAGTTTGTTTCACAAGCGGGCAGACCAGAGTGTTGAGGTTTGTGGCGGGCAGGTCAATCAACCTGGCTGTCGCGAACAATACGGCCTGCGGGTGTTGCAGATCGGCCCGGCAATTCAAGGTAAGCAGGGAGTCTGTTCGATATCGAGACAGGGCCTGTTGGCAACAAATAGATTTGTCCGCTTTTGTAGCACA
>JANNBJ010000052.1:0-66020 GCA_031385325.1 Gammaproteobacteria bacterium | reverse complement strand
CTGCGGCCGGTGTTCCTGACGGTGGCGACCTGCGTGCTGGGGCTGATTCCGATGGCACTGCACCTGTCCATTGATCTGATCAACCGCGAGATTATCTACGGTGGGACAGTCACGGCGTTCTGGGTGCCGCTGACCCGCAGTATTTGTTTCGGCCTCAGTTTTGCAACGGTGCTGACGCTGGTGGTGACACCATCGATGCTGGCCTTGCCGTATCGCCTGCAAGAATTGTCTGGATCATTGTTGGCTCGTGTTCGTCGTAACAAGCCACTGCCAGTGACACTGCCCGTCGATGCCCCTGTGCAAGACGCACGAGGCGTGCCCTTGTAACGCGCTGGAGCGTGTGCGTTGCGCCGGACCCGCAGGCAGGGTCGGTGAGTTCCGCTCAGCGAATCACCCGATTGTTTTGCCTGCGCATGCTGCGTTGTTACCAGCGAATCAATGGCGCTGAGAAAGGCATTGAACGCGGGTTTTATCTCTCCCGAAAACACCTTGACATACTCTCGCTAGAAAAAAACCGTAAGCAGGTGGCGAACACATCTTGCCGACGGTGACGGTCAGGGTTACGCAACTACTGCTGGTGGTGTCCAACGATGCGGCAGGAGTTCCTCGGTACGACTGACCGGCTGTGTCGGCAGTCGCTCCAGGATGTCCTTCAGACCGTTGCCGCACTTGCCAGACACGAAGTCGACGATTTGTTTGGGCGAGACGGGAAAAGCGGAATTCGGTCGCACAGGGTTGTGATTTGTCGAGGGCTTGTCAGAGCTCGGCGAAGAGATCAGTGGGTGTCTGGTGTTGAGGATGGTGTGGTGCTGGACCTGGTTGTATGAAGCACGCGACATCGAGCAGAGCCTGTGTTCACAGGACAAGATCGACGCCTGGTTCAACGCCAAGACCAAAGGCCTGAATGGCTCGCAGCGGGCCGCGTTGCGGGAACAGTGGGGCACACCTCTGCGGCAGGTCTGCTGCGGCGCAACGGTATGAGAAGCCGGTCGAGGCCAACCAGCGTGGCTATCGCAGTGCTGTTCTCGGCAAGGATGTGACAACCGGGCGGGCAAGAAGAGCTTCGGGCTACGTCGCGATCGCAGGTTGGCATGTTCGCAGTTTTGTTGATCTGAATGCATCGGATGATCTGGAGGGTAAGACGGAGATTGGGAAGTCCACGCTCCTTCCTTAGCGGAACGGGCTGAACAGCAGCACGCAGTCCCTGTGGATAGGCAGTGGTAACCCTGAACGAACAGATCCTGGTGCGTTAAGTAAGTACGCGGATATGAGGCGGTTAGTCCAAGGTCAAAACCCACTTCGGATCAGATGATGTTTTCAGGTTGGCAAATGGGGCGTCTATATGAGGTTGCCACCGCGACAGTGATCAACGCGGCAGACCTTCCGCCGGCGCGGCCGCGGCCGCGGTCGCGGCGGCTCTGGCCTGAGCCAGCTGTAGCGCCACCGACAGCGTCTCCATGAGTACGTCCACCCGGATCGGTTTCGTGAGATAGCTAAAGAAGCCGGCTTTCATGCCACGGTCGATGTCGCGCGGCATCGCATTCGCACTCAGCGCGACAACAGGAATATGGGCGGTCGTCGTATCTTCGGTGAGCCTTCCCAGCGCTTCGAGGCCGCTGATGCCAGGCAGGTTGATGTCCATCAGTATCACGTCGGGCTGGGCGGCGCGCGCAATCTCGATGCCGCGCAGGCCATCCCTCGCGGTTAGCAACTGGATGTCAGGTCGGCGCTCCAGCAACCGCTGCACGAGCAGCAGATTGGCCGGGTTGTCCTCGATGTACAACACGGTGCGAACGTGCCGACTGGCGGGCGTCGGATGCGGCCTCGCAACGTCTGGTGCCGCGTTAGGTAACGGCGCATCGGTCGTCGAATCGAGTTCGATCCAGAACACGCTGCCCTCGTTGACGCGGCTTTCAACGCCGATTTCGCCGTGCATCAACTCCACCAGGCGCTTGCTCACGACCAGGCCGATACCCGTGCCCTCCTCGGTGCCCGCCTCCTGGCCGAGGCGGTTGAAAGGCTGGAACATCTGGGCAAGCTGTTCCGGGGCCAGACCTCGGCCGCTGTCATGCACTTCGATGCGCAAGCGCTGGTTGTCGGTGGCGCGGCAGCGCACGTCCACGGTGCCGTCCTTACGGTTGTACTTGATCGCGTTGGATAACAGGTTGATGAGCACCTGCTTCGTGCGTGTTCGGTCGGCGTTGACGCAACAGGCGGTTTCGAAGCGTGGGAAGGTGACCTGTATGCCACTCTTGTGCGCCTGCGGTTCGGTCATAGCCTGGCACTCGGCGAGCACCTCGGCCAGCGATACGCTTTCCAAAGACAGCACAAGCTTGCCGGATTCGATCAGCGACAGGTCGAGAATCTCATTGATCAACTCCAGCAGGTACCAGCCCGCCTGCAGGATTTGTTCAACGCTGGCTTTCTGGCTCGGGGATGGCTCCGGCGAGCCCGACTCGATCAGCTGGGCAAAGCCGAGGATGGCATTCAGCGGCGAACGCAGCTCATGGCTCATGCTGGAGAGGAAGTCCGACTTCGCGAGGTTAGCCTTTTCGGCGGCGGACTTGGCACCTTGCAGTTCGCCGTTGGTTTCCTGAAGTGCCTGGTCGAGCAGCTTGCGTTCGGTGACGTCGCGCGCCGCAGCGAACACGCCCTGCAGGGTTCTGTCGCGGTCGTAGAACGTGGTCGCATTGTACGACACCACGGTTTCCTTGCCGTCGCGCGAGCGCGCGGTGAGCTCGTAGTTGGTGACCTTGTTTTCGCGCAACACACGTTTGATGCCGGCTTCGGCGTGCTGCGGGTCGGTGAAATAGTTCTTGAATGGCGCGCCGATCAGTTCGTCGCGCGTGCAGCCGGTCAGCGCTTCCATCTGCTTGTTGACGTCGGAAATGATCCCTGACGGATCGGTCGTCATCAGCGCATCGATGTTCGATTCGATGAGCGATCGGGTGTAGAACTGCTGATCGCGCAGGCGCTGGTCGAGCTTCATCTGCTCGGCCTCGACCTGCTTTCGTGCCGTGTTGTCGGTGCCGATCAGCAGGTAACCGATGATTGCGTTCTGCTCATCGCGCAGCGCCGTCACGGAAACCACCGCCGGGAAACGGCTGCCGTCCTTGCGGATGTAGGTCAGCTCGTAGATGTCCTCGATGCCGCGCGAGGCCTTGAACACCAGTGCTTCGAAGCCGGGCGTGATCTCGGCGCCAAGTTCGGCACTCAACGCTGTCGCCCGAATCAACAATTCGTCGGGGTCGGAAATCTCGGCCGGCGTCACCTTGTTTAGTACATCGGCGGCTGTGTAGCCCAGCATGCGCTCGGCGCCGACATTGAAGATCTGGATCACACCCTTGGCGTCGGTGGCGATGCTGGAGAAGTTGGCGCTGTTGAAGATCGCGTTCTGTAGCGCCCCGGCCTGCTGCAGTACCGCCTGACGCTGAAATTCAATGTTTGGGTCGTGTCCACTAAGTTGACCGGGTTCATCGAACTCGAGGGAGTCATGGGTCGTTGCGGGCAAGGGAATCCTCCGGAAGTGAACGCGTGTCAGACTTCGTTGCACAGACTCGCAAGGCTGTGCAGCGCGCAACGCTTCGCTCTTCCAGGAACGAGGAAAAGTCCTTCCCTTAGGCGTCAGCAGGGGGCCGATGCTCGGCGAGGCGTCGCCCGGCGTCTGTGCGCCAACGCACTTAACGACACCAACGAACCGCCCTGTTCTGAAAATCTGCCTATTGATATCGAACGAATGAAAGTGACCAACACCATGCTGGCAGCGATTCTGTTCTGGTGGCGCCGCACGCTGCACAAGCGACAGATCCGGGTCATGGTCCCTCGACCTTCCGAAGATCTGCGTGTCGTGGCATCGCGTTATTCGATCCAGATGTCGGGCGGGGTACGGCGCTGCCTGCGAACCGTGGGTGGTGGGGTCTCGTATGACACCTGTTTAGTCATCTGCAATTCGATGGCACGTTTGCCCAGGCGTTGATCGATCTGGGATCGGATTGGCTTCGAACTCCGACCGGCGATGCGGGCTCTCTTGGGGGACTTGTCGGCGGTATTCGATCAGCCGCTGATTGGCCCAAGATGGTGTTACTCACAGTAAGCTCGGGGGAAGCGTCATGCACCAAAGCACGCTGCTCTGGCACAGCTTGACGCCGTTGCCCAAATCGCCACGCCAACCACCCGATGACAGTCGATCATCGTGTCTTCGATGCTGACCCTGCCACCGCGAAGGAACCGATCGCGCCGCGATTGAGTGGCCTCGGGGATTACGGCTTCAAGGTCACGACAGGTGTGCCGGATTCGCAGGCTTTTTTTAATCAGGGATGGGTCACAGTGCCAATCCCCGCCAGCGGCGCGGGCAGGCGTTTTGTCCGGGTGAAGGTGGCGGTGCCGTGAGGGTTTGATGATCGTCTGCTCTTTCATCAGAGGCTGCCCACAAATCAACCTTGCAATCGTGGAATAAAAGTCCATGATTACTCGGATGTTTCCGCGTTTGATTCAAGTCCACACCGGGGAACTGCTCGGCCAATTCCCGGCGGTAGCAGTGCTTGGCCCGCGGCAGGTGGGAAAAACCACCATGGCACTCGAAATCGCCAAGAAAACGGAAGCGCTGTATATCGATTTGGAGCATCCCGCCGATCTGGCAAAGCTGGCGGACCCAGCAGACTATCTTTCCCGACATGGGGACAAGCTGGTGATTCTCGACGAGATTCACCGAGTTCCCGAGTTGTTTCCCGTGCTGCGGAGTCTGATCGATCAGGCGAAGAGACAGGGACGGCGCTCGGGCCAATTCTTGCTACTCGGCTCCGCTTCCATCGACCTTCTCCGCCAGAGCAGCGAAAGCCTTGCGGGGCGGCTGGCCTGCGTGGAACTCACGGGACTAACCGTGGCGGAAGTGGGAGAGGAGCGGATGGAAGATCTTTGGCTGCGGGGCGGCTTTCCAGATAGCTTCACCGCCCCGAATGACGTGCGCAGCGCCCGCTGGCGGGAAGCCTTCATCCGCAGCTATCTTGAACGGGATATTCCCCAGCTCGGCCCGCGCATCGCGGCAGAAACCTTGCGTCGCTTCTGGTCGATGCTCGCCCATGAGCACGGCGGCCTGCTCAACGCCGCCCATCTCGCCAGAAGCCTCGCAGTGTCCGGGAAGACCCTTGCGGCCTACATGGATCTTTTCGTGGATCTTTTCCTGTTGCGGCGGCTCGATCCATGGCACGCAAACACCTCCAAGCGCCTGGTGAAATCACCACGAATCTATCTCCGCGATAGTGGCCTTCTCCACCACCTGCTCGGACTCGGGACGATGGAGAATCTCCTCGGTTACTCCCGGATGGGCGCGAGCTGGGAGGGCTTCGTCATCGAAAACATCCTTGCCAACCTCCCGGAAGGCTCCCGCGCTTCGTTCTACCGCAGCGCTGCAGGCGCGGAAATCGATCTGGTCCTCGAATTACCGGGGCACCGCAAGCCATGGGCACTGGAAATCAAGCGCGGCCGCTCGCCCAAACTGGAACGCGGCTTCCATCACGCCCGGGAGGACATCGATCCCGAACGCTGCCTGGTCGTCTGCGGCACGGACGAAGCTTTCCCGATGGGAGCGGGGATTGAGGCGATGGGCCTGTCCGAGACGCTCCGACTTCTGAGAACGTGATTTCCATTGGCATCGCTCCGGGATCCGGCGCATAGCATCCGCCATGGCTAAGGCCCGCACCGGCGACTATTTGCCCCTGCGTGGCAACCCGTGGTCCTCCAAGCGGGAAATGATGGAAGAAAGAGTCCGGGAGTGGCTGGAAGGCTCTGGCATCACTGCCACGCGAGCGGATCAGCCTAGCCAGCCAGGCTAAACGGCTCTGCCAATGATGCTCGGTCAGTTCCCTGCCGCCCAGTTCCGCTGCAGAGGATAGAAGAAATAGACGCCCCCTCCTTGACTTGAGGGGAGCCGATGTTGGTGGATACCTCAAGTGGTTTTTCGGCCACGCCAGCAATCAGGAGACGTCTACGAATCAGAAAGAAGTGAGTGTTGGTATCGATGTCGACGATGTCCAGTATCACGGTTCGGTTCGGCGCTGGACCGGCAGACGGGAGAGGTTTTGAGCTTTCAATGTCGGCCGACGCTGAAGGGCCTTGTTGGACAACTGGAGAACGTGCGGAAGTACTTTGGTGGGGTTGCGCTGAAGGTCTGCTAGGACGCGTCGTATGTAGGCTTTTCACTGCAGGGCGATCTGCAGGACCGTGGTTATCCGTGCGAAGTGGTATCGCCATCGGGTATTCCGCGGCGAGCGGGCAAGGCAGTGAAGACGGATCGGATTGATGCGGCGGAGCTGTGCGGCGTCACATTCAGTCACTGCTGCGGCGCAACGGTATGAGAAGCCGGTCGAGGCCAACCAGCGTGGCTATCGCAGTGCTGTTCTCGGCAAGGATGTGACGGCCGGGCGGGTAAGAAGAGCTTCGGGCTACGTGGCGATCGCGGGTTGGAATGTTCGCAGTTTTGTTGATCTGAATGCATCGGATGATGTTTTCAGGTTGGCAAATGGGGCGTCTATATGAGGAAGGATAACGGGTGTTTTTTCGATGATCGCGAAGTACTGCTGCAGGCGAAAGTTTGCGGTGATCGGAGAAGAGCGGGCGAACGATCAGACGCCTGTGAAGCTCTCCCACGGAAGATGGTGAATGACCTACGGTTTTATGAGCGAAAGGGGAAGTTCGGAATAGAGCTGTGCAGGGATGGCCGACGTCGTGGGTTATGAGTGTTCGACGAATAGATCAGGGAGAGTCTGGTGTGGCTTTGCGCAGGCTTCCGGCCTGCGGGGTTTGTGCGCGGCTGGAACGATGTGTTGCCTGAGTGGTGAGGCGGGAACGAATACACCGTGATAGCGGGTGAGATTGGCGCGGTCGCGGTCCGAGAGCGGCAAGGCGAGCGATAAAGTCTGCGGGACTGAACAGGACGTGCGAGGTGCCGTCGCGGAAGGGATTCTTTAGCTGGTAGACGACCTGGCCGGTGCTATTGACCGATAGCCGGTCGACACACTGTGCCGGACGAGTAACGTAACAACACAGAGCAATTGCCACCAAAGAAGCCAGACCCGGCCATTCGGGCTCAACAAACGGTCGGATTGAGACCGTACCCGGCCGAACGGCATCCTGCGACTAGATCCAACCCACGATACCCCGATTCAACGTTGTTGCCGTCCGGGTCGATGAGATACGCAGTGTAATACGGCGTTGCTGCACGCCGCGGACCGGGGGCACCTTTGTCAGCGCCGCCATGTGAGAGACCTGCGTCAGGGTTACTCTGCTCAATCAGATCTTGCCTGGTCCGGATTGCCAATCTCTTGCAGCAGACAGATAAAGATCGGAATGTCGCGATCGGTACGCGACCGGTACTCCGCATAAGGTGCGTAGTGCCGGTCGCAGATCGGCCACAACGCAGCCTTCTCTTCGGGTTTCGCGAGGCGTGCGATCAGGTTCATCGGCGGGTTGGCGCGATACCGCACAACGATCTGCGGGTGCCTGACGAGGTTGTTGTACCAAACCGGATTCTTCGGTGCGCCGCCAAGCGATGCGACCAGCAACACGCCCCGCTCATACGGTACGTGCATCAACGGAATGGTCAGGCGACGGCCGCTCTTCGCACCGGTCATCGTCACAAAGCAGACTTCGTCACCTTTCATGGTGTTGAACGCATGACCGCCGGTGAGGCGATTGAGCCAGACATGAGCGCGCGTCCACGCCTTTATCAGCGAGCGTGGCGGCGGCGCCTGTCCTGTTGGCGGTTTGACTGACTGCTGCACGTCCTGGGTTGTTCTAGACATCTCATGGTTCTCCATTCGCTCGATTGATTGGTCCATCACGCCTCGATCGGGAAGCGGCCGAGCAGACGCGCAAGCGCGTCGCTGATCAAGCGCTCCGGATCATCCGGAAGATGCGTCCAGCGGGCCGCCACATAACCGTCCGGGCGCACCAGCACAGCGCCATCAGGTTCGATGCCGAACAACGCACCGACATCGTCACGGGGCGCGACGCTGACCTGACGGATGGGGTAAGTGGTGGACAACACGGTTATCGCATCCTTCCAACGGCGATCTTCGAAAGACAGCAGCACGATGGACCGCTGCACGAGATCGAGGGTTGACCGGCTTTCACCGTCCGCCAGCACCAATGCGTGAGGCAACCGATGGCCCGGCGCCGCCGATGGCAGATAGTCCGAAATCGGATTGGCAACCACAGGCAGCGGGACACCATCCGCCGTGATGAATTCACCGTCATACGTCGGACCAAACTCCATCCCGAGGAAGTTCCCGTATTCACGGGTCTGTGCTACGGCCTGTGCAGGTGTCAGACCATCGGGATGTGTTCCCTGTCCCGCCGATGCGACCCGCATGACCACCCGCGAATTGGACAGTGAGCGTTCTGTATTGCGGATGGCAACCGGTCGGCGCTCCGATTCATAACTCTCGAGGAGTCGTGGTCCGGCATGCCCCTTGAGCACTGCGGCGAGTTTCCACGCCAGGTTATGCACGCCCTGCAAACCGGTATTCACGCCAAAGCCGCCGGTGGGCGGCATCTGCTGGGCAGCATCACCCACTAGGAACACCGGTCCGCGGCTGAACTGGTCCGCAACGGTCGCATTCATGGTCCACGAACCGATGGCGTGGATATCGATGGCAAGTTCAGGATCCTTCACCATTTCCCGGATCCACGCGCGGCAAACATCAGCGTTCCACGCAGCGAGTGTTTCGGGCTTGCCGTCATAGGCAATCTGGCATAACCACCGACCACGACCATCCAGCGGCTGGAATACACCGCGTGCGTCATCGTCAGCTACCCAGAACATGACGGCCCGCCGATCGTCTGTCCAACGGCTGAGATCTGCGGTGTAGTGGACGTTGACATAGTGACCGATCGTGGTCCGGCCGCTGACCGGTATGCCGAGTTGACGGCGGATGCCGCTATCTGCGCCATCGGCGGCGATCAGATAACGGCAGGTCAACGTGTAGAGCTGTGCCTCCCCGTCCGGATCGCGCCTGCCTTCAACATGTATACGCACACAGTCGCCGTCCACTTCAAACCCGGTCATCTGCTGTTCGAAGCGCACGTCGCTGCGTCCCGAACGCCGGGCAGATGCGAGAAACACGGGCTCGAATAAATCCTGTGAAGTCAGCACCGGCGTTTCCGGACTGACTGCGAGTCCCGCTCCGGAAAAACCGGCAGTACGCATCCGTCCGAATTCTTCACCGCCGAGGGAACGGGTGTAGACGATCTGCTCTTTCCATGCCGGATCAAGATCCAGCGCATGCATCGCGGCAAGTGTCTGAGCATCCCAGCCGCGGATGATCTCCATGGAGCGCGAATTGATGTTGCGAGCCTTTGGATGAACCGCGGTACCTGCATGCCGTTCGATCACAAGAGACTGCACGCCTGCCATCGCCAGTTCGATTGCCATGGCAAGTCCAACGGGACCACTACCACAGATCACTACCGGGACATCCAGCTGCAGGGTTGTTTCACGCATGTCTTCTGTCACCGATTTGCCAATCCACAGAATTCGAAGGTAAGCGCCGTCACTAGATCAATGCCGAATCGTGTAGATCCGCTGGATTGAGCGCGGGTCCTCCAGCGCGTCGAGCATGAACGTTGCGACATCGGCTCGGGTGGCCGAGGACAACAATGACCATGGCAAGTGTTCATCGGCCTCGAGCCTTCCTTTTGACGGTCCTTCCTTGAGTTTTGCCGGCCGCAGGATCGTCCACTCGCTGCCGCTGCGCCGAAGGATTTCTTCCTGGCGCTCCTTGTCCTGCATCACCTTGCGCATGACCGCATGAACGATGGCACCGGCGCCAAATCGACCTGTCGCCCGACTGCTGCCGATACACGCTGCCGTTTCAACAAGAATCCGGCGTACACCGTGTGCCCGCATGACTTCGAGGATGTGTGTCGTTCCGACAGAGCACACCGGCTCATCCGCCTGCCGGCGAGCAACATCGGCTTTGGTATCCGGAAACGTCCCGAGTGCAGACAACACGGCATCACACTGCGCCACTGCCGGTGAGAGTGTTTCCTTCCGCAGCACATCACCGATTTCGCAACGCAGGGCGTCGTGGGAGATATTCATCCGACCGGGATCCCGAACGAACGCGACCACCTCGTGGCCTCGATCCAGAGCCTGCTGGACAAGGTGTTTTCCTGTTGCGCCGGTAGCGCCAAAAATCACGACTTTCATCTTTCACCCCCGGTAGTTCGACTAGCCCTCACCCCGATCCCCCGCGCAATTTGTTCGATCAAACCACTGCTGGTTCGCCAGCCGCGCGTATCCTGTTTGCCAATTCCCATCGGCCGGGTAAGTTGTGCGGGCTTAAGGACAGCAACTACTGTCTAATAAACGACAGCGATCACTGTTACATTAACGACAGTAACTACTGTCGAATGCTTCGTCAAGACAAAGAGGCTTTTTGAATTGGTAAAGACCTGGTCAGCGGACAACCCCAAGGCATCGTTGATGGCGCACAAGCAGGCCATCATCGTGGCGGCCGCACACCGCGCGTTTCTGGCTTCAGGCTTTTCCGCGGCGTCGGTGAACCACATCGCCGCCGACGCAGGGGTGTCGATCAAGACTCTCTACCGACACTTCCGCAGCAAGGAAGACCTGTTCGACGCGGTCATCCAGACTGCATGCAGTGATGCAAAAGCGGGGCTGCCATCGCCGGCTCGTGACGCTGAACCTGCCTGGTACGGTTTGGCGCCCGCGACTGCTTTACGTGCGGCGGGAACCGAGTACCTGCAGCACGTGTTGTCACCGGATCAACTGGGCTTGTACCGGGTAGTCATCGCGGACGCCTGGCGAATTCCGAACCTGGGGACACGTTATGCCGAAGCCACTTTGGGTGTGGCAGAAGCGCTGTTCGTCGGTTACTTGGACATCTGGGTAAACAAAGCAGGCTGGAGGATCTCAGACCAACGTCATGCGGCGAGGCTCTTCTGCGGGCTGCTGCGCATGCAGATTTTCGAGGTGACATTGTTCGGACTGGCCACGCCGTCAGCGGTAGAAATCACGAGCTGCGCCGACCGAGCTGCGGAACGCATGCTGACGCTGCTCGAGCAGGGCAACTGCTGATCCTACCCCAGGCCAGTCGGACTTCAGGCCCGTCGGACTGACGCGAGCGCTCCACACAGGATGCCCGCGGGAATCCAGATCAGACATACAACCCCCCCTGATCAACAGGTCCGGTGCCGCCAATCTCGAATCGAATGGCCCGGACATGAATCACGCCGCCCCTGTCCGGATGGGTTTTCGTACCTCTCGCAGTCGAACCAGGAGCAACCCGCTCACGACACATGCGGTGACCGCAATTATCAACACGATCAGATCATCAGGACCTTGAAACACACTCGTTGGTGGCGGCAAGGCTTCGAGAAGCCGTAGCTGTTCAGATGTGGCGTGGGAGACCACGCCATCCACATCCGTCGTTAGCAGTTGATGGTCCGCCGCTACCTCTGATCTTCGCGGAGGTCGAATCATGTAAAACAGCATCGATCCGGACAACCCTAACGGGACAACAGAACACACCAATGCCAGGGCACCTGAAATCAGGTGTCGATTGAGACCCCGGACTACCCAGAAGATGTAGATCAACCCGATTGGTATGAAGAGCACCACCATGATGCCGGGGATCATATAGGTCACGCAGACCACAAGGATCAATGCGGCGGTGATTCCTACCGGCTTCGGCCATCCCGATGCTGTTCCCACTGTTCTCTCCTCGCATCGCTCGACATCGGATAGAGTCGTGAACGTACGTGCATTCCGGCGAAAGGGGCTACTGCGCCGGTGGGAAGAGCGGTCCATTTTTCCCCGATTTCTCGTTGCCCCCGTGTTTCCTTTGGAAAGGCCCACTATGCGCCTCGAAATCGTGAAAACTGTCCTCGTTCTCCCACTCGGCGCGCGACGAATTCTCAAGTCCGACAGCCTCCTAGAGACGTCACAATGTTTGAAGAAGGAAGTGAGCAATGACGACCAAAGCCAACGCAGCAACACCGGTTCGCGGCAGTGCGCACGACGCGCTATCGGTCTTTGTCGGTGACTGGCACGCCGAAGGCATGTCGTTCGGCGGCAGCGACCAGTCGGGGGCCGATCCCAAGGCTAACGGCAGCCCTTGGATCAGCACCCACACCGCACGCTGGCACACCGGCGATTTCTTTCTGATACAGGACGAGCGCGCGCGGATCGACGGCAAGATGTTCGACACCCTCAGCGTCATAGGCGTCGAACCCGGCGACAAAGGCTATTTCGCGCGGACCTTCGAGAATCACGGCTTCTATCGGCACTATGACCTTTCGGTCGATGACCGGACTTGGTTGCTGGAAGGCGCAACCGAGCGCGCCCGCATCGTGTTCGACGCGCACGGCAACACCCAGACGATCACATGGGAATGGCTGCGGGACGGCAAGTGGTTGCCGCTTTGCGACCGGGTTGCGTCACGCGTGTGAGATTTGGACACCGCCGATGCATCAAACCGCGAGAGGAAAGCGCATGACTAAACACGCCATCTTTCTTCAACATCGCACCAAATCGGGTTCGCGAGACGATGTGCAGAAAATCTGGGAACAGCACATGCAGCCGGCAGTCGTCGAAAATCCCGGACACGAACTTTCTGTTTATTCGTTCGGTGACGATCCGGATCGAGTCTGCGCTTTTCAAGTTTACAGCAGCATCGACGACGCGAACGCCTTCCTGAGATCGCAGCCCTACCGCGACTATGCATGGGCAAGTTCGCCGCTGCGCGAAGGGCTGCCGACCGTGGAACTCTTGAAGCCGCAATGGAACAAACACGGCCGTTGATCGCAACTAAGGAGTTCACAATAACCGACCATGGCGATCACTGGCTGGCCAGTTCCTGTCCGGCATTGCTCTCCTCTCCGAACCTACCTATGTGCGCCTGCGTACCGACCTTCCTTCTTCACGTGCGCATTCTTTTTCGCCTGTCCCACTTGCGGAACGATGATTCACATTGAGGAGCGTTATATGTTGAAGTTCGCTATAGCCCTACTGTCCCTGGCCGCAATGACCTTGCCACTGCAAGCCGCTGCGGATACCGAAAAGAGTCTCTATGAACGGCTTGGCGGTGTCTTCGCCATCGCCTCGGTCATTGACCATTTTAGCGATGCGGTAGTGCAGAACCCGGTCGTCGGAAAGACTTCGAAAAACGCGGCCTTGAGGAAGTGGCACACGCAGAACCTGGGCAGGTTACCGGGCCTCAAGTTTATGCGAACACTGTGGGTCTGTGAGGTGACGGGCGGTCCGTTCAAATTTTCGGCGACCAAGCCGGGCAAAATGGAGTTAGGTCTTGAGGAGGCGCATCGTGACCTTAAGATCTCGCCTGCAGAATTCGACGAGGTGGCTGCCGAGCTGGGGCGAAGCCTGGATTTCGCCAAGGTGCCGGCGCGCGAGAAGGGAGAAGTTCTCGCCGCTTTCGCAGCGCATAAGAACGAGGTCACGACAGGTTACACGATTAAGTGACAGTTCGGATCTGACGCTGACCTTGGGCTTTGAATGACATCACTGCTCGATTGAGTGTCAGCGCGCAGGCAATTGTAATGTACAGCTTCACGTCGACGCGGCGCTTATCGTAGGACCAGGATTATCGACCCCAGGAAGTTCCATGGTAAACACGAAACGCTCGACGCCCCTGACAGCGGCCGCGCCATCGCCGCAGCCCCATGGCGCCTCGAGTGCGGCGGCAGGCGCTGGCTACGCGTTGGCCGATTTTGCCAACGATATCGGTGCGGTTGCCGATAACCTCGGACTGCAACGCGTCGTGCTCGTCGGTCATAGCCTGGGCGGCGCGGCGGCGCTCGTTTTTGCCGCAGGCCACCCCAATCGCGTTGCTGGCCTGGTGTTAGTCGGAACACCGGGCGCATCAACGCCTGAACAATCCGGGCCGATCATCGCTTCGCTCAAATCTAACAAGTATCCCCAGGTGGTGACTGACTATGTGAAGCAGCTCACCACGGGCGCCAAGCCCGAGGTCGCAAGCACAGTGAATGACGGTTTCGCGAAAATCTCGCGCGAGCGAACCATTGCGATGATTGAAGGCGTGTTTGCATACGATCCGATCTCGGCATTGCGAACCTGCCAAGGTCCGATTCTGAGCATCACGTCTGCGAGCGAGCCTGACACGCCGACCGCCCTGCATAATCTGTCGAAAACCGTGCGCCACTCAATCATGCCAGGCACTAGCCACTGGATGCAGATGGACAAGCCCGCGGAGTTCAACACGCTGTTGGATGAGTTTCTTGCCTCACCGCAAATCAACGTGGCCGTCGCGACGAAGCCATAATCGGGTGGGCGTACTGAAGCACATCCAATTGCAGACACCGATTCGATGACCCCCTCAAGGTTCAACGCAGGAGCACGAGATGACCAAGAATACGATTTGCCTGTGGTACAACAAAACTGCAGAGGAAGCGGCAAAGTTCTACGCCGCCACCTTTCCTGACAGCCGCGTCAACGCGCTCCATCGAGCGCCAGCCGATTATCCCGATGGCAAGAAGGGCGACGTGCTCACCGTTGAATTCAGCGTAGTTGGAATCCCCTGTATCGGCCTCAACGGCGGACCGGCATTTCGGCACAGCGAAGCGTTCTCGTTCCAGATCGCGACCGACGATCAAGCAGAAACCGACCGCTACTGGAACGCGATCGTCAATAACGGCGGTGCGGAAAGCCAATGCGGCTGGTGCAAGGACAAATGGGGTTTGTCGTGGCAGATCACCCCCAGGGTGCTGAGTGATGCGATGGCGGCAGGCGGCGACGCTGCGAAGCGGGCTTTCGAAGCGATGATGCCGATGAAAAAAATCGACGTTGCCGCGATTGAGGCAGCGGTCCGCGGCAAAGCGGTATGACTGAGAACTGAAGCGTCGCAGCTGTGGGATGTCCGGCGCATACGAAACGTAGGCGGATGCCCGCTCGCTTTATTGAAGGCGTGGATTGAATCCTCACTAGCAGCCTGTCGGACTTGAGCGATCGTCGCGAGCCGAGTGGCAGAGCGAGGACAGTTTTTCACGATTTCGAGGCGCCTAGTGGGCCTTTCCAAAGGAAACACGGGGGCAACGAGAAATCGGGGAAAAATGGACCACTCTTCCCACCGGCGCAATAGATCAGTCTCAAGTCGAAAGGGCTCCTGGCGGGAGGAGTTAGATAAATATTCCGTTGAGCGCGATTACGGCTTGGCATCATCCAATCACCCGGAGCCTTCCATGACCCCCATTATCACGGCCGTTGAAAGCTCACCCGATGAGGGCCGGGGCCTGGCGCGTGACATGCGGGTTCGCTGGGCGTTCGAAGAGGTGGGCCAGCCTTACGACGTTCGGCTGGTTTCTTTCAAAGCGATGAAGGAACCGCCGCATCTTCGGCTTCATCCCTTCGGACAGATTCCGACCTACGAAGACGGCAATCTCGTCCTATTCGAATCGGGGTCGATCATATTTCATATCGCTGAGCGACACGCGGGCCTGCTGCCGAACGATCCGGATGCCCGCGACCGCGCGATCACCTGGATGTTTGCTGCGCTCAACACAATGGAGCTGCCGATCGTCGAGCTCGAGACGGCTAGCCTCCTGGAGCGCGACAAGCCGTGGTACGAGGAGCGCCTGCCGATCATTGAGGACCGCGTCCGTAACCGATTGGGCAAGCTGTCCAGCCGCCTCGGCGATGCCGACTGGCTCGATGGCGCATTCAGCGCCGGTGATCTGATGATGGTGATGGTGCTGCGCCGACTGGATGGAACCCACATCCTTGAGGAATATCCCAATCTCGCCGCCTATGTCGCCCGCGGCGAAGTGCGGCCCGCGTATAAGCGTGCTTTCGCCGCTCAATTGGCGGTTTTCACTGGCAACCACCGATGACTCCGACCAATACTTCGCATTGACGCGAGTCTTATCGATCGAGGTCGGTGCTCCTAAGCGGTCATCGGCGTATGACGGCTTCGGGTCGATGACCGTCAGTCGCTGCGATGAAGCGTAATAAACGCTCGCGGCGGGTCAACATAAATTGCTCAGCCTTTTTCGCCAATTACCGCGAGGGATACTGGATCAGAGCTACTTCTTGAATGTCCCGACAGTAGCGGTGATCGCAAGACCCAGCAGCGTCGCGAAAGGCAGAATGATGAACGATGGATGGATACTGATGGGGATGACCAGACAGACCAGCCAGCTCACGCTGGACAGCACGGGACCAATCATGTCGGGCAACGTGCCCAACGTATTTTTCAACGTGATCGTGCTGATGCTCGCAGTAGGGCCGTAGTGGTTTCCAGCGAGGGCGTACGGGGTTTCGCGGGAGCAGGCATCGCCTGCGACTGCTGGAACAGTCCAGGAAGGGACTTTTCAGCAACCTGTCAGGGCATTGATGCCGCGCCCTGCATTTCCGGATGTGGTTGTTGCGCTGGACCAAGAACGATCTGACAGCAGGTCAGAGCAGTGAAAAAGCAGACCCGTACCGGCGCTCGAATCGTTCCGCCAGCACGGTCAGTTCCGCATCGAGTGAAGTTTGGTCAATGAGTTGACGTCGGATCAGCGACATTTCGTACGTCGAAAAATAGTCGCTGTCCTTTCGAGCCGCGTGCAGTTCAGGCAACCGGTCCTTGACGTGCTGCATGGTCATCGCGTAAGCGCGTGCGTAGTACAGAGTGATCGGGTCGTTACCGATCTCTTCGGCAATCGTGAGGAATTTATTGAGCTCGCTGATGGGAATCTCTGTGATTTTGCAGGCTCGATCAAGTTGTTGCAGCTCTTCGAGCATTTCGAAAGAACCAAAGACCGGATCGGCGCCGATCACGCGCCCCGCTTCGTCGAACAACGGCAGGAGGGGGTAGAGCCGGCAGATCGTTGTGCGTGTGGCCTGCTTACATTGGCAATACGCGTCCTTTGCCACCATGGTTTCGATCTGTAAACGGCGGCTGCCGAAAGTGTGTGTTGTGACACGGTGCTCGTGTTCGCGAAAGTCTCCAAGCAAACCCTGATTGCGCAACCAATCGTACTCACCTGGCAAAAGGGGTAACTGGCCTCCAGGAGGAGAGCCAATTAACCGAAACTTCTTCTTGTATCGCTGAAAAGAGCAGCAGTGCGCATCTCCACACAATTTCCAGCAATCCGGCTGGAAAACGAGGTCGGTGGCGTATATCCGCTCGAAGTTGATGGTCATCTCAGTATAGTAATCGTTTCATCGCGATCAGCAATTTCATCTCATAGAATTGGTACGTGAATACCGCTTTCATTCCAGACTGGATTCTTGCCAGGCGCGATGTGCTCGCGACGCCTTGTTATGTCTATTCAGAGGCCGTACTCGCGGATTCGCTACATCAGTTGGCGAACCTGCTGCCCCCTGGTGCCCGCATCTTCTACAGTCTGAAAGCCAATCCTCAACCGGAGATTGCCGGGCTCTTCCATGGCCTTGGCGTTCGCCCGGAAATTGCCAGTGAAGGCGAACTGGAGATGTGTCTGGCAGGTGGTGTGCCGAGCCACGATGTCCTGGTGGGTGGTGTTGCCAAGAGTCAACGTTTCCTTGAGCGCGTGTGTCGAGAAGGTTGTTACGCCATCACGATCGATTCCCTGGGTGAACTTCAACGATTGAAAGCGGTATCGGCACATGCAGGCTCGGCTCGATTGTTGTTGCGTGTGAATCCGGGTATTGCGATTGGTGGTCTCGATATGGGTGGCGACAGTCAGTTCGGCATCAGTGTCGATGATGCCATCGACATTGTGCGTCGGAAGGACTTTGGTACTCACCAGTTTCTGGGGCTGCACTTCTACTTCGGATCACAGCGCCTCAAGCCGGAGCCGGTGGTGAAAACCGTTGCTGTTGTTACTGAAGTCTTGCGGCAGTTTGCCGCTGCGAACTTGCCTGTTCGTCTCGTTGATGTGGGGCTCGGCTGTGGTGTGCCGTATCTTGAAAAAGATGTTGAACTTGATCTTGAGGGGTTGAAGACAGAGCTCCACGCGTTGTGGGCTGACCCGATCTGGTCAGGTGTTGAGCTCTGGTCAGAAGCAGGGCGCTCTCTGGTGGCACGGGCCGGAAGCTTCGTCGCGACAGTCATTGAACGCAAACGATTGAATGGTCGTACTTACGTGATGATCGATGGAGGGCTCAACGTGCACAACCCGGGTGTTGGTCTTGGACGATTTTTCAAGAGCAATCCCTGTTTCCAGTTTGCAGAAGTTGCGAACGTGGCTTCGCGCGAAAAGGTCGAAATCTGTGGCTCATTGTGCACGTCCGCCGATCGTCTCGGCGCTGCGGTTGAAGCGCCAGACCTGCAGCCGGGTGATCTTGTGGTCGTTCCCAATTCAGGCGCCTATTGTCAAACGACTGCGCTCTGGGGCTTCAACAGCCAACCGACGTTCTCCGAGGCGATCCTGGGTTCGGACGGCCAACTGCGGCAGATCGAACCACAACATCGAACCTTTGTGGCCCGTGTCGTGCGATGAGCCTGTAAGCTGCCATGGCCGCGCCTCTTGTCGATGTATTGTTTGAGCGTGTCGCTCAGTCTGCAGACGCGATCGTTTTCACTCGTGGCTCAGATCGATGGACCAACAGCGAGTTTCTGGCGACCTGTCTTCGTCTTGCCTCCAGATTGCGTGAACAGACTGGCGACGGCGCTGCGATTGCGGTGAGCGCTGAGTCGCAAGCACTACTGCCCTTCCTGATCTGGTCGACGGTCATCGCCGAAATTGACTTGTGGCTGCTTCCTGCTTTACCCGCCGGGGCGCCACAGCTTGAACAGGCATCCGGGCTACCCGTCCGGATCATCTACAGCGATGGACCTGCATTCGTGGCCGATGATCGATGGCAACCACTTGCGAGTCTTCTTTCGAATCTGCCCGTTGATTCGATTCATCGTCCGGATTCCAGTCGCCAGGCGGCGTTCGTCTTTCAGACTAGCGGCACCGAAGGCGAGCCGAAGTCCATTCGTTGTGAACATTGGCAATTTGCACAAGTTCTGAGAGTGATGCGCGAATGTGGCGCGTTGAATCATGCGATCAGCACGCAGGTCTACCTCTCCCAACCGTTGCCGCATTCTTACGGCCTCTGCAGCTTCCTGGAGTACTGTGCCGCTGGCGGCAGTGTGGTCCTTCCGCCGGAGCGTTCACCGTTGGGTCCCGCAGGTGATCTCATGCAGATGACTTCCAGCATCCAGGCGATTGAAGGGGTGCCGTATTTCTGGTCGCAGTTTGCGAAGTTGCGCAGTCGCCTCGATCTTCCTGAACTGCGGCATCTGGGTATCGGAGGTGGTCGGGTTGACGCGTTAGTCATGAAAGCCGTGCTCACACGATTTCCAGACGTTACCGTATCTGTACGTTATGGTCTGACTGAAACGCCCTCCGTCGCGACGCACAAAGTGTATACACCTCCACATGGCGCTGACTGGATATCCAGTGGCCGCGTAGTGCCTGCTTACGAGGTCGAGATTCAGGACACTTCTGACCAGGTTGTACCCGATGGCACCGAAGGCGAGATTGTCATCCGGGGTGATTGTGTCGCTGCGCCCTCCGGCATATTGCGCACAGGCGACCTTGGATACTTCGATCAGCAGCGAGAGCTGGTTGTCACCGGGCGGCGCAGTGCATTCATCAAACGGCGTGGTTTTCGTTTGAGCCCGGAGACGATCGAGTCGGCCGCCACTCGGTGCGATGACGTGGTTGATTGCCGGGCCATCGGTGTTGATGACCGCTTGATTCTTGAAGTGGTGTGCCAGACGGAGCTCTCTGCGGCACGACTGCTTGATCAGCTGCGTGCGCTGTTGCCCGCTACCATGGTGCCGGACGAGGTCCGTCGAGTCGCAGCGATCAGCAGAACCTTTTCAGGCAAGATCAAGAGAAGTTGAACCCGTACCATGGGCATAAGGAGATGTGACAAGTGATCAAGGCGGAAACACTGCAGGAAGTGCTGAATCTTGTGGCGGCGGCGATGCCCGGGGCGGATCGGGCAATACTTCAGGAAGATACCAATCTCTATGACCTCGGTCTCGACTCAACGACAGCCATCGGTCTGATGCTTGAAATTGAAGAGAGATTTGTAATTACCATTCCTGATTCGATGATTACTGACGAGTCTTTTCAGACGCCCGGTGCGTTGAGTGCTGTTGTGGGATCGCTGATCGCGGCTTGATCGGAGAAGGGCTCGAACCGAGTGCATTGTCCCTGGATTTACTGCGTCTGTAACGGAAGACTTTCCGCCCAGCCAAGCAGGGCGTTGCGAGGCCACACCAGTACGTATGCGCAGGGCTTGAACTCACCCGCTTCATAGAGTTTGCGCCGGTGTGGTGACATACGTATCGCATCCGCCACCGCGGCTTGATCATCAGGTGCAGGGAAAAACACGGCACCTGCGGCAGCGGGTACGTCGTGCAGAAAGGCGAGCTCCGGACTGATGCGCCCGACAGCCGGATCGAGCAACCAGGCTTGAGCCATCAAACCGCGAATGTCCGGCCGCAGACGAAGAATGTCAGCGACGATGTGATAGAAGCGCAGATATCCCTCAGGGTTGAACTCACGAATGGCTCGTCGGTCGATGTGGCTGCCGAGCATTGGGCGATTTTTGCCCATTGATAACAACGCCTGGCCAAGGTGCCAGGTTACGCGTGCACCATGTTTCCACAGAGCGCTGCGTGGAAATGCCATGTCCAAGTCGACCATCTCGATGCCGCAGGGCAACATCTTGAGTCGGCACACTGCGAGGTCCTTGGCGAAAGGATCATTGTCGTGGTTGAAGTACCCGATACGGGGCGCTGCGAGATCATCCAGCATCCGTTGTACACAACGGGTTATTCCTGGAAGTACTGAACGGGGTATGTCGACACTTCGCAGTCGATCGGGTAGTGCGACGATTTCCTGAGCGGCCACAAGCTGGAGGAACTGTTCACCAGCGGTGCCGCCATAGGTGGAAACAATCCGGTCAAACAATGCAGCGCAACGCGACGGCACGATCCGGTAAGACGCTTGTGCTGGATGCTCCTTCGTAAGCCATTGACCGTACTCAGTCGCGGAGGCACCGAACAATGCCGCGTAGTCTGCTCCACTGGCAAGCAACGAATCGCGATGGACATCAGCCCTGCGGCAAAGTTGCAGGAAGGGTTCCGCCAGGTCGTTCACTGGGGTTTGATATCAGTGCACGAGTGTTTCGTGCGCAAGTTTTGGATGACTTCGTGCCTCTGGTCTTGATGAGGGCAGTGCGTAGTCGTTGATCTTGTCCATGAAGGCAACCTGGGGTAGATGCGCACGGTGTGCCGTTGCCCGCTTTCCATGGTTATGAGGTCAGGATCGGGAGTGCCCAGCCGGTTTGATCGCCTCATGGGATTTACACGACGACTTCGCTTGACCACAAGAACGCAGCGACGCTGACTGCGACGCTGATAGCCACGCCAATCGCCACGTGTGATTTTCGTGGGACGTTCGATTCGCTGGGTTGCATAAACCAGCCATCGACGGCGGCGATCCACTGCCCGTTGTCTTTCTCCAACAGGCTGGCATGGTGCATGCCGTCGGCGTACCAAGGCGCTTCTCCTGCCTGCAACAACGTCTGATCGTCCGCGTCTGCCTCGCGATAGGACGTTGTTGTGAGCTCCAGAATTTCATGTGCCTGGATGCGTTCTCCGTAAACTCGAGAACAATCCTGCGAGAGTCGGAACAGTCGATTTCCGTACCTGACTACCGAACCAGCAGGGCGTGATCGACGCAAGCTGTCGGCGACGATGGGGCTGGCCGGATGTTCCACCCACGGTCCGGTGAGTTGATCTGCAAAGTGCAAGCGCGTGGAGCGTACTGCGAGAGCGCTCGGTCGATGACCGCTGATCATCCACCAGCGATTCTCATGTCGAAAGACAGTTGGGTCGGTGATTGCCGGGTCATTCAGCAACGTTTGCTCGTAACGCCATTGCAGAGGGAACTGGTCAGCCCGGTAGAGCTTTACGCCGTGTTCGGGCGTGTCGGGAATAAGGTACATGTTGCCACCATCGGCCAGGACCTGGGGGTAGGCAAGATGGTGTGATTCCTTCAGCACGATGTTCTGGTATTGCCAATGTTGTCCATCTGCGCTCGTTGCCAGTCCGATCTCTCCGCGATGGTTGGCGCGATTGAAGACTTCGAAAAAGATTACCCACTGGCCATTGGTCGTATAGATGAATGGATCAGCCACGAATCCGGCCGGGACGTCGTGAATGTCTGCCGCGGTGAGGATGGGTTCACGACCAACCAGTTGGCTCTGGAGTTCAAACGGGGATGCTCCGCTGCAGATGCCAATGGAAAACACCTGTCCGGAGTACGGTTTGGCAACATGGTGATAAAGGGAAGGCGAGAGCCTCCAAATTGCTGATTTGAACTTTTCTTTGATCCGGATCATTGCAAGTTCCCTTTGTCTCTTGAGAGGAGAAACGGGAACGTAATCCTCAATCCATGGGATATCCCTGGCTGCCAATATAACTAGCGTACGGTTCGCAGCGGGAGGGGGGCGCGAGTGTTTTTTGTGAGCAATTTGTGTTTGGCATCATCGGAATCTCCTGCGAGTTAGTCATGTCCAAGCACTTCGCTGCAGCGAAGTGCGGAGCCTAAGCTGCTCCCCACCCTCTTTTTTGCAAAGAGGCCTTGCGTTTCAGGCAAGAAAAATGGAGGTGCATCCCTGCACCACACTGGAAGGTCTGATAAATCAGACCTTCCCTAATGCGTAAATGTATGTGACGCGCGCTGCGCGTTGTCGCGCTCTTCCTCCGAAGACTGCGGATCATCAAGAATCGACTTCCAGTAGTCCTGCAGCGTTGGTCTCTTTGCCTGCCGGTATGGCATTCCTTCCGGCAGGCGCGCCCGCCAAGCCTCTACCTGTTGGCTCATGCGTTTTAGCGCAGTTGTCAGATTTACAGACATTCCCGGCGTCGCCATTGCTGCTTCCAACTGGCTATACGCTGCGTCGAAATCGGTCGTGTTTTCGACGTCATCGAATGCTTCTGCCAGCTTGTCGTACAACCAGCGTTCCCCCATCGATCTGGCGGCGGCGCGTAAGCTGGCTGGTAATTCGCGCTCACGCGAACAGGCCAGTACATGCAGCTCACGCGCCTGGTTATAGTCCCCCCGGCGATAAGCACTGACCGAACGCACCAGTGCCGGCAACCCACTTTGCGGCTTGAATCGTTGTACGACATCCAGCAACTGCTCGTCAGTGGACGTCAGTTCAGCAACGTTCATCAGGCCGATGCTGAGCATCTCAAATGCCTGTGGCTCAGTTGACCGCAATTCCAGCGCGCGGATCACCCGGTCGGCGATCCGCCGTGCTTCTTCCGGATCCAGTGCTTCGTCCAGTGACACAACGTTTTGCATCCGCTCGTTCAGCTCGAACCGGGCAGCAGTCAGATGCATGCCCGCGTCCAGTGAATCAAGTTTGATCGCTTGATCCACATCCTGACGACCTGCTTCTTGATCGTTCCCCGCGAACTTCACCATCGATCGCAGTTCGAAACCTTCAGGAACTTTGGGATTGCCTTCGATCAACACGTTGGCGTGGTGCAGTGCAAGTTCCATGTTGCGGGTTACCAATGCCAGACGGCCGAGCGCGGTTTGCACCTGAATCGGGGTTGCCTGCGTGACGACAAAACTATCCACCCGACCCGGTATGTCGAGCCTAGCCATCGAATACGTCCCACGTTTGATATAGGCACGCAGTGCCTGGTCACCTGCTTCCAGCGACATGCCAAATGCTGACTTGAACGCCACATCAACAGGTTCGAGGCGGATACGGCGCGCCAGATCGGACAGAGATGTGCGGTGTGCACCAGTTCCGCCAAACACCGCAAAGTGCACAAACGCCCATGCTTGAGGGTAATACCGTGTATCGCCATGTATCGCGTCATCCTGGCTCAACTCAAGAAACTCGCCGAGTGGCTGCAATCCCAAGTCGCGCAACAGCTGGATGTGCCCTGGTAAAGCGCGACCCCACTGAGCGCTTCCGCGGCGGATCTCGATCGTTGACAACACCTCGGCGTAGCCTTCATTGAACCAGAGGGGCAGCTCGAGGCCGCTTGCGCTGAAAAACCAGTGCACGGCTTCGTGGTTGAGCACTCGTCGGGTTTCAAGCGGTTGATTGGTCGCCGATGTGGCCATCACACTCCAGTTCGCCTGGCGGCCGAATACCCCACCGACATTTTTCGCCTGGCCGGATTCTGTACGTGGTCGATACGGTGCGAAGTTCCTGGCCCTGTCGAACAGCACAATCGTCAGCGGGGGCAGGCCCTTGCGTTCAATCGCGTACAAACTGAACAGTGCTGAAACGAACTGGTCAAATTCTCCTGCCCAGCGACGAGTTTTCCGCTCATTCAGCTGTGAGATCACGGTGAACTCAGGCGTTTGCAATCGCAACCAATTGTCTTCTGCGGCGAAAGCTGACGGGGAAAGGCCAACCGATAACAGGACAGCGAGAATGTGCATCATTCTGCGCATCCCGATCCACAAACCGGTGATGCCACAACGCGACAGCGTAGTTTGTGTAACCATTCATTGCTCCACACGCAGGCTGCAAAGTATCGCAGTGCCTCAACGGCGGCGGCAATGTCGATTTCCTTTCAGTCGAAACATAACCGCGCCTGTAGTCACCTCACCGGTTGCGCAGTGTTGTTTCTGCTGAGTGGTTGGTCCGAAGGTGCCACCACCGTCGAATCGTCTTGTATCGCCGCCACCAACAGCGGCGCAGCAGTGCGTCGAAACTGCCGCATGGATTTGCCTGTGTCACGCGCGAATAACAGGGTTGTGGCGAATGGAAGATCCGGCACCTGTGGGTGAAAGGGCCGTACATGAGCGCTGACTATAAGAAGGGCCGGGCGCCGCGCGGTTGAATCAGTCAGGAGCGTTCAAGCGCGCGAGGTCGCTCCGTGGGTCACGCACTACCACTGCGACGCAGCCGCGTCGCGGCGAAAAAACTACCGATGAGGATTACCAGATAGCCGGCGCCAAGTATGAGAAGCGTCCGCCGCACGGCGCGCAGAACATCGAACAGATCAACGCTTCCTGATTGCCAGAACACCCACTCACCCGCGAGTTCGGTTGCGAACAATTTGTTGCCGGTTTCGAGCACGACGATGCCATCGCCGGTCGCAGGATCGAAGCGTGCAGCGGTGTTGATGGCGGGATAGTTATCGCCGTCGTGGCCGATGATGTACTGGTTCGACCCAATGCCGCTGTTGGGTGCGAAGAGAATGACGCCCAGCCCCCAGATATCGACGCCGTAGCGGGCTGCCTGGGGCTGCCGCATCGCGATGAGCGTTGCGGGGCTTAACACGCCGCGCCCGGGTCGCGCTCCATTCGGCCCAGGCAGATGCGCTTGTATGAAGCGCGTCAGGTCCGCAGACGATGTGTACAAGGACGCCGCCGCCTTGGCTGTGAACTGATAGTGCGTTGCGCGCGTGCCGTCCAGCGCAAAGAAGTCTGCGACTTCTGCGCTTCGCTCCGTCGGCAAATCGAATGTGGAGTGCTTCATGCCAAGCGGTTGGAACACCGCGCGTTGCATATAGGCGTTGAACGCTTCACCAGTCACTTCTTCGATGATCAGCTGCAGCAGTGTGTAGCCACCGCCGGAGTAGCGCCATTCAGAGCCCGGCGCGATGCCGACACGAACGGCGCCTTCGGCGCCCGGTGATGCGTCGCTGGCATGTGTCAGAGACTGCTCAAGGGTTTGCGGCGTTGCTCCGGGCGCGAAGCCACCGTAGCCGAGTCCATCCGTGAGACCGGCTGTGTGGCTCAGCAGTCGTCGAACCGTCACGCCGTCGTTGCCGTAGGCGCTCGGTGGCAGATGCCATCGCGTGAGATAGCGCGACACAGGTGCATCGAGGTCGATGCGCCCGGATTCGACCAACGCCAGCACGCCCCATGCCGTAATCCACTTGCTCAGTGACGCTACCTGAAACAGCGTGTCGCGCTGCACTGGCCGCCCGTGCGACACGAAGTGTTCGCTGTACAGACGACCCTGATCGAGCAGTGCGAATGCGACGTTACCACGGGCTTCGGCATCCAGTTTATGGTTGGCGGCGTCGGTGAATGCCTGGATATCGCCCTGCGCTGCCAGCGGTGTGCGCCCCCAACCGTTCAGCACACTCAGCGCCACTATTACTGTCCATCCTGCGAGCGCGGCGGCACACGCAAGCAAGATCACCAAGGCCCCTTTTCTTCGCGCGCGCCGCGTGGGTGCCGTGGCTCTTTCGTTGGTCACCATCCGGTCTCCTTACAGCACTGAGTCTGAGGTAACGGCTACACGGGGCGCTGCTGGACTCGATTGAAGCCCTCAGTGGCCGCACGTGGCCTGAAAACACTCCGCCATCAAAAGGTCATGCATGCTGCATTGGGCTCGCAAACGCTGATCGGCAACGCTCTAGATGACCATATCCATCCAGCCAAGAACGAGGGCGCGACAGAGGGTTTCTGTCAGGACCGCCGTATCGGCTTGTACTTCACACGCGTCGGCTCCGCATCACCCAGGCGTCTCTTTCGATCCGCTTCATACTCCGTGTAGTTCCCCGCAAACCACTCCACGTGACTATCTCCTTCAAACGCCAGCATGTGCGTCGCCACGCGATCAAGAAACCATCGATCGTGGGAGATGATCAGCACTGTGCCGGGGAAGTTGAGTAGCGCTTCTTCAAGGGCACGCAGCGTTTCAACGTCGAGGTCGTTGGTTGGTTCGTCGAGCAACAATACGTTCGCACCACGCCGCAACAACTTGGCGAGGTGCACGCGATTGCGCTCACCGCCGGATAGCTGGCCGACAAACTTCTGCTGGTCGGAACCCTTGAAGTTGAATCGTCCTACGTAGGAGCGAGTCTGCATCTCATACGTGCCGATGCGCAGAATGTCCTGGCTGTCCGAGATTTCTTCCCACACGGTTTTCGAGCCATCCAGGCTGTCACGGCTCTGGTCGACGTAGGCCAGATCTACCGTGTTGCCGATGGTGATCGAGCCGGAATCCGGCGTTTCCTGCCCGGTCAGCATCTTGAAGAACGTCGACTTGCCGGCGCCGTTGCCACCGATGATGCCGACGATGGCGCCACGCGGAATGCTGCAGTTCAGATCGTCGATCAGAAGTCGATCGCCGAATCCCTTGCAGACCTGTTCGATCTCGATGACTTTTTCGCCGAGCCGTTCACCTGGTGGAATGTACAGTTCGGAGGTTTCGTTCCGCTCCTGTACTTCCTTCGACATGAGTTCATCGAACCGTGCGAGTCGCGACTTGCTCTTGGCCTGACGAGCCTTCGGATTGGCGCGTACCCATTCCAGTTCGGATCTGATCGTGCGCTGGCGAGCTTTTTCTGACGAGGCTTCCTGCTGCAGGCGAGTGTCCTTGTTCTCGAGCCAGTTGGTGTAGTTGCCTTCAAAAGGAATTCCACGTCCGCGGTCCAGTTCGAGAATCCAGCCGGCGACGTTGTCGAGGAAGTAACGATCGTGGGTAACGGCCACCACGGTGCCTGGATATTCGCCAAGGAACCGCTCGAGCCAGGCGACACTGTCGGCATCCAGATGGTTGGTGGGCTCATCGAGCAGCAGCATGTCCGGATTCGACAGGAGGAGTTTGCACAGGGCAACCCGTCGGCGCTCGCCACCTGAAAGTTTGGCTACTTCGGCATCCCATGCGGGCAAGCGCAGGGCGTCGGCGGCGACGTCGAGCGTTCGGTCCAGATCCCAACCGTTGCAGGCATCGATCTGTGTTGAGAGTTCGCCCTGCCGGTCGATGAGGCGAGTCATTTCATCGTCTTCCATGGGCTCGGCGAATTTGTCGGAGATGCCGTTGTATTCGTTGACGAGGTCGACCACGTGCTGGAGCCCGCCTTCGACATTGCCACGCACGTCCTTCGATTCGTCGAGCATAGGCTCCTGCTGCAGGTAGCCAACGACGATGTCCTTCTGCGGGCGTGCCTCGCCTTCGATTTCGGTGTCGACCCCCGCCATGATGCGAAGCAGGGTGGATTTGCCTGAGCCGTTCAGGCCCAGCACGCCGATCTTGGCGCCAGGGAAAAACGACAGGTTGATGTTTTCAAGGATGACGCGCTTCGGCGGAACGATCTTGCCGACGCGTTGCATGGTGTAAACGTACTGCGCCACGTATTTGCCTCGTGTATTTTCAGTTCGAGCTGGATGTTGTTTCGCCTGCGCCATTCACGTCAAAGCTGAATGCCGTTGCAGGCGAGGATCTGGTGTGTCCGCTACAATACCGCGCATTCACTGGTTTGACACCCATCCACCCGGACACCTGTCCGACTGAATAAGGCACAGAGGCATCCATGTTCAAAGGGAACGAGACCATCGCCGGATTTGATGATGAGCTGATGGCGGCCATTCGTGGCGAAGAGCGCCGGCAGGAAGAGCATATCGAGTTGATCGCTTCCGAGAACTACGCGTCCCCTCGCGTGCTTGAAGCACAAGGCACCGTGTTGACCAACAAGTACGCGGAAGGTTATCCGGGCAAACGGTATTACGGCGGTTGCGAGTACGTGGATGTTGTTGAAGTGCTGGCCATTGAGCGAGCCAAACAACTGTTTGGTGCCGACTTCGCAAACGTACAGCCGCACTCCGGCTCCCAAGCCAATGCTGCGGTGTACCAGGCGCTGTTGCAGCCGCACGACACGGTACTGGGTATGAGCCTCTCAGATGGCGGCCACCTCACCCATGGTGCCAAGGCGAACTTCTCCGGCAAGACGTACAACGCGGTTCAGTATGGTCTCGACAACAGCACGGGCCTGGTGGACTACGATGCCGTTCGCCGTCTGGCGCAGGAACACAAACCGAAGATGATTGTGGCCGGATTTTCCGCCTATTCGCGAAAGATGGACTGGCAGATCTTTCGCGATATCGCCGACGAGGTTGGCGCCTGGTTGATGGTAGACATGGCGCATGTGGCCGGGCTTGTTGCGGCAGGGCTCTACCCAAACCCGGTGCAGATCGCCGATGTCACGACCTCGACGACACACAAGACGCTGGGTGGTCCGCGTGGAGGCATCATCCTGGCCAAGAAAAACGAAGCGATCGAAAAGAAGTTGAATTCGGCTTTGTTTCCCGGGATTCAGGGTGGGCCGTTGATGCATGTCATTGCTGCCAAGGCGGTCTGCTTCAAAGAAGCCCTGCAGCCTGAGTTTCGTGTGTATCAGCAACAGGTCGTTGCCAATGCGTCGATGATGGCCACCACTTTTCAGTCGCGTGGCTACAAAGTGGTTTCCGGCGGTACCGACAACCATCTCTTCCTGCTCGATCTGATCGACAAGAACATCACGGGTAAAGACGCTGATGCCGCACTCGGCCGGGCCAACATCACCGTGAACAAAAATGCAGTCCCGAATGATCCCAGGTCACCGTTTGTCACGAGTGGGCTACGGCTGGGTTCGCCGGCAGGCACACGGCGGGGCTTCGGCGAAACAGAGTTTTCAACGCTGACTGGCTGGATGTGCGACATTCTTGATGACATCAAGAACGACAACATGATCGGTTCGGTTAAACACCACGTGGTCGAGTTGTGTAGCCGTTTCCCGGTCTACGGCAAGCGATAACAAGATTGTCCACAGGAGCGTGTTGAGCCGTGCACTGTCCGTTCTGCAGCGCTGACGATACCAAGGTCATCGACTCGAGGTTGGTGGCCGACGGCAATTCGATCCGCAGGCGACGTGAATGCACAACCTGCGGTGAGCGCTTCACGACTTTTGAAATGGCCGAGCTGGTCATGCCATACGTCATCAAACGTGATGGCACGCGCGAACCGTTCAATGAAGACAAACTTCGCCGTGGACTGCTGCGGGCGCTGGAAAAAAGGCCGGTTTCAGCAGAACAGGTTGAAAGCGCGATCAGCCATATCCAGCATCAACTCCGCACCACCGGTGAACGGGAGGTGCCTGCCAAACAGGTTGGCGAAGAAGTGATGACTGAGCTGAAGCGTCTGGATGCAGTGGCATACGTTCGATTTGCCTCGGTGTATCGGGATTTTCAGGATCTCAGCGAATTCCAGGAAGAAATCCGCCGGCTGACCACGGACAACCCCGTCAAATCATGAGTGTTGCCGGTCACTCGCCGGGTCGTGAGGCGGACGTTGTCTGGCTTGAGCGCGCTGTCGAACTCGCGAGCCGCGGATTGAACACAACGTCCCCAAACCCTCGTGTGGGTTGTGTGATTGTTCGAGATGGCAAACTGCTGGGCGAAGGCTGGCATCAATGGGCCGGTCAAGGCCATGCGGAGGTCAATGCCATCACCGCAGCCGGTGGCGATGTGCGCGGTGCGACGGTCTACGTCAGTCTTGAACCGTGTAATTTTGCTGGTCGCACACCGGCGTGTTCCGGCCGTTTGATCGCCGAAGGTGTTGCCAGGGTAGTGGTTGCCGAAGTGGATCCCCACCCGCGTGTGTCTGGTCAGGGGCTGTCAGCGTTACAGGCGGCAGGTATCGCGACCGAAGTCATTGAGTTGAGCCAGGCGCGTGCGTTGAACCCCGGATTCCGTCGTCGATTCGAAACGGGCCGGCCTTTGATCCGTATCAAGATTGCCGCATCGCTCGACGGCCGCACGGCGATGGCCAGCGGCGAAAGTCAGTGGATTACCGGGCCTGAGGCGAGAGCGGATGTGCAGGCGTTGCGCGCTCGCAGCTGCGCCATTCTCACCGGTAGCGGCACGATTCTGGCCGACAACCCTTCATTGACCGTACGGGAGGCGTCGTTCGCGGTCGATGGGCGAATTCGCCAGCCGCTGATCGTGGTCGCGGACTCAGCGCTGCGATCTCCGTCGTCTGCAAAGATCTTCCAGTCAGCAGGTGGTGTTCTGCTCGCGACCACTTCGCCAACACCGATCGCCGGGGTGGAGGCGCAATACCTGGTTGGGGAGGCTGGGGCGGATGGTCGCGTTGATCTTGCGAATCTGGCCCAACATCTGACCAGACTCGAGATCAACGAACTGCTGGTTGAAGCTGGCCCCACCCTGGTTGGCACTCTGCTGCGTCAATCACTCTGGGACGAAATCGTGCTCTATCAGGCCGCGAGATTCCTTGGGCGCGATGCGCGTCCGTTGGCTGACCTCACTTTCCAGTCCTTGTCTGCGACGATCGGCGTTAAGATTGTCGATCATGTGCTGGTGGGCGACGATATCCGGCTCACCATTCACCCACGCTGAGTTGCATTCACGCACCCGGCATCTGATCGAGACAAGCGATGAGCAAGCCTTCCATCTGGGCACGCAAAAAGGCCCGGCGCGCTTTGGTGCAGGCGATCTATCAATGGCAGATGACTGGCGCGAGCCCGGCCGTGGTCATCAAGGAATTTGAAGAAGGTGAAGCGCTCAAGAATGCCGACCCGGTATTTTTCGCCGATGCGCTGCGTCGGGTCGCGCTGCGTACCGACCTGCTCGATGAACAATTCACTCCACTCCTGGACCGTGCACACAAGGATCTCGATCCCGTCGAGATGGCATTGCTGCGACTGGGTGTTGACGAGCTGATGCATCGCCCTGATGTGCCTTATCGTGTTGTCATCGATGAGTACGTTGAACTGGCCAAGACCTTCGGCGCCGAAGAGTCGCACAAGTACATCAATGGCGTGCTCGACAAACTGTCGCGGCAACTTCGCCCGCTGGAAGTAGCCGCTCGATCGGTTGCATCACGCCGGGTACAGGACAGCTGATGGCAGCCCGCGGATGCCTGCGCGGCCGCTTGGAGTAGTCGGATGCGCGAGTTCGAGTTGATCGACGCGTTGGTGCAGCGGTTTGGCTCGGCGGCCACGGGTGGGTGCCTGGTGACCGGTATCGGCGACGATTCCTCGGTGACGGTGGTGCCCGATGGACATCAGTTGGTGTCTTCCATAGATACTTTGTTAGCAAACACTCACTTTCCGTTGGATGCTGATGCCGTGGATGTTGGCTATCGCGCCATGATGGTGTCGCTATCAGACCTCGCAGCCATGGGTGCAACGCCCTTGTTTGTGCTCCTCGCGCTCACCTTGCCAGATGATTCGCCCGAGTGGGCCACCCGATTTGCGACCGGAGCGGCCGATGCCGCTCGGGCAGCAGGTGCTGTCATCGCCGGAGGGAATCTGACCCGAGGTCCGTTGGGCGTCAGTGTCAGCGTCCATGGCTCGATTCCAGCAGGCAGGGCCGTTCTGCGCAGTGGAGCGTGTCCGGGTGATCGTGTGTATGTAAGTGGTCACTTAGGCGGATCGGCAGCTGCACTAAGACACGGCTTTGCTGACCCGGTCCTCAACCAGCGCTTCTACCGACCCTCGGCCCGGTTTGATCTGGCGGCGGGATTGCGCGCCAGTGCGAGCTCTGCGATCGACATTTCCGACGGGTTGTTGCAGGACCTCGGACACCTGGCTCGCGCCAGCGGTTGCCGGATAGATGTAGTCAGCCCCAATGTGCCCGTGTTTCCCGGGGCTAACCTGGCCGACGCGCTGTACGGTGGAGACGACTACGAGCTGTGTTTTACAGCGTCTTCAACACCATCTTTTCCGGCTGTCGAGGTCGGTTGGATCAGCGAAGGGAGTGGGGTTTGGGTCGATGGTCAATTGCCTGCCCGGACTGGCTATCAGCACTTTGGCTGATGTTCTCGCCGGGGTTGTCGCAAACGATGTGCTGCAACGCGCAGTTTATGGAGTCGATTGCATCGGGATTCTTCTGGCCGGTTAGACTCTGTCGGTCCTGGCCCGGCCCGTTCCATGAAATTGCTGAAACTCGTTTACGTCCTGCTCCTGGGATTCTCCAGCTCAAACCTGCTTGCAGCGGTTGAGGTGGTAGGACTCTTCAAGGATCGCGCGGTTATCCGAACACCGCTTGGCGAGGAGATGGTTCGTGTTGGCCAGACTTCGCCAAGGGGCGTAAAACTTCTCGCCGCCGATGCGAATGGAGCCAGGGTCAGTTTCCAGGGCCACAATTACGATCTCAAACTCTCCAACCGTGTTGGCAGTGCCTTCAAACCTGTGCGCGCCCGATCAATTACCGTCAACGCGGATTCCACGGGTCAGTACCGTGTCACCGGGCAGATCAATGGCAGCCCGGCCAGTTTTCTCGTGGATACCGGGGCCAGTGTGGTGGCGATGAGCAGCAAGCATGCAACCGGCCTTGGGATCGACTACGCAATTGGTCAGCAAGGATCGGTCGTGACGGCTCAAGGCGAAGTGCCGGCCCGTTATGTCACCTTGTCACAAGTCAGTGTTGGCGGAGTCGTTGCGCACAACGTCGCGGCGACGGTCATCGAAGGAAGCTATCCGCTGGATATCCTGCTCGGCATGAGTTACCTCAATGAGGTTGCCATGCAGAACCAGGGTGGGGTGCTGACCCTCACTGAACGTTGATAGTCTTGTCAGAAGCTGCGTTTGACCGTAAGCGTCGCGAGGGCGTGCAAGCGATCATCCTTCAGCGGTAGTCCCGCAAGGTTCGCGATCGCGTTGTCCAGGGTTCGTTCTGCCTCCAGCTGTGCGCCTGCCACGCCGAAATAGCTGACAAATGTCTGCTTGTTTTCGCGGATGTCGGAACCTGCGGGTTTGCCAAGCACCTCGGTGCTTTCCGTCACGTCGAGCACATCGTCCATGATCTGAAAGGCGAGCCCAACGCCGTTGGCAAAGTTGCGCAGCCGACTCAGTGTCGAGTTGTCAGCGCCGGCGACCATCGCACCAAGTTCCACGCTCGCGCGGATGAGCGCTCCGGTTTTTGCGGCATGCAACGATTTCAAGGCGGAAACATCGGCGGTCGATGCGCCATTGCTGGCCAGGGACATATCAAGAGTCTGGCCACCGACCATCCCTGACCATCCTGACGCAGTTGCCAGACAGACAGTACAGGCGTTCACAATGGCCGGGTTGACCTCCTGCATGCCAGCGATTGTTTCAAATGCCAGAGTCAGCAGTGCGTCTCCGGCAAGGATCGCCATCCACTCACCAAACGCGATGTGCACCGTGGGTTTGCCGTGGCGAAGATCGTCGTTATCCATGGCTGGCAGATCATCGTGTACCAGCGAGTAGGCATGCACCATTTCCACCGCGCACGCGGCAGGTAACAAACGGGACAACGGTGAACCCAGGCTTTCTCCGACCACGCACGTGAACATTGGACGTAGTCGTTTGCCTCCACCGAGCAGTGCATAACGCATTGATTCAAGCAGACGAGGTGCAATGGACGCGTGATCAGGCAGTGCTGCCGCCAGTGCTGTATCGATCGAGGCCTTCAGGGACGCAAAAGAGTGTGCAGAACTCACTCGTCATCGGTCTCATCAGTATCAATGTCCATCGGCTCAAGCGTGCCCTCGGTCGTCAATTTCCTGACACGCAGCTCTGCGTTTTGCAACGCTTCCTGACAGGTGCGAGTGAGCGCTATTCCGCGTTCAAAGGTCTTGAGGGAGTCGTCCAGTGACAAATCCCCCTTCTCCATGCGCTCTACCAGAGCCGCAAGTTCGGCCAGTGCGGCTTCGAAATCTGAAGTTGTCTTGTTGTCTTCGCTCATGGTTTCAAACTAACCGTTTGTGGTGCATTTTGCCAAGTCGGCTTGGGCACGGTGAAGGGGAAAACTGGGTCTAGACTCCAGAGGTCCGTTCTCCGTTTGGACCTTGCATGGATCTTGCGACCCTCATCGGCATTATTGGGGCCTTCATTGTCGTCATCTACTCGATGGCGCTTGGTGGGCCGCTGTCGATGTTTTTCGATTTTCCGTCGGTACTCATGGTGTTTGTTGGATCGACGTTTGTCGTGCTGATGAAGTTCAGCCTGAGTCAGTTTCTGGGCGCCATGAAAGTGGCCGGTCGCGCGTTCAGCTACCAGCTGGCAGCACCAGCTGACCTGATCGCCGAAGTTGTGGAATTGGCGGATGCTGCACGCAAAGGGGGTCTGTTGACGCTCGAAGGCAAAGAGGTGTCCTCGGACTTCCTGAAAAAAGGCATTCAGTTGCTGGTGGATGGCCATGATGCAGATGTCGTGAGGGGCGTCTTGAAAAAAGAGCTCAATCAGACGTTGGAACGTCATGACACTGGCCAGAAGATCTGGCGAGCGTTTGGCGACGTCGGCCCGGCGATGGGGATGATTGGCACGCTGGTTGGATTGGTTGCGATGCTGGGCAACATGAGCGATCCGAAGTCGATCGGCCCTGCCATGGCAATCGCGTTGCTGACCACGTTTTATGGTGCGGTGTTAGCCAACATGGTTGCGATGCCGATTGCGGACAAGCTTGTTCTGCGAAAGGCCGAGGAAGCGAGAATCAAATCCATGATGATCGATGGGCTCCTTGGTATCCAGGCCGGGCAGAACCCCCGGGTCATTGAAGAGATGCTCAGTACCTATCTGTCACCAAAACAGCGCCTGACCAAGGAGTAGTGACGGGTCATGGATGATGATGACGAGCCCCGTTCGGATGCCCCCGCTGGCCTGCCGGGCTGGATGGCAACGTTTTCGGACCTGATGACGTTGTTGATGTGCTTCTTTGTCCTGCTGCTGGCTACCTCGGACACGAATTCGCAAAAGTACAAGAGGGTTGCTGGTTCAATGGCGAGCGCCTTCGGAGTGCAAGCGCAAATCGATGCGATCGCCATTCCAAAAGGTACAAGCATCATTGCCGAGGAGTTCTCATCGGCAACGCCTGAGCCAACGCCAATGAACGAAGTTCGACAGAAGACAACCGACAACGAGCGTGATTCCCTGGATGTGCAGAACCCGGACACGCGCTCCCCCGAGAGCAGTGAAACAAGCGACACCCGGAAGAAGGAAATCCTCGAGAAGATCAAGGGTCTGGTGGGTGAAACCGAGCAGGATGCAGTCAAGATTGCCGCTGCGTTGTCCAAGGAAGTTCAGGAAGGCATCATCGAAGTGGAGACGTCTGGACGAAAGATCACCGTTCGCATCAAGGAGCATGGAACGTTTCCATCAGGTTCTGCAGATCTCACGCCCAACTTCAAACCGGTACTGAAGATCATCCGCCAGGCGCTGGAAGACACGGAAGGCAGCTTTGACGTTGAAGGCCACACTGACAATGATCCGATTGCCACCAGCGAATTCAGATCCAACTGGGCGTTGTCTGCTGCACGGGCGGTGACGGTTGCCCACGCATTGTTTGATGAAGGCAGGCTCAATGAGGGGCGATTTGCCGTTTCGGGCCATGCGGATACCCGCCCGCTCGTTGCCAACGACACACCTGCTGGCAAGGCGCGCAATCGCCGTGTTGAAGTGCTGATCGACCAGGGTCTGGGCGAAGAGGTCAGGAAAGATCTTGAAGTGCTGAGGACAGAAGATCCAACGCTGTATCATCAGATCAAGGGCGAATTGATCTATCGATTCGAGTTGCAGCCGGACGAGATTTTCTAGAGAAGCTCAAAACTGTTGGAGCTTCTCCCGCGTCTGGCTCACCGTGCGATTCACCGTGCGACTCGTTATTCTGCTCGCCTGACGTTACGCTCCCACTTTCAAGCCGGGGGGCTACTGTGTACGTCGAATTGCTCTTACCCATGATTGCCGCGCAGGCAGAAACTGCGGACCAGACACGCAGCATCAACGCCGAAGTGATTGCCGCCATCAAGGCGTCTGATCTCATGCGACTGTCTGCAAGCGAAGAACTCGGAGGTCTGAACGCGACCACCTGTGCGATTGGTGACGAACTGCAGGCCGTTGCCGCCGCGTGTTCGTCGACCGCGTGGTGCCTGTGGAACCATCTGTGCACATTTCATCTCTTCTGCGGTCTGCTTGGTCCGGAGCACCACCACTTCCTGCAAGGAATCGTTGATCGACACGAATGGGTGTGTTTTCCGGCTGGGGCCAGTACTGCGGTCAAGGCAGAAGTTCATGGCGACGAATTTTCGTTGAAGGGCGTTGCAGCATTTGGTTCGGGCGCCCGATACGCAGAGTGGGCCGGCGTGAGTTTTGTCGCGGAGGTACGCGCACCCGAATTCACGATGGTGGATTTACGGAGCCCGGGTGTGCGCGTTGATCCGACGTGGAAGGCCATGAGCCTGCGTGCTTCAGCAACTGATCATGTCCACTACGAGGGTGTCGTCTTGCCAGCAGAGCGGCGCGTGCCATTTCCATTTCGCTATCGTGAAGTGTTCCGCGAAGCAAAACGACCCATGATCCATCCTCGCTACCGTGAGGATTGGGTGGCGCTCTCTGATTTGTGGCTTGGTGCAATGGCCGTGGGAGTTGCTCAGGCATCGTTGCTGGACTGCGCGGAAAGTATCAAAGGACGTATCGCCATCATGGGGACCAAGATGGCGGAGCGCCCAACGATCCATGTGAATCTCGGTTTTGCTCAGGCAGCTATTTCCGCAGCTCGTGACACGGTGTACGCAGCCTTGTCAGAAACCGATCAACGGATAACTGCGGCGATAACACCGACCGAAGCAGATTACCTGCGCCAGACCGCGGCCAGCATGCAGGCCATTTCGCTCTGCGATGAAGCGATGCGACTGATTCTTCGGGTCACGGGTGGGAATGGTCTGCGGGAAGGGACAAGCTTTGAACGTCGTTATCGGGATTTTCAGGCTATGCCACTGCACATCAATGCGCACAAGGATCGCGTGAGCGAACAGGTCGGACGACATCTACTCGGTCTGCCCACTGAAAATGCCTTCTAACCGACTCACTCCGTTGCTCACCGGCGTGCGCGCCTGCACCCTTTGTGCGCACGAACTTCCCCTCGGACCTCGCCCAATTGTGCAGGCTGGTCGGCGCGCGCGAATTCTTGTTGTCGGGCAGGCCCCAGGAACGAAGGTGCATGCGACCGGCATCCCGTTCAACGATCCCAGTGGCAATCGGTTGCGAGAGTGGATGGGGATCGATCGTGACACATTCTACGATGCTGATCAGATTGCCCTGTTGCCCATGGCGTTCTGTTATCCAGGTCGAGGCAAGTCGGGTGATTTGCCACCACCCCCTCGTTGTGCACAGACATGGCGAGCGAAGCTCTTGCGCGAGTTGCCGAATATCGAACTCACGATGGTCCTCGGGCAATATGCACAAGCTTGGCATCTCCCGGCAATCGAATTGGCCACCCGTGGCAAGACGCTGACGGATACTGTAACGGCCTGGCGCCAGTTCATTCCGGATCAGGTGCCTATGCCTCACCCCAGTCCGAGAAATAACCTGTGGCTGCGACGCAACCCGTGGTTTGAAATCGAAGTCATTCCCTGGTTGCAACGACGAGTGAAAGAGCTGCTGGGGTCGGGTTAACCTTGCTTGTGCGCTGAGTCTTCAATCAAAGTATCGAGGTGAAACAAAGTGGCCAAGGGTCTGCCTGGTTTGCGGGGTGTCGATCACATCGGCATCACTGCACCTGATTTTGTAGCTGCAGCAGAGTTCCTCGAAAACGTTCTCGGCTTTGAACCGTTTTATGAGCATGGTCCCTTCGGTTCCGACGAGAGCGACTTCATGCGTGAGATGCTCAACGTTCATCCTCGCGCCGTCATCCGCAAAGTTCGTCACTATCGCTGTGGACATGGGCCCAACGTCGAACTCTTCGAATACACATCGCCCGATCAGCGTCAGGTGATGCCTAGAAACAGCGACTGGGGCGGCCATCACATCACGCTCTATGTTGATGACTTCGATGCCGCCATCGCCCACCTGCGTGCGCACGGTGTGCGACTGATGCCTGGTGGTGGTGGTCCAGAGATCGAGGACGGTCCAGAAGCCGGTTTGCGATCCTGTTATTTCCTCACCCCATGGGATCTGCAGATGGAACTGATCTCCTACCCGCAGGGCAAGGGTTATGAAAAGACGACGGACAAGAGGCTCTGGGATCCTCGATCACCAGCGAGGTGATGTTTACCATTCATAACTCCGTGACGTGATGCCGTACAGTGCGAAACTATGCTGGCTTCCCGAGATAACAGGCGATTCATGAAACGTTTTTTTGGTTGGTTGTTCATTGTCGTGTCGCTGACGCTGCTGATCGGCCCGTTTCTGGTTCCGGTACCGGCACTTGAAGATACCGTTCCTGCGAGCGAACTTGCCGATGCAGACAGTCGATTTGTCGATGTTGAAGGGATCTCGGTGCACTACAAGGAAGCTGGAAGCGGCGCACCAGCCTTTCTGCTCCTGCATGGGTTTGGGGCGAGCACGTTTACCTGGCGTGAAGTGATGGATGACTTTTCCGCGCTGGGTCGCACGGTTGCCTATGATCGGACCGCGTTTGGTTTGACCGGACGTCCTCTGGACGTCAAGAGCCATAATCCCTATGGCGTTCAAGCCCAGGTCAGTCAGGCCATCGGGCTGATGGATACGCTCGATATTGAGCAGGTAGTGCTGGTCGGAAATTCGGCCGGTGGTGGCACGGCTGCGAGTATTGCTGCGGCACGCCCAGAACGCGTTCGGGCGCTTGTTTTGATCAGCCCGGCGATTGGCATGGGTAGCGGTCGTTGGAGCTGGTTACGGCCGCTTTTGCATACCCCCCAGATGGATCACCTGGGCCCGTGGCTGGCAAGACGAATCAGTACGTCGGGTGGTGATCTTATGCAGCGTGCGTGGCACGATCCAACGCTGCTCACTCCTGCCATCATCGAGGGTTATCGATTGCCGTTGAAGTCACATGATTGGGATCGCGCCCTCTGGGAATTTTCACGAGCGCCGCGCACCGATTCGCATCGTCGAGGAGCGCTTGTGGATCGATTGGGCGAACTGGCTGCGATCCCGACTCTGGTGATTACGGGTGATGATGATCGTGTCGTGCCGGTGAGCGTGAGCCGGACTATCGCGGAGAAAATTCCCGGCAGTCGATATGTCGAACTCCCGGCGTGTGGACATGTCCCACAGGAAGAGTGCCCGGCGGCGTTCTTCGCAGAGGTTCAGGCTTTTCTTGACGAAAGCGGCGTGGTGGCTTCAGCGCCGCCTGTGGAGGCGCCAGTGGTGGTTAAAGCGACTGAAGAGGCGCGTTGAGCGCATGGATCTGGACAAACTTCAGGATCGGCTGCAAGCGTTCGCGAATGCGCGGGACTGGAACCAGTTTCATTCACCGAAAAACCTCGCCATGGCACTCTCGGTAGAAGCCGCAGAGTTGGTGGAGATTTTCCAGTGGCTCACAGAAGCCCAGTCACGGGATCTGTCGGCCAGTCAACGCGCGGCCCTGGCCGACGAGGTTGCCGATGTGCAGATCTATCTGGTGCGTCTGGCCGATGTGGCGGGTGTCGACATTGAGGCAGCCGTAGAACAAAAACTCATCAAGAACGCGCTCAAGTATCCGGTGGTCCCGCACGCTGATCAGCCGGAAACCTCCGCCTAGTCCACATGGGGCAGCAGCAGCTCGCGTAGTGCTTCTGCGGTCTGCCGGGTAGGGCTTGGCCACGACAGCGGAGCGTCGGTCGGCAAGGCACGGGTAAAAAACCGGATTCGGCCTAGACGAGCACCGATGTCTACCGCGTTTGAAGCGGGGTCGACGACCTTTGTCCAGAGGCGGGATATCTTGTCCAGCGTTCCGGAGCGCAATTGAGGTAGTCCAGGCAGACTGGTGGTCAAGGACGGAGTGATTAGCATAAGTGCAGCATCTCGACGACTCTGCGTTGAGCGCTCGTTGAATGCGGCGCCGACGATTGGCAACTCACCAAGCAACGGTGTTTTGGAAAACGTATTGTCGTCGACGCTCTCCGAAAGACCGGACAGGATCAGCGTCTGGTTGAATCTCACCTGGGCGGTTGCTGCTACCCGTTGTTTGAAGGTACTGATGCCTTCCCGGAATGTACCAGCGGCGTCTTGGGTCAGAAAGGAGCGTGAGGTTTCGATCTTGACGAGGGTGCCTTCCGCGGAAATGTCGATTGGGGTGACCTTCATTTCGATGCCGATATCGATCTGTTCGAGCGAACTGAAGTTGACTCCGGATACGGCGACCTTGAGTGAGCGGCCGACAAAGAACTCACTGGTTTGTCCGCGATACGCGGTCAGCGAAGGTCGCGCGAGCACCGAGTAGTACTGCCCAGTACGGTTGAAAATATTCAGGTTGTAGTTGAGTTCCGGGATATTGATCGCGCGTGTGATTACCCGCTGTCCGGTCGTGGCTGAATCGACTCCGGTGAAAGTCACCCGACTATCGGAGTAGTTGCGGCCATAGCCGTAGTTAAGATTGAGCCCGTCCATGAGGTTCAGGCCAATGCGGCTCCGCTTGACTCGTTGTGATAACACGATGGCGACATCCACGGAAATCTGGTCGGGAATCGACGGTTCACTAACGACGGTGCTCTCTTGCGCAGGCGCAATGTCAATTGCATCTACAGGGTTCGTTTGCTCAATTTGATCCATTCGCGTCTGGGTATCATCTACCGCTTGTTCACTCACTTGTTGTAAAGCTGTCAGATGTGCGTGTGCAGCATCGATGTTGTTGACTGCCGCATTCGACAAAGTTGCCAGACGGAGTGTCGCGGTGTGTTCAGGCGTCGCCGCATTCAGGATCACCGCCTGGTTGGCTGCGATGGCCGCCAGCTCGACATCGCCAGCCATGTAGGCGGAACTTGCGAGTGCAAACATAGCTCGTCCATCGCCAGGGCGCGCTAGTACGGCCTGGGCAAAACGAGAGGCGGCCACATCAAATTCACCACGATCATAGGCAACCCTGCCGGCAAATGCCGCCGCCCAGAAACTGTTCGGCTGCACGTTCAGAGCCAGATCGTAGCCGGCGTTGGCCAATTCCAGATTTTGAGGGTTGCGTTCCGCAGCTTTGTGATACGTGAGGGCGAGCAGAGTTTGCGCGGAAGGGTCCCGTGGATTGCGAGCGGCCAGCTCGGTAAATCCCGCAGCTGCATCTTCAAGGTTGTCAGCGATCAACGCCCGGGCTGACTCCTCGAAAATGATGGCATTCGGCTTGGCTTCTAGCTTGGACTGTCGTCGCGAACTGTCTGCTGTAGCCACACCAATCCATATGAGGCTGCTTACCGCGACACAAAGCGCTACCGATCTGAACATGTGATTCCCCTTTACTGCCCTGTCATTTTCGACGTGTGGCAAAATGTGCCGACATCTCCGCCATACTCTGCGGCCACATTTTCAGAGCTTCGTAACGTCGTCCCGCTTACACCCAGAAGCCGTTGGGAAACGAACTCACACTCTGGGTGAAGTCTACCTTTAGTCTGCGCGGAGTTAACACGCAATTCAGCCCTCTACAGACGATCTGACCTGTTGTTACCAATCCGGCGCCATGCTTCGAGATCAGCGACTATCATCGACATCCACGATGTGGTCTTATTGATCGCAGAATTTCTGTTCCGTGCAGACACTGGGAGGCAACGATCGTGCGATGCTCTACTCTCTTTTGGACATTGGTCTGGGTGTGTGGTGTGCTCGCACTACCAGTGCAGGCATCTTCTGAAAAAGCGACCTCTGAACCAGCTACCGGCGCTGTGTCCGGTACGGCTACGGGCACCAAAACGACGCCATCGGTTGTACCAAGTAGCTACACAGATCTGGACTGCGGTGCTGGAAAGAAGCTCCGGCTCGAGAGTTTTGGTGGGACCTGTAGCGTTTCAAAATCAACAGGTGTAGCGGCCTGTTTCAATCAACAAGGAGACACGGTCCTCGATGCGAGTTGTGCCAAGGGATGTGGTACAGACCCGAGCCTCCAGGCAAGGTGCTCAACGCTCAACGTCCGCTAGCTGCGTTTGGCGGGCCTGATTTCTTGAGTCCGGGCTGGAGAGATTGAAGGCTGTCATGCCCTGTTTCCCTGAACACTGTTCCGCAGTGCTCAGGGCAGGACGCCGCGCTCCCGACCAGCCCGGATGGCTTCGACCCGGTTGTCCACGGCGAGGATGTCGAATATCGCGGCGATATGGGTTTTTACGGTTGCTGGGGAGAGCCCAAGATCACGTGCAATTTCCTTTGTTGTATCACCTTTGGCCATGCGTTCCAGAACTTCAACCTGTCGTCTTGTCAGATGTGGCGCAGTTTGAGCGGACGCTTTTTGTGCGGCGCTGCCGTGAACCTCAGATGTCCGACGCCGGTCCGCAAGTTGCACCATGCGATCCGGAAGGTAACGTTCGCCGGTCATGACCAGCCGGATGGCCAGTTCGATGACTTCCGGTCGCGAGGTCTTCGGCACGAACCCGGCAACGCCCAGGTTGAAGAGGGTCAGCAGCAGCGCGTCATCGTCATTGGCGGTGATCACCAGGATCGGTGTATTCGGACATAACGTTCGGAGTCGACTGATTCCTTCAATCGGTGTTGCACCGGGCATCGTCAGGTCGGAGATGATGAGGCGCCATGGTGAAGATGCGGCCTGCTCAAATGCAGTGACGTAATCCAGCGCTGTGATCACCCGGGCCTGCGGCCAATGCATCTGCACAGTCGCGGCCAACGCCTGGCGCATGAGTGGGTGGTCGTCGCAGACGAGCACGTCCATCGACACTGCCTGCATATCGGTTGCGAGAGACCCATCTGAAAATCAGGAGCGCGAGGCTATCAGAGGGGCTCGTGGGAGTTCAACGAAAAAGGCACAGCCATGGGTCCACCACAGATCAAGTCCCGCGCTACCGTCCATTGCAATGGCCATGCGGCGCACCGACGCCAGGCCGATACCGAAGCCACCGCGAATCTCGTCACCATGGTTGGAACCCTGAAAATAGTCGCTGAACAACGCGTCTCTGTCATTGATGGAAATTCCTTCACCATCATCGATGACATAAATCCGCACCCGATCTCCTCGGCGCCTCGAACCAATCAGCACTCGCTGGCATCGCGAATGGCGAATGGCGTTGTCGATATAGTTACGGATGATCCGTTCCAGGAAAACCGGGTCAGCCAATACCCGGAGGCTGGATGACACCAGATGCAACTGCACGCCGGCCCGAGCAATCAGCGGCTCAGCCTGGTCGCAGGCTCCAGAAATTGCGCCAGCAATCGACAAAGATACTTTTCGTACACGCTGTGCTCCAGCATTCAGTCGGAGGTGATTCTGGATCTGCGTCAGTTGGTCTTCCAGACGAGAGAGGGAGTCTTGGGTGGCTTTGATCGATTCGCCACGACGAAGTACATCGGTTTCCCTGATAGCAAGATCAAAGAACAAGCGGGCCGACTGCAATGGCTGCCCAAGGTCGTGGGAGGCAGATGCCAGGAAACGCTGTCGGGCATCTCGCTCAGTTTCTAATTCCCGTTGTGCAGCGAGTGCCTTGCGTTCCGATTCATACATCCGTGCGTGGGCACGACGGACGAAGCCGCGTTGCAGCATTAACACTGCCGTCCCAGTCAGGAGAAACAATGCGATGGGAATAGCGAGTTCTCCGCCATGCATCACGTACCAGAGCGCAGTCGAAAATGGCAATACTGCCGGTGCAGTCCATGTGGCTGCAGCCAGCCATGGGCTGCTGGGGATACGGGTACTCCCCAAAGCGGTACCGCAGGTGATTGTGATGACGATGAACAGGCTGAGCAGGCGCTCGGTCTCATCCGCCCAAGGCATGAAAAACCATTGCATGTTTGCGCCGGCGAGACTTCCGCCCCAGAAAACTGCCGTGTAAAAACCGATCCAGTCGTGTAATCGCATTGCATTTTTGTTGTGCGGGCGATGCCACCACACCAGTCCAGTCGCCCACAGCGAGAGCACGATGAGGATGGGCAGCCCGCCGGCAATCAGGACGCCTGGTGGAGCGCTATCGCTGACACGCCAAATTACAAATGTCGCAAAAGCCGCACTGACGCAGAGGCTCATGGCTTGGGTGATGGTCAGCAAGGAAGGGCGATTCACGAATGGCACTCTAAGTTGAACGAAGCGGGAGGAAGCTGTGGCTCTCCACTTAACGTTGACCGTGGTGGAAGCTTCATCAGTCAGACAATCGAGACCATTGAGTTGTTGTTCACGCTCGCAGCGAACTGCCAGAGGCGAGTGGCGCCCTTTTCGGTGCCGCCACCCGCAGCTTCTACCTTCGTAACCTCCTGCGTTACCTCACTCCGGGCAGCGTAGCGCTGGCAGCGGATGTCCTTTGACACACTGGACTCGTGTCGGACCCGTGCTCGGCGTCTGGGGGGTCGATCCTGAGGTGCCATTTCCCGATCCAGTACCTGTATTGTTGTTAGGAAAGTCCTGTTTTGGCTGGCCACCGTTGATTTGTTCATCGACGTTGTCGGTACGACCGCCCGTGGTATTCAGATTGCCATCCTGACCCGGATTGACCGCGCCCGCGCCTTGACTGTTGCCGAAATTGGTCGTGGTATCAACACTGCCCGTTTCTCCGAGACCGCCACGAACGCCTGGATTTCCAACCAGACCTGTCGAGCCTCCGCCTACCGCAGATGGTGTGCCTGATCTGACAACACCGGGTGCCGTGTCACCGCGACCGAAGTCGATGTCACCGCTGCCACCAGATTTGGACTGTTGAATCTGACTGAATAGTGCAGGGTTTTCCGCGTAGAACTTCGCGATGCTCTCGGGTGTTGAGCCACACAGCTCCGGAGGACAGGGCGACACCGTGTTAACCACCGTCGTCTCGCCGGTTTTTTTGTCATCTTTGCCGTAGGTTGCCTTCGTCACGGTCGTCGTTGTCGTGGTCTTTCCGTCTACGGTCTTCGATTCCTTCTTAACCGTCGTGTCGGTGTAGCTGCCGTCCGCGTTGAATGCTGTGTGGGTAACGCTGCCGTCGCTGTTGTACCTGGTTGAGTTGCCACTGGCGTGCCGGACCACCTTCTCCGACTCCGCTCCCCCGCTTCCTTGACTGGCCTCTGCCTCTTGAGAGGCTTTGAGCCGGGCGCAGGCAGCATTATCACCACTGTCGCAACTCGCGGAATCCAACTGTTGTTGATGAGCGCTTGAGCTCCCAGTCACTGGTTTCCCTGTGAAAGGGTCCGTGACAACTCTGCCTCCAGAGGTGCCTGTGCCGCCCGTCGGCGGAAGTGAGGTCGTGCCTGCGCCTGATCCGACTACGTTAGCGCCATTTTCCAGGACACCAGCCTGTATCGCCGATTTCCCTTGGGCAGCGATACCCGTTGGTCCGGTCTGGCTACACGCTGCGGCGCCCAGCGGTCCACCGACACAGGTGCCGGTAGTGGATATGGGATTGCCACTCACGGTGCTCCCGGCATCAATCTGTCCGGGCTTGTTGCGAAATCCCTGGTCGATACCCGGCTTTTGATCGGATTGACCTCCGGTCAAGTCGCCCGTGGCCTGGTTGCGTACGGTGGTTGCTGGCGTAGTGGTTTGGCCGGTAGTCGTGCCGGTAGTCGTTCCAGTTCCGGTAATCGCCTCGACTTTCGCGGAACGTATTGCTGGCACAGTGACCTTGGAAACGGGCGCCGGTGGGGCCGTTTGAGTGGACTGGGTACCGGAGCTACCGGACGAAGTTCCCGTGCTTCCCTTTTTGGTCGGATCCGGGTCCGCAGCCTGGGTTGTTGCGGCCAGAGTCCCCAGCAGGGCGAGTACACCGACTGCAATCAGGCGAGATCGGATGCCTGACGGTGAGCTTCTTGAAAGTGCCTCGGAGCAGCCCCCTTCAGCGTTGTGGCGCCTGTTGAAAATGGATGCTGAATTGATGGCAAAAACGGCTGAAATCTGCTTCCACATGTGGTGATAGTCCGTAAGCAAGCGTGCGGGACGCGTTAGGTAGCAGAGTAGGTATTCGAACCGGCCCGTGCTTCGGCCAAACGGCCTAGTCCGTTGGGTGAGGAGAAGTATCAGCCGGTGGTCTAATCGAAGTGTTGGCTGGCCAAGCAAGCGGCGAGTACGATTGAAGTCGGCTGTATCAATCTGCGAAATCTGGAGAGCTGCCAATGAATATTCGTACTGCTGCCGTTTCGGTGATGGCTATATCGCTGTTCTGCCTGTTGCCAATGACGGCAAATGCGAAAAAAGAAAAAGAAATTGCCGCTCCGACACCGACGGCGCAGGAGCAGTGTCAGCACACCTGCCAGGTCACTTACGGGAAGTGCATCGCGGATATCAAGCAAAAAAACTGTGCGAAGACCCTCCAGGCTTGTCGCGATATCCTCTGCGCGGAGAATCTAACGCCGCCGCAGTAAGGGTCACGAAGTCTACGGCGTTTCGACCTATCCCTTCGCTTCGCCGCAGGACGCTGGATGGCTCGACCCGTTCATTGACTGCAAGGATGTTGAACATCTTCGCAGTATGGTTTTTGCGGTCGTTGGAGAGAGCTCCGGATCACCCGCGCCTTCTTTCGTCGTGTCATTTCAGACCATCCGATCTGCTACCTTGCCTTGTCGTCTTGTCCGACAGGAAGGCACTCATTGATGATGTGACGGAACAATGACTCGCTCGCGAGGCGTGGGGTTTCGAGAGTGAAGGTCTTGCATCCAGCCGTGAGGATCGAACGCACCTATCGCAGGGAGCTGTGGGATCTGTCAGCTGGACTGAAGACTGATGGGAAGTAGGACAAGTTTGGCAACGCACATGGTCGACAAATCAAATACTGGAATAGTTGGCTGGGTTTCCCCTGCGGGAAGGCGGTGATCTTGATCTGCGGTCGTGGTGACTGTGCGGCTTCGAGACCTCTCCCGAAAAGAGGCTCAGATCAGCTAACGGGAGTTGGAGCGTGAACTAAGCCTGGTATTGAAGGGGCTGTAAAGATCTTCTTCACACCTCATGTCCGACACGCTTTCAATAGGTTCCCTTAGGGAAACGATTGCAGGTAGCGCCGCTAGATACGCTGGTACATCCGGCACCACACACCGCGTTGACGGTCGGATTGCCTCCTGATGGTCCGCAGGCGATCCCAGTGCCTTGTTGGGTAGAATGACACACCCCACTATCGTTCCCGGTGGAAATTGAAAGCTTCGTGCCGTCACTGCACACCAATTCGATTGCAGCGGTGGTAACCGGCCCACCTGCACCGGAAGGAGTGTTTCCCGCTCGCTTGGCAGCATTGACGGCTTCGACGTCTTTCGCCGCCTGCGCCACTTCGACACCTGCCAAAGCCAGGAAAATCAGTCCAACTGCAAATCCACACAACAATCTACGCATAGCCTTACCTCGAATTATTACTTGACTCCGATGGAGCAGCTGCCTGCTCCACTTGATCCTGTGCAACCGCCGTCACAACTCGCGGAAGACTCTCCGGAGTCACCCGTACAGCTGGCTGACTTCCGATCTGTAGAGAGCGAGCAATTCGCATTACCTGATCCACTCTTCAGCGTATACACGCGCTTTGATGAACCACTGCCACACGTCAGTGTAATCGCCGCATTCGCGACCGGACCTGCGTCGCCAGGCGAAGATGGACGCTGGCTCGGTGCAGACGAGGCTGTACTGATATCTCCAGGATTGGAGACTGCCACTGCTTGGCCGGTAGATGCCAAGGCTATCGCTAACAGAGTCTTCGCGAGCACTAGACGAACATCAATATACACAATTGCCTGACCGGTGGACTTTCCGTAACTCTGCACCTGCGGCGAAACGAAAGTCAACAAGAACGCCAACACAGAAGGAGCAAAGCAGTAGTGTCCCTTTTGAAAAAACTAAGATGTCCCATTCTTGGAGGGTGATGTGTGACGCCAGTGGGATTGGTGTCTATGAGTCACAAGGATATGTGGTTGCGCAGCACCAACGACTTTGCTAATGCCAAGTCCGACATCGTCGGTCGCCACGGTCGATACAGGCTGCTCTTAGGGAAGCTCGAAGAAGCAGAGCTTCCCTAAGTCCTACTCGGCTCTAGTTTCGGCAGGATGAGATTCTGGAGGCTCAATCCCGGCCCCACTCTCTGCGCTGGCGAGCGATCCACAGACGTCTGTCAAACACATGTTCCTAGTCACCACGCCAGAAGCGATGGTTATCACGCCAGCGTCGGCGCATTTCTTCGCTCTTGCGTAGCAAGTCGCCCTGCACTGTTCCTGGGTTACCTCCACTTTCTTTTTCTTGAATGATCTTGACAGGGCGATGCCATCACCGTTGTTGCATAGGCAGTGCTGATAGTCCGGCCTTGTGTTAATGCCGGAGTTTGGAGCTGCCTGAGGGGCGTTCGAAATTAGTGCCAGCAGTGCAACAGGCGGTTGACACGAGACCGTAAATCGACGTCGCGAGTGCAGTGTGGGACACAGAGTTGCTTGACCCTTGAGTAGCGTCACGCTCACCATCAAGAAGCAAATTCCACAAGTATTCAGGAGATGTCGAATGACGCAGATATGGACGCTGGTGACCACCGAATCGGCCGTGCCGATCGAGGTGTCCCCAATGGGTGATCAACTCCTGGTGACGCAGACCGGGCTGGAAACGGCAACGGGCTGGTCAACCAAGGCGGAAGGCTTCTGCCTCGGTGATCGTTGTGTCCCCGCTGGCGTTGCAGTTGAAGATGATGGACGCGTGAATCTCGCCGCGTTTGCTGCGCGATTGCATCGCCCGTTGGTGATTGAAGCGGGCGAGCGGATGGTGGCTTTGGGTGAGGCCGCTACTGATCGCACTGATTCGTTGCAGACGCTGGTTGCTCCGGATTTTGAGCTGCCAGACCTGAGTGGTCATGTCCACAGGCTGTCGGACTATCGCGGCAAGAAAATCCTGTTGGCGAGTTACGCCTCCTGGTGAGGCTGCCGCGAAGACCTGTCCGGGTGGCAGGAAATCTACGAAGAACTGAAAGACGATGGTTTTACCGTCATCACCGTGGCGCTCGACAAGGATGCAGAATCCGCACGTCCCTGGATTGAGGGTGCCTCACCGACACATCCCAGTCTCATCGACACCCACTATGTGGTGTCTGATCTCTACAACATGGTCAATGTGCCGACGATTCTCTGGATCGACGAACTTGGCATGATTGTGCGGCCGAATGATGTGGCTTATGGCAACAACAAGTATCAGCAGGTCACCGGACTCGACGCCGAGGTTCACAAGAACGCTCTGCGTGCGTGGGTGAAAGATGGCGTGAAACCCTGGAGTGATGACCGGGCACGTGCCCTGCAGTCGTTGCCGACGGCCGAGCACCAGCTGGCGCGAACGGAGTTTGCATTGGCGCGGCACTTGCTCGTGTCAGGCAAGGCCGAGAAAGCGGAACAGCACTTTCAACGCGCTGGTGAACTTGCGCCCCATGACTTCAATATTCGAAGAGGCTCAATGCCGATGCGTGGTATTGATCCGATGGGTCCGGAGTTTTTCAAGATGGCGGGTGACTGGGCGACCGCAGGCAACAAGTACTATGAAGTGCTGCCTCCATCCTGACCGGGCCGAGGGTGCCAGCGGTTGCTGATGAGAGTCGGGTTCTGCCACGCAGAGCGACGGAACCTTAGTGTTGTGGGAACGGCTTGCCGATTGTCTTTCAGGTGCATACCGGTAAGCTTCGGACCATGACGATGCCATCCTTCTTGCACAGGAAATCAATGCGATCCCGGCTGTTGCCGGCGCTGGCGCTGGCCGCATTCCTGTTTGCACAGCTGGCAAGCACGGCTCATGCAAGTCAGCTGGATAGTCATGAAGCAGGCCAGTCCTGCGAGTTCTGCCTGTTATTCAGTCAGAGTCACGCGGCGATACCTTCAACTTCCCAAGTCGATGAAGGTTTCGAATCCGCACCAGTACCAACGATCGTAATCGCCGACGTTCTGGTACAACACGCTTCGCTATCCCTCCCTCAAGTTCGCGCCCCTCCTGCTCAACTCCTGTAACTGACACTCCGTTTCACGTCGTATGAATAGTGCTCAAGGCAATGTCCCGTGCGCTCATTATTTTGTTACCAGGAATTTTGTATGAACAAGTTATCGATGTCGCTGCTCGCCGCAGCGAGTGCGGTGCTATGGACTGCGACCGTGCAATCTGTCACGCCAGACACGATCGAAGAAATCATCGTCACCGCCAACCCGTTGCGTCGGGCTGCGGATGATCTGACGCAGCCCGCACTGATTCTCGGTGAGGAAGAACTTTTGAAGAAGTCCGCGAACTCGATCGGAGAAACGCTGGCCAATGAGCTTGGCATGAGCACCACGTACTTTGGCCCGGTGGCGGGTCGGCCGATCATACGTGGTCAGGATGGGCCGCGTGTTGCGGTGCTGGATGGTGGCTTGAGTACGATGGATGCGGCGGATATCAGCCCGGATCATGCGGTGCCGCTCGAACCGCTGTTTGCAGAACGAATCGAAATTCTGCGTGGGCCGGCAACGCTGTTGTACGGCAGCAGCGCAGCGGGTGGTGTGGTCAATGTGATCGATTCGCGTATTCCGGAGACCATGCGTGAACAACCACTCTCCGGCGCGTTGGAATTGCGCGGTGACAGTGCATCCGAGGAACTGGCTGCGGCCGCCCGGCTGGACGGCGCTGCCGGCGCGCTTGCCTGGCACGTTGATGGATTCAAGCGCGATTCAGGGAACATTGAGATTCCTGGCTTTGCTACGACCGACCCCGCAAAGCGACCTGATGACGAGGTCAAGGGACGTGTGATCAACTCGGACGGAGAAGCCGAAGGGTATGCGGGTGGTCTGTCCTGGGTTGGTGAACAGGGTTTTGTCGGCGCCGCAGTCTCACGATACGAAACCACTTATGGGCTTCCCGGTCCTGAAGAAGGCGAGGAGGAAGGTGGTGACGTGGACACACCACTGGTCGCCGCAGGCCCGTTTATCGAACTCGAGCAGACCCGGGTTGACGTGCATGGTGCATTGGAATATGCGAGTGTCCTCGAGAGCCTTTTCCTCGAGAGCCTTCGCTTCAAGGTTGCGCACAACGACTATCAGCATCAGGAGATCGAACCCACCGGAGAAGTGGCGACTACATTCGAGAATGATGCCTGGGAAGGCCGGATTGAACTGGTCCATGTGCCGGTGGCCGGGCTGCGTGGATCGATCGGGGTACAGCTGAGCGATCGCGCGTTCTCTGCTGTTGGCGCGGAAGCGTTTGTGCCGGCAACCGACTCACAAAGTTACGGGGTGTTCTTGCTGGAAGCGCTTGCGTTGGAATCCGTCCTCATCGACTTTGGCTATCGCGTTGAAACGACAGAGCATGAGGCTGACGGTGGACTGCCGCGTTATGACGAGACCGCGCTCTCGGCGGCAATCGGGTTGAACTGGGATTTTGCCGATGAGTATGACTTTACCGCCAACCTCTCTCGATCCGAACGTAATCTGGGGCTGGAGGAGTTGTATGCCAACGGCGCTCATCTGGCGACCGGTCTCTTCGAGATCGGCCTGCTTGCGAATGGAGGCGACAGCACGGATCAGGAAGTTTCCGAAAATCTGGACGTCGCCGTACATCACCACGGCGAGGCTTTGGATTGGCACGTGGGCGTGTTCTACAACGACATTGCCGACTACGTTTTTCGCGTTGCAACGGATGAGGAAGAAGACGGCTTGCCGGTGACACCGTATCAGCAGGCGGATGCCGAGTTCTACGGTATTGAAGCTGAATTGATACTGGCGTTGGCAGGCCCGGACGCGGGCTGGAATCTGCGACTGTTCAGCGACTACGTACGTGGCAAGACCAAGGGCGAGGATTTGCCACGGATACAGCCGCTGCGTCTGGGCGTCGAACTCGGCTGTGAAAATGATTCCTGGTCGGCTGGCATCGAAGCGGTCTATCACGCGGAGCAACACGACATCAGCTCGTTCCAGACCCGAGACTTCACGATGCTGAACGCCAATGTGGTGTTGCACTTGCAGACCCAGGGTCCGCTGGTTTGGGATGTGTTCATGCGTGGCACCAATCTTCTAGATGAGGATGCCCGCCGCAGCACGTCTTTTCGGGCGGCGTTTGTGCCACTGCCCGGTGCTTCCCTGCATGCAGGTATCAGGGCGCGGTTCAACTGACCGCGGATCCTCATTTGTTGACTTGCTCGACTGTGTGACCGGTGTCAGAGTGGCGCCGGTTCACACATCCCCCGCAATGCAATGATCAACGCCTATCTCAACGAGCAGGAACGCCTGCTGTGTACCCGCGCCGACATCGCGAATCTGGATGGCGTCGTCTGGATCGATCTGTTCGAGCCCACCCGAGAAGAAGAGGCTGCGCTTGAGCGAGCCCTCAAGCTGGAAATACCGACACGGGAAGAAATGGATGAGATCGAGGTCTCGTCGCGCCTTTATGTCGAGGAAGGCGCCATCTATGTGACGGCGACCCTGCCTTCGCTGATGGATACGGACGAGCCGGTTCTCGCGCCGGTCACCTTTGTCCTGTCGCATCATCGACTTCTGACGGTGAGGTACCACGAGCCGCGGGCGTTCAAGACCCTGCCTTCGCGAGCCGCCCGAGTGCCGATGGGGTGCTACGACGGGGAGTCTGTGTTACTTGCGCTGCTTGAAACCCAGGTAGATCGCATGGCCGATATCATTGAGCGGGTTGGCCACGACATCGCCGCGATTTCGCACAGCATCTTCCGGACGACGGGTGGAAAACGACGCCCGAATGCCAAGCTGCAGTCCATCATCGAAGAGATTGGAAGAGAAGGCGATCTGACCTCAAATCTGCGTGAATGTCTGGCGTCGCTTGAGCGGGTGATGGGTTTTCTGGCGCAGGCCATGCAGTCGCCGCGCAACGAAAAGGAAATGAAAGGCAGGATCAAGACCATCTCCCGCGATCTGCGCTCCTTGTCCGATCATGCTGATTCGCTGACCCACAAGGTGACGTTCCTGCTCGATGCAACTCTCGGCCTCATCAACATCGAACAGAACGCTATCATCAAGTTCTTTTCGGTGGCCGCAGTTGTATTCCTGCCACCCACATTAATCGCGTCGATCTACGGGATGAACTTCAAGCTCATGCCGGAATTGACCTGGCACTTTGGATATCCCATGGCGATTGGGATGATGGTCCTCTCGGCCGTGGTGCCGTACACGCTTTTCAAGCGCCGCGGCTGGTTATAGCTGTTCATAACAGGCCTATCAACACGCCGATCACTGCACTTCCGGCAATCACTTCCAGTACTCCTCGTTTGAATCGGAACAGTGCAATTGCACCCAGAACGGTAATGCATAAAGCCACCCAGTCGAGGGACGCAAGGTTCCAATCGGGCGCAATCACGTGTTGGCCAAAATACAGCGCCAGGTGCGCGATCACTCCGACTACTGCTGCAGTGATAGCGGTTAACGGCGCGGTGAACGCTGGGGTCCGGCGCGAGGACTCGACCAGCGGCCCGCCCGCGAGAATGAACAGGAACGAAGGCAGGAAGGTAAACCAGGTCACCACCACGGCGGCGCTCACGCCTGTCCAGAACGGGCTCACTGCCGACATCGCCTGACTCGCATAACCTCCGACAAAGCCAACAAACGCAACGATCATGATGAGTGGTCCTGGTGTGGTTTCGCCAAGCGCCAGACCGTCCATCATCTGGGCAGTCGTCACCCAGCCGTACTGTTCTACCGCGCCCTCAAACACGTAAGGCAAGACAGCATAGGCGCCGCCAAAAGTGAGTAATGCAGCCTTGGTGAAAAACCAACCCATTTGCGTGAGTAGATGGTCCCAGCCGAACAAGCTGGTGAAGATCAGCATGGGTACCAACCACAGCGACAAGCCTGCGACGATGATGAGAATCAGTCTGCGTAGAAAAAAGTGAGTGTGCGGTGGTCGAGGCGACTCATCGTCGATCAGCGCTGGACTCTGGTGTTTGACACCGGATCCGTGCGAGCCCTTGGTAGTAAAACGCTCAGGCTGCAGGCGTCCGCCCAGGTATCCAAGAACAGCCGCAGCGAAGACGATCAAGGGAAACGGGATGTTTCCGAACAAGGTGGCCGTGAACGAAGCTACGGCGATGGCAGCCAGCCAGGTGTTGGTGACCGTGCGTGACCCGATTCGCCATGCCGCATGCAACACGATTGCTGTGACCGCCGGTTTGATGCCATAGAACAGGCTGGCGATCAGCGGCGTGTTGCCATAGGCCACATACACCCACGACAAGCCGATCAGGATGAAGAGTGATGGGAGAACGAACAACGCGCCGGCCAGCACACCGCCGAGGGTTCGATGCATCAACCAGCCGAGATAAGTCGCCAGCTGCTGCGCTTCTGGTCCAGGCAGAACCATGCAGAAGTTGAGGGCATGAAGGAATCGACCTTCGGAGATCCAGCGGCGTCGTTCGACCAGCTCTTCATGCATGATCGCGATTTGACCGGCGGGCCCGCCGAAGCTGATGAATCCCAGTTTCAGCCAGAATCCCAATGCTTCCCGGAACGGAACGGATTCCGGAAGGATGGCCCTGTCGACGTTTACCCGAGACACTTCAGCGAGATCCTCAGTGAAGCGTTGATCGTGCGGGTGAGCTGCATGAACCGCAAGATAAACCGGATAGTGCGGTTCGTTCGGGCTGATATAGTCCTGCACGATGAACATTGACCCTGTCATTCTCTTCTTCCTGCTCGGTATCGCGGCGGGTCTGCTGCGCTCCGAGCTGCGCCTCCCGGCTGCGGTCTACGAACTCGTCAGCATGATTCTCTTGTTATCCATCGGTATGAAAGGTGGCATTGAACTGGCGCGCCAGCCTCTCGAGGCCATGTTGCCGCAAATACTGGCGGTGCTTCTGTTGGGGTCGTTATTGCCGTTTGTTGCCTTTCCGGTGTTGCGTTTTGTGGGCCGACTGCCTCGCGCAGATGCTGCCTCCATTGCAGCGCACTACGGCTCGGTGAGTGTCGGAACCTACGCGGTAGGTGCCGCATGGCTGGCTGACCAGGGCATCAGCTTCGAAGCGCAGATGCCGCTGTTGCTGGTGATGATGGAAATCCCGGCGATTCTGATCGGCATTCTCATGGCGCGAGGATTCAGAAGTGACCTTCGCCTGAGCCTCGTGGCGCATGAGGTATTTCTCGGCAAAGGTGTCGTTCTGCTCATAGGAGGATTGTTGATCGGCTGGATTGCCGGGCCGTCGGGCATCGTCAGTATCGAGCCTCTCTTTTTCGATCTTTTCAAAGGCGTTCTCGCGCTGTTTCTGCTGGAGATGGGATTGATTACGGCCGTTCAGATCGGCGGGCTGCGTCACTACGGTGTTTTTCTCGTCGTGTTTGGCATCGGCATGCCTTTGTTGTCGGCAGTGTGTGGTGCACTCGTTGGAGTCTGGCTCGGCTTCTCCGAGGGGGGCGTAACGTTGCTCGCCATCCTTGCCGCCAGTGCGTCTTACATCGCCGTTCCTGCTGCCATGCGGGTCTCCGTTCCCGAGGCGAATCCTGCTTTGTCGCTTGCAGCATCACTCGGGGTTACATTTCCATTCAACGTGCTGATTGGTATTCCGCTGTACCACAGCCTCGCGATTCGTCTGGGGGCTTGAAGCCGTGAATGAAAATCTTCGCAAGCTGTTGACCATCATCACCGAAGCCGCCGTTGAAAAGCTGCTGGTCAAGGATCTCGAAAAACTTGGTGCCCATGGTTACACCATTACCGATGCCCGAGGCAAAGGCAGCCGTGGCGTGCGCAGCTCTGCCTGGGAGGCGAGCAGCAACATTCGTGTCGAAGTCGTGTGCGACGAGGTAACAGCGGCATCGATCACCCGTCACCTGCAGGAACACTATTACGCCAATTTCGCGATGATTCTTTTTACTGCTGACGTGGCAGTAGTACGTCCAGCCAAGTTCTGATCACCGATATCCCGCTTGCAAAGGCATTGCTCCAGCAGTAGCCCAAGCGTCGCGATACCCTCACAATCCACGCTTCGAAGACAGACCCTGGGGAAGGACAGACAGCATGCAACCATTGGTCGGAGTGATCATGGGCTCATCGTCAGACTGGGAGACGATGCAGCACACCGTCGCCATGCTGGAGGAGCTGGGCGTGCCGCATGAAGTGCAGGTGGTGTCAGCACATCGCACGCCAGATCTCATGTTTGAGTACGCCGCCTCCGCCGAAGCACGTGGCATCAAGGTGATCATCGCGGCTGCCGGTGGCGCGGCGCATCTGCCAGGCATGACGTCTGCAAAAACCTCATTGCCGGTGCTCGGGGTGCCGATTCAGTCGAAAACCCTGAACGGTATCGATTCGCTGCTTTCGATCGTGCAGATGCCGGCTGGAATTCCCGTCGGGACGCTGGCCATCGGACGGGCCGGAGCAGTCAATGCAGCGCTGCTGGCGACGTCGATTCTGGGCACTGCGAAGCCAAAATATCTGAAAGCGATCGCCGCATATCGTGCCCGTCAGACCGCCGAGGTCCTCGCGAACCCTGATCCAAGAGTGACTGAATGACAACCGTTGGCATCGTCGGTGCGGGCCAGCTTGCCCGCATGCTGGCGTTGGCCGGTCTGCCGCTGGGTCTGCGTTTTGTGATGCTTGATCCCGCACCGGACGCCTGCGGCGCAGTGCTCGGCGAACATCTGTGTCGAAATTTTGATGATCCACAGGCTCTGGATCTGCTGGCGTCGAAATGCGATGTGGTGACGTACGAATTCGAGAACGTGCCCGCAGACGCAATGGCCAGGCTTGCACAACAGGTTCCGGTGTATCCAAACCCTCAGGCCCTGGCGATTTCCAGGGATCGCTTGACCGAGAAGAGCCTGTTACGCGAACTCGGTGTTCCCGTGCCATCCTTCCAAGCCGTGGATTCGCTGGAAGCTCTCGAACGAGCAGTAGCAACACTGGGCTTGCCGGCAGTGCTGAAGACTCGAACTCTTGGTTACGACGGCAAAGGCCAGTTTGTCCTGCGAAACAGAAGTGACGTCACGATCGCCTGGTCTCAATTGGGACGGGTACCGCTGATCCTCGAGCGCTTTGTTCCCTTTGATCGCGAGATCTCGATGCTGGGTGTTCGAGGCCGGGACGGGGCGACGATGTTTTATCCGGTGGCAGAAAATGTTCATCGAGAGGGCATTCTGCGTGTCTCGCGTTGCAAGCCCGATGATTTCATGCAGGACCGCGCCCAGGACTACGTCAGCAGATTGCTGGATCGTCTGGACTACGTTGGCGTGCTGGCGCTGGAGCTGTTTTGCGTTGGCACTGAACTGATGGCCAACGAGATGGCACCCCGGGTTCACAATTCCGGTCATTGGACGATTGAAGGCACGCAGGCCAGCCAGTTTGAAAATCACATTCGCGCAGTAACGGGTTTGCCATTGGGCAGTACCTCGCCAGTCGGGCACTGCGCGATGGTGAATTTCATCGGCAACTGTCCGATGGCCGCAGATGTACTCGCCATTCCTGATACGCACCTGCATCTGTATGGCAAGAGTTCTCGCGTGGGGCGCAAGGTGGGACACGCCACGATACGCAGTGGCAGCGAGACCGCCTTAGAGTCGTCCATCGAGCGATTGCTCAAGCTCGTGCAGTAGTTGATCACTATCGAGGCGCCCCATGTCCCTCTTTGAACGATATCTGTCGTTGTGGGTGGGGCTCTGCATTGTCGCGGGCGTGCTCCTCGGCAATTTCGCGCCGGGACTCATGCAGGTGATCGCTGCCTGGGAGTATGCGTCCGTCAATCTGGTCGTTGCAGTTCTCATCTGGGCGATGGTCTATCCGATGATGGTGGCGGTGGACTTCAGCCGCCTGCGCGATGTCCGGCAAAAACCGAAAGGGCTGGTGATCACGGTGGTTGTGAACTGGCTGATCAAACCCTTCACGATGGCGGCGCTCGGGGTGTTGTTCTTCCATGGGCTGTTTGCCGATCTGATTGATCCCGCTGATGCTGATCAGTACATCGCCGGCCTCATCCTGCTCGGTGCCGCGCCGTGCACGGCGATGGTGTTTGTCTGGTCGCAACTCACACGGGGAGACGCCAACTACACCCTGGTGCAGGTGTCGCTCAATGACGTGATCATGATTTTCGCGTTCGCGCCGCTGGTGGCACTGCTGCTTGGCGTGACCGACATCGAGGTGCCGTGGGAAACCTTGTTACTGTCGGTTGTTCTGTACGTCATCATACCTCTCGGCGCGGGCGCACTGACGCGGTTGCGACTGCTGCGATCCGGTACCGAGGCGACGGTTGCCCGGTTTACGTCGCGGATAAAACCGTTTTCGATCTTTGGCCTGCTGGTTACCGTGATACTGCTGTTCGGATTCCAGGGCCAGGTCATCGTTGATCAACCTGTGCTGATTGCGCTCATCGCGGTTCCGCTCCTGATCCAGTCGTACGGTATCTTCGTCCTTGCCTACGCTGCGGCATGGGCATGGCGGGTGCCGCACAATATTGCCGCACCGTGTGCGTTGATTGGCACATCGAATTTTTTTGAGCTGGCCGTGGCTGTGGCGATTGGCTTGTTTGGTCTGAACTCCGGCGCTGCGCTGGTAACTGTCGTTGGTGTACTCGTCGAGGTGCCGGTGATGCTATCGCTGGTGGCGGCGTCGAATCGGACGCGAGAAATGTTCGAACGACGCACTGACGGTTAGTTTTTTCTTGCCAATCCCAGCAAGGCGATCACACAGAACACAGCACCTGCGAAAAACGTTGCTGGCGCGCCGAACTGATCCCATAACAGTCCTGCAACGACGCTTGCGATCAACATCGCCACGCCGCTGACGAGATTGAAGAAGCCAAATGCCGTCCCGCGTAAGTCAACGGGAGCGACATCCGCCACCATGGTGGCGAGTAACCCTTGAGTCATGCCCATGTGAACCCCCCACAGCGCGACGCCTGCCAGTATCGTTGTCCAATGTGCATTGGTGGCCAGTACGATGTCGGCGGCGATCAGCACGATGAGGCCGGATGCCAGAAGTTTCCTGTGACTCATGCGGTCTGACAACTTGCCGAAGGGGTACGCCGAACCTGCGTAGACCACGTTCATCGCGACCATCACCAGTGGCACCAGCGCGACCGGAATTCCGCTCTGCGCGGCGCGCAGGATCAGGAAGGCTTCGCTGAAGCGGGCGAGTGTGAAGACGGCGCCGATCGCGAGTACCCAGAGGTAGGCGGGTGACGCCAGGAGCCGGTGCAGATTTTCACGACGGATGGGATTGGTGCGATGTTCGCCTCCATGTCGCACAGGTTCGTGAACGCCGAAGAACAGCAGCGCCACCGCCAGAAATCCCGGAACCACGGCAACCCAGAACACCGCGCGGAAGTCATTGGCCCACAGCAGCATCAACCCGACCGCCAGCAAAGGTCCGACAAATGCGCCAACGGTATCGAGCGACTGCCTCAGTCCGAATGCGGCACCACGAATGTCTGCCGGCGCGATATCAGCCACCAGTGCATCTCGAGGTGCGCCCCGGATGCCCTTGCCAACCCGGTCGAGCAAACGCGCGGTCACCACGAAGCCCATCGTGGGCGCCAGGGCGAACAAGGGTTTGGTGACGGCGCCGAGCGCATAACCGAATAGCGCCAGACCTTTTCGTTTGCCGAGGTAGTCGCTGAAGGCGCCCGAGAACACCTTGACGATGAGCGCCGTCGCTTCGGCCATGCCTTCGATCAGACCGATAGTCAGCGCACTCGCACCCAGAACACCGACCATGAACAGCGGTAACAGGCTGTGGATCATCTCCGATGAGATATCCATCAGCATGCTGACGAAGCCGAGTACCCAGATGCCTGGGGGGATGCCAGCAAGAGACTTGGATAAGTCTGTGTTCAATGCGTGTGTCGGTGGTGAATGTCCGGGTAGTGCGGATGCTTGTGAGTCACCGCCGTGTGCTGATGAGGGTGTTCATGTGCTGCATGGTCATCCCAACCGTGATCATGTGCGTGCTGGTGGTGCTCGTCATGGTCGTGCAAGTGAGAATGTTCCATCGGTTGGTGGGTGTGAATGTGTTCGTGGAGTTCTGTCAGATGCAGCCAGACACCCAGACCCATCAGCGCACAGGCAATCCAGAAGGTCGGACCGGCCGGTTCCGCCAGCAGCACAAGCGCAATGCTTGCACCGATGAAGGGCGCAATCGAGAAATAAGCGCCGGTTCTGGCAGTGCCAAGTCCACGCAGTGCGAGGACAAAGAGGACCAGGCTTGCGCCATATCCGATCAGACCGATGAACATGGTTGTGAACACCGTGCTCACATCGGGCAACTCCAGCCCCGCCATGAGCGCCAGACCGCAGTTTACGAATCCAGCTATCAACCCTTTGCTCGAAGCGATAAATGTGGAGTCGGAGCCAGAGACATAACGAGTCAGGTTGTTATCGATTGCCCAGCACAGGCACGCGGCGAAAATGGCCAATGGTCCGATCCAGTTTGAAGCGTCGGTGTCGGCGGATGGCCACGACAGCACCACGCCGCCTGTGACAATGGACAGCATGCCGAGCACCACCCTGCGACCTGCGTTTTCCCTGAACACGACCCACGCCAGCAATGCGGTAAGAACGGCCTCCAGATTCAGCAGCAGCGAGGCAGTTGAGCCACTGGTGTGGGTGAGGCCGAACATCAGGGCTACCGGGCCGAGAATACCTCCGAAGGCGATGGCGCCGAACAGCCATGGCCACTCCTGACGCAGAAGGCCTGAAGGCTTCCAGCCGCCATCACGAATCACTCGAACGAGCGCCAGGCCGATACCACTACCGAGGTAGAGCAGCCCCGCCAGCAGCCAGGGAGAAATCTCGTCGACCAACAGTTTGGCAAACGGCGTACTTGCACCGAACAGGGCGGCGGCGGCGAGCGCGTATAGAACACTTCGATTCACGAGCACTGCCTCCCTGTGTGGCCTGTGTGGCCTGATTCGCCTGCGCTTTATTTGTTGGGGAGCAGTCGAGTCTTCCCCCGAGGCAGAGAAGCTGTTCAACTACCTTGCATTGCCTACCATAACACCCGCGGCGCGGTCGCGAATTACGATGAAGATCCCGAAGGAACTGCAGGCGCTGGTTGACGATGGTGTTGTCGACGAAGTGCTGCGACAACTCGACAGTGGCAAGGAAGCCACGGTCTTTATCGTCCGTTCAGGCACGCAGACACGTTGCGCCAAGGTTTACAAGAACTTGGCGCGACGCAGTTTTCAGGCGCGCGCGCAATACCGTGAGGGTCGACAGGTGCGTGGCAGCCGACAGGGTCGGGCGATGGACAAACGCACCAGCTTTGGTCGTCAGGAAGAAGAAACGGCCTGGAAGAATACAGAGGTGGACGCCTTGTATCGGCTGCAAGCCGCCGGCGTGCGCGTGCCTCAGCCCTACGGCTTCATCGACGGTGTACTGGTCATGGAACTCGTGACGGATGCCGATGGCCACACTGCCCCACGTCTGGGCAGCATCGAATTCACACCCGACGAGGCAAGGCATTGGCATACGTTCATGATCGAGCAGATCAAACGGATGCTGTGTGCGGGCCTGGTCCACGGGGACCTCTCCGAATACAACGTACTGTTTGGCCGTGATGGCCCGGTCATCATCGACTTGCCTCAGGCCGTTGAAGCGGCTGCCAACAACAATGCCAAGGCGATGTTGTTGCGCGATGTGGCGAATGTCACTGCAACCTTTGCAGCGTTTGCGCCTGAAGTGCGCGAACCTCGTTATGCCGATGAGATGTGGGCGCTGTTTGCTGCAGGAGATCTGGTGCCTGCCACCGTATTGACCGGTGTGTTCGTTGACCCCGATGTCCCCGTGAATCTTGATGAAGTCCTCGAGGTTATTGAAGATGCGAAAGCCGAGAACGAGCGGCGACAGCGGGGGCGTGATATCGCCGAAGGTCGTGTGGCCCCGCCAGCAGATGACGAGCCGGAACTTCAACCGGATGACAAGTAACGACTAGCCGAGAGAAAGCCAGTGTTGACGATCTACCATGTTCCGATGACGCGCTCCGTGCGAGTGGTGTGGTTGTGCAAGGAGTTGCAGTTACCGCACGAAGTGAAAACCATCAGCTTTTCGCCCGAGTATCGAAACAGTGCCGAGTGGCGAAAACTCAATCCGGTCGGCAAAGTCCCTGCCATGACCGATGGGGACTTCACAATGTTCGAGTCCGGCGCCATGGTGCAATGCCTGCTCGATCGTTATGGCGATGGCCGGCTAGAGCCAAAACGAGCCACCGAGGACCACGCGCGCTATCAGCAGTGGAGCTGGTTTGCCGAGGCAACTTTTGCTCGACCCATTGGTGAGCTGGTGAACCATCGTCGGGTGTTTGGTGAAACAGGGCAGATTCCAGCGGTGGTAGATGAAATGAAAGGCCGTGTGCAGCTCTGTTTGCAGGCTGTTGATGACGCAGTGCGAGGTCAACGATTTCTGGCGGGTGACAGCTTTACGGCAGCTGACATCATGATGGGTTACTCCGTGATGCTGGTACAGCGTTTTGTGTCGCTCGAAACGTGTCCCTACGTCAATGCGTATTGGCAGTTGTTATCGGCTCGACCTGCGTTAGTGGAAACACTGGCGATCAAGGCTTAGCCTGCTGCACGCGTTGTCTGTCTGGTTTCGGAGGATTGCATGGCAGATCCCGTGCTTCGAATCTTCTCCTACCTGCCCAATCCACGGGTGTGGAAGGCGCAGATTGCTGCACGTTTGTGTGGTGTTGAAGTCGACGTGATCGGCGCCAAGCCCGGTGAACTCGGTGGTTGGTTGTGGGACTTCAACGCCCGGCCGCTGGCCGAGAGTGAACGCGTAACAGATAGCCCACATGCGCGAGAAGCGCGGCGCGGCTTCGCTGGCACGTTGTACAAGACCAGCGAGTTTCTGCACGCGCATCCGTTTGGCACAGTGCCAGCAGCGTTCAGTCCGGACGGCTTGATCGGCATTTTTGAATCGAACAGCATCCTGCGTGCGGTAGCGCGTCGGGGTGCCAGCGGCCGGCAACTGTATGGTCGTGACGACTATGAAGCATCTCGCATCGATTCATTCCTGGATGCGAACCTCGTATTTGCGCGTGAAGCACAAGTCTACTTGCTGGGCATCAAGTCGTTGCCTACCGAAGGCCATGCGCGGATGGCGGCGGCGTATGAGTTTTATCTGTCGGGGATCGAAGCTTCGCTGGCACAAGGAAATGGGTTCATCGCGGGGAAGTGGTTGTCGATTGCGGACATCTCATTCGTCTGCGATGTCGCGCAGTTTCTTCGCGAAGGGCATTCAAGGCAGGAACTGGAAGCGCAGCGCCTTAAGGTGATCAGCGAAGAAGGTCTTATTCAATACCCGCGATCCTTCCAGCATCTGCTGGCGCTTGCGACGACGCCAGATTTTTCGGCGGTCTTGGGCACTTATCTCGATTGGTATCTACGACGTACCGAAGACCGCACCGATTGAGTGAGGGTTGATGTTGTGGAGCGGCCAGAGCCTCCGGTAGATTTGCCCCTTCGTTCTTTCCGGGCGTGATATGGCACAGGCTCTAGCGGGCTACCGCATCTGCGACTTCACTGGCCAGCTTGCCGGTGCCGGCGCAACCAAGTGGCTGGCTGCATTTGGCGCAGAGGTCATTCGCATCGAAGACCCGGTGCGGCAAGGCCGATGGGACATCCTGCGCGGCAATCCACCTTTCATTGACGAGCGACGTGGCATCGACCTCGGTGGCGCGTTCAACAATCACAACACCGATAAGCTCGGCATCACGCTCAATCTCAAGATGGACAAGGCCAAGGACATTCTGCGCCGCCTCATCGCCATATCGGATGTGGTGACGGAAAACTTCGCTGCCGGCGTACTGAAGAGGTGGGGATTCAGTTACGAGCACATGTGCGAAATCCGGCCCGATATCATCTATGTCTCGAACTGCGGGTTCGGTCATGTTGGTCCGTACAGCGAGTTCAAGACCTGGGGGCCTATCGTGCAAGCAGTGAGCGGGCTCACGCACACCTCCGCGCTTGCGGGCCAGGCTCCAGCCGGATGGGGGTACTCCTACATGGACCACACCGGCGGTTATTACATGGCCATGGCGATTCTGGCGGCGCTGTATCACAAACAACGCACCGGTGAAGGCCAGTGGGTAGACCTTGCCTGCACGGATGCAGCATTGACGCTCAATGGCCCAGCGCTGCTGGACTGGACTGTCAACAAACACGGTCAGCGTGACAAACCCGTGCACAGCAACCGCAGTCAGTTCAATGCCATGGCCCCACATGGCATCTATCCCTGTACAGGCGAGGATGAGTGGATCGCCATAACCTGCCGTGATGATACACAGTGGCGATCACTGGCCTCGTTTATCAACCAGGATTGGACGGCACCTTATGTGACCTTTGCTTCCCGGCTTGCAGCGCAGGACGCGTTGGATGCCAGCATGGCCACATGGTGCAGTACCTGGAACAAGTTCGAACTGGAAGAGTCTCTGCGTGCGCTGCGCATTCCGGTTGGCGCAGTGCAGAAGCCGGCCGAACGTATCGATCGGGACCCGACCACCGGCAACTTCGGGCTGTGGCCCACCGTCGAACACACTGCCATCGGCCGCGTGCGGGTAGACGGTCAACCCGTACATTTCTCACGAACCGACTGGCGATCAACCAGCGGCGCGCCCTGCCTTTCCGAACACACCGATGATGTACTCACCAGATTGCTTGGCCTTTCCAACGAAGAAGTACAGGGGCTTCGCGTGGAAGGTGTGCTGTGAGCGTGCTGGAGGGTGTTTGTGTCATCGAACTGGCACATGAGCGCACGGCTTTCGCAGGCAAGCTGCTGGCTGACATGGGCGCCGACGTCATTCTCGTTGAACCGCCTCAAGGCTCGTCCACCAGACTGTTTCCGCCTTTTCTCGACGATGTGCCGGGCATCGAGCGCAGCCTGCATTTCTGGCACTACAACACGAGCAAACGCGGCGTCACCCTTTCGCTCGATGATGCGGCCGATCGCGCAGCACTTGCGACTTTGCTCAAGTCGGCGGATGTCCTGCTGGAATCCGAGCCGATCAACCGATTGGCGGATCTCGCCATCGACTACCGCGATCTTTCACGTATCAATCCACGTCTCATTCATGTGGCCATCACTCCCTATGGACGCGGCGAGCCATTGAGTGACCTGCCGGAGACGGACCTCACACTGATGTCGTCGAGTGGGCCGGTATGGAGCTGCGGCTATGATGATCACAACTTGCCACCGGTTCGTGGCTGGGGTTATCAGGGTTACCAGACTGCATGCCACTTTGCCGTGATGAGCGTGTTCACTGCATTGTTAGCCCGAGGCGGGAGTGGCGACGGCCAGTTCATCGATGTCTCGATCAGCGCCGCATTGAACGTCACGACGGAAGGTGCGAGTTACAACTGGCTGGTAGAGCGAGGCACCCTGCAGCGTCAGACCGGTCGCCACGCAAGCATCAGGGCGACCGGCGAAACGCAAATGCGCTGCGCCGACGGCCGCTGGGTGAATACCGGTGTGCCACCACGATTCCCCGCCGAGTTCGCCAAACTGCTGGACTGGCTACGCACGCTGAAGCTGGACGAAGGGTTCCCCGAAACGGTTTTTCTCGAGATGGGTGCGAGC
>JANNBJ010000018.1:0-1883 GCA_031385325.1 Gammaproteobacteria bacterium | reverse complement strand
AGTGAAGCAGCGGGCTTTCGGCAATGCGCTTCTTCAGTCAGGAGCGAGAATCGGCGTCTGCTGCCAGAAGCTTCGAGATGAGGATCACATCCCGTCAGGCGTTTCTGCCTCGAAGGCCACTCCTCTCCAGCCCGGGGCGCGCCAGCCCGTGGCGCGCCAGCCCGGGACTGTCGATTGTGGATCCTGCGTGGGCGCGTTATAAGAGATACCGGAGCCAAGGGAGCCCTGTCGATGCGTGGCGAATACGTACTGGAAATTCCTGAGCAGATCGACATCGCGGTGTCGCCGGAACGCACTGCCCAGGCCGCCACCCGGCCTTGGCCCGCAGGCACCACTATCGTCTCGGCCGATAGCCATCTGATCGAACAGGACTATTGGTACGAAGGTTTCCCGGCGCACAAAAAAGAGCAGGCGCCCCGGATGCAATTCATCGACGGTCTGTTTGACCTCTCGATCGGTGACAAACACATGACGCCGCCCGCACTTGCCCGCCACCTGTGTGTGTCCATGGAATGCACGCCAGGGCTCAACGATATTCAGGCGCGGCTCAAGGATCTGGATATCGAAGGCGTGGAGAAAGAACTGATCTTCCCGCAACGGCTGTTCGGACTCTTCATGTTTGGCGAGATGCAGAATCGTGAAGAAGTCTTTGGGCTCTACAACGAAGCCATCGCCCGCCGTTGTGCTGAAGCGCCTGGCCGTCTCTATTCCGTGATGGTGCCGAACTATTGGGACATGTCCGAAGCCGCCAACTCCGTTGCCCGGTGCAAGGCGCTCGGTGCGCGCGGACTGATGGTGCCACTCAAGCCCGGACGCAACACCGATGGCAAACACATCAACTACAACGATCCCGCACTGGATCCGCTTTATGGCGCCATCGCCGACAGCGGCATTCCATTGATCTTTCACATCGGTGAGGCAGTGCCCACCGCGATGCCCGGAGCCGCTGGCATATCGGTGCTGACCCAGATGCAGGGCTTTCGACTGCAATGGTCATCACTGGTGTTTGGTGGCGTCTTTGATCGGTTCCCGAAGCTGCGCGCGGTGTTTGTCGAAGGTGGACTCGCCTGGGTGGCCAGCATGCTGCACGACGCCGACATGGCCGCAACGCACTTTCGAACGAGCCTCAATCCAAAACTGGAACACGCACCGAGCTGGTACTGGCGCAAACATTGTTACGCGACCTTCATGACCGACCCTGTTGGCTTGTCACTGCTTGACCGCATCGGCGCGGAAACCTGCATGTGGTCATCCGACTATCCGCACCAGGAGTCCACGTTTGGTTATACACGCAGCTCCATTCAGGCCGTGTTCGATGCAACCACTGTAGAAAACGCACAGATGATCGTCGGCAAGACGGCTCTGGAACTGTTCAACATGCGGTAGCCCGGCGCGTCCGCCCCAATTGTGGCAGCAACGCCTAAGCGCAGGAGCAATCTCCAGATCGCAAACATTGGATCCTGAATCCGTTCACGATAGACGACTGCTCCCACCGACCTCCCCTCAAGTCAGCCACACCGATTGTCGGTAGTCGACCCCAGCTTTCCTCAAGCCTCGTCGAACATCCCCTTGCGCGGCCCGGTGTAACCAAACAGGTAAGCACCGACCTTTCGCATCTGGATTTCTTCTGATCCTTCGGTGATGCGATATCGGCGGTGGTGGCGATAAATATGCTCAAACGGCTTGTGCCTTGAGTAACCGATGCCACCGTGCACCTGCATCGCGCGATCGGCTGCCTCGCAGCAGAGTCGATTGGCCCCTAAAATACACATGGAAACCTGATAGGAAAAGGTCAGCGCCACCTGCTTGTTATACATTCGATACAATTCCCAGGCGGTTTTTCGAATCATCAACCGCATCATCTAGCATTGCGTGTTCAATTC
>JANNBJ010000181.1:0-99045 GCA_031385325.1 Gammaproteobacteria bacterium | reverse complement strand
AAAGCGATGACTCATCGCTTTGTGGCGGCTCGCGTTCGCCTTCACCTTGGTACCGTCCACCGCGATGCGGCCCAGCTTCACCAGCCCGCACTCAGCGGCCAACTGCAGCACCCGGACGAACAAGCCGGCAATCGCTTCGAGGTGTTGTGCCCGGAAATCACTCAGTGTCCGATGGGCTGGGAAGTTATCTGCGGCAAGCACTCGAAACGCCACATCCTCATGCAGCTTCCTCGCAAGCTTGCGCGACGAAAATACGCCGGTTGCATATCCGTACAAGAGAACCTTCAGCATCATCGCCGGATGAAACGGCTGATTCCGTGGGCCGTCCTTCGCATAGCGTGCATGGAAGGCAGCAAGATCAAGAGCATCGACTGTATCGCTGATGAAGTACGCCAGATGGCCTTCCGGTAACCACGCAGACAACGTCAGCGGCAGCAACAAGTCCTGGCCCGGTGTATATGGCTGGTAGCTCACCATCCTGAAATCCCGCTTCATCCCAACGACTCAGCCATTATGTACTTCAGTAGAACTTTTGGCTTCTGCCGCGCAGACTCCTAGCACTTGAAGCTGATCACAATCGTCTTTCAGGACTCGTTGGCCAGACCTGCATGTGCCACGAGAATAGTATGCGAGGCCTTGATCACTCGGAGTCCCCCGGGTTACCGCCGACCCGACGCCAAACTGTTGAACCACCGCTTTCCTTGTCCAGTAACGCAAGGAAAGCCTCGTGCGCGGTGATTTCTTCAAAGTTTGCCCGCAGTATCGGCAAACTACCCGGACGATGCTGCAGAGGCGCGTTGAAAACTTCATCAGGAGTCTTGTCGCCATCTCCCCCGGAAAACAGCGCAACCTGTCCGCCGGTCATCGCCAGATAGACGTCTGCGAGAATCTCCGCATCCAGCAATGCGCCATGCAGTTCCCGAGCTGAATTGTCTACCGAGTAACGTCGGCACAACGCATCGAGGCTGTTGCGCTGCCCCGGGTGTTTGGCCCGCGCCAGCGCAAAGCTGTCTGTGACCATGCACAGATCATGGATTCGGCGCCGATCATCCAGCAATGACAGTTCGTAGTTCAGGAACGCAACATCGAACGGCGCATTGTGAATGATGATTTCCGCCCCTTCGATGAAGGCCAGAAAAGCCTCAATCACCTCAGCAAACTTCTGTTTGTCGGCAAGAAATTCGGACGACAATCCGTGCACTGCCTGGGCGCCAGGGTCGATGTCTCGCTCAGGGTTGAGGTAGGCGTGGAATTTCTTGCGGGTGAGTCGGCGATTAATCAGCTCAACCGCACCGATTTCGATGATTCGATGCCCCCGCTCCGGTTCGAGCCCCGTGGTTTCGGTGTCTACAACAATTTGTCTCACGGCGTGTAGTTCCTTGTCGAGTTGGCGTCGGCACTCCTGTCAGCCGTGAACATGCTGTCGATGGCTTCATTGGCTGCTGTGTCCACCCTCTCGTTTTCAGGGTGCCCACTGTGCCCTTTCACCCAGCACCACTCGATCGTGTGTCTCGCACTGGCTGCATCCAGGGCCTCCCAGAGATCCTGATTCTTGACCGGCTGTTTGGCAGAAGTCTTCCAGCCGTTACGCTTCCAGGCAGCCACCCAACTCGTGATGCCTTGGCGAACATATTGCGAATCCGTTGTCAGTCGGATCACGGATGGACGTTTCAACGCAGTCAATCCCTCGAGTGCCGCCCGCAACTCCATTCGATTGTTGGTGGTATGGGGTTCGGCGCCGGAGCACAGTAGCTCCTTGTCCTTGTTACGCAGCAAGGCAGCCCATCCACCGGGGCCCGGATTACCGCGACAGGCGCCGTCCGTAAAGATCTCGACAAGTTCGCTCATTGACGTTCTTTACGAAAATTCACCGGGATCAGCCGAGCACTGGTGCGCGGGTAGCCAACACCCGCCAATCGCGTGTTGGGCACCCCGGCGAGAACGCGTCGCGGCCGCACGTAGTACGCCTGTTTGACCGCCGAGACCATGAAGACATCACCGAACGGAATTTCAATACCATGCCGTCTGGCAATATCACGCCGCCGGATGCGGGATGGTTTTTGCGCCTCGATCTTCGATAGCGACTTGGCCTCAGGCGCTACTTTCCGCATGCGAAAAGGCAAGCCGGTACTGCGAAAACGCACAGGTTCTTCGAGTTCAAGCCCTAACAATCGCAACCAGTCGAGCAGTCGCACCGGATTGACAAAGCGCTGACTGGAAAATGCATCCGTTCGCAATCGTGCATAGAGTCGCCTGCCACCAAGAATGCTCCACGGATTGAACGCAACGATGACCAGGCGACCACCAGGATGCAGCACACGAGCCATTTCACGCAGCGCATCCCGCGGGTCGGTCAACGGTTCAAGCGCATGATGCAGGATGATCGCGTCCATGGAGTTGTTTGCAAAAGGCAACTTGCCTGTCTCGGCAACCAGTCGAATCACGCCTTCAGGAACCGCCTGAAGTTCATCCGAAACAAGGAAGCGATGCCTGACGATGCTTCTTTGCAGTGCTTGCAGACTGGCCAGGTCACCGCCACACCACAGTAGTGTGTCGCCATGGCAGCGACGCACCAGTTCTTCAAGCGACGGTTTTGAATCACGTAACAGGCGCTGCCCGGTGTGGGTCTGCATCCAGTCGATGGCTAGCTCCTCATGCTTCGGCAAGTCAAGGTTTGCGGTGTATTTTAATGTGTAGCAAAGTACAGTCATTCTAACGACCCCCGTAAAGAGGGCAACTTGGGTAACCGGGAGGATTACCCTCGCTTGAAGCTGGGCGCACGCGCCCCGCTGTTTCTGGCGATCAGTATGGTGAGCATCTCATGCTCCATGCTGCCACCCAGGCAAGCGAGCGAGGACTCAACGCCAGTTGATGTGGACCATCACGATCCCATCGATGTGGCCTTGCCTGCCCGGCTGACCACGCGCCCAGCACCAGCAATATTTCCCACGCTGACATTCGTTCAAACGACAGATCAGAACGAGCCTCGATTACGCTGGTCACTCGCGAACACACTAGGAGACGTCATCCCCATTGCCGAGCCCGAAGGTTTCTGGCCTCTGATGTCCAGTGAATTTGCGCTTGAGCATCACCTGAATCAGCGTGCTGTACAGGCGGCGGTCGACAAGTACACCAAGAATCCCGAATGGCTCGCCGATGCACAGGCACGGCTATCCCTCTATCTCCCATACTTTCTTGAAGAGACGAGACGCCGCAATCTACCTGCAGAGCTGGCGCTGTTACCCATTATTGAAAGTACGCTTGACCCGCGCGCACTTTCACCTCGCGGCGCACTCGGTTTGTGGCAGTTCATGCCAGACACCGCAACACGCTTCGGGTTGTCCCGGGACTGGTGGCACGATGGCCGCCAGGACACCGTCGCTTCCACCAGAGCAGCACTGGACTATCTTGAACTCCTGCACGACCAATTCGGGGACTGGCTGCTGACCATCGCGGCATATAACGCCGGCGAAGGCACGATTGCCAGGACTCTGCCAGCGAACAACAACAAACCCGTTTCTCCGGCACGCTTCTTCGACCTGGACCTGCCTGACGAAACACGCAAGTACGTACCACAAGTGCTTGCACTGGCCGCAATCATCAAGAATCCGACGAAGTACGACATCAGTCTGCCCGACATCAGTGGTGACGTTTCATTCAAGTCGATCAAAACCAAAGGGCCGATTGATCTCCAGCAAGCGGCTTCGGTCCTGAATGTCTCGCCGGCAGAGCTCGTGGCATTGAATCCTTCGCTCAAACGACAAATCACCCCACCAACTGGCACGGACAACCTGCTCGTGCCCGTGCGTGTCGGAGCAACCGCCCAGGCTCGTCTCAACGCCATGCCGACCAACGTCGGATCAGGCGCGATAGCGCAGTACCGTGTTCAGCGAGGTGACACCCTCAGCACGATTGCCCGTCGGTTTGGTAGTTCAACACTTGCCGTGAAGCAGCTGAACGGCATGACAACCGATTCGATTCGAACCAATACGATGTTGCAGATTCCGCGACTCGGTACGGCGGCCCTTGCATCGTTGCAGGCCGAGCCGATGCTCGCAGCCAATGTCGCGACTGCCACGCGGCGCTACCGCGTTCAGCGTGGAGACACTCTCGGTTCTATCGCGCGGCGCTTCGGGAGCACTACAGGCGCCCTCAGATCGATGAACGGGATGCGTACTGACATCATCAAAATCAATGCAGATCTGAAGGTCCCAGGCGGCACCTTGATGACAGCCTCGACCGGCAGTTTGCGAGGTAATCAGCAGGGCAAGTTCAGCCCGGCAAAGATCCCGGCGAAGATAAATGTCGCGACCACGGGCTATCGAGTGCGATCCGGGGATTCCTTGGGCGCAATCGCTCGTGCGCATAACGCAACCGTTGGGCAGCTCAAACTTCTCAACGCCCTGCGAGGCGATCAAATCCGCGTCAACCGCATACTGCGTGTGCCGGTCATGTCTGGAACTGGTGGCAACGTCATGGTCGCTGCATCGCGTGCTCCCGCACAGATGGACAGGCATACCGTGCGCTCTGGGGACACGCTGTGGGGGATCGCGCAGAAATATGATGTCTCCCATCAGGCGTTGATCCGGGAGAATGGATTGAAGGTCGGGCAGGTATTGAAACTCGGCCTCATCCTGCGGATTCCGCAACCAGAGGCTACGGATATCGCTGGCGGCTAACTGGCGGCTAAAGACTCTCGCGGCTTCAGCGCTTCCGGGCAAACACCAGCTAGACCGGAGCCATCCGTTCCTTGCGTGAACGCCGCGTACAACCGCCGCGCACGTGCGCGCAATGCCTACTTGTCAGCGCGACTCACACCTTCACTCTTTTCGACCGTGCGAAACAGTGCTGTGAACTCGAGCCCGGAGGTTCTCGATTTGACGTAGCGCGCTAGTCCATCCACCTCGTCTTTGGTCATCGCTTCCAGATCACCATCGATGACCTGGGTCACCGTGACCAGCGCTCGTCCATCCGGTAGGTCAACGCTCGCGACCGCTCGGCCTCCGGCCGTTCGATCAAATGGCATTGCAAACGCCTTTTCCAGCACTTCTCGCGGAACGCCTGTCTGGCTGCGTGTTGCTCGCGAAGAAGTTTCCCACTCAGCGCCCAGCACGTTTGCGACCTGTCCGGCGCTCTCGCCAGACTCAAGCCGAGCCAGGCCGTCAACCGCTGCAGATTCGATAGCCACGCTGGCTTTCTCTCGCTTGAGGACATCAACAATCTGTTGCCGAACTTCTTCAAGCGAACGCTCTCGCGGTTCGTGACGCGTGCGTACACGCAGCACAACCGCCTGAGTATCATCCAGTTCAACCACTGCGCTATTGAAACCGCGGGTCAACACATCATTGCCGAACGCGGCTTCACGCAATTTTTCATTGGCAAACAATCCCTCACCCGCGTTCCTGGTTACACCATCCTGAGCCTGGATTTTCAGGTTGAACTTTTCGACTATCGGGTCGAGTGAGGAATTCTGTTCAAACGCAAGTTCGTCCAGATCACGCACCTTTTCGACCAACAAGTCCTTGGCACGCTCCAGGCGCAAACGCGTTTCGATCCCCTCTCGCTTTTCTTCGAAGGTGGGTTCAATCGGCTTCTGAACGGACACGAGCTTGATGAGGTGATAGCCAAACTGACTCTTCACGGGCTGCGAAAGTTCACCTTCCTTCAACGCAAAAAGTGCAGCTTCGAATGCCGGATCATAAATGCCTCGACCGGCAGCGCCCAGATCGCCGCCAGTCGCAGCGGATCCCGAATCCTCTGAATGCTCTTTGGCAAGTGCGGCAAAGTCCGCGCCGGATTCCAGTTGTTCTCGTAGATTCTTGATGGCCGCAAGTGTCGCAGCATCATCCCGAGTCTCGGAAACACGCAGCAGAATGTGGGATGAGACTCTTTGCTCGGTATCGGCCAGCACCTTCAGGTCTTCTGCGAAACCGGAACGAAGATCTTCTTCCTTGATTTCGATCGAAGAATCACCTGACAAGCTTTGTGAGGTCAGGACGACATAGTCAAGATCAACTGCATCGTCGGTCTGATACTCCATTCGGTTGTCAGCGTAATGCGCTTCAATGTCTTCATCGGTGAGTTCGACTTTGGCCGCGAAACCTGACTGAGTCAGCGGCAGCCACGCCAGATCACGACTCTGGTTCATCAAAGCCGCAAATTCCCGCAACTGCCAGCGGGGGACTGTCGTGCTGTCAGTGATCGACGCCTGCAACTGGCTGATCGCCATTTCCTGCGTCACCTGATCGCGGAAGGTGACCGGCGTGTAGCCATACTGCCCGAGCAGACGAACGTACAGATCCTGATCAAACTTTCCATCCGTCTGGAAGGACGGATTTTCGGTCAACGATTTGTCCACCGCGCCAGCTGGTGTAACCACGGCCAGTTGATCAGCGGTTTCAACCAGGACAGCCTGGTTGATGAGCGCGTCGAGGCTCTGGGCTCGCAAAGCGACGACATCGATCGAAGCAGGATCCGCATTCTCACCCATCTGCGCCAGGGTGCGGATTCGAGTTCGCTCGGTTTCCCGCGTAAGCGAGCTCTCGGTAATTTCGTGACTACCCACACTGGCAACTTCGACATCATTGCTGGCAAAGAGATCGAAGGTGCCAAAACCAAATACCGCCAGGACAAATATGATCAGTCCGACGATGATCTTGAAGCCAATAGATTGGGTGTTATCCCGCATCTTTTGCAGCATTGGTCGCGTTCCTCCAGGTTACGAAGAGCGTTACGAGTCGCACGTGGTCTGGTCGAGGCAGCGCTTCACGCTGCCCGACTTGCTAGTTCAGAGCGTCCTTCAGGCCTTTACCAGGCTTGAATGCCGGGATGCGGGCCGCCGCGATTTCAATGGCCACCCCCGTTTGCGGATTGCGACCCGTTCTGGAAGCACGCTCACGAACCAGGAAAGTGCCGAAGCCAACCAACGAAACAGGGTCGGATTGCCGAAGGGAATCCGTGATGGCTTCCAGTGTTGCCTCAAGCGCACGGCCGGCGGAAGCCTTGGAGATATCGGCAGCTTCGGCAATACGATCGATCAGTTCAGACTTGTTCACTGTACAGGTTTCCTCTGTGGATGGAGGCGCGGGAGTGGTTTCGAATGCGCCAGAAAAGCAAGGGCGCCCTTATACCAACCTGCCTGAAGCGATACAAGGCGAGCTCGACTGGAATGTTCACGAACATTCCGGTCGAGGCATGGGATCAACCGATTTTGGCGATCAGTGCGGGCTCAAGGTCGAGCGGCCGACGTCGGCTAATGGCGTCTCTGCGCCCTCCACCACCAAGGCCACATCGGATGGCAACGGCTGTGGGCGACGTTCCAGCGCGATATCCAGGACATCATCCATCCACTTGACGGGCAGGATCTCGAGCGGCCCTGTAATGGTGGCAGGAATTTCCTTGAGATCACGTTCATTCTCTGCAGGGATGATGACTCGTTTGATCCCGGCGCGACGTGCCGCCAGTAATTTTTCCTTGAGGCCGCCGATGGGCAGAACCTGACCACGCAATGTGATTTCGCCGGTCATCGCCACATCTGCGCAGACTGGAATCCCCGTGATCACTGAGACCAGAGCCGTGCACATACCGATACCGGCACTTGGCCCATCCTTCGGTGTCGCACCTTCCGGCACATGGATGTGCAGATCGTTTTTCTCGTGAAAGTCCGATGCGATACCCAGCGACCTCGAGCGGCTTCGAACGAAGGTGATGGCTGCCTGAATAGACTCCTGCATGACGTCGCCGAGTGAACCCGTCTTCGTAATACGTCCTTTGCCCGGAACAGCAACTGCTTCCAGGGACAGTATCTCCCCGCCGACCTGGGTCCAGGCCAGCCCGGTCACCATGCCGATCTGGTTTTCTTTTTCCGCAAGCCCATAGCTGTACTTGCGGACACCACTCAGATCTTCGATGAGATCCGGTGTCACAACCAAGGCTTGCTGACTCGCTCCAGGCGTCAACAGCATCTGTCGTTTGATGATCTTGCGCGCGATCTTGGCGATTTCACGCTCCAGGCCACGCACGCCGGCTTCCTTGGTGTAATAACGCACCAGGTGGATGATCGCCTCGTGATCTAGTTGCAGCTCCTTGGGCCCCAACCCGTTGAGGCGGCGCTGTTTTGGCACGAGGTATCGATCTGCGATGTGCAACTTTTCATCTTCCGTGTAGCCGGGCAGCCGGATCACTTCCATCCGGTCGAGCAGCGGCACAGGAATGTTCATGGAATTGGAGGTGCAGATGAAGAAGACGTCCGAAAGATCGTAGTCCACCTCAAGGTAGTGATCGTTGAACGTGCTGTTCTGTTCAGGGTCGAGCACCTCAAGCAAGGCACTGGCCGGATCACCACGTACATCCATGCCCATCTTGTCAATTTCATCAAGCAGGAACAGCGGATTGCTGACCCCTGATTTCGCCAGTTTCTGCACGATCTTGCCGGGCATCGAACCGATGTAAGTGCGCCGATGGCCACGAATCTCCGCTTCATCACGGACGCCGCCTAACGCCATGCGCACAAATTTTCGGTTGGTGGCTCGAGCAATACTCTCGCCGAGCGACGTCTTGCCGACACCTGGTGGACCCACCAGGCACAGCACCGGTCCACGCATCTGTTTGACGCGGGTTTGCACCGCCAGATATTCGGTGATCCGGTCCTTCACCTCTTCGAGACCGTAGTGGTCTTCGTCAAGAATGCGCTGCGCGTGGGGCAAATCCTTGCGGACGCGGCTTTTTTTCTTCCATGGAACGGACGTCATCCAGTCGACGTAGCTGCGTACCACAGTCGCTTCAGCTGACATGGGTGGCATGAGCTTGAGCTTGTTCAATTCGGACTGGGCCTTGGTCTTGGCTTCCTCAGGCATCCCTGCTTCTTCAATCTTGCGCGCCATCTCGTCAAGCTCGTTCGGCGCTTCACCCAGATCACCGAGTTCCTTCTGAATCGCCTTCATCTGCTCATTCAGGTAGTACTCGCGCTGGCTCTTTTCCATCTGTTGTTTAACGCGCCCGCGGATCCGCTTGTCCAACTGGGTAACATCAATTTCCGACTGCATGAAGCCGAGCAGGATTTCAAGTCTCGCCTCGAGCTCGAAGGCCTCGAGCACATTCTGTTTTTCCTCGAGCTTGAGATTCATTTGGGCAGCAATGGTATCGATCAACCGAGCAGGATCATCGATTCCAGACAGACTGGTCAGCACTTCCTGGGGAATTTTCTTGCTGGTTTCGATGTACTGCTCGAACTGGAGCATGATCGAACGGACCAGCTTCTCCGCTTCGACGGAATCTACCGCCGGCTCGATTGCCTTCTCGAGTTGCGCTGCGATGTACGGTCCTGTGAAGTCGAAACTGGAGACTCGAGCTCGACTCCCACCTTCGACAAGTACTTTTACTGTGCCATCGGGAAGTTTCAGTAACTGCAGTACGGTAGCCAAGGTGCCGACATCAAACAGATCTTCGCCGGCATTGACCTCACTATCGGATTTCCGCTTGGCGACCAGCAGGATTTGTTTGTCATCACCCATTGCGGAGTCGAGCGCCTTGATCGACGAAGTCGTTCCAACAAACAAGGGGTGCACACCATGGGGATAAATCACCATGTCGCGCAGCGGCAGGACAGGTAGTACGTGCGGGTTACGGTTCAAGCTGTTGGCCTCGCTTGTTGCCGGAAAGTCCGGGTTCGTTTCCTGTCCATTTCAGGAGAGGAGTTCCATAGAGTTTATACGTTGCCTGACAGCCCGGAGACTCCAGGCAGGAACGGCGATCGCTGACTGTGCGCGCCGCCACACTTTATTTCATCGGATCGAATGAGAAAGGAAACGAGGCTGCCCAAAAATGGCGGGCAGCCAGCAGATCCTCAAGCGGCAAGTGAGGTTGAACCTCAATCTTCCCCGGCGGTGCGGCTCTTGGGTTCGTTGTTCTTGTAAACCAGCATGGGCTCGCTATCCCCTTCGATCACGCTCGCGTCGATGACGACTTTCGCAACCGACTTCATGGACGGGATCTTGTACATCGTATCGAGAAGTACAGACTCGAGAATGCTGCGCAGGCCCCTGGCGCCGGTTTTCCGTTCCATCGCCTTTTTGGCAACTGCTCGCAGTGCATCGTCCCGAAAGTCGATGTCCACGTGTTCCATCTCGAACAGTTTGGCGTACTGCTTGGTCAGCGAATTCTTGGGTTCCGTGAGAATCTGCATCAGCGCATCGGTATCCAGTTCATCCAGCGTTGCGATGACCGGCAGTCTGCCGACAAATTCCGGAATCAGACCATAACGAATGAGATCCTCAGGCTCTACCGTCCGGAGCGTATCGCCAATACTTCGACGATCAGAGTCGCCCTTTACTGTGGCACCAAAGCCGATACCTGATTTTTCCGATCGTGCCAGAATGACTTTCTCAAGGCCGGCAAACGCTCCACCGCAGATGAAGAGAATATTGGCGGTATTGACTTGCAGGAATTCCTGTTGCGGATGCTTTCGTCCACCCTGAGGTGGTACCGAAGCAATCGTCCCTTCGATCAGTTTGAGCAGCGCCTGCTGTACACCTTCGCCCGAGACGTCACGCGTAATCGAGGGATTATCGGATTTGCGAGAGATTTTGTCGATTTCGTCGATGTAGACGATGCCGACCTGAGCGCGCTCGACGTCGTAATCGCACTTCTGCAAGAGCTTTTGAATGATGTTCTCAACATCCTCACCGACATAACCTGCTTCGGTCAGTGTTGTTGCGTCAGCAATGGTAAAGGGGACATCGAGAAGCCGCGCCAGCGTCTCGGCGAGCAGTGTTTTGCCAGAGCCGGTCGGTCCAACGAGGAGAATGTTGGATTTCGATAGTTCCACTTCGTCCTGCTTGCCGTGATAGTGCAGGCGCTTGTAGTGGTTATAGACAGCCACAGAAAGCACTTTCTTGGCATGGGTCTGACCGATGACGTACTGGTCAAGAATTGCCTTGATTTCTTCAGGCAGCGGCAACCGCTCGTTGTCGGTCTTGTCGGCACTTTCAGCAACTTCTTCGCGAATGATGTCGTTACAGAGTTCAACGCACTCATCGCAGATGAACACGGACGGGCCTGCAATCAGCTTGCGGACTTCATGCTGGCTCTTGCCGCAGAAGGAGCAATAGAGCAGCTTGCCGGAATCGTCTTTCTTGCCAGAATCATTGGCCATTGATACGCGCCTCGATCAGTTCCGTATGAAGATCAGGTGGTCGGGTGATGTAACCTTGCTGCGGATGCAGGTGCTTTGCAAGTGCAGACTTGTAACCACAAACCGGAACCAATTCCACATTTGGAAGATTGGATCCCACTCTGGCAGTTTGTTTCACCATCCCGGTTGTTACCACCGCTCTTTATTTTGCAACGCCAGCTTTGCGGCGTGGCTGTTGAATGATGTCGATCAATCCGTAGGCAAGCGCATCTTCGGAAGCCATCCAGAAATCCCGATCAGTATCCTTGGTGATGCGCTCCACACTTTGACCGGTGTGCTCAGAGAGGATGCGGTTCAATCGATCTCGCATGAGCAGTATTTCCTGCGCATGAATTTCGATGTCCTTGGACACTCCACGCGCACCACCGATGGCGGGTTGATGCAGCATCATCCGCGAATTAGGCAGCGAATATCGCTTCCCGTGCGCACCTGCCGCGAGCAGGAAAGCCCCCATGCTGGCCGCTTGGCCAACACACATGGTGCTCACATCAGGCCTGATGAACTGCATCGTGTCATAAATCGACAATCCAGCCGTGACCGAACCGCCGGGCGAATTGATATACAGACTGATGTCCTTGTCCGGATTATCGGATTCACACATCAGAAGCTGGGCGACGACCAGGTTGGCGACGTGATCATCAATCGGGCCAACCACGAAAATGATTCGCTCTTTAAGCAGTCGGGAGAAAATGTCATAGGCCCGCTCGCCTCGTGCTGTCTGCTCGACGACCATTGGCACCAGGCCCAGATTGGTGTGTCCGAGTTGAGAAATGTCCAGGTCTTGCATCCGCTCGTTCATAAATCCTTTCTCCGGGTTCGCAGCAACTCGTTGAGATTGCGCAGAATTCTAGCCTCTCTTGACGGCTGATTAATGATTACAGTTCTCGTCGTGAACATGTCCATCGTGTCCGTGGTCATGATCATGCGCGTGATCGAGGACAGCGTCATCCTTGTTATCGACCTCTTGCAACACCTTGTCGGCCATCACATCAGCATAGACCGCAGGCAGATCCTCCAACGTCGCCTGGCCCAGCACCAGTTCGATGGCCTGGTCTTCGATCACCGCAAGCTCGATCTGGCGCAGCTCTTCCTGATTGCTGCGGTAATAGCGGATGACTTCGGACGGATCGTCGTAACCCGCTGCAAGTTGCTGCAGGCGCTCAGTCAACTTCGCCTCATCGGCTGTGAGACCGTGATTCTCAATGATTGCGTTCATGATCAGACCAAGCTTCACGCGCTGCACAGCTTCTTTTTCAAAAGGCGCATCAGGCAGGTTGAGGGCACCCTGAGACTGGGCACCATAGGAGCGCATCTGGCCCATGAGCCGATCTTTCAGGTTGTGGATTTCCCGATGCACCAGGCTGGAAGGCACCTGCAATTCGTGCAGTCCGCCCAACTGGTCGAGCACCTGCTTTTTCATCAGGCCGCGCAACTTGGCATCAAGCTCGCGTTGCATGTTGGCGCGGATATCCGCGCGCAGGGAATCAACCCGCCCGTCTTCGAGGCCGAAGGCCTTGACGAATTCTTCATCCATCACGGGCAGTCGGGATTCTTCGATGATCTTTACGGTTACGGTGAACTCAACCGTCTTGCCGGCAAGTTCCTTGGCGCGATAGTCCTCTGGAAAAAGAGCGTCGAAAGTCCGGGTTTCTTCCGGTTTCGCGCCACGAACACCAGTATCAAATGACTCGATCATCTGCCCACGACCGAGCTCGAAAGCCATGCCTTCGCCTTTACCCCCATCAAACACGACGCCATCAAGCCGGCCTTCAAAATCTACGGTGACCTTGTCCCCGTCGGCCGCTTCCCGGTCAACGCTTTCGAACGTCTTTCGCTGCTCTCTCAACCGTTCGACCATCACATCGATGTCACCGTCACCGATCTCGGTACTGACACGCTTGACTTCGATCTTGCTGAAATCACCGAGGAAGACCTTCGGCATGATCTCGAACGTGGCGGTGAACTCGAAATCGATACCCGGGTCCATCTTGACGACGTCGAGCTTGGGCTGCCCGGCAGGGAACATCGATTCCTGTTCAACTGCGGTGTAGAAAGTCGCCTGCATCAACTCGCCGGCAACTTCCACGCGCACGCCTTTCCCAAAACGGCGGCGCACTTCTTTCATGGGCACCTTGCCCGGTCGAAACCCGGGCAGGGTTACCCGGCCACGTGCCTCGACCAGTTTCTGACCGATCTTTTCTTCGAATTCTTCCGAGGGCACGGTGATGGTCAGCCGTCGCTCGAGTCCGCTCATCGTTTCAATGGATATGTGCATTACCTACCTAAGCCTTTTATTGGTTTCCCCACTCTGCATTCAGCGGTGGGCCAGCCTTTAACCAGACGCAGTGTCTGCATCAATCGCTCCGTCAGAAGGCGCGAATTCAAGCAGACTTCAAAATGGGGTGGACGATGGGGCTCGAACCCACGACCGCCGGGATCACAACCCGGAGCTCTACCAGCTGAGCTACGTCCACCATTAGTTGCGGTCAACACAGACCACTCACTTCGCCAGGCCCTGATCCGTTGATCGGCTCACTTGTGAGCGGCGCGGGATTATACGCAGGCAGATTGGAAGGTGGGAAGGCAGAGTTCGACGGTGGTGTCATGCATCATCGGGAACAAGGCAATTCAAGATTTGAGCAACCGCGATGTGCTGGTACGCCTGGAAGGACTCGAACCTTCAACCCTCGGCTTAGAAGGCCGATGCTCTGTCCAGTTGAGCTACAGGCGCTTTGCCGGCAAACACTGGTTCGAACTGGCCGCCCAGCGCTCTTCCATGACACGAGCGCCAAAGCACTCCGAGACGTGAATGGCCACGTCGACGTCAGCCAGATGCAGAAATTGGTCGGGGTAGAGAGATTTGAACTCCCGACATCCTGCTCCCAAAGCAGGCGCGCTACCAGGCTGCGCTATACCCCGATGAACTCGCAAATTGTGAGGGTTGGGTGATCAGGATGCGATTCGAATTCAGTTCACGATCTAACGATCGCTCTTACAGATTCACCGACACTGCCAAACCGTCGCTGGGCGAGCGGCGGCGATGATAACCGTTCCGATGGAAGGTTAGAATGCGCAGATGCAAATCGATTCTGTCATCACTCGTCTATTCATCTCCGATCTGCACCTTGAATCCGTCAACTCCCTGCAATTCCAGCGTTTTTGCGAACTGTTGATCGCCTGGCAGGATCGCGCGACCGAAATTTACCTGCTCGGTGACATCACCGAAATGTGGATAGGGGACGATGACACTTCGGACCTGGCGACCAAACTTCGCGCGGTGTTGCGCGAAACTGCGGCCCGATGCCCCGTCTTTCTCATGCCCGGTAATCGTGACTTCCTCTACGGCCAACAAATTACGGCAGACACCGGCGTACACCTGATGATCGACCCGACCCGCCTGCCGGATGGTGTGCTGCTCGCACACGGCGACGCCTACTGCATTGATGACGCGCCCTATCAACAGTTCCGGGCGATGGTGCGAGATCCAGCCTGGCAACACGACATCCTCGATCGCAGCCTGCATGACCGGCGATTGCTTGGCGCTTCGATGCGTGCTCAGAGCAAGACTACCAACGCCAACAAGGCGGCCAACATCATGGACGTAAACGTGGATGCGGTGTCGACCGCGCTTGAAACATCGGCCTGTCATTCAATGGTGCACGGTCACACCCATCGACCGGGCCGACATCTTCTACCCGATGGCGAACGTGTTGTGCTTGGCAGCTGGGATGGATTTGTCGGGTGGTACGCACTGCAGCGAGGCGCCACGTTCAGCCTGCACCCATTCAGCCTGGCATACCGCTATGGAATCGAAAGTCAGGATCTTTTGAGCTGATCAGTTCGGCTTCAATCTCGAGCAGCTGATCAATCCGGCCATCGATATCCTTGCCTGCAATTTTGCGTGCCAACGCGAGGTAGACCTCGAAGTGTCTCGCCTCGGACGCTTGAAGACCTGCGTAGAACTGTCCAAGTTCGAGATCCAGCACAGGTACCAGCGAGGCAAATCGTTCACATGACCTTGCCTCGACGATGGCACCAACGATCAGTGTGTCGATCAACCTTTGTGGTTCCATCTTGTTCAGGTGCTCCCGCAGCGTCCCGGCATAACGGCTGGCGGACACATGCCGGTATCGGATCCCGCGACTCTGCATCACCTGCAAAACCTGCTCAAAGTGCCGAAGTTCTTCTCTGGCGAGTTTCGACAGCCGCATCAGCAGAGACGTGTGTTCGACATGGCGGTACAGCAGATTGAGGGCGTTACCGGCGGCCTTCTTTTCGCAGTTGGCGTGATCGATGAGCAGCGTATCGAGATTGTCGACCGCCCGATCAAGCCACGCGACAGGGGTTGCGCAGCGCAGGAACTCGTTGGCACGCATGACGTCGCTTTACTCGGCTGGCACTCGAAAGCTGTGCTCATAATGAGCCCGCGAACGGTGAAAGATATCTGCGTCAATGGCTCGCAGCAACGCCAGGGCAGGCAGTCCGCCAAGTGATTGCAGACCGTATTCTGTCGGGTCCTGATCTCTGACTACGGTTGTGCGTAAAACCTCATAGGCCGCCAACTCCCACGGCGTTTGCGGCGGTAGTTCCCGCACTTCGCAATACGCGATAAAACGAGCTTCATCGATAACGCACAAGGCAGCTGCAACGGCTTGCCGCCGCAGTTCGAACAGACGCAACCAGATGACGTCACGCTGTGTTTGCTCGTAGCCGTTCCACTGCACGATTTCATGGGAAAAACGCTTGCACCCCCGACAGACCAGATCGCCGTAGGTCGTCGAACAAATGCCGATACACGGAGTCGCTCGCTGCAGCAGTTTCAAAATGGAATGGTCAACATCGATTGACCCAATAGTTCGAAGAGAAAATCAGTATAACGATAACGAGGCGCGGGATTCACCGCAAAGTCAGGGCGAGGCTCACCTGCAGACGTCGCAACGTGGATCGCAGTCGATCCAAGGCTGCACGAGTCATCGGTTCGCCACCGTACATCACCGATTCGATCTCTCGAGCTACGCTCTCCCCGAAGACGGCGTCGTTACCGATCCCATCACTGACCCGACGAACAAATGCCTGCGGTGATTCTGTGATCTCACGTTCGAATCCATATCGAGCGGCAAAACGTGCGAATCGGTGGATGAGGTTCGCGCTCTGATTCCTGGACGCCGGCCGCCGTTGAAAGAACATCACAAACGCAACGAGGCCAAAACACACACCGCCTGATGCGACCATGATGAGCGCAGTTCGGCCGGGCTTCAGGTCACCAAACCATTTGCCGAGCACGTTCTGCTGCACCTGGCCGTCATAACCAACGACAAACATGTTCCAGCGATGTTCGATGGAGTCAAATGTCATCAACGCCCGACTGAGCAGAGACCCGGTGTCAAATCTGGCATTGGTCAGCAGCGACAGGTTCGAGCGTTCGCTGCCTTCCAGCGCACTGGCAAGGCCACTTTCGATACGGTTCGGTGCCACTGCGGAAGTTGGATCAACACGTACCCAACCTTCCCCGTCGATCCAGACTTCCGCCCAACCGTGTGCGTCAAACTGCCGAACCACCAGATAGCCGCCGTTCGGATTTACTTCCCCGCCAAGGTAACCACCTACCAAGCGCGCAGGAATGCCAACGCTTCGCATGGCAAACACAAACGCACCTGCATAGTGCGCACAGAATCCTCGTCGACTGTCGAACCAGAAGGCGTCGATGCTGTCCCTCTTTGGCAATATTGGTGGCGACAAGGTGTAGACATAGGGTTCGTTGCGAATGTGATTGAGGATCGCCGCCGCAAATTCACGGGGGTCCGGGTATCGCCCATGGAGGTCACGCGCATACGTAACCAATCTCGGATTGTCCCCATCCGGCACTCGTGTTTCCCGAGCCCGCATCTGCGGGGACAGCTCGAGGCCCCGGGTGTGCGCCAGCGCCGATCGAACGCGATAGCGAAACACGGATGTAATCGGATTGGCGACTTCCAGATGAAAGTCAGATCGCATGGTCGCACGCGCATCCTGCTCGATGGGGACATCCAGCGCATAGATCCATTTGCGCGCAGTCGGACTCATCATGACTTCATAGCTGACATCTCGAGAACCTGAACGAAGCAGCACCGGAGGTTCTTCGATGGGCTCGACCATTTTCCAGGTCCCCTCGAGAAAATCCGAGTAGACCACCGCTCGCCAGTAGAGCTCACGGTAGGCTGGCATCTCGCCCTTGAATTCAACTCGAAACGCGAGCTCATCGCTCTGACTGAGGTTGGCAATGTCTCCCGGTGTCATCTCTTCGCTAAGGCCACTCGCGACGCTTCCGGGCAATGGCATGCTCCACAGAGGCATCAGTCTGGGGAAGAACAGGAACAGTACGACAGCGAGAGGGACCGACTGAAAAACCAATCCTGCGGCCAGCCGGATCGAGGCCCACGGTCGGACCTCGGTGTGCATCTGATTGAGCCCGACCATCGCCGCGGTCACAAGCATTGTTGCCGACAGTTCATACAGCGCAACCGGCAGGGTCTGCTCAAACAGAAACTGCGCGGCGATGATGAAGTAACTGAGAAAGATCACCACCACCGCATCCCTTCTCGTTTTCATCTCAATCAGCTTGAACGCAAACGCAAGGATCAGCATGGAGACAAAAACTTCGAGACTGAGCGCGGTTTGGGCGGAGACAAAAACACCGAAGGTTCCCAGCACCACGAAAAACGCCTTGATCGCTCGTGAGGGATAACCGATGCGGCCTTGATACACACGAGTCCGCCACAGACCACATAACAAACCCACAACAATGATCCAGGGCGACAGCTGAGCAAAATGGGGCAGTACGACTGCGGCTTGCGCGACCATCAAAAGCGCCAGCGAGTTGCGCGGGATCTGAAATCCTATACCGGAGGGATTATTCGTGGCCATATAGCGCCAGAGTCCGGAGCACATGCTCAAGATGTGCCTCACCGATGCCGGCCTCGATACGCTGCGACGGCAACTCCAGACCGAATTCGCGTGCAGCTCGTGTCGCCTGCAGTGCGTACCCGGTCAGACATCGCAGCCTGTGTTCTACATCGCCAGGAAGTTCGTCAAACCGTAACCACAACCGCGGCTCGACATAACTCGAGTACCGCTTCACTACGAGATCACGACCACCACTTTTTGCATAGGACCGCCAGATCACCTGCTTGATCGGGTCACCAGGTGTGTACGCCTTGATATCGGTGAAGTCTTCACTGCCTCGCGGATCAACCAGCTCACCTTCATCCCGACGACTAAAACCCGCGCTCGGCAAATCGCGAAAAAGTGGCTGTGGATAAACAAGTGCGCGCACATCCAGATCAACCCAGGTCCAGGCCCGGAGCAGTCCCAGTGGGTAAAAGGTCTCGACCAATAGTCGCCCGGGATTCAACCAGCCTCGCACCGTCCCGCTGACGTACAGGCTGACTGCATCGGCTTCGCGATCGTAGATTTCTGCCCATTGCGGAATACCGCCTGGCCAGCCGATCTGGACTCCTTCGCGACCACGACCCTGCGGCCGCACGACACGGATCGCAAATTCGATATCCTCGCCCACAAAGCCGGGACGAACGGAGTGCACTTCGAGCACTAGGCCTGACAAATTGCGAAAGGTGTAGAGGATGGTGATCAGAAACATCGAGCCGAGCAGAAAGGCAATGGCATACACCAGACTCGACTGGTAGTTGATGGCCAGCAGAACCATGAGTATCAACAATGCAGCAAACGCAAATCCAACTTTGCTCGGGAAGATGAAAATGTTGCGTTGGGTCAGCGTAATGTTCGACGACGGTGGTATTCGCTTGTCGAGCCACTCGCCAAAACGATTCGACAGGACCGACGCCACGGGAGCTAAACGACGTCTACGCTGGCCAGCAACCTCTGCGCCAGTGCACCACCACCATGCCCGGCAAAGTCCGCAGCTTCCCGCAAACGATGCTCGACAACGCCCGGCAGCACGGCCTGAACATCTTCAGGGACAACGTGTGAACGATTGTTGATGAGCGCCCAGGCCCGAGACACATGCAACAACGCCAGTGAGCCACGCGGCGACAATCCGAAAGCAAAGGCGCCTCCAAGCCGAGTGTGACCTACCAGTCGCTGCACATATTCAAGCAGCGGTTCGGATACTTTCACCGCATCCACGGCGGCCTGGATTGCCTGCAGTCTTGGGAGGTCAAGCACGGGATCCAGACTGGCCAGACGAGCACGCTGATCGCCGCCCCGCAGCAGTTCTCGCTCTGCATCCGGATCCGGATAACCCAGCGTAATGCGCATGAGAAAACGATCGAGCTGCGACTCTGGTAACGGAAAGGTACCTCCTTGAGTCACCGGGTTTTGAGTCGCGATGACGAAAAACGGCTCAGGCAAGGGGCGGGTCTGACCTTCGATCGTCACTTGACGTTCTTCCATGGCCTCAAGCAAGGCACTCTGACTTTTGGGTGTTGCCCGGTTGATTTCATCGGCCAGGACAACTTGCGCAAACAGTGGGCCGGGGATGAATCGCAACCCTCCCGTCTCTCGATCAAAAATCGATGAACCAATGATGTCCGAGGGCAGCACGTCGGAGGTGAATTGTACGCGGTGATACGACAGCCCCAGTACCCGGGCCAGAGCTTGAGAAAGCAGGGTCTTGCCCATCCCGGGCAGGTCCTCGATCAACAGGTGGCCACGTGCAAACAGGCATGCCAGCGCCAGCCGGACCTGCGTATTTTTGCCGAGCAAAATGCTGTTAAGCGCCGCGGTCGCGGCCACGATGTCATCGTGGACCCGGCCTCGCTCAGGCGTGATTGTGAAGCTCTGGGAAGCTGTTATCCCACTTCTGGTCGGTGTCACTGCGTTGTTTGCTAGCGTCGTTTCGTCGCAACGATAGCCGCTTGAGATAAGAGTCGTCTATGTCGCCGGTCACGTAATTGCCGTCGAACACCGAACATTCGAAATGCTGAATTTCAGGATTGCCTTCGCGGGCGGCTTTCACCAGATCTTCGAGGCGCTGATAGATCAGCCAGTCCGCACCGATTTCCCGGGCAATTGCGTCGCTGTCACCGAGCATCGCTACAAATTCGTCGGCAGCAGCCAGGTCGATGCCATAAACGTTCGGGTACTTCACAATCGGCGCCGCAGAAGCAACGTAGACCTTCTTGGCTCCAGCATCACGCGCCATCTGCACGATGCGCGCGATGGTCGTGCCGCGGACGATGGAGTCATCCACCAGCAACACGGTCTTGTCCTTGAACTCCAGTGGAATACTGTTGAACTTGTGGCGAACACTCCGTTTGCGCTCTTGTTGGCCAGGCATGATAAACGTGCGAGGGATGTAGCGATTCTTCACAAACCCTTCGCGAAATTTGGTATCCAGACGCTGCGCCAGCGGCATGGCACAGGTGCGGGAAGTTTCCGGAATGGGAATGACGACATCAATGTCGTGCTTGCCATCGGGGTAACGCTCGAGGATCTGTTCAGCGAGGTACTCGCCCATCCGCAGGCGCGCCTTGTAGACGGATACCCCATCCATGATCGAATCCGGTCGGGCGAAATAAACATGCTCGAATATGCACGGCACCAGTCGCGTGCGTTCGGCGCAGATCTGTCGATACAGTTCACCCGTTGCCGTGATCAACACCGCCTCACCGGGCGCGACATCTCCTACCAACTCGAAACCGAGCAGGTCGAGCGCAACGCTCTCAGAGGCCAGCATGTATTCCGGTCCATCAGCGTGATGACGTCGACCAAGCACCAGGGGACGAATGCCCAGTGGATCGCGAAAACCGATTACGCCAACCCCGACGATGCTGGACACCACCGCATAGGCACCCTGGCAGCGACGATGAACGCTGGAAACCGCGCGGAAAATATCGGTCGCAGTTGGATGCAGATGTTTGATCTGAAACAGTTCGTGCGCAAAAACATTGAGCAGGACTTCGGAATCACTGTCGGTGTTGATGTGCCGCAGGTCATCGCGGAACACTTCAGCGCGCAATCGGTCTGCATTGGTCAGGTTGCCGTTATGTCCGAGTGCGATGCCATACGGTGAATTGACGTACATGGGCTGAGCTTCGGCGCTCGACGATGATCCGGCGGTGGGATATCGCACATGTCCAATACCGTAGTTGCCACGCAAGCGCTGCATGTGGCGCTCCTGGAACACATCACGAACGAGGCCATTGTCCTTGCGCAAGTTCACTCGCGCGCCATCCATGGTGACAATGCCGGCAGCATCCTGGCCGCGGTGCTGCAGCACAGTCAGGGCATCATAGAGGTCCTGATTGACATTCGAACGGGCGACGATACCGACGATTCCGCACACAATCAGGTGATCCTTCTGCAGGTGATCCGAACAAGGATGAATTGCGCATCCGCTGAGGTCATTGGCGAAGCTGCCAGATGAATCCGCGGGTCCGGCCGATCAGGACGAGGACATCATCCTCCATCACCAGCAAATGTTCACGCAGTTGTGATGTGCGCCACCACTCGGTTTCGACCGCAAAGGGCCGAATCGCGATCAGGAGCACGATACAAACCACAACACCACGACCGGCACCAAACAAGAAACCCAGCAAACGATCAGTACCCGTCAGTCCGGTGCTGGCCACCAGCTTGGCAACGCCCCATTGAATCAGGGATCCAGCAATCAGCGTCAGGACAAAAACCGCAACAAAACCGATAGCCAGGCCAACCGTATCGGATCCTACCAGCCCGCCGACCACGCCATTGCCTCCAGCTGAGCCCTGGGTGAGCGGAAACCACTCAGTGAAGGTCGGTCCAAACGTCAGCGCGAGCAATACCGCCACTACCCAGGTGACGAGTGACAGCACCTCCTTCAGCAACCCGCGCATCAATCCCATCAACGCCGATATCAGGATCGCGGCTAGCAGCGCCATGTCGAAACCGGTAAGCGACTCCATCATGTCGAAAACGCCATGACACGTGCGTCTGGCGCCTGACCGCCCGCCAGCTTGCGACGGATCGTTTCCGCTTCGGAGCCATCCAGATAAGGGCCGACGGCGACGCGAATCATCACCTTGCCGTCTTTTTTCACGGCAGAAATGAAGGCATCGTAACCGGCATCACGCATATTTTGTCTGAGCGCAAGGGCGCGTTCTTCTGAAGAAAAACTGCCGACCTGAACGGCCCATCGCTCGGTGTCGCTGTCGGGTTTGGACAAGACAGGCTCACCTACCTGGGTCCCGTGCTCGGTGCTGAACAGGTCTTTATCGACTGAGGATTCCAGTTCTGCAATCTTCTCGACGTAGGGGTTGTCAGCCAATACTGGAGGCGCGGCCACAGGCGGAAGTTCGAGCCGCGTATCTCTGGCGACTTCCGGTATCGCTTCGATCTCGACCGTCGGCAAACCATCGCCATCGAACAGCATGGGCAGCACGATGATGAGAATCGCCAGCAGGAAGATCGAGCCGGTAATTCGAAAGCGTTTCGTGTCCTCGTCCACGCATTAGTCCATCAGATGGAAGTTGAGAAACGATCAGCGGCAGCAACACCCAGAACTTGCCGGGCTGCGGCCACCACAGCAAACGATCCGAAGACCAGAATAACACCGTCCGGCGGTACTCGGTTCACAGCTTCCTGAATTGCTGCCTCAACAGAGCCGGCCAGATCGATTCGCCCTCCCCCTGCCGCCCGAATCGCGGCCGCTGTCGCTCCTGCGTCCTGACCGCGTGGCCCATCGGTGCTGACGGCAATCCAGGCTGGCACCCCCTGCGCAAAAGCCGTTGCGATACCTGCGGAATCCTTCTCGACGAGATTGCCCATGATCAGCAATTCTGGTGCAAGTTCAAGTTGCCGCAGTCGATTGGCAAGGAACTGAGCGCCGTCCGGGTTATGTGCGATATCAAGAACGAACCGTCGCCCCTGGTAGTCGATGGTTTCCATACGGCCCGGCAGGAACGCGCGGCCAACTGCGACGCGAGCAGCGTCTTGCTTCAGTGCAAACAGCGCCGCGCAGGCCATCACCGCCAGACCCAGGTTGTGGGGAGCGAGCCGAGCGGCGAGTGGCACACCATTGATGGCAGCAGCTTGTTGATCCCACGCACCACCCCTCAGTGTTATCGTCAACCAGCGTGGATCCTCAGCCACGGTAAACTGCTCGGCGCTGGTTACCACCTGACAATCGAGTTCAGCGGCCCTGATGACCACACTTGCCGGCATATCACGTCCCAGAACCACGCGCTGTCGCCGCCGGAACACCCCGGCCTTTTCACCACCGATAAGCTCGCGGGTAGCACCAAGGAGTTCCTGATGATCAAGTCCAATACTGGTCACCACCGCGACCTGCGCATCGACGACATTGAATGCATCCAGGCGGCCACCAAGACCAATTTCCAGAACTGCGAACTCCACTTGCGCGGCTCGCCAGCACCACAGCGACACCAGTGTGGCGTACTCGAAAAAGGGCAGAGGAGTATCCCCCCTGCCCGCTTCCACTGCTTCAAAGCCGGCACAGAGCGACGCATCGTCCAAGGGTACGCCGTTGATACGAACACGCTCATTGAAAACATGCAGGTGTGGGCTGAAACCAGCTCCGACACGACGACCGTGTGCCAGCAACAATTGCTCGCAGCCAACAGTCACGGAACCTTTGCCGTTCGTGCCGGCAACGATGATCGACGGAATCGTCCACGGCAGCAGGTCCATCCGCGCGCCCACCAGCTGCACACGTTCCAGGCCCATCACAATGCTGCGCGGATGCACCTTTTCTGCGTGTACGAGCCACTCATCCAGCGTCCGGTTCAACGATCGATCGCCTGCCTGAATTCAAGTACTTTGGCAGTGAGGGCCGCAGCAATGGCGGAAGTCCCGCCTGCGGTCTCGGCCATGATCCGAACCAGCGCTGTTCCAACCACCACACCATCGGCGATCGCGGCCACCTGTGCAGCCGTTGCGCCGTCCTTGATACCAAAGCCCACGCAAATCGGCAGTCGGGTCTGTTGTTTGATCGCTGCCACCTTCTCTCGGACTTCGTCGACTGCCAGATGACTGGCACCGGTAATGCCCTTGAAAGACACGTAATAGAGAAAACCACTGGCTGCTGCGGCGATCGTGCAGATTCGCTGCGAAGTTGTCGTCGGCGCAACCAGAAACACCAGGTTCAGATGATCGCCCGCATGATCATGTCGGAATTCCACCGACTCCTCCGGCGGCAGGTTCACCATGATCAGTGCATCAACGCCGGCAGCCTGCGCACGCATGGCGAAACCGGACTGCGAGGTGACGGTATTGAGATAACCCATCAACACGATGGGTGTTACCGGATCGCGCGTACGAAAGTCTGCCACCGCCGACAGCACATCGACGAAGCGGGTGCCGGCAGCCAGCGCGCGTTCTGAGGCTGCTTGAATCACAGGACCATCTGCTTCAGGGTCTGAAAACGGGATACCGAGTTCAATGACATCCGCGCCCCCGGCAACCAGCGCATGCATCGCAGGAACCGTCACGGAGATATCGGGATCTCCGGCTGTAATGAAAGTCACGAGTGCCTTACGCGCACCCAGCCCGCACATACGTGTTTCGAGACGGGTTGGCTGCTTCACAGTGTGATTCCATCGAGACCGGCGACAGTGGGTATGTCCTTGTCACCACGTCCAGAGAGATTGACGATGATGATGCTGTCTCTTGACATCATTGGCGCTTCACGCAGCACCCACGCAATGGCATGGCTGGATTCGAGCGCAGGCAGAATTCCTTCCGTTCGATTCAGCAGGCGAAACGCAGTCAGCGCCTCATCATCGGTCGCTGCGGCATACTCTGCACGACCGATGTCTTTGAGGTACGCATGTTCGGGGCCGACACCAGGATAGTCGAGCCCGGCAGAGATGCTGTGCGTGGCGATGATCTGGCCATCGTCATCCTGCATCAGATAAGTCCGGTTGCCATGCAGAACGCCTACCCTGCCGTCATTCAACGGCGCCGCGTGCTGACCTGAAGCGATGCCATGACCTGCCGCTTCGACACCGACCATCCGTACACCGGCATCGTCGATGAAAGGATAGAAGAGGCCAACCGCATTTGAACCGCCACCGACACAGGCCACCAGCACGTCGGGCAGTCGACCGGTTGCAGCAAGGATCTGCGAACGTGCTTCGCGACCGATGACGGACTGGAAATCCCGGACCATCATCGGGAACGGATGCGGTCCCGCCACGGTGCCAATGATGTAATGCGTCGTGTCGACGTTGGTAACCCAGTCCCGCAGGGCTTCATTCAACGCATCCTTCAGAGTCTTCGTCCCCGACTGCACGGGGATCACGCGGGCGCCCAGAAGCTTCATCCGATACACATTGGGGCTTTGCCGCTCGACATCCGCTTGCCCCATGTAAACGTCACACTCCAGGCCCAGTCGAGCGGCAATCGTCGCCGTCGCCACCCCGTGCTGCCCTGCTCCCGTCTCGGCAATCACCCGGGGTTTGCCCATGCGCTTTGCGAGCAGCGCCTGGCCAATGGTGTTATTGACCTTGTGTGCGCCAGTGTGGTTCAGGTCTTCCCGCTTGAGATAGATCTGCGCACCACCAAGTTGCCGGGAAAGTCGCTCCGCGAAATAGAGCGGCGACGGTCGACCAACGTAATCGGTCAGATCCCTATCCAGTTCGCGCAGGAAATCTCCATCGGTGCGCATCCGGTTATACAGATCGGTGAGTTCATCGAGGGCTGCGGTCAATGTCTCAGCGACAAAACGACCACCATAGATGCCGAAATGGCCATCCTCGGACGGCTGGTTGTAGTTGCTGCCGCTCGGCGGCCTGGTCTGATTCACACTAATCCCCATTGAGGTCACCACCAGGGTCACCGGTTTGGTCCACTGCGCGCACGGCAGCGACAAATTTGCTGCATTTTTGCAGATCTTTCAGCCCTTTGGTTGGTCCTTCAACACCACCACTGACATCCACCGCCCACGGCTTCAACGTTCTCACGGCGAAAGCGACATTGTCGGCATCGAGCCCACCGGCCAGCATCAGCGGAAGCTTGCACGTCTGTGGCCAACGTTCCCAATCGAATCGTTTGCCGGTTCCCCCGGCTTTACCCGGTACGAAGCTGTCGAGTTGCAGCGCCCGTGCGTCGAAATACGACTCGGCAATGGCCGCCACATCCGTTTGGGGACGCATGCGCACGGCCTTCACATAAGGCAGCGCAAACGCACGGCAGTACTCAGGCGTTTCGTCGCCCTGGAACTGCAGCACATCGAGATCAATCGAACTGAGCACCATGGCCACGGTCTGCGGGGTTGCATCGACAAACAATCCCCACTTTTGTGCGCGGCCATCGATCGCGTCAATCAATTCACGAGCGAGAGACACGGAAACACACCGCGGGCTGACCGGTGCAAAGTTGAGCCCGATAATGTCCACATCCAGCGCGGTGATGCGGGCAGCATCTTCCGGCTGAGTGACTCCACAGATCTTGATCAACGTTCGCGGCACATTCTCTCCACACCGTCTTCTGGTCGACAGGTTTGCGCCAGATACCTGTCTGCGCTGATTCAACGGTAGTCGTTACTGCTTACCCATCAGCGCGGCCATGGCGACGCCCATCTCCCCGGTGATCCGTTTGGCAACAGGTTGAACGCTGGCGGCATTCCAGTAGGTTGCCAACACGTCAAATCCCTTGAACGCGGGCGAGCGACCGAACATCGGCATGATCGCATTGATGAAAAAGAAGCCAGTGACCAATGCACAATCAGCCAGAGTGAGTGTGTCACCGAAAGCAAACCCACCACCCTGATACTGGCCATCCTTCAACAGTTGCTCGCATATTTCGAGGCCTTCATCGAGCGACAGCAGCCCTTGAGCAACTACCTCCGCATCGCGAGTCGCAGGGTTCAGCTGTCCGTACAGCGGTGACATGCGTGGATACAGATACAGATCAACAAAGCGCGACAGCAATCTTACCTGCGCCCGACCTTCAGGATCAGCCGGCCGCAGCGGCAGGGCTGGAAATACGTCCTCGATGTACTCACAAATCACTTCGCTTTCGGGGATGACTCGCTTGCCGGTGTCCAGAGCCGGGATCTTGCCCGTGGGATTGATCGCCTTGTATTGCGCACTGCCGGTCCCTCCTGGCGCCGAAGCCAGCTCGATGCCTTTGCCAACCAGATCTTTGGCGTAGACCTGCATGCGCACACGCGCGGAAAAAGGAGACAGGTCACCCTGATAGAGTTTCATTGCAGACTCCGGTTGCGAACCAGGAAAAAATCGGGCGCAGATGATATCGCATCGTCTCCAGTTACCGGCCATGGAAACTTCGATTCACACGAATTCAACTCGCCATCAGGCGGGACCAACGTCCAGGAAAAAGCCGCGATGAATGATCTTCCTCAAAGCCGATCGAGTGAATGCCTGTGCTGCAGCATTGGGGGTAGTCGACCGGGCGGCCAGCCGGATACCTGCTCCTGAGAATCGAGAAGAAAGTGGGGTGGATACTGGACATCCACCAGGTACAGACCGTCAGGAGGCGCGGTTCTCCCAACTACCTTTCGGTCACGTCCCTTGAGGGCTGCTTGCAGGTCGGAGGTTCGCCATTCGCCTCGACCCACCCGACTCAAGGCGCCGGCCATATTTCGCATCATACGCAGCAGGAATGCGTTGGCGGCGACGTCGATCACCACGAATGGTCCAAAGCGGCGAACCATCACATGATCAACGCGTCGAAACGGCGTCGGCGACTGACAAGCAGCCGCACGTAAAGCCGTGAAGTCATGTTCACCAACCAGACACTGAGCTGCGGTGTGCATCGTAGCATCATCGAGGACAGCTGTCGGGGTTACGCGGTTCCGGGACAGCGGGTCAAATTCACCTTCCTGGAAAACATAGAGGTAGCGTCTGCTTGTCGCTGCAAACCGTGCATGAAACTCCGCCGACACTCGGCGCACCCAATGAACACGGACCGACGACGGAAGATGGGAATTGAGTCCTTTGCGCCACGCGTCCGCAGGGCGTTCATGAGGCGTAACAAAACTGATGACCTGACTGGTTGCGTGCACACCTGTATCGGTCCTCCCTGCCGCACCAAACTGTGATGCATCGGCCTGGACCTTCCGCAACGCGGATTCGATCGCGTTCTGCACAGCCAGACCATTCGCCTGGCTTTGAAAACCCTGGAACGCATCACCCGCATAGGAGATGCCCAGCGCCAGTCGGTGACTCAGGATGCCAGACTGTCAAGCAGTGAGCGTGCGAGCTCCTTTTGCGCAGGATTACCTTCACTGAGAACCTCGTTGAGGATGTCCTGGGCACCTTCCGCATCACCCATCTCGATATACGCCTGGGCGAGATCCAGTTTGGTTTCGGCGGCATCGTCTGAATCCCCGAAATCAAATCCGTCATCGCCATCAGCGGTATCGTTGTCCAGATCATCTTCGAAGGCTCGGCCGGCACGAATCCCGCTATCCAGTTTGGGACGCGTAAACGACAGGATCTCCGCACTGCGCGGTGTGGCTTGAGAATCCGGGCTCTTGTTTCCTTCCACTTCATCCAGCGACGCCAGGAGATCATCAAGATCTTCCAGACCCTGATCGCCGTCGAGACTCATTTCTTCAGACAACGACTCAGCGGTGTCGAGTAGCGGGACATCATCGTCAAGCCGCTTGAACTGGAAATCTTCTGGCGTACTGGGCCGATCAGTTACCGGCTCCGTCGAAGCGCGCTGCACAGCAGGCGCGTCATCAAGCTCCGCCAACAGGTCGTCAAGATCGATGTCATCGGCCAGCTCATCCGCACCTTGATCGATGGACACATCACGATGATTGGTAGAAGACGCAGAAGCCGGCGCTTCCTCTGCATCAAACTCAATGCCCAGATCGCCACCCAGCACGTCGTTGCGGCTTGAAGGAACATCATCGGAAGCAACGGAAGTGTAGTCACCGTCGAGATCCAGATCGTCCGTGGCCAGTTGGTCCGCGCGATTAACCGCGTCGAAATCGTCGATTTTGTCGTGGACGCTGGTCGCCTGCGTCGGTGCGGGGCGACTTGAAGCAGGATAGGCGCTGGCTGCAGCCGGAAGTGGCTCATCCTCTTCAATTTCCAGACTGAACTCTTCGTCGTCTTTGTCGACCTCGGAATCGGCCAGCAGATCATCAATGGCCAGATCATCGTCACCTTCGATCAACGGCGCAGAATCACCGTCCTCATCACCCAGAAGATCATCACGTTCCGCTGGTGCGCCGACGAAGCCCTCTTCAAGTTCTCGGGCTGCCAACAGGATATCCTGGTCATCGCAACGATTAACCAGCTCCCGAATGTGCTTGTCGAAGGTCTCACCGTCGTTGGCGGTCACTGCGACTTCGAGCAACTTCAGCCTGACATCGTGGCGGTCGGCATCTTCTTCCAGGGCTCCCAGTAACAAGCCGATCGCGTGGGGATAACGCCCATACGCCGCATAAATGTCAGCTTCACCAATGACATCACCCGTCTGGCGGGCCGGTGAACCACCTGCGCCCGTTTCCGACTCGGCTGGGGCCGCACGCAGTTGTGCGTCGTTGTCCTGATCCAGATCATCCAGAAAGTCGAAGGTGTCTGTATCAGCAGTCGCTGATGCCTTACCACTGTCCACAGCCAGAGCACCGACGGCCGCAATCGCCGGAGCGACCGTTGCTGCGAGCGAAGGATCGACACGACTGTCACGTGCCGGTGTTTCACCAACCGATTCTCTGAACGCAGCATCCTGTGCGGACTGCTGACGTCGTCGAGCAAGCAGAAGTGCAGCCACCAGAACCAGTACCAGAAGCAACCCTGCGCCGATCATCATGATGTTCGACTGCCACCATGGCGCTGCAGGTTGATTCTGGTCCGGGCTCGGCTGGCCATCCCGTTCGGCAAGCTGATTCTTCAGGGTTTCGACTTGAGCCGTGAGTTCCGCAAGACTGGCATCCTTGACCTCGAGTTTTCGATCGCGCTCGGCGACTTCGGCTTCAGCGAGCGCTTTGTCTCGATCCGTCTGATAGCCAAGCTCCTGGATCTCTCGCTTCAGGCGATCGACTTCTTCCTGCACACCCGTTGCACTGACATTGGCCGCAGGAGATTGTGATGTGCCTGCAGATTCAGAGTCAGCCTCAAGTGTCAAACGGCCCTTGGCACCCGCAGACCCAGTGCCTGCTTCACTGTCGGACGTGGAGGCCGCAGGCGTTGCATCAATCTGCGCTGCGAGGGAATTGTCTGCCTCCACCGGAGCAGGTCCAGGGTCATCCGCCGCTATAACTTCTTCGACCGGTGTCGATTCAGTCTCGACCTCCGGCACCCTTTCCTCATTCCGCCAGGCTGCGGTTTGAGACGCAACCTGGGCCGCGGCTTCCGCCGCAGTCACGGCTCTGGCGCTGTCAGCATCCGGCATTTTCAGGCGATAACCGGCCTTCATCAGATTGATGTTGTTGTTGATGAACGCATCGGGGTTGGTCTGCTGGATGGCCAGCATGTATTGATTCAGTTTGATGTCGCTCGCCGGGAGATAACGCTCAGCGATCCGCCACAGCGTCTGACCAGTCGTGAGTACGCCATCACCTGGCACGTCAGGTGGGGATGCGGGTTCGGCGCTGGAGCGGGTTGTGTCCGTGCCTGCGGATGCATCTTCTGATTCTGGCTCCCGGACTTCGGCCGTGGACTGCGTTTCCTCTGGCAACGTCGGCCGCGAAGGTGTCATCGCTGTTGCAGGCGCTGGTTCTACTGTCGCCGGCGGCGAGACGCCTGCCTGGTAAGTCGGCGGATCAAGCAGGATGGTGAACTCTTTGAGCATGCGGCCTTTTGGCCACAACACTTCAACGATGAAGTTCAGATAGGGTTCGGTGACTGGCTGTCGGCTGGTAATCCGGATGCGTGGACCTCGACCATCCGAAAACACTTCGAATCGCATGTCGGTAAGATAGAAGAATCGCTCCACCCCGGCCCGTTCAAAATCTTCTGGTGTACCCAGCGAGACGAGTACCTCCTCGGGACCAAGTTCACCCGCTTCCTCCAGCGGGATTTCTGCGCTGAGGCGCTGGTTAAGGTGCGAGTTGAGTTCTATTTCCCCAACCCCAAGTGCCTGCGCACCGGCCATCCAGCCAGCGAACAAGACGATAGAGAACAACAAAAATCCCCGTTTCATGACATGACCTCTCACTGGAAGCCCCTTGGCAATTTGGCAAGCATGACTAACGACAGGCTGCGATAGTCGCAGGCCGCTTCGGCCACAGACCGACGGCGAGGTCACTGATCAACGGAGCGACAGTCAGCTCGACTGGTAGCTCGACAAAAACGCTGCTGTGCATCTTTTCGTTATCCTTTTCACTGCGTGCACCGCCATGTCAGAACCGCTCGAGCGAAGCTCGCGCGTATCACCATGGCGAATCGATTCTGCATCGGACCTTCATCGATGACCGTCCGGAGTTCCAGTACTCACCTGCCTCACCCGTTTCACTTGCTAGCACCGTCGACCCGTGACCTGCCCGTCGGGCAGCCTGTCGAACAATAACTTGGAACCGGTTGGCAGAATCGGGAGCAAGTATCACTTTTTTCGTCCAATTCTGAAACGAAAGTTTACCCTCGCAATGCGGAATTTACGTCTTCGCGCTCAGACATGACCCGCAGCCAACAGCGCCTCGGCGATTTGCACACTATTCAGCGCTGCGCCCTTGCGAACGTTATCGGAAACGACCCACATGGACAGCCCATTGGGATGGGAAAGGTCCTTGCGCAATCGGCCTACAAATACTGGATCGGTTCCCGCTGAATCCATTGCTGGCGTCGCATAGTCATTGTTTTCCAGAAAGGTAATACCCGGCGCCTTGCGCAGCAGGGCAGACGCTTCCGCCACGGAGATCGGTTTGCGGGTTTCGAAGTGGACCGCCTCCGAGTGACCAAAGAAAACCGGCACCCTGACACACGTGGGGTTAACCAGAATGGAGTCATCCTCGAGGATTTTTTGAGTCTCCTGGACCATCTTCATTTCTTCTTTGGTGTAACCATTCTCCAGGAAGTCCGAAATCTGCGGGATGGCGTTGAAGGCGATCTGCACCGGCATCACTTTGACCTCAACCGGCTTGGTGTTGAGGATATTGGCGGTTTGCCCAACGAGTTCACGTACACCTGCGGCCCCGGCGCCGGACACCGCCTGATAAGTCGCAACGTTGATTCGGGTAATTCCAACCGCGTCGTGGATTGGCTTGAGTGCAACCACCATCTGGATGGTTGAACAATTCGGATTGGCGATGATGTTGCGCGATTTGTACTGCGCAAGCCGGTGCAGATTCACTTCCGGCACGATCAATGGCACATCCGCTTCCATCCGGAAATGGGATGTATTGTCGACGACGATACAGCCCGCAGCACCGGCCTTGGGTGCATAGATCGCAGACACCGGCCCACCGGCAGAAAAAAGCCCGATCTGCGCTTTGGTGAAATCGAACTGGTCCAGCTGTTCGACCATGACATAGTGATCCCGGAACTGCAGTCGCTTGCCCGCTGACCGTTCACTGGCCAGAAGGTAGAGCTTGCCGACCGGAAAGTTCCGCTCCAGCAGGATTTCGAGCATGGCTTCACCGACTGCGCCGGTGGCACCGACAATCGCAACATCAACTGTTTTGGTCATTTTCGATTACTTGAGAGATTGATTTATTTCACTGATCTGAATTTTTTGGGCGTCACTTCCTGACCCCCGAAAGGCTGATGATTCTGTCGATGGGGTCAGCAGCCTATTCCACCATCGCGTTCTTACAGTGCTGCCAGCACTGCCTTCCCCATTTCCTTTGTCCCGACAGTTGGGCCGCTGCCACCGGCGATGTCTCGTGTTCGCACGCCATCCGCAAGCACTTTTGCCACCGCCCGCTCGATACGATCAGCAGCCGGGCCAGAATTCAGGGTATATCGGAACGCCATGGCGACAGAGAGGATGGTGGCCAGCGGATTGGCGAGATTTTGTCCCGCGATGTCCGGCGCCGTTCCATGTACGGGTTCAAATAGTCCCTTGCCTGATGAGGCAAGTGATGCCGAAGGCAACATCCCCAGACTGCCGGTCAACATTGCGGCGACATCGGACAGAATGTCACCAAACATGTTACCGGTGACGATCACGTCAAACTGCTTTGGCGCTCGTACCAGCTGCATACCGGCATTGTCGACATACATGTGCGACAACTCGATTTTCGGGAATTCCTCCCGGTGCACCTGGGTCACCACATCCCGCCACAGCTGGGTAACTTCAAGCACGTTGGCCTTGTCCACCGAACACACCCTGCCACTGCGCTTCTCGGCAAGCTGGAAACCGACCCGCGCAATGCGCACGATTTCGTGTTCGCGGTAGATATCGGTATTGAAGCCAACCCGTTCGCCGTTTTCGATTCGGACGCCGCGCGGCTCACCAAAGTAAATGCCACCCGTCAGCTCACGAAGGATCAGGATATCGAGATCGGCGACCAGTTCAGGCTTCAGCGATGACGCTGCCGCGAGTGGTGCAAAGAGCAGTGCCGGCCGGAGATTGGCAAACAGCTCAAGTTCCGCTCGCAGGCGCAGCAACCCACGTTCGGGGCGCTGGAGCATCGGTAGTCCATCCCACTTTGGCCCACCGACACCACCAAACAGCACGACGTCTGCGACTTTCGCAGCGGCCAGTGTCTCGTCAGGCAATGAAGTCCCATGTTTGTCGATGGCCACACCACCGACCAGACCGTAATCAAACAACAGGGAAAGGCCAGCATCCCGGGCGACGACCTTCATCACCTCCACCGCACTTTCCATGACTTCAACGCCAATCCCGTCGCCGGGCAACACCAGAACCCTGTTGGTCATAATCCCACCTCTCGAGCGCCCGGAAGCCAGGGCATGCGTGCGTAGTGCGCCGTTTCAAACGCTTCGATTCTTTCCCGTGCAGCCAAGGTGAGGCCAATATCATCGAGACCGCGCAGCAGTTTTTCCTTGCGCAACGGCTCGAACTCAAAATGCTGGAGCATTCCGCTATCGGTACAAATCGTCTGGGTCGGTAAATCGACCGTCAGAACCAGATTGTTCTCCCCACTCGAACACAGAAACAGCTCATCCACAATTTCCTTCGGCAGAACAATCGGTAAGAGGCCATTCTTGAAGCAGTTGTTGAAAAAAATGTCGGCAAAACTCGGCGCGATAACGACATCAAAGCCGTACTCCATCAATGCCCAGACCGCATGCTCGCGGCTCGAGCCACAGCCAAAATTGTCCCGAGCGAGCAGAATTCTCGCCCCCTGATAACGTGGCGCATTGAGGACAAACGCATGGTTGATGCGACGTTCGTTAGGTGTCATCCCCGGTGCACCCTCATCAAGATAGCGCCAGCCATCAAACAAATTGTCCCCGAATCCGGTGCGATGAATGGACTTGAGATACTGCTTTGGAATGATCTGATCCGTATCCACATTCGCACGGTCAAGTGGCGCAACCACCCCCGTGACATCCGAAAACGCTCTCATAACCAATCCCTCACATCTACAAAGTGACCAGCAATCGCGGCGGCTGCGGCCATCGCCGGGCTCACCAGATGGGTACGACCGCCGTAACCCTGCCGGCTTTCGAAATTCCGGTTTGACGTCGACGCACAGTGTTCCTTCGGGCCAAGTTTGTCCGGGTTCATGGCCAGACACATCGAGCAGCCGGCAGCACGCCACTCAAATCCGGCATCAATGAAAATCTGCGCCAATCCCTCCTTTTCGGCCTGTAACTTGACCAGGCCGGAACCAGGAACGATCAGCGCCTGCTTCACACTCGCCGCCTTGTGTTTGCCCTTGACAACTTTTGCCGCAATTCGCAGATCTTCTATCCGGGCGTTGGTGCAAGAGCCGATGAAAATACGGTCGAGTCGGATATCAGTGATGGCTTGATCTGCAGCCAGCCCCATGTAAGCCAGCGACAGGCGGATAGACTCGGCTTTCACAGGGTCACTTTCCCGGTCAGGATCAGGCACCGATCCGGTGACACCGACACCCAGCTCCGGCGACGTGCCCCAGGTGACTTGCGGCATCAGGCGCGCTGCATCGATCGTGAGCACGCGGTCGAACTTCGCGCCCGGATCAGAAACGAGTGTCCGCCAGTACGTTTCGGCGTCGTTCCACATCGCGCCTTTGGGCGCAAACGGCCGGCCGTGTACGTAGGACAGCGTCGTGTCATCCACTGCAACCATACCGGCCCTGGCGCCGGCTTCAATCGCCATGTTGCACAGGGTCATGCGCGCTTCCATCGACAACTTGCGTACGGCTTCGCCGCGATACTCGAGGGTATGGCCGGTCGCGCCGGCGGTGCCCAGTTGGGCAATGATCGCGAGAATAAGGTCCTTGGAAAAAACACCAGGGGCCAGCTGTCCGATGGTTTCGATCGCAAAATTGCCTGCCTTCTTTTGCGCCAGGCACTGAGTTGCCATCACATGCTCGACTTCCGAGGTGCCGATACCTTGTGCGAGCGCGGCGAACGCACCATGCGTAGAGGTATGCGAATCTCCACACACGATGGTCATGCCGGGCATGGTGGCACCCTGCTCCGGTCCCACCACATGCACGATGCCCTGGCGCTGATCGAGAATTTCGAACTGCTCGACGCCGTACTCCTTGCAGTTGGCGTCCAGGGTGATGACCTGCTCGTACGCCACTGTATCGGTGATGCCGGAGAGGCCCAGTTCACGTCGATCAGTCGGTACGTTGTGGTCCGGCGTAGCCAGATTTGACATAACACGCCAAAGTGGCCGACCGGCCACCCTCAAACCGCCAAACGCCTGCGGAGAAGTCACCTCATGCAGCAATTGCAGGTCGATATAGAGGAGCGACTCGCCGTCGTCCCGATTACCGACAAAATGACTGTCCCAGACTTTGTCGTACAACGTTTTGCCTTGAACCATGGTGTAAACGACGAGACTGAAAGGATCGACAAAGTACGCCTTGACTTAAAATAAATCCAATTCATCATTTTCATTATTTCGATAAGAAGTACGCATATGCAATTTCCTGACCTGCAAGCGTTCCTCTCGGTACAGGAAACCGGCTCGGTTTCGCGAGCGGCCGAATTACTGCACCTCACCCAGCCGGCGATCACCAGAAGGATCCAGTCTCTTGAAAGCACGCTGGGCACCCCGCTTTTCGACCGGGTTGGAAAAACGCTCGCGCTGTCACCCGCAGGCCACGTCTTCCTGGAACATGCTCGGCATCTGCTGACTGCCAGGGAAGACGCCCGACGTGCCATTGCAGACCTCGGCACCACGGTTGCCGGCCCTTTGCGGCTGGTTACGTCCCACCACATCGGTCTGCATCGGCTGGCGCCAGTACTCAAGGACTTCGCACGAGCTTTTCCCGGCGTCAGCCTCGATATCCACTTCGAAGACTCTGAAGCCGCGCACGAACTCGTACGCACTGCGAGCCGGGAACTGGCCGTCGTTACCCTCGATCCTCTGGGACCAAAGGAACTTGCCTACGAGCCGGTCTGGCCAGACCCACTGGCGTTTGTTGTTGCGAGCGATCATCCATGGGCAACCTTGCCCAGCATGAAGCTGGAAACGTTGGCCCTCGAACCCGCCATCCTGCCGGACCTGTCGACCTTTACCGGTCGTCTGGTCGCCAGTCTCTTTGAGCAACACGGGCATAGCCTTCGTATCTCGATGTCCACCAACTACCTCGAGACCATCGGGATGCTGGTGGCCGCAGGCCTCGGCTGGAGCGTACTGCCTCGAACACTCCTCAATCCCGGACTAGCACAGCTCAACATCGAGACCGATGTACCGGCTCGGATGCTGGGCGCCGTGACAAACCCGGCACGGACAATCTCCAATGCCGGCCAGGCTTTCTTGACGGTGTTGCGGCGGCACCAGACTCTGCCTGCCGGGAACTGAGACGACGGTCACGCTCAATCTCTCTATTCGACGGGATACTGCCAACCTACCGACAGGAATTCGGTGCTGGCTTGTCTCAACGAAATACAGAACGTATCGCTCACGCGTCAGTCACAAAGCGCTCCTTGCAGTTGCTTGGGGGGACTATCCTGATGGGTTGGCTGTTGACAGCCTGTCAGGCCATACCCATGACCACACCGATTGTCTTTGAACCCGATCCTGCTCCGAAAGTTGTGCGCAAAAAACCTCGCCACGTGGTCGAAAAGGCAGACGAACCCGCCGAGCCAGTGGCAGTGCTCGGCCCTGTCACTCTCCTCGTCAGCAGCGATACTCCGGCCTATCGAGCCGTCGCCGATGCGTTCATTCGTGACTGGACGGTTGAGGTGCGCACGGTGTGGCTCGACCACGAGCCAGACGTTAACAAACTGGTACACGAACTCGAAGCAACACCACCACTAGCCGTTGTGGCAATCGGTGAACCTGCGCTGGCTGCACTGGCCGCAAGCAGTCTCCCGGTCATCCACGCCCAGTCGTTCCAGGACAACCTGACTTCTCGCGGTGTCGACTCAATGCCGGCGCCCAGTGCACAACTGCGGGCGTGGGTCGCACATGAGCCCAGGATGCACCGCATCGGCATTATTACCGGTGCCTCGTTTTCCGGTCAGATGCAGGCACTGGCCGACGCAGGTCTCGCTCTCGGACTTGAAATGACCACACGCGAGATCACTTCTGACAAGGAAGCTCTGTTCGAATTCCGTCGCCTGGTACCTGCACTCGATGGCTTTATTTTCCTGCCCGACGACAGCGTACTGAGCCCGGGAGTCATTCAGGAAATCATCAGCCATGGCCGCAGCAACGGTATTCAATTCCTCGCGTACAACCAGCTGCTGCAAACACTCGGCGCTCAATATCTGGTGACCCAGGACGCAGAAGACGTGGCAGCCGGGCTGGTTCAGCTGATCAACAATCCCAACCGTCAGACTCGTGCACTGACCAGCTTCTACCTGCATGACAAATCCGGCAGCCAGAGGATCGATATCGATGGCTGAGCGAGAGTTCCGTGACCATTCTGGTCCACTGACAACCCATCCCACGCTCAAACCAAGGAGCCTGGTCAGCGAAATTCTGGCCACGCAACTGGCCTTTGCAGCAGTAGTTGGACTGATCGCTGTGGTCGGCCTGTGGGTTATCTCCAACTATGTATTGCGAGACAACCTGACCAAGTGGTCTGCACGCTGGGTTTCGGAACTGGAAACCCTTGGGGCCGGGCTGTACATCGAAGGTGACGACACGGGTTTACTGGCGCTGCGCACGTATCTGGATCGATATGACGAACTGCTGTACATCCGCTATTACAATCCGGATGGCGAACCGTTGTACGTCGAAAGCAACGGCGATCGTATTCCGTTCAAACCGCTGCCGGTGCGCGCCATCCGTGAACTGCGAGAGAAAGCCGGCACCGACGAGCCTCAGGTACTGGACGCGAAGGAATCGCCTCAGGTCAGGCTGAGCAAGGCGATCGTCACCGAGTCGCTTGCCGGCGGGGACCTTTTCGCCGCACAAACACTCGAAGACCTGAAAACGGAGACCAAGGTGATCGGCTTCGTCGAGATTGGTCTGGATTTCAGTCGGTACGACCAGGATCTGTTTGGCAGCGTGCTGGTTGGCAGTATCAGTGTAGTGATCGCCTTTCTCGTTCTCACGGCATTGGGACGGACAGTTATCGTGCGCGGACTGTTACCCCTCTCTGCACTCGAGTTACCGCTCAAACGGCTTGCCGCAGGCGATCTGGACGTCAACGTTCCAACATCAAGTCACAGTGAGATTACCGCGATCGGCAACGCGCTCAACGCTGCCGTTGCGTCCATTCGCGAACGAGACCAGCATCTGCGCAAGCTGGCCAGTTATGACCAGCTGACCGGCCTCGCGAATCGTCGGTACTTCCTTGAACGTGCACAGCAGATGTTCACGGATCACAGTGGTGCGGTCCTGTTCATCGATCTGGACCAGTTCAAGTACGTCAACGACACGCTGGGACACACCGGCGGTGATCTGGTACTGGCACAGGCCGCTGAACGCCTTCGTCAGGCCGTTCGCTCTGGCGATCTCATCGCCCGTGTTGGTGGTGATGAATTCGTGATGTTTATCCAGAACGTAGACAGTCGGCGAGCTCTGGCCATCGGCAACCAGATCCTCACCGATCTCAAGGAATACCCTCTGACCCAGGACGGCAAGACCTTCAACGTCGGGTGCAGCATCGGCATTTCAATGGTCGATCAGAACAGCCCATTCACATCAACCGAGATCGTCTCGCATGCAGACCTTGCCTGCCGACAGGCAAAGTCGGAAGGTCGCAGCCGCGCCTGCATCTACGAACACTCCGGCAATGACCTTGGCGCCATTCAAAGCGAGGTGAAATGGCAACAACGGCTGAAACAGGCCGTCAAGAACGACGAATTCGAACTGCACTACCAACCAATCCTGCACGTCGCCACCAACAGCATTCGACACTACGAGGCACTGATACGGCTTCGTGATGGCGACAAGCTGATCTTCCCTGACACGTTCCTCAACGCTGCACGACGCTTCGGCCTGATGACCGAGATCGACCATTGGGTCATCAGCCGCGCCATCGCCGAACTCGCCGAACTGCGCAAGACCCGACCCGATGTCAAATTTGGCATCAACCTGACCGGCAGTACCTTCATCGAGGGAGGTTTTGCTGACTTCGTTGGAAAACTGCTCGACAAACACCGTGTGCCGGCCACCAGTGTCATCTTCGAAATTACCGAGCAGGTCGCAATCGGCAGCTTCTCCGACGCCGTACCCCAGATCAAGACCTTGGTCGATCGTGGCTGTGAATTTGCGGTGGACGACTTTGGTACAGGCTATTCGTCGCTGAGCTATCTCAAGCGACTGCCGGTGCAATACATCAAGATCGATGGGGTGTTCATTCGCAAACTCGCGGAGAGCGAAGTCGACCAGACCATCGTGCGCGCCGTGGTGGATATCGCGAGGATTATGGGCAAAAAAACCGTGGCCGAGTTTGTCGGCGACGAACAGACTTTCGAGTTGATCAAGAAGATCGGGATTGACTACGCGCAGGGATACTTGATTGGCAAACCCACCAGGGAAATCGCAGATGTATCCGCACCTCGCATCGTCGACATCACCACGAGGAGTGCCTGATAGCCCTGAACCGGGTTGTCGACGAGAGCGTCTTTAGATCGCCTTGTTAACCAATCTGCCCACGGCCTCGCAGGTAGTGATCCATCAACACCAGGGCCATCATCGCTTCAGCGATCGGCACTGCCCGTATGCCAACGCAAGGGTCATGCCGCCCCTTGGTCACCACGTCGACAACATTTCCATGCACGTCCTGGCTCTTGCCTGGGGTGGTCAGGCTCGAAGTCGGCTTGAGTGCGATCCGCGCAATCAGATCCTGGCCAGAGGTGATGCCGCCCAGAACGCCACCGGCATGATTGCTGGTAAACCCATTGGCATCCATCTCGTCACGATGTTCGGTGCCCTTCTGCCGCACAACATCGAAACCATCACCGATACCGACTGCCTTGACCGCATTGATGCCCATCAGCGCGCTGGCCAGATCGGCATCCAGTTTTCCGAATACAGGTTCACCAAGTCCGATGGGCATACCGGTTGCAACCAGGGTGATCTGCGCACCGACGGAGTTGCCCTCGCGTCGTAACAAATCGATCAACGCTGCAATTTCGTCAACACGGGTTGGATCACCACAGAAAAACGGATTGTCCTCCACGGCATCCCAGCTCCGCAGTTCCAGATCGATTGAACCAATCGCTGACAGATAGCCGCGAATGTGTACACCAGCTTGTTCGCGCAGGTATTTCTTGGCGATTCCGCCGGCCGCGACGCGCATCGCGGTTTCCCGCGCGGATGATCGACCGCCACCTCGATAATCGCGGTTGCCGTACTTGTGGTGATAGGTGAAGTCGGCATGAGCAGGACGAAAGACATCCTTGATATCCGCGTAATCCTTGCTCTTCTGATCGACGTTATCGATTAAAAGGCCAATCGACGTGCCAGTCGTGCGCCCCTCAAAAACACCAGAGAGAATCCGGACCTGATCAGGTTCCTGACGCTGCGTGGTGTATCTGGATTGGCCAGGACGTCTGCGGTCCAGATCCTTCTGCAGATCTGCTTCGGTGAGCGCAAGGCCCGGCGGACAACCGTCGACAATGGCGCCAAGCGCAGGACCGTGGCTCTCGCCGAAGGTGCTGACCACAAAGGCCTGACCGAAGGAGTTGCCTGCCATTTAGAAGCTGCCGGTAAAATCAGGGGCGCAGTATGTAAACCCGACGCGCTGACAGCAAGTCAGTCGAATGACCGTTCGGTGCTTTCCGCTGCGGTCAGTCGGCAACCCTTCGATGCGGCAAGACGAGTTCGATACGACCCAGTCGCTCTTCCCGAGGCAACAACGGACCAGCACCAAACGGCACGAGAGTAGGTCCACCGTCACTCTTCAACGCGGCCGCCGCAGCTTCAGCACACGTGGACGAACGCTTGATTGTCACCTCCGCCGGACCCGGAGCATACAGATGACAGACCACGTAGATCGTTTCCTTCCGCAAAGTTCCAAGGTGTTTGCTGACACCCTGCAGCACTCCGATCGCTTTCGCAGGTAGCGTCCCGTTCACGGCGGGGATCGCTCCGTTGACGACGACGTGGCCAAGGCTGCCAAGGGTCTGAACAATTCGCAGACCACTGGGTACCGCAACACTGTCTTCAGTGGCCAGGAGTCGAATCATCACCAGCACACGCCGATTACCTCGCTCAATGACGTACAACGAGACCAGGCCTTCGGCGCGTTGACCGGCGAGATAAAACTGATCGGCATCCGGACCGTAGAGGATGGCCTGACCAAAAACCTGATTGGCCCATTGCGCGCTACGGCCACAATCCCGCCCACGACAGGAGAATCGCACGTCATCAACCGGGACGACCTTGCGGTAGTAGTCGATCACGGTCGCAAGCGGTGTTTCGGCAGGCAGCTGGTAGATCGCGACCGTTTCTCGTGCATTCACACGAACCTCGTCTGCCACCTTCAACTCGCGGCGGATCTTCTCGACATGAGAAACGATGAATTCGTGTTCACGAGGCTGGGGATCACTCGAATAACTGATGATCTCGGCCAGCGGGTAACGCGGGAAGTCCAACGGGTCACGCGAACCCGCAACATCACTCCAGCCGTGAACGGACAGAGTGATGCACAGGATGAACAGGCAGCGGGATAGACGTCGGGGCATGCCCTAAGACTATGCCTTCAGCAGGTCGAGCAACAGCTGGTTGAGCCGGTGCACATAACCAGCCGCATCCGCTGGCGCTTCGCCTTCTGCCAGCGCTGCCTGATCGAACAGGATCAGGGTCAGATCGTTGAATCGATCTTCATCCACCTCCTGGTCGAGCCGCTGAATCAGCGGATGTTCGGGGTTGTACTCAAAGATCGGTTTGGACTCCGGCATCGATTGACCGGACGCGGCGAAGATCCGGCGCATCTGGGCGCCCATGGCAAACTTGCCAAGCACCAGACAGGCCGGTGACTTTGACAAGCGCTTCGACGTCCGGACGTCTTCAACTCGTTCGGCCAGTACCTTCTTGATACGGTCGGTCAGCGCTGACGCCGTCTTGTTGTCCTCGTCGTCGGCTTTGTCTTCCTCGTCCTTCTCACCAGGCAGCGGCAGATCCGCCCGCATGGCATCCAGGAACTTGATGTCCTTGTAGTCCTGCAAGCTGGACATCAGCCACTCGTCGATGCGATCGAACATGAGCAGCACCTCGATGCCCTGCTCTTTCAGGACCTCGATATGCGGTGAGTTGACGGCGTGATTATAGGACTCTGCTACCACGTAGTAGATCTTGTCCTGTCCTTCGGCTTTGCGCTCGAGGTAGGTATCCAGGCTCACACTCTTCTTTTCACCATCGCCTTTGGTCGATGCAAAACGCAACAAGGCCGCCAACGCCTCACGATTGGCACGATCCTCACCAGCCCCTTCTTTCAGCACTTCACCAAACTCATCCCAGAACGTCTGGTAATTCTCCGGCTCTTTTTCAGCCAGCGTCGACATCGTATTCAGAATACGCTTGGTGAGCGCATTCTTGATCGTGGTGACCCGCTCATCCTGCTGCAGGATTTCGCGGGAAACGTTAAGCGGCAAGTCATTGGAATCCACCACGCCTTTGACAAAACGCAGATACAGCGGCAGGAAGTGCTCCGCTTCGTCCATGATGAAAACGCGCTGGACGTACAGCTTGAGGCCACGTGGAGCTTCCCGATTCCACATGTCGAACGGTGCGCGCTTGGGCAGAAACAACAAGCTGGTGTATTCGAGTTTGCCTTCAACCCGGTTGTGGCTCCAGGACAGTGGTTCCTCAAAGTCATGACTGACGTGTTTGTAGAACGCCTTGTACTCATCGTCGCTGATGTCCGAGCGAGATCGCGTCCACAACGCCTTGGCTTGATTGATCACTTCCAGTCTTGGCGCTTCGGTGTCGGCATCCTTGTCATCGTCCGCCTTGAACTTTTCTTCCAGCATGCGTACCGGTACGGCAATGTGATCGGAATAACGCCGAACGATATTGCGCAGGCGATAACCATCAGCGAATTCTTCTGCGTCTGTCTTGAGATGCAGGATGACGTCCGTACCGCGCGCAGAGCGGTCAGCGGGCTCAACAGAAAATTGATCCTCACCCTTCGACTTCCAGCGCACGGCATCGGTTTGCCCCGCCGCACGTGTGACCACTTCAACCTCATCCGCAACGATGAATGTGCTATAGAAACCCACGCCAAATTGACCGATCAGCGCCGTGTCTTTTTTCTGATCTCCAGAGAGCTTCGAAAGAAACTCCGCGGTACCCGACTTGGCAATGGTCCCGAGATGGTCGATGACTTCCTCTCGAGTCATGCCGATACCATTGTCCGACAGCGTCAGTGTTCGGGCGTCCTTATCAAAGGTCACGTCGATGTGATAGTCACTGTCGGTCGCGATCAGGTCCGGATTGCTGATCGCCTGGAAGCGCAGTTTGTCGATCGCGTCCGACGCATTGGAAATCAGCTCCCGAAGAAAAATCTCGCGATTCGAATAGAGCGAGTGAATCATCAGCTTGAGCAGCTGTTTGGCTTCGGTCTGGAAACCGTAGGTTTGTTGTGTAGTGGCTTCAGCCATGGCGAATCCCTGTGAAAACATTGGACGACGAACACCACCCCGCTGGTTCGCAGCGGGATGGGTTCAAGTTACGGGGAACTAGATAAGGCTTGCGCCCCTGGATTTCAACCCCAGCCGGTGATCTCGGCGAGTGCATCACCGATATTCGCAAGGCTGTCCACCGTGCGCACACCGGCTGCCTGCAGCGCCGCAAACTTCTCGGACGCAGTGCCCTTGCCACCGGCAATAATGGCGCCGGCATGACCCATGCGCTTGCCGGCTGGCGCGGTAACACCCGCGATGTAGCCCACTACCGGTTTGGTCACGTACTTCTTGATGAATGCGGCCGCGTCTTCTTCGGCGTTACCGCCGATCTCGCCAACCATCACGATGGCTTCAGTCTGCGGATCGTCCTGGAACATTCTCAGGATGTCGATGAAGTGGCTGCCTGCGATCGGGTCACCGCCGATGCCGACACAGGAACTCTGGCCATAACCTTTGTCCGTCGTCTGTTTGACCGCTTCGTAGGTCAGCGTCCCGGAACGGGACACGATGCCAACTTTTCCGGGCAGGTGAATGTGACCTGGCATGATCCCGATCTTGCACTCACCGGGAGTGATGACTCCCGGACAGTTCGGGCCGATGAGGCGTGCATCCGAGATGTCGAGCCGGGCCTTGACCGCCAGCATGTCCAGCGTCGGAATGCCCTCGGTAATGCAGACGATCAGCTTGATGCCTGCATCGAGTGCTTCGAGGATCCCGTCCTTCGCGACCGGTGCGGGTACATAGATCACCGACGCCGTTGCGCCGGTTGCGTTGACTGCATCAGCCACCGTATCAAACACCGGCAGATTCAGGTGTTTCGTACCGCCTTTGCCAGGCGTTACACCGCCAACCAGTTTGGTGCCATAGGCGATGGCCTGTTCGCTGTGCAGGGTGCCCTGGGAGCCGGTAAAGCCCTGGCAGATAACCTTGGTGTTCTTGTTGACCAGAATGCTCATCGATTGCCTCCCGCTGCTGCGACGACTTTTTCAGCCGCGTCCTTCAGGGAGTTCGCGGGAATGATGTTGAGACCGCTTTCCTTCAGACGAGCGCGACCAGCCTCCGAGTTGTTGCCTTCAAACCGGACCACGACAGGGACCTTCACACCCACATCCTGGACTGCGCCGATAATGCCCTCGGCAATGGTCACGCAACTGACGATACCGCCGAAGATGTTGATCAGAACGGCCTTCACGTTGGCATCCGAAAGGATGATCTTGAATGCCTCGGTCACCGTCTGTTTGGTCGCGCCGCCGCCGACATCCAGGAAGTTGGCCGGCTGACCACCATACAGTTTCACCAGGTCCATGGTGCCCATGGCAAGCCCTGCGCCATTCACCATGCAACCAATATTGCCTTCCAGCGCAACGTAGTTGAGGTTATGTGCCGCTGCCTGCGCTTCACGTTCGTCTTCTTGTGAAGGATCGTGCATGGCCGCCACTTTTTTCTGACGATAGGTGGCATTGCCGTCGATGGTCAACTTGGCATCGAGACAATGCACATTGCCTTCGGTGGTGATCACCAGAGGATTGACTTCAAGCAACGTGCAGTCGAGTTCATGAAACAGCTTCGACAGCCCCATGAAAATATTCGTGAACTGCTTGATCTGATCACCCTTGAGGCCAAGCTGAAAGGCTATGCGTCGGCCCTGAAAGGGTTGCGCGCCAACATACGGATCAATGGCTGCCTTGAGAATCTTCTCCGGCGTTTCTTCAGCAACCTTTTCGATTTCAACACCACCCTCGGTGGAAGCCATGAAAACGACACGACGGCTGGCACGATCGATGACTGCGCCCAGATACAGTTCGCGCGCAATGTCGGTACAGCTCTCGACATAGATCTTCGACACCGGCTGACCCGATGCATCGGTCTGAATGGTTACCAGTCGCTTGCCAACCCACTTGTTGGCAAACGCACGCACCTCATCCAGCGTGTCAGCGAGTTTGACACCGCCGGCCTTGCCGCGGCCGCCCGCATGGACCTGGACTTTGCAGACCCAGCGTGTGCCACCGATTTTTTTCGCCGCTTCAACAGCCTGTTCAGCTGTATCCACTGCATAGCCGGTGGAGACCGGCAGCCCATATTCGGCAAAGAGCTGCTTTGCCTGGTACTCGTGTAGGTTCATGGAAACCTTTTTTCCTGGTTGATCGAAAGGGTTTGAGAAATCACTTCTTTTTGCGGTTCACCATGTGAATCGCGTGCCCGGCAACACCGAGCGCGGCTTCATGCAGTGCTTCCGACAAGGTCGGATGGGCAAACATGGTCAGCCCGAGGTCTTCAGCGCTGGCATCGAACTCCATCGAGATCACCGCCTGCGCGATAATTTCGGAAGCCTGCGGTCCGAGCACATGGATGCCTAGAATACGGTCTGTGGCGGCGTCGGCAATGACCTTGACGAAGCCTTCGGTGTCATTGGCCGCCAGGGCGCGCCCGCTGGCAGCAAACGGAAACTGGCCAACGTTATAGGCTTCCCCACTGGCTTTGACGTCCTGTTCAGTTTTGCCGACCCAGGCGATTTCCGGATGTGTATAGATGACGCTGGGGATGCAATCGTAATTGACCATCGGTTTGTGGCCGCCAATACGCTCGGCGACCATCACACCTTCTTCCGTACCTTTGTGTGCCAGCATCGGGCCGCGTACTACATCACCGATTGCATAGACATGTGGTACATCGGTTTCGCAGACCTCGTTGACGAACAGAAACCCACGTTCATCAAGGTTGACGCCGGAGTCGGTGCTCAGCAGGTTCTGGATGAGCGGACGACGACCGACCGCAACGATCAACTTGTCGACCGTCACGGTCTGCTCGCCCTCGGCATTCTTGAAAGTCACATCCACCGCGCCATTGACGACTTTCGCACCGGTGACCAGACAACCCAGCCGGATGTCGAGCCCCTGCTTCTTCAGCATTTTTTCAGCATCCCGACCGACTCGCTCATCGGCCATCGGCAGAAATTCGGCCAGCGCCTCAAGCACGATCACCTGCGAACCCAGGCGATTCCAGACACTGCCAAGCTCAAGGCCAATCACGCCGGCACCAATCACACCCAGACGTGGGGGCACCGACTGAAATTCAAGGGCGCCAGTGGAATCGACGATGTAACCTTCGGTCAGCGGCGCCGGCGGGATCTGTACCGGCACCGAACCCGCAGCCAGAATCACATGCTCTGCCGACAGTATCTTCACGCTGCCATCGTGGGCGGTGTACTCCACCTTGCGGTCTTTCAGCAGCTTGCCGCGTCCGGGCAACGGGGTGACACCATTGCCCTTGAAGAGCCCGCCGATACCAGAGGTCAATCCGCTGACCACCTGGTCTTTGCGTGCGATCATCGAAGGGACGTCGATCTCTACTGAACCTACCTTGATGCCGACCGCAGCGAAGCCGCCATGTTTGGCATCGTGGTACTTGTGGCTGGCATCGAGCAGTGCCTTGGAGGGAATACACCCCCAGTTCAGGCACGTGCCGCCCAGTACCGGCTTGCCATCCTTGCCCAGCGACTTGTCGATGCAGGCGGTCGACAGGCCCTGCTGCGCGGTGCGGATTGCCGCCGCATAACCCGCAGGTCCCGCGCCGATGACGATGACGTCGTAATGTTCACTCATGCCTTTCTCCCGGCAATTGAAGTTCAAATAATCTATGAATTCAGTAACTTGGCCTGATTTTTTTCTTACAGCTCGAGCAGTATACGAGCCGGATCTTCCAGGAGACCCTTGATCGCGACGAGGAAGCCTACCGCTTCGCGCCCATCGATCAAGCGATGATCATACGAGAGTGCCAGGTACATCATCGGGCGGATGACGATCTGACCGTCCACTACCACCGGCCGATCCTGGATCTTGTGCATGCCAAGAATACCGGTCTGCGGCGGATTCAGGATCGGAGTAGACAGCAATGATCCGAAGATTCCGCCATTGGAAATCGTAAACGTGCCGCCCTGCATCTCTTCTATCGTCAGTTTACCGGCACGCGCCCGGTTACCGTAGTCCGAAATCTGATCTTCGATCTGCGCCAGTGACAGCGCATCGGCATCCCGCACGATGGGCACCACCAGACCGCGCTCTGTGGAAACAGCCACACCGATATCAAAGTAGCCGTGATAGACGATGTCACTGCCATCGATGCTGGCATTCACCGCCGGAAAGCGCTTGAGCGCTTCGACACTGGCGCGAACAAAAAAACTCATGAAGCCAAGCTTCGTGCCGTTGTGCACCTTCTGGAATTCGTCACCGAACTTCTTGCGCAGACCCATGACGCCGGTCATGTCCACTTCGTTGAAGGTGGTGAGCATGGCTGCGTTGTGTTGTGCTTCAACCAGTCGCTTCGCAACACTGGCTCGCAATCGGGTCATCGGGACGCGGCGCTCAACACGATCACCGGTGGCGGTCTCCTCACCGAGCAGTGTGCTGGCACCGGGAATCGCAAGCGCCGCCGCCACCGGTGTCTGTGACTGACGTTCCGCTGCTGTTCTTGCAACGTCTTCCTTGGTAACGCGTCCATCGCGACCGCTACCTTTGACATCCGTAATTTCGACACCCATCTCGTCTGCAAGCTTACGGGCTGCCGGGCCGGAGACAGGCTCGCGGTCAGAAGCTGTGGCGGAGATCCCGGCATCGCGAACCGATTCGCGTTCAGCGACCGCTTCGACAGAGAAGGTGCCTATGACTTCTTCACCCTGCACCGTCTCGCCAGTGTCCTTGATGATCGACGTAAGCGTGCCATCGCTCTGTGCAACAATCTCCAGAACCACCTTGTCGGTTTCGATCTCAACCAAGAGGGCATCCCGGCGGACAGTCTGGCCAGGCTGAACATGCCAGGCGGCAATCGTGCCTTCACTCACGGATTCCGGAAACGGCGGGGTCTTGATGTCCATGTCTTTGCTCTTGTTGACGGTCAGCCAAACAGTGCGTCTTGCACCAGTTTCTGCTGTTGCTGATTGAACAGGCTGGCATAACCCGGCGCCGGTGCTGCATGCGGCTCACGACCAGCATAGGTGAGGTACAACGTTTCGCCGTGTTCCAGAACCACACGACGCAGGTGATGCTGGCTTGAATACCAGGCCCCCTGGTTCATGGGTTCTTCCTGGCACCAGGTGGCTTCTTCAAGATGCTGGTAAGGGGCGATGATCCGCGCAAGCTCTGCCTCAGGGAACGGATACAGCTGCTCGATGCGAACGATGGCAATGTGCCTGGCGCCAGCTTCTCGCCGCGCCTCCAGCAACTCGTAGTACACCTTGCCACTGCACATCACCACTCGGGTGATGGCCGTCGGTTCGTGGGGATCCACCTCACCGATGACACACTGGAAATGACCCAGTGCCAGCTCGTCCATGGTGCTGACGGCGAGCTTGTGGCGCAGCAGACTCTTCGGTGTCATGGCAATCAACGGGACCCGCCACGGTCGAATCGCCTGCCGACGAATCATGTGGAATACCTGTGCCGGCGTGCTGGGCATGCACACCTGCATGTTGTGCTCCGCACACATTTGCAGAAAACGTTCGAGTCGCGCTGAAGAATGCTCGGGACCAGCGCCTTCCTGGCCGTGCGGCAACAGCAGCGTCAGTCCGCACAGGCGTCCCCACTTCGTTTCACCTGAAGAAATGAACTGGTCGATCACCACCTGCGCACCATTGGCAAAGTCACCGAACTGCGCTTCCCAGATCACCAGCGATCTTGGTCGACTAGTGGCATAACCATACTCAAATGCCAGAACAGCCTCTTCGGACAACAGCGAATCGAAGATATGAAAGGGCGCGCCTCCTTTCTGACCATCCGGCTGACCATCCAGCAGACCATCCAGCAAACAATGGCGATCACCGTTCTTCTGGTTGTGAACCACCGCATGGCGATGACTGAACGTGCCAACACCAACGTCCTGACCCGTCAGCCGAACCGTCACGCCCGCATCAAGCAGCGTGGCGTAAGCCATGATCTCGGCAAACCCCCAGTTCACCGGCATGGCACCGGCGGCCATGCGATGACGATCTTCAATGATTTTTTTCACCTGCGGATGCAGGACAAAGTGTTCGGGCAACGCTTCGATGCGAGCATTGACACTGCGCAATACTGCGGCTGAAACACGCGTATCGGCTGGTGTATCCCAGTCATGCCCGAGATAGGGCAACCAGTCCACGGCCAGGGCCGACTGCGCGTCCCGAACGATCGCAAGCGCTGCGCTCTCGCCTGCCTCCAGCGACTGTCGATACACTTCCGCCATGGTGTCGCCATCCGCCTGAGTCACAACCTTTTCCCTGACCAGCTTCTCGAGGTAGATCGTGCGGGTCGTCGGATGTTTCTGGATTTTCTGATACATGATCGGCTGCGTTTTCGAAGGCTCTTCGGCTTCGTTGTGCCCGCGGCGCCGATAGCCGATGAGATCGATCACCACATCCTTGCGGAATTCCTGTCGATAGTCCGCGGCCAGACGCGTGACAAAAAGCACTGCCTCCGGATCATCAGCATTCACATGGAAAATGGGCGCCTGCACCATCTTGGCAATTTCCGTGCAGTAGTCCGTCGAACGTGCATCAACTTGTTCGTGGGTCGTGAAACCAATCTGGTTGTTGACGATGATGTGGATCGTGCCGCCAGTGCGATAACCACGCGTCTGCGACATCTGGAATGTCTCCATGACCACACCCTGGCCCGCAAACGCCGCGTCGCCATGCACAACGATGGGTGCGACTTCGAGCCCTTGCAGGTCACCACGCCGATCCTGCCGGGCCCGAACCGAGCCTTCAACGACCGGTGCCACGATCTCCAGATGTGAGGGGTTGAACGCCATGGCCAGATGCATCTCGCCACCCGGTGTCATGATGTTGGTCGAAAAGCCCTGGTGATACTTCACATCACCGCTGCCCTGCAGGGGCGCTGCCTTGCCATCGAACTCTGCAAACAGTAACGAGGGATTCTTGCCAAGAATGTTAACGAGCACATTCAGGCGCCCTCGGTGTGGCATGCCGAGTACCGCTTCCTTTACCCCGTGCCCGCCCAGCCGCTGCAACAACGCGTGCAAACTCGGGATCAGGCTCTCAAGCCCTTCCAGGCCGAAGCGTTTGGTCCCCGGATATCGGCTGTGAAGGTATTTTTCCAGCCCCTCGGCTGCGCTCAGACGCTCCAGCAGCATCCGCTTTTCGGCGCCGGAGTAAACCGGTCTGGAACGCACCCTTTCCAGTCGCTGTTGCACCCACATCTGTTCACCGGCATCGACGATGTGCATGAACTCGGCGCCAACCGAACCACAGTAGGTGGCTTCAAGTACCGCCAGGATCTCTCGCAGGTTGCCGCGCTCGGCGGGAAATTCGAGCGTACCGGTGTCAAACATCTCGTCAAAGTCAGCAGGTGTCAGGCCGTGATATGCAATGTCGAGAATCGGCATCACATGGCGTGACATGAGCCCCAACGGATCAAGGTTCGCCTTCATGTGTCCACGCCGCCGGTAGGCGGCGATGAGATCAGCCAGATACATCTGTTTGATTTCATGCGCGCTGCGGATGTCTGCCGAGACTTTTTCCGGACGCGCCTTCAGACGGTTTCTGCCAACCCGTTCGAAGTGCGCAATGACCGCACGGTGAGGTGTTTCGCCATGCACCGCACTGGCTACGTGCGGCAATTGATTGAAATAAGCGCGCCACTCCGGCGATACCGAATTGGGATCGCTGAGGTAATTTTCGTAGATCGACTCGACATAGGCGGAATTGGTGCCCGCCAGATGTGAACTCCTGCGCATGCGTTCGTTGTAAGTATCCAAGGCGTCTGCTCCTGATCCTTCAACTACTGTAGTGAAGTACTGTAGTCGAGAACCTGAATCATCGGCGTCACACCGGCGTTTTTTATCGCCGGTGAATCCGCGTCAGGTCCCCTGCTGCATCAGCATCGTGCGGATCTTGCCGATGGCACGCGTAGGGTTGAGACCCTTGGGACACACACTCACGCAGTTCATGATGCCTCGGCAGCGGAAGACGCTGAACGGATCATCCAGCTTGGCCAGACGTTCGGCGGTAGCGGTGTCGCGTGAATCGGCCAGGAATCGATAAGCCTGCAGCAGGCCTGCCGGACCTATGAACTTGTCAGGGTTCCACCAGAACGAAGGACAGGCGGTTGAACAACAGGCACACAGGATGCACTCATAGAGGCCATCCAGTTCTTCGCGGTCCTTGGGTGACTGTAACCGCTCCTGCGCTGGTGCTGGCTTGTCATTGATGAGGAATGGATCGATCTTGCGATAGGCACGATAAAACTGGGTCATGTCGACCACCAGATCACGCACCACTGGCAAGCCTGGCAAGGGGCGCAGGATGAGTTTGCCACCCTTGGCGACTTCCGAAACCGGCGTAATGCAGGCCAGGCCATTCTTGCCGTTCATGTTCACGCCATCGGAGCCGCACACACCTTCCCGGCAGGAGCGCCGATAGGAAAACGTCGGGTCCTGGGCTTTCATGAGCTCCATGACATCAAGCACCATGAGGTCCTTGCCCGCTGGCAGCTCGATACTCATGCTCCGCATCTGCGGTACTTCATCCACGTCCGGGTTGTATCTGTAAACGCTGACTTGCATGGTTAGTACTTCCTTTCCATCGGCTGGAACGCCGGCATGGTCTTGGGTGCAAAGTTGACGGCGCGTTTGCCCACACGCTTTTCGTCAGGGAAATACATCGAATGGCACAACCAGTTAGTGTCATCGCGGGTGGTGTAGTCATCCCGCGCATGGGCGCCACGACTTTCCTTGCGCACTTCAGCGGCTATCGCCGTCGCTTCGGCAACTTCGAGCAGGTTGTCGAGTTCCAGCGCTTCAAGGCGCGCCGTGTTGAATGTGTTCGACTTGTCGGACAGATAGCCGCGGCTGATGCGTTCACGCAGTTCGGCGAGTTTGCGGATACCCGTCTGCATGTTCTTCTCGGTGCGAAACACACCAAAGTTGTTCTGCATGTTGGTCTGGAGTTCTTTCTTCAGTACTGCCACGGACTCACCGGCCGAGGTGGATTCGTTCCAGCGATTGAGCCGTGACATGGCCTGGTCAAGATCCGACTGACTGGCATTGCGATAGCTCACCCCGGTGCGGACCACATCTTCGATGTGCTTGCCTGCGGCGCGACCGAATACCACGAGGTCGAGCAACGAGTTGCCACCGAGACGGTTTGCACCATGCACGGATACACAGGCCACTTCACCGGCGGCGTAGAAACCTTCAACAGGACGGTCCACGCCATCTGCACCCTGCATCAGCGCCTGACCACTCACCTGGGTTGGCACACCACCCATCATGTAATGACACGTCGGCACGACTGGAATCGGCTCCTTGACCGGATCCACATGGGCAAAGGTCTTCGCCAGTTCGCAGATACCCGGCAGGCGGGAGTTCAACACATCGGCGCCCAGATGATCCAGCTTGAGCAGCACATGATCGCCATCGGGACCCGCGCCTCGACCTTCAATGATCTCGATAATCATCGAGCGCGCCACCACATCCCGACCAGCGAGGTCCTTGGCTGTGGGTGCATACCGTTCCATGAAACGTTCGCCATTCTTGTTGATGAGGTAACCGCCCTCACCTCGACAACCTTCCGTGACCAGCACACCCGCACCGGCAATACCCGTGGGATGGAACTGCCACATCTCGATGTCCTGCACCGGGAAACCGGCACGCAAGGCCATGCCGACGCCGTCACCGGTATTCATCAGTGCATTCGTGGTGCTGGCATAGATTCGGCCTGCGCCACCGGTGGCAAAGACCGTCGCCTTGGACTGCACAAAAACGACTTCGCCGGTTTCCATCTCGATGGCAACCACGCCGACGACGACGCCGTCCTGGTTCTTCACGAGATCAACCGCAAACCATTCGTTCAGGAACGTTGTGTTGGCTTTGACATTGGCCTGATACAACGTATGCAGCAGTGCGTGCCCGGTTCGGTCTGCTGCCGCGCAGGTACGCGCAGCCTGCCCACCTTCGCCGAAGTTCTTGGACTGACCGCCGAAGGGTCGCTGATAGATTCGACCGGACTCGGTTCGCGAGAACGGCAGACCCATGTGTTCCAGTTCGAACACGGCCTGCGGTCCTTCACTGCACATGTACTCGATGGCGTCCTGATCGCCAATGTAGTCGGACCCTTTCACGGTGTCGTACATGTGCCAGCGCCAGTCGTCGTTGGGATCATCGCTGGCGATCGCGCACGTGATGCCACCCTGTGCGGACACCGTGTGGGATCTGGTCGGGAACACCTTCGTGATCACGGCAGTTTTCAGACCCGACTGCGCCAGCTGCAGCGCCGCGCGCATGCCTGCACCGCCACCGCCAACGATGACGCCGTCGTATTCCATCTTCCTGATTTGCGCCACTACAGACTCCACACCAATTGAATCGCCCACACGAGGTAAACGAAGAGAATTCCGAGACAACCCATCTGATAGATGAAGCGCAAGGTCGTTGCACTTTTGCCGATATGGGCCGGCAGCAAATAATCCGTCCCCACTGTCCACAGCCCGATCCACGCATGGGCAATGGTGGATAACACTGCGGCAGTCGAGAACAGCTGCATGCCAAAACCACCAAAGAAAGCGGTAAGGCCACCATGATCCAGAGACGGATTACCGATAAAGAACAGCGTCACCACCACAGCATAGACACCGATGATGACTGCCGTGATGCGCTGGATGATGAAGTCGGCAAGCCCCGACCGGGCAAACGAGGTTGCGTTGGCTACCATAACCAGACTCCCAGCAGCGCAGCATCAATGAGGGTGAGGACGATCACGGCGATCGAGGCAGCAAACGCCGCAGGTACGGTGTCGGCGATATGGAAATCCAGCAGGATGTGCTTGATGCCTGCCAACAGATGGTAGACCAGCGCGACAAGGGTCGCCCAGAGCAGGAAGGTCGCGAACCCGCCTGCATTGATCAGGGTTTTGGCATTGGCAAAACCTTCGGCGGACGACAGCGCGGTGTCTGCGAGATAGATCAACAGGCCAACACCGGCCAGTAGTAGTACGCCAGTCACCCGGTGGGTGATCGAGGCCAGGGCAGCCAGCGGAAACCGGAACGCAAACAGGTTCAGGTTTATTGGCCGGTTCATTTTATCGATGCTCATGGGGCGTACGTGCTCCTTGATGTCCCGTCTATTTTCCTACGTTCCTTTCTTTCCCGACGTGCCCAATAAATTCGGCAAACCCATCGTCCCCCACCGGGATAACACACGACAGGAACAACGAGTCCATGCACCGGGACGGGCTTCAGCAGACTGAAGCGACCGGGTAATCAAGACGCCGTCGGGAATGCGCGTGAATTCTAGTTGCGAGCTTTCGCAAATGCCAGACAGTTCCGGAGCACGCTTGATTGGCAGCAACGCGCAACATTGAGAACGTTTGCCCGATCGGGGCATCCGGGCTAGTCTCCCCTTATGAATGTTCCCTCGACAACCAGACCTCCGGCACACCGATCAACGTTGATCATGATCGGCCTCATGCTGTTTAGCTTGGTTGGCGCGCCGCTAGCCGGCATGGCTGGGCAAACCCATCACCTGCTGGAACACGATGACCAGCATGGCAAGATGAGCGGGCACGGCGCGCTCCACGATCATGCCGGTGTGGGCACTGATGAGCCAGTCTTCGGATCGGAAGATCAGAGCGCCTTCGGACTTCTTCATACGTTCATGCACGAGGCACAAAGCAGCAGCAACGCGGTGCTGCCTTTCGCAATCGTGAATGCAACCATGTCAGCTCGACAGGATCCCTCAACCTTCGAGCCCTATGCTGCGGCCGGCTTGCCGTTGCCGCCTCCGGGTATCCCCTTCCGTCCGCCACTCACCTCCTGAAGCGATTCCCGACCTTCCCAACGGACTTCTGACTGCGCTCTGTGCGCTGATGGCTGCACCACAGTTCGGCTAGTCCCGGCACATTCCAGTTCCTGCAGGAGAACATCATGCGATTGACAACGGCCCTGCTGACCGCAGGTCTGACGCTGACATCGGTGGCGGATGCGGCGCCACTGACCCTCGAAGAGGCGTTTGCCCGGGTGGAGGCCACGCACCCTGAACTCAAGGTGTTTGCGATCTACCGGAGCACTTTCCTGGCGCGCTCGGCGGCCGCGGGCCAATCCCCGGCACGTGTGGTGGGTAGCACCGTTGAGAACGTGCTCGGTAACCACGGGTATGGTGGTCTGGACGCGGCAGAAGTGACGTTCACCATCGGCTCGGTGCTTGAACGAGGCGACAAACTCGAAGCACGCCGCGCGCTGGCACACGCCCAGATCGACTCAATCACCGTTGATCGAGAAATCAAGCGCCTGGATCTGCTGGCCGAAACCGCACGGCGGTATCTGCAGGTCGTCGAAGCAGGGTCGAAATGCCGGATCTTCAAAACGGCGGTTGAAGAACGAAAGCGGGCCGCAAGCGCTGCCGAACGCCGCCTGGCAGCTGGTGCCGGACAGGAATCTGATCTGTGGATCAGCAAGGCGGCCACCGCAAAGGCCGAAATTGTCCAGTTGCAATGTGAGCTCACCGGGGTCCGGTCCAGTCGCCAACTGGGTGCGTTATGGGGTGAACCTACGCCCGGAAACATCGACGTACCGTTGCTTCCTGTCCGATTACCGGAGCTGAACCAGCCCGACCAATGGACTGCCGAGACGATGGCCGCGCCGACCCTTGCACGTTTCGCCAACGAGACACACATCCGGGAGGCTCGCGTCAGGCTCGCCAGCGCCGATCGCACACCCGATCTGCAATGGCAGATTGGCCTGCGCAGACTGGAAGCAACCGATGGGTTTGGGCTGGTCGGAAGCGTCAGTCTTCCGTTGGGCAGCCGAGCCAGGGCACAACCTGGCATCGACGCCAGTCGATCGGAGCTGGCGGCACTTGAAATCGAACGTGAGGTCACCGAACTGACGTTCGAAACAACGCTCGCCATGGCGACGGACATCTATCAGTCCGCCGCCCGATCGCAGCAGCAATGGGAAGAAAAGGTGCTGCCGCTTCTCGACCAGGCCGCTCGCGCTGCGGCCAGCGCCTATGAAGCTGGTGCTGCATCGGCACTGGAATGGCACACCCTACAAACCGAGCTGATCGACGGGCAACTTGCAGCACTCGAGGAAGGTCTGCGGGGTCAACGCGCGTTGATCGAAATCGAGCGACTGTTGGGGCGAACCGCAATCGGTCCAATCCTCTCAGGCGCTTCGGGTGGTTCCAGCCCTTCAAATTCTGTGAGTCCAGTGGAGTACCCGCAATGAAACTACGTTCAACGCGTCCTCTGGAACTCTCACTTCTTCTGCTGACGCTGATGCTGCTCGTCGGTGCCTGTGATCGCGGGAGCGATGCGCATGAAGAACACGGACACGACGCTGATGCCCATGCCGCGGACCAGCCCGCGGCACGAGGCCCACATCGAGGCAAGCTGCTGGAACAGGCAGGCTTTACCGTCGAACTTGGCATCGCTGAATCAGGGCGTCCACCGGCTTATCAGGCATGGCTGTATCAGGACGGCGAGTCGCTGCCTCCCGACCGTGGGGAAGTCACCGTGAATGTGGTGCGGCTTGGCAACGTCAGGGAGCAGCACGTGCTCGAACCCCAGCGCGATGGCAGTCTGCAGGCGAGCAGTATCGTCGGCGAACCACACTCTTTTGATGTGGAGGTTGTCGCCAGAATCGAAGGCGCCACCTTGCGCTGGACTTACGAGAGTTATGAGGGACGAACACGCATCGATCCAGCCATCGCCATTGAAGCGGGTATCGAAGTCAGGACGGCTGCATCGGGCGTCATCGCCGATCAGCATGAAGTCCAGGGCTTGCTCACGCTGGCTGAAGACAACACAACCCGTCTGGCCGCTCGTTATGCCGGGCAGGTGAAGCGCGTCAACGCGCAGGTGGGGGACCGGGTCACCAAGGGAGAAGTCCTTGCCGAGATCGACAGCAATACCAGCCTCAAGACCTATCCGGTCATAACCAGCATGGGCGGTGTTGTCATGGCGCGACACACCACAATTGGTGACTTTGCCGCAGAAGGTGAAGTCCTGTTTGAGATGGCAGACCTGACGACACTGTGGGTCGACCTGCATCTGTTTGGCGCCGACAGCGAACACATCACAGCCGGCGCCGCGGTCGTCGTCACCCGGCTCGCCGATGGTGTTACCAGTGAGACTACCGTCGAACGTATCCTGCCAGGCATGGCCACCGCGAGCCAGAGTACGGTTGCTCGAGCCATCCTCAACAATGCGGATGGGGGCTGGCGCCCCGGCGCAGCCGTCAAGGCACGTATCACGGTGGCGCAGAAAAACGTCGCCATGATGGTCCCGTTAGCCGCGCTGCAAACGTTTCGCGACTGGACTGTGGTGTTCATCCGTGTTGGCGACACGTATGAAGTACGGCCCGTCGAACTCGGCGAGAAGGATGCAACACACGTCGAGGTGTTGGCCGGACTGACGCCTGCAGACGCCGTCGTGGTCGCCCAGAGTTATCTGGTCAAGGCAGACATCGAAAAGTCAGGGGCAACACATGACCACTGAGCGGCCATCCTGGCTGGGCCGGATCGTCCACTTTTCAATCGCGCACCGATGGCTCGTGATGTCGCTGACCATCGGCATGCTGACGACTGGTTTCTGGAGCTTTTTCCAGCTGCCGATCGATGCAACCCCCGACATCACCAACGTCCAGGTGCAGATCAATACCCAGACCCCCGGGTTCTCGCCGCTTGAAGCGGAACAGCGCGTGACGTTTCCCATCGAGACCGCCATGGCGGGTCTCCCCGGTCTGGATTACACGCGTTCGATCTCGCGTTACGGACTGTCCCAGGTGACCACGGTCTTTGTCGACGGGACTGACCTGTACTTCGCTCGTCAACAGGTTGCTGAACGTCTCCAACAGATCCGTTCTTCCCTGCCTGAAGGTCTGGAGCCAGCAATCGGTCCCATCGCCACTGGAATGGGCGAGATTTTCATGTACTCGGTGCAAGCCGACGTAGATGCGCGCAAGCCGGACGGCACAACCTGGACCGCAACCGATCTGCGAACCCTCCAGGACTGGGTCATACGACCTCAGCTTCGTACGACGCCCGGCGTCACTGATGTCAACACCATTGGTGGTTACGCCCGGCAGATCCACATCAATCCGGACCCAGCACGACTGGTCGCGTTTGACCTCTCGTTACAGGACATCGTGCGTGTCGTGGGTGCCAACAACCAGAATGTCGGTGCCGGTTATATCGAGCGCAATGGCCAGCAACTACTGGTACGTGTTCCTGGCCAGGTGACCAGTCTCGACGAGATTCGCGACATCGTCATCGATCGTCGTGAGGGCGTTCCAGTGCGAATCCGGGACGTTGCATCAGTCGGTGAGGGGCTTGAACTGCGTAGCGGCGCCGCCACTCAAGACGGGCAGGAGGTCGTGCTCGGTACGGTGTTCATGCTGGTCGGAGCGAATAGCCGACAGGTCAGTGAAGCAGCAGCGGCGAAGCTTGCAGAGGCAAGCCGAAGTCTGCCTGCCGGGGTCACCGCCACACCGGTCTACAACCGCACCACGCTGGTTGACCGCACCATCAACACCGTTTCAAAAAACCTGACTGAAGGTGCACTGCTGGTCATTGCTGTCCTGTTTGTGATGCTCGGCAATCTGCGCGCAGCGATCATCACCGCGGCGGTCATCCCACTGTCCATGTTGTTCACGTTCACCGGCATGTTGGCAGGGGGTGTTTCCGGCAACCTCATGAGTCTCGGCGCACTCGACTTCGGCCTGATCGTGGATGGCGCAGTCATCATCATGGAGAACTGTCTGCGCCGTTTTGGCGAGGAACAAGGCACGCTCGGACGCAGCCTCACCCGCGCTGAACAACTCGAGACTGCAGCGTCGGCGACAGAGGAAGTCATTCGGCCAAGCCTGTTCGGGCTTGGCATCATCGGTGCGGTGTATCTGCCGATCTTTGCGCTGACGGGTATCGAGGGAAAGATGTTCCATCCCATGGCGATCACCGTCGTTTTGGCCATGACCGGCGCAATGCTGTTGTCGCTGACCTTTATCCCGGCAGCGATTGCACTGGCACTTCGGGGCCGCGCCCACGCCGGGGACACCCGAACAATGCGAGTCATGAAAGGGGTGTACGAACCCGTCCTCAAGTGGTCGCTTCGACATCGCTGGATCACGGTCTGCGCCACCGCGCTCATCGTCATGATTGGCGGTCTGATCACCAGCCGATTGGGTTCCGAATTCATCCCGCGCCTTGACGAGGGCGACATCGCCATGCATGCCTTGCGAATCCCGGGCACTTCAATGGAACAGGCCATCGGCATGCAGATCCTGCTGGAGGCCAGGCTGCGCGGGTTTCCAGAAGTGGAACGGGTGTTTTCGAAGTTGGGTACGGCCGAGATTGCGACCGACCCGATGCCACCTTCAGTCGCAGACACCTTTGTCATGCTGAAGCCGCGCGATCAATGGCCAGACCCTGACAAGCCGAAGAACACGTTGATCGCGGAGTTGGCAGCCGCCGCTGAAACCATGCCCGGCAATAACTACGAATTCACCCAGCCAATCCTGATGCGTATGAACGAGCTGATTTCGGGGGTGCGAGCAGACGTTGCCGTCAAGGTGTACGGCGATGATCTCAATAGTCTGGAGCAAGTGGGCAAGCAGGTCGAAGCGGTGATGGAAACAATCCCAGGCGCAGCCGACGTCAAGCTCGAACAGTCGACCGGTTTACCCCTGCTCACCGTACATCCCGACCGGCTGGCCCTGGCGCGTTTTGGCATGAATCCTTCTGCCGTGCAGGATACCCTGACGACGGCGGTGGGCGGCTCAGTGGCAGGTCAGTTCTATGCAGGCGATCGTCGTTTCGACATTGTCGTGCGACTGCCAGAACAGTTGCGCCAGGACCTCGCCGCACTCGCCGACCTGCCAGTTCCATTGCCGCGTCACAGCGACAGGGTGGGTCGAGAGGATGAAAGTGCTCGCTCGTTCGGAAATTCCGCGGCGCGCGCGACCAACGTACCCATGCGTGAAGTGTCGACGTTTGTGCACACACTGGGGCCAAACCAGATCAATCGCGAAAACGGCAAACGGCGCGTCGTCATTACGGCCAATGTGCGCGATCGGGACCTCGGCAGTTTTGTGACCGATCTGCAGGCCCGGATCAATGACGATGTGCAGGTGCCACCGGGTTACTGGATCGACTACGGCGGCACGTTCGAACAGTTGTTGTCCGCAGCCGCACGACTTGCCGTGGTAGTGCCGGTGACCCTGATCATCATTTTTGCACTCCTGTTCTGGGCGTTTGGGTCTGCCCGGGACGCGACGATCATCTTTACAGGTATCCCGCTGGCCCTGACTGGCGGAATATTTTTCCTGGCCCTGCGCGACCTGCCGCTGTCGATCTCTGCTGGTGTTGGCTTCATCGCCTTGTCAGGGGTCGCGGTGCTGAACGGCCTGGTGATGATTTCCTTCATCCGCAGGCTTCGTGCCGACGGTTTGCCGCTTGATGAGGCGATCATCCATGGCGCCGTTGGGCGATTGAGGCCGGTATTGATGACGGCGGCAGTCGCCGCACTCGGGTTTCTACCGATGGCTTTCAACGTCGGGATCGGTGCAGAAGTGCAGCGGCCTCTGGCCACCGTTGTGATCGGCGGCATCCTCTCGTCGACGTTGCTCACACTGATCGTCTTGCCGGTGCTGTACCTGATGCTGAATCGACGTGGCACGACGCTCGGTCAACCCTGACCGGTCCAGTCCATCCTGATTGCCAGTCACGGGGATCAACTTGGGCTAGTCAGAGCCAACGACGCACGCGCAAACAATAGGCCCGATACTCACTTCCGAGGGTGCGCTCAAGGAAAGCTTCCTCGCAACGGATCTGGACTTCGATGGCAATGGTCGTGGCGACCAACAAGCTGACCGACACGACGCTTGGCGACCACAGCGTCATGCCAACCACAAAAACCAGCATGCCGAGGAAAATGGGGTTTCGCGAAACAGAAAATGGTCCGCTCATGCGCAGTTTCGGCACTTCACCTGTAGGTATGCCGATGCGCCAGGAACGGCCCATGTGGATCTGCGCGTAGCTGGTCCAGATCGTCGCCACCATCATTAGGACAACACTGACGTAACGTGGCGCCGACTCCATAGCCCAATCAGGCTGACCTGCAAGGTCCACAAATGATGGCCAGACCGCGCCCGCTCCGAAATACAGCAAATACCCCGCAACGACTGCGGCGAACACCTGACCCAAGTACCGGTGCAGAGGATCGTCGTGATCGATTACGTAGGCGGCGATCCCCGCTGTGCGCCACAAAAAGTAGCTCCGCACAGCGGAAATCAGAACAAACCCGGCGCCGAACACTAATGGTGTAAGGGCTGAGTTCAGCCAATCGATGTCCATCGTCTATCCCCCTTGTAGGTGATTCCAGTTCCGAATGCCGTTTTGGCCGACGACGATGACCATAATTGCTATAGTTACTATAGCTTCAAGGGACTTTTTCAGAACATGCTCAGCATCGGTGTGCTTGCCAAACGTGCCGCGACCAACGTCCAGACCATCCGCTTCTATGAACTGCAGGGGTTGATGCCAAGTCCCTCCCGCAGTGACGGGGGGCAACGGCGCTACACCCTGGTGCACGCTGATCGCCTCGCATTCATTCGCCACGCTCGCGAACTTGGTTTTCCACTTCCCGCCATTCGTGAACTGCTGCACCTCGCCGACAAACCCGATCAGCCTTGTGCGCAGGTTGATCGCGTAGCGAGTGATGTGCTAGCCGATGTCGACGCCAAGATCGTGAGGCTTGAATCGTTACGTGGCGAACTTCAACGAATGGTCCGCCAATGTCGACGGGGCCGGGTCGCCGATTGTCGAATCATCCATGTGTTGAAAGACCACACCCACAGCAGCTGTTTGTCGACGGAGCACAATCAAGACCAGATTGTCTCAAAGCCGGTTCGTTGACCGGCAACATCATCGCCGCGGAATAATTGACACTGATTCTGCGCCCCCACATAGTCTCGCCGCTATCCGGCCGCAGAGCCGGGGGACGGACTACAAGAAATTCAAGCGGAGGAAGCATGGCGCCCAAGCCGACCAAATACGCACACCTGCAGATCGATGGCGAAAATCAGACCATTGACCTGCCGATCTACCAGGGATCTGAAGGCACGCCAGTCATCGACATCGCCAAGCTCGGTGCTGCCGGCTACTTCACGTACGACCCGGGATTTGTCTCCACTGCCGCCTGCAACTCGGACATCACCTACATCGACGGTGACAAGGGAATTCTGCTGCATCGCGGCTACCCCATCGAAGAACTGGCGGAAAGCAGCAACTACCTGGAACTGTGTTACCTGCTTCTGAACGGCGAACTGCCGAACCAGCAGGAGAACGTGGACTTCGTCAAGATCATCAAGCGCCACACCATGGTGCACGAACAACTGGCGTTTTTCTTTCGCGGCTTTCGGCGCGACGCCCATCCCATGGCCATCATGTGTGGTGTGGTCGGCGCGCTGTCCGCGTTTTATCACGACAGTCTCGACATCGAGAACCCGGACCATCGCCGCATCACCGCCCATCGACTCATCGCCAAGATGCCCACCATTGCTGCGATGTGCCACAAGTACACACAGGGTCAACCCTTCATCTATCCACGCAACGACCTCGACTACGGCGCAAACTTCCTGCACATGATGTTTGCCACCCCCTGTGAAGACTACAAAGTGAGTCCGACTCTTGCCCGGGCAATGGACAAGATCTTCCTGCTGCACGCCGATCACGAGCAGAACGCGTCGACCTCCACCGTGCGCCTGGCCGGTTCAACCGGTGCCAACCCGTTTGCATGCATCGCCGCTGGAATTGCAGCGCTCTGGGGTCCAGCGCACGGAGGTGCCAACGAAGCGGTGCTGAACATGCTGGATGAAATCGGCGATGAGAGTCATATCGACGAGTTCGTTCGCAAGGTCAAGGACAAGGACAGCGGTGTTCGCCTGATGGGTTTTGGGCATCGGGTCTACAAGAACTACGACCCCCGCGCCAAGGTCATGCAACAGACCTGCAGGGAAGTACTCGCAGAGTTGGGCGTCAACAACGACCCACAGTTGAAACTGGCACAACGACTGGAACGCATTGCCCTCGAAGACCCGTACTTCGTCGAACGCAAGCTGTACCCGAACGTCGACTTCTACTCGGGCATCATCCTCAAGGCCATCGGCATCCCGGTAGAGATGTTCACGGTCATTTTCGCCACGGGACGCACACCGGGCTGGATATCCCAGTGGAACGAGATGATCAGCGAGTCCTACAAGATCGGCCGACCACGGCAACTCTATCAGGGTCAGAAGCAGCGTAAATATGTGGCTATCGGCAAACGATAGCTGACGACAGAATCGCGGTCGGCGACCGCGCTCCCTCCATGTGCATCAGCGTGCTCATGGTGGGAGCGATCTCCTGATTGCTAATGCCGGATCTGCCAATCAGCCTCGCAACCTATTCGCCTTCCGCTTTCAGCGCCTCACTCCGAACATACTCAAAAACCGACTTCAACTCGGTCTCTGACAAATCATCAAACACGGGCATGCTCTTGTGGAGCAAAGCACCCTCTGCAACCACTGCCCGAAACGCGGGGTAGCTGGTAAGCATGGCTGACTCACGCAGGTCTGGTCCCGCAGCACCCGTCGATACAGCCTTCCCGCCATGACAGGTTGCGCATGATGCCTGGTGATACAGGTCAAACCCCCGTGCCGCCTGGGCCGCATCGATGACTGCATCACCGAGATCAACCGGGTTGAAGCGTCCGCGACGACCAATCGGTGGTGGCAACGCCGCTGTTCCATCGAGCGTAAAAGCCAGCATGCGAACATCTTCCTTGTACCGCCAGCCATGTTGAAACGCCTCCAGCCCGAAGCTGGCCATGCCACCCCAGCCAACGGGCAGAACGATGAACTGCTTCCCGTCGACCGCATACGACATCGGTGCCGCATTGACGCCGCGTTGCACGTCAAACTGCCAGAGTTTGTCACCGGTTTCAGCCTGGTAGGCGTTGAAAGCACCCAGCGCCGTGGCATGAAACACAAGATTTCCGCCGGTGGCCAGCACACCGCTGTTCCACAACGAATCGTACTGAATACGCCAGCGTGCCGACTGGGTTACCGGATCCCATGCCACCAGCCCCCCGGTACCGTCGTCAGGCGAGTCATTGACATATTCGGTAACGATGGGAATGGTGAAAAAGTTGTCACGGAACTTGAAGTCCATATTGCGTGAATACAGCGCGCCAAGCCGAATGGTCGGAATGTAGACGAGCCCGGTTCCCGGGTGCATCGATGTGGCCTGCCAATTGTGTGCACCAAAAGGACTTGGATAGATGAGAGTCTTTTCGCCAGGTTTCATCCGTACCCCCGGTGCTTCGACCGGCCGACCGGTACGCAGGTCGATGCGATCCGCCCAGGTGACCTTGTCGTATTTCTCTGCGCTGAGCAGTTCTCCTGTGACACGATCGAGGACGTAGAAAAACCCGTTGGTCGGTGCCTGCATCAGTACCTTGCGCGTTGTGCCCTGATGTTTGATCTCGGCCAGGATCATGTCGGCGGTGGCTTTGTAGTCCCACTGCTCACCAGGATTGAGCTGGTAGTGCCAGACGTATTCGCCGGTGCCTGCCTTCAAGGCCACAATGCTGCAGAGGAACAGGTTGTCGCCCTTCCCTTCGCTGCGCAGCTGGTGATCCCACGGGTCGCCATTGCCGACGCCGATATAGAGCAGTTCAAGGTCCGGGTCATAAGCCATGCCATGCCAGACGGTGCCACCACCAAAACGCTTCCACCAGTCGCCATGCCAGGTTTTCGCGGCCATGGCCATCGCCGCATTTTCAAACCCGTCAGCTGGATTGCCAGGCACCGTGTAAAAACGCCATAACAAATCGCCAGACACTGCATCAAATGCAGCAACCTGACCGCGAGAACCAAACTCTGCACCACTGGTGCCAATGAACACTTTGCCATCGAACGCCCGGGGCGCACTGTTGATGGCCTGATGTTCACCGATCGGAAACACCCGGGAAGCCCATTGCACGGACCCCGTAGCCGCATCAAGTGCAATCAATCGACCATCGGCAGCGCCGACATAGATGCGCCCCTGCCAGTAGGCAATACCCCGGTTGGTATTGAACCCAAAGGCAATTCCGCGCGGCGAATGTTTCCAGGCCTGTGGATCAAACGTCCACCGATGGGCGCCGCTGGTAGCATCCAGGGCGTGGACAATGCCTCGATCCGCTGAGAAGTAGAGCGTGCGCCCCACCATCAATGGCGTGCTGGTCAGAGAGACGCCATCAGGTAAGTCGAAGTGCCAGGCGAGCTTCAACTCCGACACGTTAGCCGCATTGATCTCCTGCAATGCACTGAAGTGCCTTTCCGATTCGTCCCCACCCGGCGCCGACCACTCGGATGACGCATCACCGGCCCATGATGAGTGCACACCGCTCATCGCCAACACCAATAGCCCGCATAGCCAGCGCTGCAAGTTCATGCCAGAGCAACTCCACCCGTTTTTCCTCGGCTTATCAGATGCCCAATATCGAGCCTTGTCGAGCCCCGTGCGTGGACAATCTGTTTCGACACCGGCACTGCAGACAATCAGCAACCTGACCAGGAATCGACATCGCTATCCGCTGTCGGAACGGTCATGCGAATTGTTGATCCTGCGACTGATGGATAGAGTTGGTTCACTGGTACAACGGTTTGAATTCGACAATCATTGGCGCAGATGCCTCGTCGACCTAACTGACCTCCAGATCCCGGATCACACCCAATCCATACTTCTGGAGATATCCATGGGAAACTCCACCAACAAGACAACGGTAACTTCGGTCTCCCCCACCACGTTTATCGATGCCGTTGAGGACCCACAGCGCCAGGCCGATGCCAGAACGCTGCTGAAATTCTTCGGCCGGATTACCGGCTGGAAGCCAAAGATGTGGGGCCTGAGCATCATCGGTTTTGGCAGCTTCCACTATCGCTACGAGTCCGGCCGAGAAGGTGATTCACCCGTCACCGGTTTTTCACCACGCAAAGCCAGTCTCGTGATCTATGTCATGCCGGGGTACACAGGATTCAGTGATGCCCTCACGCGCCTGGGTAAACACAAGGTTGGCAAGTCTTGTCTTTACATCAATAAACTGTCTGACGTGGATCTGAACGTGCTCGAAGACATTATCCGTCGAGGGGTCGAACAGATGAAGGAGAAATACCCGGTTAGTGCATAGACCTGTTTGTGAACTCGTGAGGCAAACACTGCTCGCCACAGGAAGCAGACGGCTCCGACATGCCAGCCGACGCGAAACGAATTTGTACCGCATGGCATCGAGTACGAAGATAATGGACAGCGGTCTGATGCATCGCATGCTTGCTCATGCCAGAACCACTGCGGGAACCATTGTAAGAACCCTGTCCAACAGGAGTAGCCATGTCCTTTGATCTCGTCATACGCAATGGTCAGATCGTCGACGGCACTGGCGCACCCCCGAGAATCGGTGACATCGCTGTCAACGGGGACCGCATCGCTGCCCTCGGTAAGTTCGACGGCAACGGCCGAGAGGAAATCGATGCCGAGGGTTTGATCGTCACACCAGGTTTCATCGATCTGCATACCCACCTGGATGCCCAGGTGGGTTGGGATCCGCTACTGACGCCCCTCTCCTATCATGGTGTCACGACGGCGTTGATGGGCAATTGCGGGGTGACTTTCGCACCCTGCCGACCGTCCGATCACGACCTGCTGGCCGGCATGATGGAATCGGTCGAAGACATCCCGAAAGCTGCGATCCTTGGCGGATTGCCCTGGGATTGGGAGTTCTATGGCGACTATTTGAATTCTGTCGATCGCCTGCGCCCGGCAATCAATCTGGCCGGACTGGTAGGCCACAGCGCTGCCCGCTTTTACGTCATGGGCGAACGTGCCATCGATGATCAACCCGATGCTGGCGAGATCGACCAGATTGCCAAACTCATCGGCAATTCCATTGCACAAGGGGCATTCGGCTGTTCCATCAATCGGTTGCATGGGCACGCCATGCCAGATGGCAGGGACATTCCCGGCACCGACGCCAAGGAAGCAGAACTCACAGCCATTGCCAGCGCCATTCAAGAACACCGGGGACTGTTGCAGACCATTCCAAACTATGCCGGCAACCTGAAAAAAGAAATGCAGCTCCTGCATACCATGGGTCGATCCTGTTCGCGCATTCTCTGGAGTTCACCGATCTCAGCGTCGCGTGAAGCGATGAACTTCTTCAGCGGTTTTGTGGATGACATGCGTGCCGACGGTATCGACGTCACTGGCCTTTCTTCTCCGCGCAGTGGGGGATTCATCTCCGGCATCAGCGCCGAGATATTCCTCAGCCTCACACCGCTGGGTGAGTCATGGAAGGAACTCAAGGCCATGAAATTTCCTGCTCGTCTCAAGGCCATCCAGGATCCGGCGTTTCGCGCTCGACTCATCCAGGACGCCGAAGCGCAACCAGACTTCGAGAATCGCTCCAAAGTGACCTTCGCCCTGGGTGATGGTCTTGAGCCCGACTGGATGCCACCTCGCAACGAGAGCCTCCACGCGCGCGGACTTATGACGGGCCAATCACCGGCAGCGATCTGGCTGGATGCCATGCTGGCCACTCAGGGCAAGACCCTGTTTCTGATTCGAACACATAACCAGGACTTCGACACGATGCGTGACTTGATGCAGCGTGACTGGGTATTGCCGGGATTGGGTGACGCGGGTGCTCACGTCAGCATCAGCATGGATTCGGCCTTTCCAACGCTCATGCTGTCGCATTGGGTTCGACGGGAAGGTCTGTTCAGCGTGGAAGCCGCCGTCCAACGTCTGACCGGCATGCAGGCCAGAACATTGGGCCTCGTCGATCGTGGCGTACTCGCGGTCGGCAAGCGTGCCGATCTCAACGTTATCGACATGGACCGCATTGCAGAATGCCAACCGAAGATGCTCTACGACTTCCCCGGTGGTGCACCGCGACTCACTCAGCGCGCCGTGGGCTATCGGGCCACGGTGTGCAACGGTCAGATCATCCTGCGTGATGATGAACATACCGGCGCACGGCCGGGCCATGTGCTTCGCAGTGGTGACCATTCAACGGGTTGATCGGAGAACCATCAGATCATGAGCACCGCATTTGGTGACTTGAACGTACTCGATCTCTCCGACCGACTGAGTGGTGCCTTCGCCGCTCGGCTGTTCGGCGATTTTGGTGCCACTGTCGTACTGGCTGAATCACCTGAAGGTCATCCACTCAGGAACGAGCCTCCGTTTCTCGATGATATTCCAGGTGCTGACAGGGCCGTGCTACATGCCTGGGCAAACTGGAACAAGTGGTCGCACGTGATTACTGCTGCGGCTCAGCTGGAGAAACTGATCGCCACCGCTGATGTGGTCATCACGACACACGCCGACCTGGCACACTCATCACTGGGCGACGTTCTGATTGCACCGGCCTTGAATGCGCTTCGGCCGGATGCGGTACACCTGTCCATCACGCCACACGGACACACCGGCAAGCTCGCCACCTGGCCAGGCAACAACCTGACGGCCTGTGCACGCTCTGGCTGGTCTTTCATCAATCGCTACAAGGGCGAGGCGCCACTGCAATTGCCACGCAGTCAGGCCTCGTATGTCGGTGGAATCGCAGGCTATCTTGCAGCCGCAGCTGCACTGCGAAGGCGGCATGAGACAACCGGTTGTGAGATGGTTGCAGTCAGCGAAGTCGAAGCGCTGGCCCTGACGGTCCATCCGTGGGGCATCGCCGCGATCTACCACAAAGCAGGTTTCAGCCATGGCGCAGCCGGCGTTCGGCCACGTGGCGCGCCTGGCCCTCTGTGGGATCTCGCGGACGGTCGAATGCACTTCGCCATTGCCGACTTCCATCACTGGCCGGAAGCGATGCGTGTGCTCGGGTTACCTGAGCTGGGCGAGCGGGAAGATCTGATCCCGGATCTGGGCCGCCACTCAAAAGACATGAGCGCAGTCGGCAAGGGACTCGCAACAAGTCTGCCGACACTGCACCGATGGCCTGTGTTCCATGCACTGGCGAAACTGCGTTGTGTGGCTGGCGTCGTACAAACCATCGATGAAATCGGTACCAATCCACAGTTCGTCGCCCGCAATTTTCTGGTCCAGACGCAGATGGAAGGCAAGCCAATCACCGCACCGGGCGCACCAGCCCGCATCACCCCTGCGGCCTGGCGACTGCATCGTCCGGCACCTCATCTGGGCGAGGCGTCGACTGGCGGTTCCGATTCAAGCGGAACCCCTGCGCCACACAGACCATCAAACACCGCTACGCCGACGACCCAAGCACTGGCCGATGGACCACTGCGCGGCGTACGCGTGCTCAGTTTTGGCCAGGCATGGTCCGGCACCTTCGGCACGGAACTCCTGGCGCTCCTCGGAGCGGACGTCGTGCAGATCGGAGCGGTTCATCGCCCGGACGTCTGGCGACGCACGTCTGACCAGGTACCAGGCGGTGTACTCGATCCAACCCGCGTGCAGCATCCTTTGAATACTCAGGGGTTGTACAACTCCGTCAATCTGCACAAACGCGAGATCTGCCTCGATCTTCGACAGGCGCGTGCACGCGAAATTCTGTGGCAACTTTTTCCCCGCTTCGATGTGGTTGTCGACAACTTCCGCCCGACCGTGATGCCGGGTTGGGGTGTTACCATCGAAAAACTTCATGCATTGCGACCCGGCATGGTCTGGGCATCGGTTTCCGGTTACGGCGCCGATGGTCCATTCACAGCGTACCCGGCGAACGGATCCACGACCGAACCGATGTCCGGGTTGTCATCCATTCACGGCTATGAAGGAGCGTCCGGCATGAACACCGGCGGCCTGTATCCCGACCCCATGTCCGGTTACTTTCTGGCGTCCGCTGTCCTCGCCGGTCTGCACGCGCGAGACCGAAACGGTGAAGCACAACGCATCGATCTGTCCATGATGGAAGCACTGAACGTCCTGTGTGGCGAAGCCGTGATGGAGCGCGACGCCACCGGGCGCACACCATTACCACGTGGCAATCGCCATCCACGCCTGGCTCCACATAACCACTATCTGACCAAACCACGTGTAACAGGAGAGACCACGCAACCCCCGGAACTGTGCTGGTTGGCGCTGGCGGTAGAAACCGAGGCGAACTGGCACGCACTGGCGGAGCTGATCAATGATCCTCGATTGCGGTCACCCCGATTCGAAACCATGGCTGCACGCAAGGCCGATGAAACTGCCCTCGATGCCATCATTGGGGAATGGAGTGCTGAACAGGAAGTCGAGGCAGCCGAAGCGCGGCTGTGTGCGCTCGGTATAACCGCGGCGCGTGTCGTACCCCTCTATGAACTCTACAGCCGACCGCATCCCGACTTCGTGGCCAGTGGTTTCGTGACACGTATCGACCATCCAGAAACCGGTCCGACCTGGCTGCCTGGTCGTCCCTGGCGATTTTCCGCAGCGTTATCAACGCCGTTGCGAGCCGCGCCATGTGTCGGGCAACACAGCCGCGAAATCCTCGCCCAGGAACTTGGCATCAACGACTCGGAGTACGCAGAACTGGTGGCGTCGGGCATCACCGGAACGCTCGGCGAAGACTGATGCCCGACAGCGCAATGCGCCGGTGGGAAAGACTCGCTAAGCTCGCGCCTTGGAGCTGAAAGACGATAGTCAGCTCTTGTCACCAACCTTTACCCGAGGCATCCATGATCGTCGGCATTGATCACATTGTGCTGCTGTGTCCGTCTATCGATATCGGCACTCCCGTGTGCGAAACGCTGCTGGGCCGACCTGCGGATTGGACAGCCCACGACCAGGCGGGCTCCGCATCAGCAATTTTTCAGCTCAATCACATGGCGATCGAGTTGCTTGCACCAAAGGGTGACGGCCCAATGGCCACACGGTTGCATGATTTGCTGACCCAGGATGGCCCAGGTTTACAGACTCTGGTGTTTGCGAGCAACGCACTTGAAGAAGACCACAGAGTTTTCACACGTCGAGCGCTCCAGCCTGAACCCATCATCGACGGTGAGAGCACAGACCTCACCACCGGGAACCTGCGTCAATGGCAACGGTTCAGATTCAACACCGCTCAATCCGGTGGATTGCGTACCTTTGTCTTGCAACGGTCCAGCGACGATCCGTTACGGCTGCGTCAATCATCCGACAGTGCGGTGATCGGCCTCGATCACCTGGTCATTTCCACTGAACAACCCGAGCGGGCATTGGCGTGGTATGGCGCACGACTGGGATTCAACCTGACGCTGGATCGGACTAATCCCGCGCAGGACACACGGCTACTCACCTTTGCGGCAGGCACAGCGAAGATCGAGCTCACTCATCGCGGTTCAAATACCCCGGCAATGAAGCCAGACCAACTCTGGGGTGTCACCTGGCGTACCGCCAATATCGAAACTGCACATGCACGTATGGTTGCGGCGGGACTTGCCACTTCGGAGATTCGCCAAGGCATGCGCAGGGGAACGCGCGTGTTCACAGTGCGTGATGGAACGCTTGGCGTGCCAACCCTGATCGTGGTCAATACCGAGGAAGTTTCCGGGCGGAGCGCCCCCTGACTTCAGGAGAACTTCGTCCCGACCCTGACTTCGACGACCCTGGCTTCAACGCGCACGGAGGGAAGATGAGGCCAACGAAACAATCATCGATCACGCGGACCGAGCCGTCACATCCGTTTGAATGTTGAAGAAAACCGCGCGATTGCGACCCGCCGCCTTGGCTCGATAGAGCGCCTTGTCGGCAACATCGATCAACCGATCAGCAGTGACCTGATCCCTGCTGCAGGTAATGCCGACACTGACCGTAATCGAACGTTTTGGCCACTGCGCACTTTCGATCGCGAGACGGAATCGTTCCGCCAGGAGCACCGCAGCTACCTCGTCTGTGTTCGGCGCGATGACGGCGAACTCCTCTCCACCGTGTCGCGCCACGATGTCGTAGTCACGCACGCTGGTGCACAGGATCTGGGCAACCCTGCGTAAGGCTTCATCCCCTTCAGGATGACCAAATACGTCGTTGAATGATTTGAATGAATCGACGTCAAGCAGCAGCAGCGCAATCGGCTGAACGTGTCGACCTGCTCTAGAGACCTCGATTTCAAGGCTTCGAACGAAGCCCCGACGATTCCGGAGCCCGGTCAAAACATCGGTAACGCTCTCTGCTGCGAGGCGTGCTCCCTCCACCTCCAGAGCACCTCGATGCCGATCCAGTTCCTTCAGCGCCTCTCGCAGCATCAGCTGTGAAATCACCTGTCGACCGAGCGCAGCCAGTGCTTCTTTCTGAGATGCGGTGATGACGCGAGGTTTACGATCAATGACACACAGTGTCCCAAGTGCAAAACCATCGGGCATGACCAATGGCGTACCGGCATAAAACCTGATCGAAAGATCACCGGTAACCAGGGGGTTATCTGCAAAACGTGCGTCCTGAGTCGCATCCGGAACTACGAAAATCTCCTCCGGCTGCAATATCGCATGAGCGCAGAAAGCGACGTCACGTGGCGTCTGCGTGGCCTCCAGGCCGTATCGCGATTTGAACCACTGTCGAGCCGTATCGACCAGACTGATCAACGCAATCGGGGCTTCACAAATGTGCGCGGCCAGTAACGTGATGTCGTCAAAATCTTGTTCGGGCAAAGTATCGAGAATGCCCAGGCTGTGCAGAGCAGCAACGCGTGCAGGTTCGTCTGGAGTGAGCATTACGCTACCTCTCCGCGATTCTGGTTTCATCCCGAAAGTCTAGCTGAGGATTCACATTCGTCTCGGTCACACGCGCCTTCCATCGAGCGCAACCGGTACGCCTGTCATGCTGATCGAGTGTTCGGACGGTCAGGTGAGAGTGAAATTGAAATCCTGCTGATTGCCCATATAGAGTGTCGGATCAACCCGGAGCACTACCAATGACTACTGCTACGGTTCATGTCGTCTGCCCCGATTGTGCAACCGTCAATCGTGTCCCCGAGCAACGTCTTGTCGATGCGCCCAGGTGCGCTCGCTGCAAGCGAGCGCTCTTCAGCGGCCATCCGGTAACGCTGAATGAAGCGACGTTCGACGTGCACATTGGCCGGTCGAATCTGCCAGTGGTCGTGGATTTCTGGGCACCGTGGTGTGGTCCTTGTCTTGGCATGGCACCAGCCTTCGATGCTGCAGCCCGACGACTTGAGCCGCGTGTTCGATTGACCAAATTAAACGTTGACGAAGCTCAGTCGATTGCCAGCCAACTGCGAATCCAGAGCATACCCACGCTATGCGTGTTTCGCGGCGGCAAGGAAATTGCGCGCCAAAGCGGCGCCATGACGGAGCAGGGTCTGGTCAGATGGATCGAACAAGTGACGGAACTCACCTGACCCGACCCAAATCTTCTACCACACCATACGTCAACGAAGTTCCAGACCCTCCAGATGCTCAATGTCACGCCAGGCTTTCAACAACTCGAAACACGGGATCGGCCCCTTGCCATAGACGTTGGCGTATAAACCGTGCCCTTTGCTGGCGTCACCTTCGTTGTTGTAGTAACCCGGAGTACACTCGGCAAGGAACTTGGTGCCACCGGCCTGACTGTCGCGAATCGTCTGCACCCACTCTGCTTCGGCACTTGCGCTAGGCTCCACAACCTGCGATTGCCGCTTCGCTGCGGATTGCAGGATGTAGGCGATGTGACCTGCCTGCTCATCGAGCATGTGCGGGAAGTTCACAGTCAGCGTGTTCTGGGTCAACCCCATGAAAAAGCAGTTGGGAAAACCATGGCTCATGATGCCGTGCAACGAACGAATTCTCTCACCCCAGTGCGTTGACAGCTTGACGCCATCACGTCCGGTGATGTCGTACCCGGACCGGCGCGTATAGCCGGTACCCACCTCAAATCCGGTTGCAAAGATCAGACAATCAACTTCGTACTCAACTCCATCAAACACCACACCATTCTCGCTCAGGCTATCAACACCTCGACCTTGAGTGTCTACCAGCTTGACGCTGGGGCGATTGAAGGTCTCGAGGTATTCATCGTTGAAGCAGGGACGTTTGCAGAACTGGCGATACCAGGGTTTGAGAGATTCTGCGGTGGCCGGATCTTTGACAATCTGGTCCACGCGCGCGCGCACCTGGTTCATCTTGCGGAAATCAGCGAGCTCCATGACACTGGCAAGCTTGAGCGCGGAGGAGTTCTCGAACTCTGACGGATCGACCACCAGCATCACATTGCGGATGATGTCGGTCCAGCCATCGGCGACCAGATCCTGCTCCTGATAGCCGCCTTCAACCAGCGTGTTGAAGTTCTCCATGCGATGTTTCTGCCAGCCCGGTTGCAATGACGCCTTCCACTCCGGGTCGGTATCCCGGTTGTTGCGCACATCAACGGAAGATGGTGTGCGCTGGAAAACAAACAACTGCTTCGCATATTCGCCAAGGTATGGGACGCACTGCACGGCAGTTGCGCCGGTACCAATGATGCCGACCCGCTTGTCTCGCAACTTTTCCAGTCCACCGAAAGAATCGCCCCCGGTGTAGCCGTAGTCCCAGCGGCTGGTGTGAAAGGTGTGCCCCTTGAAATCGTTGATTCCCGGAATGCCGGGCAGTTTCGGGCGATTCAAAGGACCATTGGACATCACCACAAAACGTGCTCGCATCCGGTCGCCACGATTGGTGGTGATGATCCAGTGGCTGGTGCCTTCGTCCCACTGCATATCGGTGATCTGGGTCTGGAAACACGCGTCCCGGTAGAGGTCAAATTTTTCGCCAATCGCGCGGCTGTGTTTCAGAATCTCGGGCGCCCGGGTGTACTTCTCCTTCGGCACGAATCCCAGTTCTTCGAGCAGTGGCAAATAGATGTAGGACTCGACGTCGCATTGAGCGCCCGGGTAACGATTCCAGTACCACGTGCCACCAAAATCGCCCGCCTTCTCGATAATGCGAATGTTCTGCACACCCGCCTGCCGAAGCCGTGCACCGGCAAGCAGGCCACCAAAACCACCGCCGATGATGATCACATCGACCTCATCGTTGAGCGGGGCTCGAGTGAAGCCCGGTTCAACGTAGGGATCATCGATATAGCGGCTGAAGTCACCTTTCACTTCGACGTACTGCTCGCCGGCATCGGCGCGCAGACGCTTGTCGCGTTCGATGCGGTATTTTTCGCGCAGGGCCACCGGGTCGAAGCCGAGCGTTGCGATGGTCTCAGCGTGATTTGTCTGGATCTGGGACATGGAATCGGCTCCGATAGCTCTGTTTGGGCGGCGTCGCGGACTGGATTTGCCGACCGGAGCCTTAGACCTGAATCATGCCAGCATGCCGAGGGTCTGGCGATCACTGAGTATCACGCGCCCCGAATTGGTGCAAAACTTCGTTGCTAGCAGGCAAGCAGGTGGGCACAAACGTACAAAACAGATGTGTGTGTCCTCCTTGGCTCTCATCTGGGCCCTCAGCTGTATTGCATTGTAGTCACCTCTCATATATGGTCATGACCATGGTCACCATAGGTCGAGACGCATCATGCAAACCATCAAAGCTTCCGAATTCAAGGCCAAGTGTCTGAAGTTGATGGACCAAGTCGCACAGACCGGTCATCCGCTGACCATCACCAAAAACGGTGTCCCTGTGGCGAAATTGGTTCCGGTAAACCCACTGGTAACAGACGTGTACGGACTTCATCGCGGGCTAATGGACGTGTCGGGCGACATCGAGTCGCCCATCGAGGTTGATTGGGATGCCACGGTTTGATCCTGCTGGATACCCATGTCCTGCTATGGCTGGATCAAGGCAGTTCCCGCCTCGGCAGGACGGCGAGAGAAATCATTGAGTCATCACTAACGGATGGAGGAGTCGGCATCAGTGCGATCAGCTTGTGGGAAGTCGCAATGCTCGTCGAAAAGCGCCGCATCGTGACATCACTGGACTTAAACGCGTGGCGGCATGATTTGCTCCGCACGGGGTTGATCGAATTTGCCATCGACGGTGAGTGCGGCATCCAAGCGACACTCCTGCACGACCTGCCCAGTGATCCAGCCGATCGGTTGATCGTGGCAACCGCGCTACGACAATCGGCTGCCCTGATAACAGCAGACGAACGACTACTCCAGTGGAGCGGGTCGCTTCAACGCATCGATGCGCGTATCTGATCTCACGCTCACGCCCTCCTTCTGCTCTCTCCTTCTGCTCTCTTGTCTGACGAACTGTGTTTGGGCAGGCTGAGTTCTCCATAATTTTCAGCCCAGGGATAACACAGTGACCTACAACAGCACTCAACTCTCCGATCTGCAGAGCATCCGCGAGGTCGCGCAACGTTATTGCCGCGGGGTCGACCGACTCGATGAGGCGTTGATGAAATCAGCCTATTGGCCTGAAGCGACCGACGATCACGGGGTCTACGTCGGCAATGCCATGCCGTTTGTGGAGATGTGTATGGTCAGTCATCTGCGCTGGCGTTCCACCAGCCACTGCATCTTCAACCACCATATCGAACTCGACGCCGACGGCACGCATGCCTGCGGTGAAATCTACAACGTCACCTACCTGTTCCATAAAGATGCCGACATCCTGGACACCTGGCATGGACGTTATCTCGACCGATACGAAAAGCGTGGCAGCGAATGGCGAATCATCGAGCGTGTGTGTGTACATGAAGGCACGCACAGCGAGCCGATCAAGACAATGGCCATCGACGCACACAAGTTCCGTCAGGGTTCATTCGACCGGCCATCGCAGGGGCGACCTCCGGGACCTTGAGACCGCCACCTGGAGTGCATGGCCAACCGATCAAAGCTCAGGCCGATGATCCCATGTCGATGACCAGCTCCGAACCGTTCATGTAGCTCGATTCGTCTGAAGCCAGAAACAGCACCCCATTGGCGATGTCCTGGGCTCTGCCGGCTTTACCGCCCGGCGTGTTGGCAGCGGCAATTTCGTGCGGATCAACAGCGTTCCCTGCAAGACGCATCGCAGTAGGCGTCACGGTCTGCCAGATGTTCGTGTCGATCACACCGGGATGCACTGAATTGACGCGGATATTCCAGCCCGACCGTGCCGATTCGAGTGCAACGCCCTTGGTCAACAAACGCACGCCACCTTTCGTCGCACAATATCCTGCCAGTGTCGGTGACCCCTGCAAACCAGCGACGGACGAGATGTTGATGATCGAACCACCACCCGACTCACGCATCAACGGTACGCCAGTGCGAATGCCAAGAAACACGCCTTCCAGGTTCACCGCCTGCTGCTTGCGCCAGTCAGCTAGAGTCATATCGAGGATCGAACCTGCCCAGGCAATGCCTGCATTGTTGACAAGAACGTGCAAGGTACCCTCGTGTTCGCGTATGTCATCGACAATCTGCTGCCAGATCGTTTCGCTGGTCACATCCTGCGCCACCGCTCGCGCGATCCCACCGGTGGCACGAATCCCCGCAACAACCCCACTCACACCCGCTTCGTTCATGTCCGTCGCTATCACCCGCGCGCCTTCACGAGCCAGTGTCTCCGCTGTGGCGCGGCCTATGCCCGATGCAGCACCGGTAACCAGTGCCACCTTACCGTTCAGACGTCCCATACCAGTTTCACCTTTTCTTCAAGACGTGCAGTGTGCGTGCTGCCCTCTTGAGCCGAACACGACTCTCGCAGGCTTTCCACACACGGCTTATCGCGAATCTATTTTTTGAAATGCGGCACGCGCACTGCGCATCCCTTCCACCCCGCGCGGAAATCCTCCATACACCGTCAGTTGAACCATCACCTCTTCCACTTCGGTGCGAGTAACGCCGTGGTTCAACGCCCCTGGTACGTGGACCGCCAGTTCTTCGGCGCGAGCGAGAATCGCGAGAATCGCGACCGTCACCAGGCTTCGATCTCGTCGGGATAGCTGCGTGCGAGACCATAACTCGCCAAAGCCCCAGTCGAAGGCCAGTTCGCCGACCCCACCCAGCGAATCGACGATATTGGCACGGGCCGTCGCTGGATCACTGGAAGTACGGCCGGCAAACAAGGTCGACAACACATCGGCAGCGTCGTGCCACCGCGCCGGATCGTCCTTTTGTGCTGCTTCCCCGCGAGCAGGCTGGTGCTCGACCTTGTCAACCGCACAGAACACCGCATCAACGATGCGCGAAGCCTGCATGGCCATTGGGAAGCCGGCATAACCTGCCACCTGCAGGATGATCTCCTCAACCTCCGCGCGAGACAGCCCGTGATTGAGGGCGCCACGAACATGACTGTGTAACTCTTCTCCGGCACCGATCGTCGCCAGGAAAGCCACGACAATCATGCTGCGATCGCGCCGCGAGAGTTGTGGTCTCGACCAGAGGTTGCCCAGAACATGATCAACGGCGAAGGAGCCCAGCGCGCCATTTCGATTGACCATCGTGGTGGCTGCCTTGGCAGGATCATAGCGCCCACCACCCAGCGAGCGCAGCAGATCAATACCGTTGGTGCGTCGTTCCGATTGTGTACTCATGGGCAGATCTCACTGGTCGGTTAGTCAGACAAAATGGGCAGCTGCAGAGAAACGATGAGCGCTCAGGAAACTGAAGCGGCTTCGGATGACAGTCGCGCCGAAAGCGCCTCCACACCACCGGGAACGACATACGCGTGTGGGGTATAGGTCGGCCACATGCTACGCACCCGAGGAACCATGCGTGACACCAGTCGCAATGCCTTGTCCTGGATCGACAATGTACACTCAGGGCCATGGCGTTTGACGTCCACCGGGGACATCAGGTTAGTGCAGTCGTCGATGAACTTAGCCATGTGATGCTGAGCAAACCAGCACATTCGTGCCCGGTAGAGCCATTCACCATGGAGATGCTCGTAGAGATCAAACGCAACATGACGGTGCTCGATCTCTTCAAGCATATGCCACTCGAACAGCGCACCAAGGGCCTTGTCGGTGCGGGGATGCCTGAACAGCCCGCGGCCAATGAGTGCCAATGCACCCTGCGTGGTATTGGCCTCAAAGCCTTCGATGAAGCCGATGCGGAAGCGGTCATCACGATCCTTCAGAAACGACTCAAAATCCTGACGCAAAACTTCATAGCACTCGTCGAGACCGGGGTAATTCTGAGCAAACACCAGTGCGTTGAAACGTTCATGCTGTTGATAGTGCTGGGCCTCCTGGCGGCAGAAGCGATCAGCCGCTTCTCGCAGCGCAGGATCCTTGATCTGGTCAAGTACACGACGGACAGATTTGACGATGAACGGTTCAAGCAAGGCCACGTACAAGCCAAGTCCAGTCATGCCGTATGAAAATCCAGCATTTCCGGCCATGTAGATCGGATTAAAGTCCGCCACCGGCGGCACTTCAAATGGCATACGTCGAACGGGGATGTCAAATTTGCTCATATGGTTTCCTGGAACTGACAACGGCCACTATCGTACACCTGCAGTCGATCGCCCGACTCAACGCAGACGACGTATCAGGCTCGACGTGTCATTCCGACCACCACCCATGCGCTGCACATCACCGTAAAACTGGTCCACCAGTGCGGTCAAGGGCAAAGCAGCGCCGAGACCTCTGGCCTTGTCGAGCGCCATCCCCAGGTCTTTGCGCATCCAGTCCACCGCAAACCCGAAGTTGAACTCGTTGCGCGCCATGGTCGGCGCCCGATTGTTCATCTGCCAACTCTGTGCAGCACCTTGGGAAATGACGCCCACCACCTCGGTGATATCCAGACCTGCTTTCTCTGCAAAGGCGATGCCCTCGGCGAGACCTTGAAGTACACCGGCGATGCAGATCTGGTTGACCATCTTGGTAAGCTGACCCGATCCCACCGCGCCCATGCGGCGGATTTCCTTTGCATAGACACTCATGATGGGCTGACCACGTGCGTAATCCTGTTCGCTGCCACCCACCATGATGGTCAGTTTGCCACTCTGGGCACCCGCCTGGCCGCCAGACACCGGTGCGTCGAGAAAACCAACGCCCTGTTTCGCGCCGGCTGCAGCGAGTTCATTGGCAAGTTCAGCCGAAGCCGTGGTGTGATCAATCAGCAGTGCGCCCGCTGACAATCCTGCCAACACGCCATCGTCGCCGTACACCACACTGCGCACATCATCGTCGTTGCCAACACAGATGAAGACAACCTCGGCGGCTGCGGAGGCAGCACCGGGCGTCGCTGAAGATCGGCCACCATACTCGGCCACCCATGCGGCGGCCTTGGCAGAATTTCTATTGAAAACGGTGACATTGGCCCCTGCACGTTGCAGGTGGCCGGCCATGGGATAGCCCATGACACCAAGGCCGATAAAGGCGAGGCGCCGTCCGGTCAGCGACTCGGACGTGCCTTGGGGAGATTCACTCATTGCAGGGCTCCAGGAAGAAGCCCCTGAGTCTACATGAGCACGCCGTCGCGCTCGAAGCCCTGCTCCATCATGATCGAGCGCAGTTCTTTCAGTGCATCGACCTGTATCTGACGCACCCTCTCGCGGGTGAGGCCGATGGCGCTACCCACTTCTTCCAGCGTGGCAATGTCATGTCCACGCAACCCGAAACGACGCGACAACACATCAATTGATTTCTCCGGCAGGCGATCAAGCCACACATCGAGGTGTGCCTTCATCTGGGTGTTCTGAAGGGTTTGCCAAGGATCTTCGGACTTTTCGTTCTCGAAGGTATCCCAGGCACCACGCTCGGGTTCCAGCACCGAAATTTCCGTACAGGCGATGTCGTCGGCAAGTTGCAACAGGTTGCGGACATCCGCCACCGGTTTGTCTGCCAGTTCAGCGATTTCCTCCGGGCTCGGCTCGTGATCGAGCTTCTGCGACAGCTCACGCTGTGCGCGCAGATAGCCATTCAGTTCCTTGGCAATATGGATCGGCAGACGAATCGTCTTGGCCTGATTCATGATGCCCCGCTCCACGGCCTGACGAATCCACCAGGTGGCGTAGGTCGAAAAGCGGAAGCCCTTGCCCGGATCAAATTTCTCCACGGCTCGAATCAAGCCGAGGTTCCCCTCTTCGATCAGATCGAGGAGCGGCAGACCGCGATTCAGATAACGTCGCGCAATCTTCACGACCAGTCGCAGGTTGCTCTCGATCATCTGACCGCGAGCTTTCATGTCACCGTTCTGCACCTTGCGGGCCATCGCCTTTTCTTCGTCGGCGGTCAGCAGCTTGGCGCGACCGATCTCGCTCAGGTAAGTATCGGTGGCATCAACGTTTTCACGTTCGACCTCACCACTGGCCTGCACTGCCTCTTCGAACTCGGCTGCTTCCGCATCCAGTACCATGCCCATCTCAAGTGGATGCTTGTCTTCCTGAACATCATTGCTGCTGGATTGTGCGTACATCTCTTGGCTGCTCCTCTGTTTGACCTGGTGGAAGTCAGCGGCGATCAGCAACGTTTGCCGAAAAACCACATGCGGACAGCACCTCGGCATTGTCGAAGGGCTTCTTCAACAGTGCCTGCGCTCCCGCGGCCAGCATGCGGCTGGCGACTTCCGGTGTATGAAATCCTGTCATTCCCACAACCCGGATGTGGGCGGTCTGGGGGGAGGCCTTGATACGGCGACATACGTCGACACCGTCCATGCCCGGCATCATGACGTCGAGTAACACGACATCGGGTCGATGTGCCGTCACCATGCGTCCAGCTTCAAAACCATCCTCGGCGGAGTACACCGTCAGGTCGTCGACCTGGGTGGTGAACAGCGCAACCAGGAACTGGTTCAATTGGCGGTCGTCATCAACCACCAACAGCGAATGGACCGAGGTCGACAGCTCGGGCAACACCAGGTCGCGCTCTCGCGCAAACCGGCGAACCGCTTCCAGCGTAAATCGGCGATGACCACCTGCAGTCACATGGGCTTCTATCAAACCCTTCTGTGCCCACTGGCGGACGGTGATCGGCGAAACCATCAGTAACTCAGCAACCTCATTCGGTGTCAGTACCGATTTTGGTGTCTGCTGATCGCCTGCCTTCGCCATTCCCGATTCCCCTGCTAACCTGACTCGATGTCGAGGACTAATCCTCTCCCCTGCACCTTGTCGACTTTCGATCTGATCTCCGGCCTCTTGCTGAAGATCTAAATCGTTTTAATCGATTTGATGTCGGAAGCCACTCTAATCGTTTTAATCGATTTACGTCTACAACAATTTCGTTATAAGAGACACTTTTCTTAGTCTTTCTTAATAGGCCGGTGCCTGGTTGGCATGTGGACTCAAGACAGGTCCGGCAGGACACTGGCCGCATGGACGATCACAACACCTTTCTCACCCATGCCAGGAACTGACTGGTCCAGACAGGAAGTCGAGCTCATCGCAAAGGACTACTTTGCGATGCTTGCCAAGGAACTGACTGGTGTCGGCTATAACAAGACGCGCCATCGCAGGGAGTTAATGTCAAAGCTGAACTCAAGATCGGCCGCTTCAATCGAGTTCAAACATGCCAACATTACCGCCGTACTTCTGGACCTTGAGTTTCCAGGTATTGTTGGCTACAAGAGGCGTAGCAACTACCAAGCCTTATTAGCGGAAGTTGTTGCGGAGGAACTCGCGACGAATGAAGAAATTCATCGATTCGCCGCAACCAGTACTGAGTCGCCCATTGCATTACCGGAGGTTGAGAACATCCTTGAAGTGCTGACCAGTCGACCGGCCCCACGATCAGTCGACCGGTCGATCGTCGTTGACATCCGGGACCATGCTTACAGACAGATAAATTATCTCGAGCGAGAAGCCAGAAACCGTTCACTTGGTCGAGCTGGCGAAGCGTTCGTCCTCAATTTTGAGCGTGCTCGCCTCATCAAGGCCGGAAAAGAGTCACTGGCTGATCGGATTGAACACACCTCTGCGCAGAGAGGTGATGGCGCTGGCTACGACATACTGTCCTTCGAGGCCAATGGCAAGGAGCGACTGGTGGAGGTGAAAACCACCAAGTATGGTAAAGACACCCCGTTTTATCTCTCAAGAAACGAGGTCAGAGTTTCCCAATCACACGCCGAGCAATATCACATCTATCGGCTCTTCAAGTTTGCGCGAGGGCCAGGACTTTTCATCCTACCCGGAGCCGCCGACCAGACCTGCGAGTTATCTCCTGAAAACTACCTGGCTCGAGCACGATAAATTCACACGCGACATCAAAAGTTGTGTCTCATCGAGATCGCCGCAGCCAATCTCAGCTGATAACTTCACTTCCACGACTGCGTGTTCAGACTCCCGGGTTTTCTTCAGAAATGATTTCAACTCCGCGACTCTTAATAACCGATCCACACGAGTATCGCCTCGAGATCTTCGATTGATACGCCGAGCGCAGTTGCCGGCGGCATGTCTTGAAAGCCCCTTCCGCCTGCGATCAGCTGTAACGCACCTCTGCAGAGACCCGTTTTGCGCCACTTGCGCGCACCCGCGTCACCTGTTTGAGCACTTCCTCGAGATAGACATTAATGACCTTGTCGTGTTCAGGCGAGAGCATGACCTGAATGCCATCGGGTTTACGCACACGGCTGGAGAACCAGCCAGCCTGATAGAGCCCATCTCCGGCAGCGAGAATATCGGCTGATTCATCGCCAAAAGCGATGATCGAGAGCATGGGATCGCCATGCACGACGAGGCCGTGTTGTCCGCAAAATTCCACAATGCGTTCCCGCACGGTATCGATGCGACGAGCCCGATCCACATACCCCTGCTGACCCAGGTAGTGCAATACCGCCCAGGCAGCAGCGATCGCACCACCCGGTCGAGTGCCGGCAAATGTCGGTGTGGACATGCGACCACACGGCCAATCTGCAAAGTCAAAGATCTGCGCCGCGTGCAGTGACTTGTCACGGTACAGCACCGTGCTGGCACCCTTCGCCGCATAACCATACTTGTGCAAATCCAGCGACATGGACGACACACCGGGCAGGCTGAAGTCCCACGCAGGCAGCGCCGGCAGTTGTCGCTCTTCGCGTACCTGCGCCATGAACGGCGAAAGATACCCACCCACACAGGCATCCACATGCAGCCAGATTCCGCGCTCAATGGCCAGGGTACTGAGCGCCTCGATGGGATCGATGACCCCATAGGGAAAACAGGGCGCTGAGCCCACCAGCATGATCGTTCTTGCGTCGACAGCATCCGCCATGGCCTGTGGATCAGCACGATACCCATCCATCAACGGCACACGGACGATCTCCAGTCCCATGAGGTGCGCGCCTTTGTTGAAAGCCGGATGCGCGGAGTACGGGACCACAATCTTCGGCGTGCCGAGCACGCAGCGATGCAGCAGGCTCCAGTCACGACACGCCTTCATGGCCAGCAGAATGCTCTCCGTACCGCCGGACGACATGCTCCCCGTCGCGTCGACTGGTGCGTTCTGCAGCGACAAGGCGATATCCACCACTTCCTGCTCCATCCGTTTCAGGCTTGGAAACGCTGCAGGCCCGAGGCCATTTTCGGCAATGAAAAGACCATAGGCATCGTGGGCTACCTGCATCACGTCTTCACCGGAATTGAAGACATAAACCGCTGCCCGACCCTCACGCCATTTCACATCGCGCGAACCGGCAGCGTGCAGACTGGATTCGAGTTCTGACCATGCGGTTCCCTGCTCTGGCAGTGCCTTGCGCATCGACGCTCTCCTAAATTGACCAGGAACCGGTGACATCACCGGGATTTGCCGTGAGTCTGGCACGCTACAATACGAGCGTCGACCAACCCGGGATCGCTACATGACCGCCTTGCAATGACAGGTTTCAGCAAACGGGATCTGCCTTCCATAGAACGCCTGCTCGCAGACCCGGCGATTGCACTGCTGTGCGGGCAGTTCGGCCTGAAATTCATCAAAGCTGGGCTGCGCGATCTTCAGCAGTCTATTCGCAGCGGCCAGGACATCCCCGCATGGGCGGTCACGGCCGCCGGATACGCACAACAACTCTCGACCAGCTTGAGCGGCTTCGGGTATCGACCGGTGTTCAATCTGACCGGAACCATCATCCACACCAACCTTGGACGCGCCCTGCTCAGTCCTGAACTGTGGCGGGCCGTGGAACCACTGGTCACCCGGCCGATGAACCTGGAGTACGACCTCGACACCGGCGCCCGGGGCAAACGGGAAACCGCTGTCGCCGAGCGACTGGCACGGCTGTGTCAAGCCGAAGCCGCAACCGTGGTGAACAACGGCGCAGCAGCACTTCTGCTCGTACTGAACACCTTCGCCTTGGGCAAATCGGTACCGGTAAGTCGCGGCGAGCTTATCGAAATCGGCGGCAGCTTTCGGTTGCCCGAGGTCATGGCGCGTTCCGGCGCAACCCTGCTTGAAGTGGGCACCACCAATCGCACCCGAATCGCCGACTTCGCAAGCGTCGTCGACGAATCGGCAATGCTGCTGAAGGTGCATCCTTCCAACTATCATATCGAGGGGTTCACGGAAGTCGTCGACAATCGGGCCATGGCGGACCTGGCACGCACGAAGCAAATTCCTTTCTGCGTCGATCTCGGTAGCGGCGCTCTCCTCGATCTGACGCGCTTCGGCCTGCCGCATGAACCCACTGCCGGCGAAGTGATCGCAGAAGGTGCGGACCTCGTCACCTTCAGCGGCGACAAGCTGCTCGGCAGCGTGCAATCGGGCCTGATCGTTGGTCGCCGTGACCTTATCGAGGCGCTTAATCGCAATCCGTTGAAGCGCGCCTTGCGGGTCGACAAGATCACTCTGGCGATCCTTGAGGCCACACTGAAGCTCTATGAGCGCCCGGACCAGCTGGCGCAAACCTTGCCGCTGTTGAAAACATTGACAAGCTCGCACACCGTGCTTGCCCAACGTGCACATGCCGTTGCCGAAGTTGTTGCCAAACAAGTACCAGACGCAACCGTGAACATCGAACCAGCCGACGCCCAGATCGGCAGTGGCGCCCTGCCCGATCAGAAGCTGCCGAGTCTGTGTGTCGTGATACGAGGAACTCCGCTTGACAGTCTCGGGACAAGACTAAGGCAATTGCCGACACCGGTAGTTGGTCGAATCCAGCAGGACGCGCTGTGGCTCGACATGCGGGGTGCAGATCCACTGGATGACCTGCTCACCACACTGCGCATGTTAGCCACGCCATGATCATCACCCTGGCCGGACACGTCGATCATGGCAAGACGAGCCTCGTACGCGCGCTGACCGGGATCGATACGGACAGCATGGCAGAGGAGAAAGCGCGCGGACTCACGATCGATATCGGCTTTGCCTATGTTCCGGAAGCAAAGCTCGGATTCGTGGATGTGCCTGGTCACCATCGCTTCATTCACAACATGGTGGCCGGTGTCGCGGCGCATCAGTATGCGCTGCTGGTCGTTGCAGCGGACGATGGCCCGATGCCACAGACCCGTGAGCATTTGCAGATCCTTTCGCTGCTGGGCCTGTCCGCTGGCGTGATCGCACTGACCAAGATCGATATGGTCGAACCCGACCGGGTTGATGAAGTACGCAGCCAGCTCGAGGAACTCATAGCCACTTCATTTCTGCGAGATGCGTCGATCATTCCCTGCTCCAGCTTGCGTGGTGATGGCATGGCCGAATTACGATCACACCTGGAAATCGTCGCCAGTACTTTCGCCAGGGCGCAGGACAAGGAACCACGCTATTTCAGATTGCCTGTCGACCGGGCCTTCAACATTCGTGGCAGCGGCACCGTAGTCACCGGCACAACCCATGCAGGCAGTGTCTCCCCGGACCAGACTCTGACTGTGTTTCCGGGTGGACAATCCGTACGCGTGCGGTCAATCCGCGCCGATAACAAGCCGGCCAACAAGGCGACGATCGGCATGCGCACTGCGCTCAATCTGACCGGTGTAGAAGTGGGTGATGTTCCACGAGGCTCCTGGATCACGAGCGACGCAACGGCGGCCTCATCACATCTCACCATCGATCTGACGTTGCTGGCCGACTATCCACGCAAGCTCAGGACCTGGACACCGGTACATGTCTACCACGCAACGACTCATACCACGGCGCGTCTCGGATTGCTGACCGAATCGACCCTGGAACCGGGCTCGACCACTCGCGCCGATCTGATTTGCGATTTTCCGCTGCTCGCCTGTTCCGGAGATCGAATCCTGATCCGTGATCAGGGTCTGGATCGTACTCTCGGCGGCGGAACAGTCATCGATAACGAGGAACCACCAGCACGACGTCGCCAGGCCAGACGCATGAGTCGGCTCAACGCGCTGGCAACGCCGGACTCTGCGTCTGCGTTTACGGCCCTGTTAGCCGAGGGGCCGGTACACTGGAAGAAGTTTGCCGCATTGTGGGGACTGCCAGCTGCGACGCCTCGGACCGCAACCAAGGCATCCACCGTGGTGCTCGGCGAAGAAATTCTCCTCGCCGCCACCTGGAAGAGTTGGCAAGACACGGTACTCGCAGCGATCGGTACCACACTCGAGTCCGACAGTACCCGCACCGGCGTGCGCGAAAATGAACTTCCTGCAACCGTGCCGAAACCGTATCGGCCGGAAATTCTGCGACAACTGGTTAGCGCCAAGCGACTCGCACAAACCGGTGGCGCGTATCACCCGCCGCGACACGCCGCGGTTTTGAGTCCCGCCCAACAAGGCCTGTTACAACGGATCAAGCCCTTGCTCGAGGTCATTCAACCACCATCCGTGGGTGATCTCGCCAAAACGCTTGGACGCGCACCGGCACAGATGGCTCGCGAGCTTGAAGGTCTTGCCAAACCGGGGGCGCTGATTCGTGTGAGTGACAACCGCTACTTCCTGCCAGCGGCGGTCGACACGCTGGCCGCAGTCGTGGCCGAGCTTTCGGCCAAAGGACCGTTTGATGCACGCGCATTTCGCGACACATCAGGTATCGGTCGCAACGCCGCCATCGAGCTGCTCGAGTACTTCGACCACCTGGGTTATACCCGACGACAAGGCGATCAACGCAACGTGTTCGGAGAATGGAAAAAGCGGACCTGAAGCGGACCTGACAGGGCTCGCAAAAACTGACAAGATCGATCTTGGAAGAGCATCGTCTCCGGTGGGGCGCGCGGCCTTCAAAGCCGTCGAGGTGCGTCAACGTGCCTGGTGGGTTCGACTCCTACCTCTTCCGCCAAGAGCCAAGACATGGCGTACAGCCCAATCACCCTCTTCAAATCTACCGATCAATAACTGCGGACCATTCAGCTGCAAACGTCTCGAGTCGTCTCGATGGACGCTCGCCAGTTCCTTCACTTCGGCAGTATCCTGCAGCCACGAGATGAAACGAGACTCCCTGATTGAACGTCAGAAAATCTAAGCCAACTTCCAAGCGTCGAGTGACCAGCCCGCCGCCCGAGTCCATGGCGCCGGCAGAAAACACGCTGGATCCATCAACACGCGACATTTTTCCGGTTGTCGGCATCGGCGCCTCGGCCGGGGGTCTGGCCGCGTTTGAAGCGTTTTTCTCGGGGATGCCTGCCGACGTCGATCCTGGCATGGCGTTTGTGGTGGTCCAGCACCTCGCCCCAGACCACAAAAGCATCCTCACCGAGCTGATCCAGCGCTATACCCACATGCAGGCCTTCGAGGTCGAGGACGGCATGATGGTCCAGCGCAACTGCGCCTATATCATCCCGCCCAACCGCGACATGGCGTTTCTGAACGGCGCCCTGCAATTGCTCGAACCCAGCGAACCGCGCGGCCAGCGACTGCCGATCGATTTTTTCTTTCGGTCGCTGGCGCAGGACCAGCGCGAACGGGCCATCGGTATCGTGCTCTCTGGCACGGGCAGCGACGGTGCACAGGGTGTGCGCGCGATCAAGGGCGAGGGTGGTATGGTCATCGCACAATCACCGGAGTCCACTGAATTTGACGGCATGCCGCGCAGCGCCATTGCTACCGGGCTCGTGGATTACGAGCTGGCTCCTGCCGCAATGGCCGCCCAACTGATCACGTACGTACGGCTCGCCTTCGGCCACGCGCGGGAAACCATCCCCTTCGATAAGACCGAATCCTCGCTGAAGAAGATCTTCGTCCTCCTGCGTGCCCAGACCGGCCACGACTTTTCGCAATACAAGCCCAGCACGATCAATCGGCGCATCGAGCGGCGGATGGCGGTTCACCAGATCGATGGGTTAGGTAGCTACGTCAAATTTCTGCAGCAGACACCAACCGAAGTGGAGGCCCTGTTTCGCGACCTACTGATCGGTGTCACCAATTTCTTCCGCGATCCGGAGGCTTTCCGGGTGCTTGAGGAACAGGTCATTCCGATGCTCTTTGAAGGTAAACCGGCGGGCACCGTTGTGCGTGTCTGGTCCACGGGGTGCTCCACAGGCGAGGAGGCTTACTCCATTGCCATCCTCCTGCAGGAGCGCATTGAGGCACTCAAGCAGAACTACACGGTGCAGCTATTCGCAACCGACATCGACAGCCGCGCCATCACCACAGCGCGTGCCGGCGTGTATCCGGCCAGCATCGCCGCGGATATCTCACCGGAACGCCTGGCGCGCTTTTTCTCCGCCGACTCCAGCACCAGCAGTTACCGTATTCACAAGAGCATTCGCGACATGATGGTGTTCTCCGAACACGACATCATCAAGGATCCGCCATTCTCAAGACTCGATCTGATCTGTTGTCGCAACCTCCTGATCTATCTCGGTGTGGAACTGCAAAAACGAGTGATTCATATGTTCCACTACGCGTTGAAAACGGGTGGCATGTTGTTCCTCGGCTCGTCCGAAGGGGTGGGCGGGTTTGCCAGGCAGTTCGTCGTGTTGGACCGACAGGCAAAGGTGTTTCAGCGAAAGGAGGATTTTCATGGCATGGAACACGCAACCCTTGGGCGCTTTCTTCCGTGGCCGTCGCCCATTGATACGCCGGCAACTCGCGATATCCGTAAAGCGACAGCACCCGCAAAACTGCCGCTGCGTCAGCTGACCGAACACGCGCTCTTGCAGCAGTTGGCTCCGGCCAGCGTGCTGGTGAACCGTCACGGCGACATTCTCTACCTGCACGGTAGCACCGGGATGTACCTGGAACTGGCTCCCGGCGAAACGGGCATCAACAACATCCTGAAGATGGCCCGGGAAGGCCTGCGTCACGAGTTGACCAGGACGCTGCAAAAGGCGGTTGGCGGCAATTCCATTCAGCGCAGTCCGGGGTTGCGCGTCAAAACCAACGGCCACTACACATCGGTGAATCTGACGATCTGCCCGGTTGTAGCAGATACCTCGGAAATGCCGGAGTCGACTTTGTACCTGGTTATTCTGGAGGATGCACCGCCCCCTGATCCCGAACGGGAGCAGCACGCGACGCTACCCTCCGGAGCTCCAGAGGCTGGTCCGTCAACGGACGCTGAGGAGCGCATCGCTGCGCTCAGGCAGGACCTGCGCGCCAAAGATGAATTCCTTCAGAGTGCGCGAGAAGAACTGGAGAGTTCCAATGAGGAGCTCAAGTCCTCCAACGAGGAAATGCAGTCAGTGAACGAAGAATTGCAATCCACCAACGAGGAGCTGGAAACCTCAAAGGAAGAATTGCAGTCTGTCAATGAAGAGCTCGGCACCGTCAATTCCGAATTGCAGACCAAGGTGGCAGACTTGTCGCGGGCCAACAACGACATGAATAACCTGCTAGCCGGCACTGGAATCGGTACCGTCTTTGTGGACCATCAACTGCGCATACTGCGTTTCACCCCGTCTGCCAGCGCCATCATCAACCTGATTCCGACGGACGTAGGACGGCCGGTAGCCCACATCGTCTCCAACCTCATCAACTACAGCAGTCTGGTGGCCGACGTCCAGGCCGTGCTTAGCACACTGATTCCAAAGGAGGTGACCGTGCAGACCAGGGAGAGTGCGTGGTACACGATGCGCGTCCTGCCTTACCGCACGCTCGACAACGTGATCGAAGGTGCGGTGATCTCCTTTATCGACGTCACCGAGTCTGTGCAGGCCAAGGAGGCGCTGCACAAAGCCAATGAGCTGTTGCGCCTGGCTGTCGTGGTACGTGATGCACACGATGCCATTACCGTCCAGGACCTGAGTGGACGCATCCTCGCCTGGAACCCGGGCGCGGTGCGCATGTACGGCTGGAGCGAGGCCGAGGCACTGCTGATGAATGTCCGCGAGCGGATTCCGCCGGAGCTGCGTGAGAAAGCCCTGGCCACGTTACGCCAACTGAGCCGGGAGGAGATTCTGAAGCCGTATCGTACCGAGCGGCTCAACAAACAAGGCGCGGTCATACCGGTTTCGATCATCTCCACCGCATTGATCGATGACTCCGGTGAGATGTACGCGATTGCGACGACGGAACGGGCGCTCGGCGGCGGACCTAAATGACCGACGTAGAGAACCACGGCCAGGATGACGCTTCCTTGGGAAGCGGATTGCCGGCGCTGCGTCAGCAGGCTGAAACCCGTCTGCGGAAAGCTTCTGCCCTGGAGACCGACCATCTTGACACCCTCTCGCTGGACGCCGTCCGGCGAATGGTGCACGAACTGCGCGTGCACCAGATCGAGCTGGAGATGCAGAACGAAGAATTGCGAGAGTCGCAGCTGGCGCTGGACACGGCGCAGGCGCGCTACTTCGAGCTCTACGACCTGGCGCCGGTGGGTTATTGCACCGTCAGCGAGCAGGGCCTGTTGACGCAGGCCAACCTCACCATAGCCAGCCTGTTGGGCTTGACCCGGCGTGCGCTCAGCAAGCAGGCACTGACGCGGTTCATTTACCGGGAAGACGAAGACACCTACTACCTGCTCAGAAGAGCGCTCGTGGAAAGTGGCGAGCCACAATCGTGCGAACTGCGGATGAAGAAGGCGGACGGCTCCCTCTTCTGGGTGCACCTGGCAGCGACCGCCGCGCTGGTTGCGGATGGCGCGTCGGAACTGAGGATTGCGATCACCGATATCAATACGCGCAAGCAAGCGGAGGTGCTCTTACGCGACAGTGAGTACCGCTACAAGACTTTGTTCGATTCGATGGACCAAGGCTTCTGCGTCATCGAATTGCTTTTTGACGCCTCCGGAAAACCGGTGGACTACCGCTTTCTGGAAGTGAATCCGAGCTTCGAAGAGCAGACCGGAATTCAGGCTGCTATCGGCAAGCGAATACGTGACGTCGCCCCGGATCTTGAAGCACTTTGGTATGACAGCTGCGCCAAAGTGGCGCGAACCGGCGAACCGATTCGCTTCGTAGCCGAGTCTAAAGCACTGAATGGCGGTTGGTTTGACGTGTATGCGTTCCGTATCGGCGGACAGGAAAGTCGAAAGGTGGCTGTCCTGTTCACCAACATCACGGAGCGAAAGCGCATCGAACAGGAGCTCACCAGCGCCGTGGCCATAGCTGAGAAGGCCAATCTCGCGAAATCGGAGTTTCTATCCAGCATGAGCCACGAGCTGCGCACACCGCTCAGTGCGATCCTCGGTTTTGCCCAGCTCCTGGAGTCCGGCTCACCGCCACCAACGCCCATCCAGAAGCGGGGCCTCGAGCAGATTCTCAAGGGCGGGTGGCACTTGCTGGCGCTCATCAACGAAATCCTCGATCTCTCCGTAATCGAATCAGGAAAACTCTCGCTATCGATGGAGTCGATCGCGCTGGCCGAAGTATTGCGCGAATGTGAGGCCCTGGTTGAAGCAGACGCGCAGAAGTACGGCATCAGCGTGACGTTCTCTGCCCTCGAAGCACCCTACTTTGTCAAAGCCGACCACACACGCGCCAAGCAGGTTCTGATCAACCTGCTTTCCAATGCCATCAAATACAACAGGGCCGGCGGAACCGTCAGCGTGGTGTGCACTGTGACGGCCTGGGATTCGATTCGTATCAGCGTCCGGGATACGGGTGTGGGGCTGAATGCAGAACAGCTTTCCCAGCTTTTTCAGCCGTTCAATCGACTTGGGCAACAGGCCGGCCCGGTACAAGGTACCGGCATCGGCCTGGTAGTCAGCAAGCAGCTGGTCGAGTTGATGGGGGGCGTCATGGGCGTGGAAAGCAATGTCGGGCAGGGCAGTCTGTTCTGGTACGAACTCAAGCTGACGGCTGCCCCGCAAGCTGCCGCCCAGCAGTCAACCGGTATTGCACCGGCGCGGGCGCGGATCGACACGCCGATGAAAACCGTCCTTTACGTCGAGGACAATCCTGCCAATCTGATGTTGGTGGAGGGCATTATCGAGCGTCGGCCCGACTTCCGGTTTTTAAGCGCGCGTGACGGCATCAGCGGCGTCGCACTTGCACGCGCCTCCCAACCGGATGTCATCCTGATGGATATCGATCTACCCGATATCAGCGGCATTGACGCACTGAAACTTCTGGCCTCCGACCCCGAGACCGCGAAGATCCCGGTCATTGCGCTCACTGCCAATGCCATGCGGCAAGACATCGAGAAAGGCGCGGCAGCAGGGTTCTTCCGCTATCTCACCAAACCGGTGAACGTCATCGAGTTGATGATTACTCTGGACTCGGCGCTGAACTCGCCTGCGCCGTCGGCCAAGCTTTAAGCGCAACCGGGAAATTCATGATCCGACTGCCGGTGGCACCTGATCATCAGCCCGTGCGATGTGCACAATCGCTCGAGCGATATCTTCCGGGGCCAGGACAAAATCAATGCACCCGCTGGCGATCGCGCTTTCCGGCATGTCTGGCTGTCGCGCCGTATCCAGCTTCTGCGCGATGGTGATGCCACCGACTTCCTTGATGCCGCACAGCGCCTCGGCACCATCGCCGTCGTAGCCGGACACGATCACGGCAACCAGTTTGCCATCCCAGTAACGGGTCAGTGAACGCAGAAAAACGGTGATGACATCAGGCCAGCCCCGGGGTTTGGATATTGGCTTGAGATGGAATTCGCCATCCTCAACATGCAGTTCCCGATTTTCCGGGATGATGAAAACCCGATTGGGTTCGATCGACAGCCGATCCGTGATGAGATCAACCGGCATGGTCGTATAGCGGGGCAGAATTTCGTGAAGTTGGGTAGGTACTTTTGTCATGTGGTTGACGATGACGATCGCCACGCCCATGTCGGCCGGTAAACACTGCAACAGCCGGATATAGGCGTCCAGACCGCCAGCGGAACCGCCGACGCAAACAAGTGGAAACGTTTTCATTGTCGGGTCCGCATCATTGAGCATGGGGTAGTTGATCCAGATCCTTGCATTGCTTGTTCAGAGTCCTTCCAGGGGTACGCCCGGCTACTGCCAGGCGCTTTCCTTCACGCAGTCGCGATGACTAGCGGTTGTGGCTCCGACGGCGTTGACCTCGGCGGCTATAACCGACGCGGGTCTCGCCTTCCTCGTCCTGGCGTTCCTGCTGCTGGCCTTCTTGGTGCTGGCGTTCTTGGTCCTGACCTGGCGGGTTCTGGCCTTCCTTGTTCTGCCCTTCGTTTCTATTTTGCATGATGTACTCCGTTGATTAGCAGTCGAAGAAATCGACCGCGCATTTAGGCTATCCATTCGCGTTTTAAGGGTTCAGTACGTCAACGCACGTTCGCGCGTGGAAACTCTGACGTTTCTATTCCGCCGTGTTCACTGTGTGTTGAAGAACAGTTTCAACGCGAAGTGTTGGGCAAGATCTGAGTGGGAATGCAATAGCGAAGATAGATGTCCTTCAACCCCGTTGAGGAGAACGCCATTCCGCTCGACAACCGGGTGCGGCGGCGCGGCGTGCGGAGCTTTCACAACCGGGTTTTCGCCTTCCGCACCCGACCGCGATCCAAAACTCACGAGGAACAGCCGACCATGTCTATGTTGTTGCCGGACAAGGCTTTTGAGACGGCCCACAACGGGCCCACAAGGCCACACCTCGGGAAACGAAACAAAGACACCAAGACCACACGTGGACCAACTCCTCGTTGGCACGAGTGGTGTCCGTGCTGACGACGCCGCCGTGCCGGCACGGGCTTGATACCGACACCTGAAGGGGCGTTGCCCCTTCAACCCCACCCTCGCCGGGAACAGGGGCGTGGTCACGCCCCTGAACGCAGGGTCACAACCACACCAAGGTCAAGGACTACTCGGCGCAAGCGCCTGCGTTCCTCCTTGACCTCTTCGGGCAGGGGACACTTCTGCTTTGCCAGAAAGGGGACATTTCTGCTTTGCTTTGACAGATGTGTTCGCCAGCCGGTTACCGTGGACCTTCTATCGAGGTTGGAGAACGGACTATGATCAAGAGCGTTGAGAGAGATGGCTGGTGTGGAGTTCCCATACATGCATGTTAGTCAGCCGGAAGAGAATACCCCCATGACAACCGAGACCATCCTCTGGGACGAAACAAGCGTCTGAGATGTCTGCATTCACACAGTTCCACAATCGCATTGCCGTGTTGACAGGTGCCGCGTCCGGCATCGGTCGTGAACTCATGCTTCAGCTGGTGCGAAGGGGTGTGCATGTCGCGGCTTGCGACGTTGATCGCGACCGCCTTGAAGTGGCGGTTCGCCGGGCTCGTGCGAGAAACCCTGATGTACGCGTGACTGCACACGTGCATGACGTAGCCGATGCGAAGTCGGTTGCTCGGTTCGCGAAGGAAGTGGCCTTGGAGCACGGCAGTGATGCGATCCACTTGTTATTCAACAACGCAGGCGTGGCAGGTGGCGGCTCGTTCGTCAGGGGCCGACCAGACGAGTGGGAACGGACATTCGCGGTGTCCTGGTTCGGCACGTACTACTGCACGCGAGAGTTTCTCCCGATGCTTATTGCGGCCGATCAGGGTGTCATCGTCAACACCGCCTCAGTAAACGGCATCTGGGCCAGCCTCGGGGCAGGAACGCCGCACACGGCCTATTCATCGGCGAAGTTTGCGGTGCGGGGCTTTACTGAGTCTCTTCTCGTTGATCTCCGTGCACACGCGCCTCATGTTGACGCTGTGTTGGTCATGCCGGGGCATGTCCGCACGGGGATGCCGGCGCCGCCCCGATCATGGCGACACGCGCTCGATTCGCTGTTTGGCGACTATCAACCGGTATCGAGCAAGCAGGCGGCGGAGACGATCCTCACCGCAGTAACCAATGGCGATTGGCGGGTGGTCATCGGCCAGGACGCTGAGGCGATCGATGCGCGTGTTCGGGCAGATCCATGGACCGTCTACGATTGATTGAGCGCAATAGTGGTTCGGTATATGCCACGCGGCCCAACAAGCGCATGCACCGGGCGCGTCACCGCGCGGCGGCGATCGTTGATGTATGGCAACGATAAACCCTCAGAGTATTTTGTGATGGTTCAGAAGAAGATCAGTTCGCTGCCTCCCGAGATGTTCGAGCACTACGCCGATCCGGCGCAGGAAGACAGCCGTTTGTTTGGCGGCAATGGTCCGTTGGAACTCGAGCGTACAAAACGCCTGATTGCTCGCTACCTTCCTGCGCCACCACAGGTCGTTCGTGACGTTGGCGGCGGGACTGGGATCTACGCTCACTGGCTTGCTGCGCTGGGCTACGAAACTCACCTTCTTGATGCGGTGCCGGTGTTGGTCGACATGGCGAACAGCAAGACCGCAGAAGGAATCGCACTGGCAAGCGCACAGGTCGGCGATGCGCGTGACCTGCCGTGGCCGGACAACTCCAGTGATCTCGTGCTGCTTTTTGGTCCGCTGTACCATCTGATCGAAAAACGAGATCGCATGTTGGTGCTGAGTGAAGCGTTCCGGGTTCTGAAACCCGGAGGTTTGGTCCTGGGTGTAGGCATTCCGCGTTTGGTGACAACCATGAATGCCCTTCTTCAAGGGATGGGGCGCTCGATGGAGTTCTGGGAGATGGCTCGCGCGGATGCGCAGACAGGACAACACCGAAGTCGGCCATCCACACCCAATTTCACGACGGCCTACTTTCACGACCCCGATGAGTTCGCCGCAGAATTCAGGGAATCCGAGTTCGTGCTCGAGGATTTCGTCGGTGTCGAAGGGCCGGGCTGGTTGGCGCCAGATTTTCCTGAGCTTTGGTCGGATCATATCCGACGAGCGCAGATCCTTGAGGCAGCCGAAAGTCTCGAACGCAGGAGTGACATCATGGGGATGAACAAACACCTGATGGCGGTTGGGCGCAAACAACCCTGACGAAGACTGCGCGTCGACGGTGGTCACGCTGAGCCGCACATGCTGATGGAGAAATCTGGATGGAGATAATCGCAAGACTGATCGAATTGAAACCAGACAGCGCCGATCTTGTGCGTGAGTGGGCCGGACACCTCGATGCACATCGGGAGCAGGCGCTGGCGTCGTTGAGATGCGAAGGGGTGGCTTTAGAATCCTGGTTCTCGCTGTCGCTTGAGGGCAAAGACTATCTCTTGTGTTATATGCGCGTGGATTCACTGCTCGAATCTCAACAGATTGCTGCCGACTCCGTAAACCCAGTCGATGCGTATCATCAGCAGTTCAAGATTGACACGTGGGTTCGAGGAGCGGGCGCCATCGGCAAGTTGCTCGTTGACTTGTCACCTCCTCAGGAATAGCAAACTGGCTTGTTGAAAAACCGCGCCAGTGGGTAGCGGCCCGACCGATCAGACGGAGTTTGACGAACCACCTTTCGGCGTTTTGTTCTTTCACGAGGAGTTCCACACATGACTACCTGCACCAACATGGGCTCTCTCGGGCCTCTTCGCCGGTGTTCCTCAGTACTAGAATTTTGCGAGTCTTCATCTGACTCAGAGTGTCAGCCTGATGCCGCCAGCTGCAAAGCCGTTCGAGTTACCGACTGTCCAGTCAATCTCTCTGCCCGAGACCTATGAGGTAGATGGTAAAACCAGATCTCTTCAGTCGCTGATAGATGATACGCACACCTCCGCCTTGTTGGTTCTGAAAGAAGGCGTCGTGCGGTTCGAGCAGTATTTCCTGACCGGTGGTCGACGGGTACCCTGGCTCTCGATGTCGGTGGCCAAGAGTTTTGTTTCTGCGCTCGTCGGCATTGCCACCGAAGAAAAATTCATCGAGAGCCTCGAAACGCCGATAGGGGCTTCGAGGGACTTCGAGGACACACCTCGCGATTTCGA
>JANNBJ010000051.1:0-10595 GCA_031385325.1 Gammaproteobacteria bacterium | reverse complement strand
GCGCCTGCGTTGCGCTGGTGGAAAATGAAATGACCAGACCGACGAACGCAGGCGCTGGACCAAGCCTGGGAAGCTGGCAAGCACTATGAAGTACTGCCTGTTCCGGTGCAGACCAGCGATCCAGCGGCGGTCGAGGTCGTCGAGGTGTTCTCCTATGCGTGCATTCACTGTTTTTCGTTTGATCCAGATCTCAACAAGTGGCGCTCGACTGCACCGGCTGGAGTGAAGTTCCAGCGTATTCCAGCGGTTTTCAATGCGGACTGGCAGTTGATGGCGCAAGCGTATTTCACAGCTGAAGTACTCAATGTCGTCGACAAAGTGCATGAGCATTTGTTCAACGCGATACATGTCGAATCTCGCGATCTTCGCGACCCGGCGGTGATGGCCGAAATTTTCGAGAAATATGCAGGCATCAAGCCGGATCAGTTCAACGAGGTATACAACTCATTCAGCGTGCGCAATCGTGTCAATCAAGCTGTGGCCAAAGGCCGTGCCTACAGGATTACTGGAGTTCCGACGCTGATCGTTAACGGCAAGTACCGCGTTGATGGTCAATTGGCGGGCGACAACACACGTATGCTCGAAGTTGTCGACTTTCTGATTGCGAAGGAGCGCGCATCCACCGGGGATAACGCCAAGGCAGTCACGCATTGACGTTTCCGACCCGAGGCATGGGTTATACCTGACAATCAAATGGTAGGTAGCCCGCAGTTCGGGCCAATCAGACCTTCTAGACTCAAGCCGCGAATTCACTCAAAGGTCACTATGCGGTCTTGGGCGTGGCGTGCACAGCGCGCAGAAGTAGTCACACCCGTGGTCAACGTCAGGTCAATACCGAAAGAGCAGCTGATTGATTCGGCCCCCCTCCGGCTCCTGTCGTTCAACATCCAGGTGGGTATTCAGACCACTCGTTATCGTCACTACTTGACCAACGGGTGGAAACATGTATTTCCTCACATGAACCGCGCTCGCAATCTGCGACGTATTGCTGATGTGGTCAGCGACTACGATGTGGTTGCGCTGCAGGAAATCGACGGTGGGTCGCTACGAAGCGGCTACATCAACCAGGTGGAATATGTGGCGGATCGCGCGCAATTTCCCTACTGGTATGCACAACTCAACCGGGATCTTGGTCCGCTGGCGCAGCATGGCAATGGCGTACTCACGCGTATTGAGCCGAGCAACATGGAAGATCACAAGCTGCCAGGTGTCATACCCGGCCGTGGTGCGATCGTGCTGCGATTGCCGTACGCCGGTCAGGAAGTGTTGGTCGTCTTGTTACACCTGTCACTGGGCGCGGGTTCTCGACAACGTCAGCTCGAGTACGTAGCCAAGCTGATTGCCGGCGCTGAGCACGTGATCGTCATGGGAGACATGAACAGTTCGGCGGCTGCGTTGCTGGCGGACTCTGCGCTTGGCCATTGCGGCCTGCGACTGGCCGAAGATGTTCAACCCACCTATCCGGCGTGGCGTCCGAACATCTCGCTCGATCACATTCTGGTGAGCTCCGGTTTTCGCATTGACGACTATCGGGTGCTGGATTGCGATGTATCAGACCACTTGCCGGTAGCGGTAACACTGTCGCTTTATTAAGCTCAAAAAAAAGGCACCTGGCCCCTCCCGGAACCGGTGCCTCTAGTCGAAGCGGCCCTCAGGCCGCCTCTTCCCTCCCCATCAAGGTGTCGTTGGCGTGTTTGCTCGGGTACAGGCCGTATCCAGCAACTCCGGATAGTTCTTGCGATATTCACTCTCGCAGAACGCGATGGTGTTGTTGGCTGCCGTGATCACGTAAGCCTGGATGGCTTTGGCATCAGCCTCCTGAAGGAGGTGGTCGAACTTCGGCATACCCTTACTCTGGAACGCTCCTCCACGCACGATTGCGTCCCACGCAGCGTGGGTCGCAGCGCTTGCATAACGCAGATCAGGAATGCTGCCCGCACTCAAAGCGCCGGCACCATGGCAAACCGCGCACGAAGAGTGGAACAGTTTTTCGCCATGTGCCACTTCTTCGGGTGTGGTCTTGATGTCTGGCTGTTTGGGTATGGCATTGAAAGCCACTTCCTGCTTCGGTAACTCTGCCTTGCCACCAATCTTCCAGACCAGGATGCGGCCCTCTTCGAGTGCATTGTTGCGATGGCGCGGCATGCCGGACGCAAGACCATAGGCGCCACCCCAACCTGCAACAACGGCGATGTATTGCTCGCCATCAACCGAATAGCTGATTGGCGCAGCGATGATTCCCACCTGAACGGGTGTCTCCCAGACCAGCTCGCCCTTGTCCGCGGTATAGGCCGCGAAATAACCATCGGCGCGGCCCTGGAAAACGAGGTTGCCGGCCGTCGACAGCAGGCCGCCATTCCACGAATTGGAATGTTGTACGCGCCACACTTCCTTCTGCGCCACGGGATCCCAGGCGGAGAGATAACCTTTCACGTCTTTCATGTCGGCGATCATCGTGTCCGGATCCTTGCTCGGAATCGTCTCGGCAAAATCGACACCAGTGTTCCATTCCGTTGGATTGTGTTTGAACGCGTTGTCCTGTCCGTACTTGAACGGCAGGTCCAGCACCGGGATGTAGACGAGACCGGTCTTGGGACTGAACGTCATGGGATGCCAGTTGTGGCCACCGTACGGCGCCGGGCGAATTTTCTTCGTCTCGTTGGCGTAGTGAGCGTCGGGGTTTTCCACCGGTCGACCGGTTTCAGGGTCGACGTGTGTTGCCCAGGTCACGGGTACATACGCCTCAGCACTGATGAACTGTCCGTTGGTGCGATCAAGGACGTAGAAGAAGCCGTTTTTCGGTGCCTGCATGATGACCTTGCGAGGCTGACCGTCGATCTGCAGATCAGCAAGAATCATGTGCTGAACAGCGGTGTAGTCCCAGGTGTCACCGGGTGTCGTCTGATAGTGCCAGACGTAGCTGCCATCATCGGCATTGAGTGCGACGATCGAGGCCAGGAACAGGTTGTCACCACCTCCCGGGCTGCGAATGTAGCGGTTCCACGGCGAGCCGTTGCCCACGCCGATGTAGATCTGATTGAGCTCTGGATCGTAAGCCATCGAGTCCCACGCGGTACCGCCGCCACCGACCTTCCACCAGTCGGTGCCGCGCCAGGTTGCCGCAGCCATTTCCATGGCCTTGGAGTCCTGGGGCTGAGACGGATCACCGGGCACTGTGTAGAAGCGCCAGGCTTGTTCGCCGGTAGCCGCATCGTACGCAGTAACATAGCCACGCACGCCGTACTCTGCGCCACCGTTGCCGATGACTACTTTGTCTTTGACCACACGTGGTGCGCCGGTGATGGTATACGGCTTGGTGTTGTCGATGGTCAGTACATCCCAGACGGGCTTGCCCGTGTTGGCATCCAGAGCGATCAGTCGGCCATCAATGGTGCCGATGTAGATCTTGCCTTTCCAGGCGGCAACACCTCGATTCACCACGTCACAGCAGGCATATTTGCCCCACTCACGCGGAACTTGCGGGTCGTATTCCCACAAGAGTTCACCGGTTTTGGCGTTGTGGGCCCAGACCACTGACCAGGAGCCAGAGGTATACATGACGCCGTCAACGACCAGCGGCGTCGCTTCGAGACCTCGTCGGGTTTTGGTATCCCAGTGCCAGGCCAGCCCCAGCTGTTTGACGGTCTCCTGGTTGATCTGATCGAGCGGACTGTAACGCTGCTCGTCGTAAGTGCGCCCGGTCGACATCCAGTTGCCTGGTTCGCTGTTGGCGTTGGTGATGCGGGCGCCATCAACGTTGGCGGCCTGGCTCTGAGTTGATGCGGCGGTGGCCGCTGCAGCGTCGGAAGAGGCAGAGACCTCAGGTGCAGCAGACTGCTCTTGTGAGCATGCTGCCAGAATACACAGTGTGAAAGCGATCACGAAACTGCGGGCCGTCATAGTCGTTCCCCCCAATGAAAAACGGTTAGCGGAGGGAGTGTACCAGTATTGCGGTGCGAGACAGGAACGCAGGATGACGATGTGATCGCCCCGCCGGGGACCTCTTGGGGTGACCCGGTTCACGATCCGGGAACGCGCACCACGGCACAATGTGCGGATGCAGACCTTTGATCTACAGACCGGTGGCTTCACCCGTTTCGAGCTTTTCACTACAGCCGCGGCGATCTGGCTTGGTCTGGGTTTTGTCAGTCTGTTTCTGGAAGCGGATCACATCGTGGCTGATGTGCATGCGCGGGTTTCGCAAGCGGTGGCAGACAGCCCGCTGCTTTGGTACGCCGTCGAAGTGGATGGTCAGCAGGTTGTTCTGCATGGCGTTGCGCAGACGGACGCTGATGCCGTTCAGGCGCTGGCCAAGGCTCGCCTGGAACCTGCAACGGCAAACGTGGTGTCGCAACTCGTGACCTTGCCGGAAGCCGCACGCTGCCAACATCAGCTCGACGTGTTCGGTCGAGAGTCGACGGTACGGTTCAAGGCCGGTAGTGAAGAACTCGAAGAAGGAAGTTTCGAGGCGCTGGAGCGTATGGCTGCGGTCATTCGTCAGTGCAGCCACAGGGTGGAAGTCGGTGCGCACACCGGACAGCGGGGCGATACCAACATCAACCAACAGCTCTCCGCTCGTCGCGCCGATACCGTTGCACGTTATCTGGTTCGCTCGGGCGTCGCTGTCCGACAGATCCTTGTTGTTGGTTATGGTGAGTCGCAACCCTTGGTTGCCGGGGAAATATCCGGTCAATCCAACGAACGTGTCACCTTCAGGGTGGCAGGAGCGTCCGCGTGATCTATCTTGTCAGCCAGATCTTTTTCTACCTCGCCATCGCGATGGTGACTGGCGTTGTCACGGGCTGGCTGTTGGCTCAACTGCGCAGACGCTCGGAGCTGGCAGCAGTTGGTTCCCAGGTCAGCCAATTGCGACGCGACATCGCCCGTCGTGATGAGCTGCTCGTGGCGGCCGAGCATCGGGTGGCTGAGTTGGCGGCGCAAGTGGAAGAGCCGAAGGTTTCCCCGGCGCTTGCAGAAATAACGGCTCAACTGCGTACACAGTGTGACGCACAGTCTGCGCAGCTCAAAGCGCTTCAGCTGGACCAGGCGCGAGTTCTACAAGAACACAGTGCTGCACGAGCGGGTGAAGAAGCGAGCAACAACCTGATTACGGCCCTGCACACCGAAATCGCGCGACTGCGGCACGAGCTACAAACCAACGTTGCGATGAACCCGAAGCAGGCAGAAGCGCTGGAGCTCGCCAATAGAGAGCTGGAAGGCCGGCTGATCCGCAAGCTCAGTGAAGTGGATCGACTGGAGCAGGCGTTGGCAGCAGAGGAGCGTCGAGTTCGTGAACTCGAGCGTGAGCGAGAGCTGCAAAACAAGTCATTGCACGTGTTGCATCAACAGCTTGAGATGGAGCGGGAACCAGCTCAGCGCGCCGCCGGTTGAATAAGGCAGCCGCTCCCGCTTGAAGCATCGACTCAGCGATGCTGTTCCAGATGTGCCCAACCATCCACTTCGGCAATGATCTCTTCGAACAGCTTTGTGGCTGCTGCTTTGATATCACCACCACTGATCTGGACACTGCGCGAACTTAAGCCTGGGATACGGGCGATCATCGTGGTGCCGGAAACTGAATAGATACCCGGATATTTCTTGCCGTTGCGGACAATCGGCATCTGGGTTGGAGGAACAATCATGCGAACTCCGAGGAAGCGGTCTTTTCGCTATTCTCCAGAAGCTAGGCCCGCGTTTCCAGTGGCGCGACGTGGTGCCCGCCACTGTTCACCAGCACGGGATGACGGACGCTGATCGCGTAGATGACCAGGATGAACAAACTACAGCCCAGTGACACGGCGATTGCCGGTCCAAACGGCTCCGTCAGCCCACCAAGAAACAGGCCTCCAAGGGGTCCGAGGCTGTAGCCGATCGCGTGAATCCCCATGACGCGTCCTCGCAGATGATCAGGCACGGTCAGCTGCAGGACGCCCATCGATGTCACCATGAAGATCGATGACAACGTGGCGGCCAGAAAAGTGGCAATCAGAGCGGGTATCAGCCAGCCGGCCGCGGCCACCCAGCCGAAGATCAGGGTCGTGACCGCGGTAGCCGCAGCGCATCCAAACATGATCCACCCCAGTCGCCGGTGATGTTGAAAGCCGCTGGCGACAAATGTCCCCACCACGCTGCCAAATCCGCCCATGGCCAGCAGGTAACCGTAAGCTTGTTCGTCGCCGCCGATCATCGATGCAAACACCGGCATGATCTGCACGTAGGCGTTGCAGAAGAACATGCCCGCAAACGTAACGATCAGCAGTGGAGCGAAGACCTGGCTAGTGGCGATAAAGCGGAAACCCTCGATCATCTGGTTGAAAGGGCTCTGAGCCATGGCCGTGGACACGTGCACACGAATGCCCGAAATCACGACGAACATCACCAGATATCCGACCGCGCCCAAAGCGAACAGGAGCCAGGTCCCACCGGTCGCGATCAACAGTCCACCCAGCGCCGGCATGGCCATTCTGGTCGATTGCCAGATCACTGCGTTGAGCGCAGCGGCATTCATGAAGGCATCACGATCGACCAGTAGTGGATAGATTGAAACTCTCGCAGGCCAATCCAATCCCGTTATCAGGCTTATGCTGGCAACGATAGTAAGTACTTGCCAGAGGCTGATTGAATCCAGTCCGTCCAGCACGGCCAGAAGGGCAAGCAGCAAGGAAGTGACGAGCGATGTCCCCATCATGATCAAGCGCTTGTCGACCCGATCTGCGATCACCCCGCCGATGAGCGTCACGAGGATATTGGGTAGCGCAACCGCCGCGCCCAGCAGGCCAAGATGCCAGGCCGATCCGGTGAGCTTAAACACCAACCAGCCTTGCGCGAGTATCGTCAGTTGCGAGCCACCCACCGACGCGAACGACGCCAGCCAATAACGGCGATACAGGGGGAACCCCAGCGCCGGAAATCGGGTGGCGAGAAAATTGTTCATGCTGCTGGGTATAGTAAGTCGAACTCACAGACAGGTGCCTGCATGGCTCGGTGTTTTCTGCTCTTGCTTTGTCTGGCGGTCGGTCCGGTTGTTGCCGAGGCGCCGATTGTTGTACTGATCTCGATGGATGGGGTGCGACATGACTATCCCGCTCGAGATGGCCTGCCGGCGTTTGCACGCCTGTTGAAAGAGGGCGCGCACGCCACTCGAATGACGCCGGTCTACCCGTCGAATACCTTTCCCGGACACGTTGCCCTGGCCACCGGCACTTACCCCGATGTGCACGGCATCATCGACAACAGCTTCATCGACTCGAAGCGCGGCCGCTATTCAATGTCCGGGGACGCAAGCTGGCTGTTGGCGGAGCCTCTGTGGATAGCGAGTACTCGCCAAGGCATCACGACCGCAACCTATTTCTGGGTCGGTTCGGAGACAGACTGGGAGGGCCAGAAGCCGCGTTATCGCATGGCCCCATTTGATGGCAGACGTCCGGAATCCGAGAAGGTAAGGCAGATCCTGGCTTGGCTTGAGTTGCCCGATGCTTCGCGACCTCGCCTCATCATGAGCTACTTCGCGGGCACGGATCATGTCGCCCACCGGTTTGGGCCGGACAGTACCAACGTGCAGGACCAGTTGATCTCCCAGGATGCGGCCCTGGGCACCTTGCTCGATGGCATCGATAAACTTGATCTGTGGCCCGCATTGACCCTGATCCTCGTCAGCGATCATGGCATGACACCGATGGGTGCGTTCATCGATTTGCGTGGCGCTCTCGATTCCGTTGGCATCGCGGCCGAGATTACGGGCTCGACGGTTGCGCATGTGCATCTCAAGGATCCACAGCAGATCACTGCCGCCCGCGCCGTACTTACCGCTCTGGAAAACGTCGAGGTTCGAAGCGGCGAAGAAGCCAAGTCGCTGCGCGTCGCGCCGCCTTCACGGATGGGCGATCTCGTCGTGATGACAAAGCCCCCCTTCACGTTTTCAAGTGCGGCCGGCGCCGAGGGTGTTGCCGAGGACGTGCTGAGTTTCTTCGGCTGGGATTTTGGTGGTCATGGTTATGACCCTGAACTTCCGGATATGGGTGCCATCTTCATGGCCAAAGGTCGAGGCGTCGCAGCCGGTCGATCAATGGAGGTTGTGCATCAGATCGATGTGGCGCCCACGGTTGCAGCACTGCTCGGCATCGAACCACCAGCACAGTCGGAGGGTCGGGTCATTCAGATGCAGTAAGCGCTGTCTTAGTGGGAGTCCCCTGAGGGGAGGAAGGACAACGTGTGTTTTTTCGACGATCACGAAGTACTGGCGCAGGCCAAGATTTGGTCGGTTGTCAGAGAAGAGCAGTCGCACGATCAGACAATTGGGGAATTCACACGCGGCAGATTGTTGATGACCTACGGCCTGTCAGGCGAGACGGGAAGTGTGGAATTCAGTTGCGCTGAGTTGTGAGTTGTCGGGAACTTGTCAGCGCTCGACGAAGAGAGCAGGGACCGGTGACGTCCTCGATGACGAGAAGTTGGCCGCCGCAGAGCGGGCAGAGTGTGGAAGTAAATCACGTTCGATGTCAGCTCGCCGCGTAAATCTACTGTGATCAGGTGGGGTGCTTGCGTCGGTGCGCGCATGGGGAGTGTGGTTTTCAAATGGTGGGTGTCCTACTCCTTCCCCAACCACGGACCGTGGCCGTCAGGGCCTGCGCGTCTGCAGCGCATGGTTCGACATTACCCGCCCGTGTGTACTCAAATCAGTTCCAGTGACTTTGCGCCATCAGGCACAGCATTGACCGCAAGCCGATGATCCAAGGTCGCAAGTCGCCCGCCGTGCGCACGAGCGAGTGCCAACAAATAGACGTCTGTCACTCTTGAGTGACTTGAAAGGAGCAAAGCAGAAACATGCGACTCGTCAGCAATACTGATCTTGTCTGCCCAAAACTGATGCCCGGCAAGTATGCGAATTGCGGCAAGGGCCGGCGCAACAGTGCCTGGAGGGCCGGGCGAGTTGGGGTATTTCGGGTGGCCGATAATTCGTAGAAGCCCATTCTCGGTGATTGGGCACGTGGCAAAACTCTTTTTGCCCACACGCAAGAACCAGGCATGCGCCTGCTCGTGCTGCAAGTGTGCCGGGTCAACAAGGGCGATCAGAACATTGACGTCGAGCAGATACGTTGTCACGACTGTTCGTCTCGCAATTGGTTTACGAGTTCCATCGTGACGGGAGAGCCGCCGTTCCGTGTGGCCAGAAGTGGCACCCCATTGCGCATGGGCCGTGCCGTTCTGGAGTCCTTGGCAAGACCCTGGCGCGCAAGAGTGGAAATCACCTCGCCGATACTTTTGTGCTCTCTTTCGGCCAAGTGCCTGGCCGCAGCAAGGATGTCGTCGTCGATGGCCAAAGTGGTTCGCATGGTCGATGTTTCAAGAGATGTGATGCCAGGCATCATACATCACGCATCAGATCACCGTAAGGCCGCGACTTTTGCGACTTGCCGTCGCGGTACGGCGTCTGAGGGTGCAGACGATCATGCCGTGTGAGCTCAATCCGTACTCTTCGCCGGCTTGATGTCAGTGTTCTCGGCATAAATATTCGCTCTTCAAGTGAAATCATGCGGCTCGTGACGGGCGGGTGTGGGTCGTGTGTCGTGGTCCGCGATTCCTGTCATTGAAAATCTCGAAATGAACCACCTTCGATTTCATCTCGCCGCGTAAATCTACTCCGATCAGGTGGGGCGGTTGCGTCGGTGCGCATGGGGAGCGGTGCAGCGGGAGCATTGCGTTCTTTGTCGCGCAGATGAGCCAGTATTTTGTCGATGACGGCCTGGCCTTCGATGCATGCGATGACCTTTGCGGTGGCGCTGCAGCGCGCTCGAGGCTTCACGTCGACATTGACCACACGCTTCAACCGAAGATAGAAGATATAGACGCCCCCTGCTTGACTTGAGGGAAGCCGATGTTGGTGGATACCTCAAGTGGTTTTTCGGCCACGTCAGCAATCAGGAGACGTCTACGAATCAGAACGAAGGGAGTGTTGGTATCGATGTCGACGATGTCCAGTATCACGGTTCGGCGTTGGACCGACAGACAGGAGAGGTTTTGAACTTTCGCTGTCGGCCGACGCTGAAGGGGTTGATTGGACAACTGGAGAAGGTGCGGATGTACTTTGGTGGTGTTGCGCTGAAGGTCTGCTACGACGCGTCGGATGTTGGCTTTTCACTGTAGCGCGATCTGCAGGACCGTGGTTATCCGTGCGAAGTGGTATCGCCATCGAGTATTCCGCGACGAGCGGGAAGACAGTGAAAACGGATCGGATAGATGCGGCGGAGCTGGCAGAGTTCCATGCGAACGGTCTATCTGTCGCTGCAGTTCCGGCAGCTGAAGAACCTGGATGAGATCCTGGTTGCTTATGGTGTGGAAGTCGAAGCTCTGGCGGTGGCACCGAGATATGAGGAACCGGTCAAGGCGCTGACTTGCTTCTTCTATCGGAAGGGGGCATCAAGAACCTGTTTGCGTTGACGATGATGACCGAGATTGGTGATGTGAAGCGGTTCGCGCATCTTCCCCATTTGGGTCAGTTGGTCTCGTGGGCTGGCATGGATGTTCGGGAGTACGCATCGGGCGGTAAGTCGAACCGACTGGGGATCACACGGCAGGGCATCGATACCTGCGCACGG
>JANNBJ010000174.1:0-3541 GCA_031385325.1 Gammaproteobacteria bacterium | reverse complement strand
ATGTTTGAACGAAGTGACCACACCGGGAAATGTAACCTATGTGGTTACGGACGGCAACCCTTAGGCCGCATAACGTTCGACATGAGCGGCGGGCCAAAGGGCGCGAAGCGGCCTTTGAAACGCCCGCTCGATCGAGGGGTTGGACGAAGCCGCTACGCGGCAGGGGGAGTTGAGTTGAACGCGCATCTGAACGGAAATTCCGCGCAGTACATCCAGCCGGATGTACGGAACTTCTGTTTGGAGATTGATCATGAACACCGACCACCAGGCTCGCTTCGATTCCCTGTACGAGCAACATTTACGCGCATTGAAACGCCATGGCAAGGCCGTCAAGACGATTGAGGCCTATGGCCTGGCCGTGCGTCGCCTCGCCCAGTTTGTTGATCGCTGTCCCGATGATCTGACCACGGATGAACTGAACCGCTTCTTCGAGTGGCTCATCGACACCAAAGGCTGGAGTACCGTCAAGCTGGACCGCAACGGCATCCGCTTCTTCCATGAAGAAGTCCTCGGCAGGGCCATGCCCTGGCTCAGCATGGTGAAGCCGCCAAAGACCCAGACGCTGCCGGATGTCCTCACCATCGAGGAGATTGCGCGCATCATTCGCTGCACCCGGGAGCGGCGTTACCAGGTCTTCTGGCTCACCACTTACAGCATGGGCTTAAGGCTCGGCGAGACTCTGAAGCTTGAGATCGCCGATATCGACAGCGCCCGCATGCACATCCACGTCCGGCTCGCCAAAGGCAACAAGGATCGCTTCGTGGTATTGCCGACGATCACGCTTGAGGCCCTGCGTCGCTGGTGGGCGGAGCATCGGCACCCACGCTGGTTGTTTCCCGGACAGGCCAGCACACCGCAGCGGCCTGTCGACCATCTCATGGATCGTACGACCGTGCAGCGGGCGTTCAAGCTGGCCGTCACGGATGCGGGTATCCGCAAGCACGTGTCCATCCACTCGCTGCGTCACAGTTATGCGACCCATCTGGTCGAGGCGGGTCTCAGTCTACGCGGTGTGCAGGATCAGCTCGGGCATGTATCGCCCACCACCACCGCGCGATACGTGCGCATGACCGAGGTCTCGAAGCAGAACCAGGCGACGGTGATCAATACGCTGATTGAGCAGCTGACCGGTGCGGTGCGCGCATCGGCTGCGAAGGACCAGTGATGGGTGCGCCGTATCTCTCCCAGCTCATCGAGCAGGGCCGTAGTGCCTTGCTTGCCCGCTACGGACATCGCCTGACTGCTCATCAGCGCCGGGCGCTGGAGGCCATGGCCCGTTGTCGCACCGGTGCACTGGGCGCAACCGTCATGGCCTGTGATCATTGCACGCAGCGCGAGGTGCGCCTGCGCTCGTGTGGCCACCGCAGTTGTCCACGCTGTCAGCACCATGCCGCCACCGACTGGCTGGAACGACAACGCGCCAAGCTGCTGCCGGCGGAGTACTTCATGGTCACCTTCACCCTGCCTTCAGCACTGCGGGGGTTGGCGTACAAGCAATCGCATGCGGTCTACGATCTGCTGTTCAGCACCGCCATGGATACGCTGCGCTCCTTCGGCAAGCGTCATCCCGAGCTTGAAGCCGCCCTCGCCGGGACCGCCGTGCTGCACACCCATAATCGACGGCTCGACTACCACCCGCATCTGCACGTCATCGTGCCTGGTGCCGGGGTGGATGGTCAGCACCGATGGCGCAAGATCAGTGGCCAATACCTGTTCAATGGCCGTGCCGTCGGCACGGTCTTCCGTGCGCGCTTCATCGAGGCGCTCAAGCGCGCTGGTTTCGAGCTGCCGCCGAAGTGTCCCCAGCGCTGGGTGGTGCATTGCCAACATGTGGGTGAAGGCTTGCCGGCACTCAAGTACCTCTCGCGATATCTCTACCGTGGAGTCATCGCCGAGAAGCAAATCGTGGCGTTCAATGTGGATGCCCAGACCGTCACGTTCCGCTATCAGCACAACAAGACCCGGCAGCAGCGGCTGCGCACGCTGCCGCTGGTGGAGTTCCTGTGGCGGCTGATGATCCATGTGCTGCCCAGTGGCTATCGACGGGTGCGTGACTTCGGCTTCCTGCACGGTAATGCGCGGCGCACACGCAACCAGATCCAGATCGCATTGCGCGTGGTGATACCGCCATCACCACCGCGTATGGCACTGTCGTTTTTGTGCGTGAAGTGCGCGCAGGCGATGCGGGTTATCGGTGAGCTGTCCAATACGTTGCCGCGACCGGTAACGTAACGAGACGATCGGCAGCGAGGGCTGCCCCGAGGGTCGTGACATGTTCACGACAACATGTACTGCAGGGAGGAATCCGGAACGGGTTATGAACAATCGGCTCACCACGATCAAAGTGATCGCAGCCGCACTCGCCTGGAATAAAGCTACGACCCCGTAGCTCGGACATCACAAGCCGCTCAACGCGGATCTTTACCCAAGTACTTGATACCTTCCCCGGGCTTGTCCAACCCGGGATAAGGTCGCGGCTGCGCGCGACCTATCCTTATTTGTTAGGCGGGTCAATCCAGTGTGTAGGATTTCGATCACCGCTGATGGAGTACTCAGTGCTCATCTCGTTTCGCGCCGTTAGCGAAGTCGCGCCAGGGGATTCTGGGTGGCAAACCGGAGTTGTACGAGGCGCCATCGTAGTAGTCACGCCATTCAACGATCTTCCCGTTCTCGATCAAGAATATGCCCATGACGGGCAAATCAATGGTACGGCCCAACGACTCAACATGATCGACTCGTTCGGAGAAGACTAGGCTCTCCCGGCTCGCCATGTTGAGCACCTCAAAGTTCACTTTCGCGTCACGGGTCCAATCCTCAACTAGCCACTCGAGCAATTTGCGTATTGCAGGCGCTCCCCGCAACGGTTCTCCGTCTGGCACGTTTTGCCATACAGATGTGTCGGTGAAGTACGACATCAATTCCTCAACGTCCATTCGAGACCATGCCTCATAGAAATCCCTTATGAACGCTTCGTTTCTGACTGCCTCATCGCACCTCAATTGCTCAGCATGAGTAGGGTGCGCGAGCGTCTGCTCCGGCTCTGGCGGTTGTGCATGAGCGGTCAGATGAACCGCGCCTAGAATGAACAGCACTGAAGACCACCATGCCACGTGCACGAATCGACGAACGAGAAGTTTGTGAAGCATATATCCCTCCCTTTTGGTCATAGGCGTATAACTTTCAGAACCGCCTACATAGGTTGGTCGATGCCCTTAGATAAGAGTAGACATATGCAAACATCTTCCCTGGAAGTGGTAGCTCGCGGGTTTCACTATCAGAGACCATACGAAATGGCATAGCGATCTAACGCCTGCAGTCAGCGGCGCGATGGGTGGGCGCGACTTTTGCGTACAGCAAAAGGCGTGAACACCCAGCGGGTCCGATGCACTGCATTGTTGGGCGTGGCGGATTCACAGAGTAAGTGCAACACGACCCCTCCTAATCGGATGTGATCTGGGATACTCAGGATCTCTCTGCTCCAGCAAGAATAGGGAAACACCATGAGGTATCACCAGCTCACATCCGAAGAACGGTATATGAT
>JANNBJ010000167.1:0-7411 GCA_031385325.1 Gammaproteobacteria bacterium | reverse complement strand
AAATTGCCGGGTCTGGATGTACCACACTCTGAGTGGCTGCGAGGTTTTTTCCCGGTCTATCGATTGTCGAAACAGGCGGTCGCGTGCATCGGCTCCGGTTATCAGGCCGGCGCGCAGGGGCATATGGAGAGCCTCTTTCCCACACTGGTACATCACGCCGGGTTGAGCGTGGAAGACATTGGTGGTGATGGCGAGTTTGTGCCGAAGGGGAATCAGAACCGCTTTTACACAAACCATCGGACCAGCAACGACCTGTCGCCCGGCACCTTTGTGTATCGGCCTGTCATGCCCAGTACCGGCGCACTGCCCAACATGCTCTGGCATCCGGTGAAGCCGGACAAATCGAAGTGGCTGACCGTGGTCGAAAGAATCTGGCGTCGCGGCTTCATGTCGCTGGAAGGCAGGCTCGGCATCGAACGCAGTGGTCAATCGTAAAGAACACTGCCGCGATCCATTCACCGGTCAGCCTGCCAGAGCAACCTCCACGGCAACACCAGTCATGTGCGACTGATTGCTGAGCCTCTCAAAACTCCCCACACCGGTCGGCAGGAGTTCGTTGACGTTCACGCCCGGGTGATTGCTTGCCACACTCAACATCTTGTTGTTGCCATGGCCCCAGCCATGGGTCATGGCGACCACGCCTGGGCGCAGCGTGTCGTCGAGCTTGAGCATGGCGATGATGCTGCCGTACTGGTTGCTGACTCGAATTTCTGCGCCAGCTTGCAGGTGCAGGCGCTGTGCATCCGCTGGATTCATGTGCAGGGGATTGTCGAGTGCGTTATCGCGCTTCAGCGATGGGGCATTGTGATACCAGCTGTTGACCATGTAGTTGGTGCGCAGGGTAATCAGCTTGAGCTGATGGGCGTCTTCGGCTGCCATCTCATTGAACAGGGTTTCTGCATGTGCAAGGTCGGGAGCAAACAGTGACGGGCAGCAGTCGACGTGTTTGTCGTCGGTTTGCACACCGAGGACGTACAGCTGTTCCGGCGCCGGGTCCGGCAGGCGCAGTACGTGTCCGGGCATGGCCTTCAGTTCATCCAGTGACAAACCGGCCGACGTGAGCTGCCGATCCACCCGCGACAAGGGATTGAACGTGCTGCTGGTTGTGACGTCGGTGCCACCGATGGCCGCTGCCAACTTGCTGTAGATCCACCATTCGGGTTTGCGGTCGGCGATGGGGTCAACCACCGCCGGGGTGTATTGCACGTAGGGTTCGGGATGAAAGCCTACCGAGATGGCGTTGACGTCTTCGCGTTCGAGCCAGTCGGTTGCAGGTAGTACAAAATCGGCCAGCGCGGAAGTTGCATTTGGATAGAGATCGATCACCACCAGCAGTTCAAGTTTGGCAAGTGCTCGCCGCAGCCGTGATTCGCCACCCATCGACAGCACCGGATTGCCGGACATGCAGAACAGTGCCTTCACCTTGCCGGCTTCGATGTAGTCAGCGAGCAGGTTGCCGGGCAGGCTGCCGGTGATGGTTCGCAGCTGGCCAAATTCGGTGTCGAAGAATGGGTCGTCGCCCTTGGGTTTACCCACCGTCGCTGCAGCGAAGTATCCAGGTGAATAAAGATTGCCACCGCGTTGCCCGAGATTGCCGGAGACCAGTGACAGCATCTGTACCAGCCAGTAGGCGAGGGTGCCCTGGCGACCCATGTTGATGCCGGTGGAGCAGTGCACGCTGGCACCATCGGCGCTCGCAAACTCTCGCGCGATGGTGCGGATGGTATCGGCAGCGATGCCGGTGACTTCGGCTACACGTTCGGCCGGGTACAACGACACGAACTCGAGCAGCTCATCGACATGGCTGCCGTGCGCGCGCAGAAATGCGTCGTCATGCCAGCGATTGGCGACCATCTCGTGGATCAATGCGGCGAGGAAGTACAGGTCGGTGTCCGGCTTGATGAGAACCACCTCGCCCGTGGCCGGGGTGGCAGATTCGATGCGGCGTGGATTGATATGCACCACCTTGCCACCACGTTTGACGATGCTGCGCAGTTTGCCCATCGGGTCTGTGGTGTGCACAAAGCTCATGTGCGAGATGCGTGGATTGCTGCCGATGGAGAGAAAATAGCTGGTGTGGGCGAAGTCGGGAATCGGATGCAGATTGGCGGTGCCGAACACTCGTTCCGAAGTGGCAAATTTGTTGGCGCAGTCCTGGGTGCCGGAACCGAAGGCGTAGCGGACACCCACTTCGCTGGCGAATCGTCGCGCGCCTTCGCGGGCGGTGGCATTGAAGGCGCTGGGGTTGCCGTTATACATGCCGAATACGTCGTCGCCGTGCCGGGCGCGAATATCGTTGATGCGGGCGGCGATCTGCGAGAAGGCCGAGTTCCAGTCGAGTTGATCGAACGATGCCACCGCATCCTTGCCACCGCGCCGGGCGAGCGGGTGATTCAGGCGGTCCGGGTCGTTATGGATTTCCGTGAAATTGAGGCCTTTGTGGCAGGCAAATCCCTGGTGCACGGGATGTGACTTGTCCGGTCGCAGGGTGATGTTCTGTTGACCATCAACCTCGGCGATCAGGGCGCAGGTGGGTTCGCAAATGCGGCAGTAGGTGTGTACGGTTCGCGGGTTGCTCACAGGGAATTCCTCGGGATTTTGCGGGTTCAAGACTACCAATGCCGACAGGAGCGTGCATGGAGTATTTCGATGTCTTTGCAGCTGATGGCGCATGCCTCGGCCAGATGCCTCGTCACGAAGTGCACCGGCTTGGGCTGTGGCATCGCTCGGCGCATGTTTTTGTGCGCAATGGTGCCGGACGGATGCTCCTGCAGCGGCGGGCGCCTGACAAGGATCTCTACGCAGGTTGCTGGGACTACGCGTGTGGTGAGCATCTGCAGCCCGGCGAATCCTACTTCAGGGGCATGTGCCGCGGCTTGCGCGAAGAACTCGGCATCACTGGCGTCGAGCCTCGGCCGATCGGTGCGCTGAGCGCCGATTCACTGGTGTGGCCGGGCGGGGTGGATGCCGAGTTCCAGCAGGCCTTTGTGCTGCACTACGACGGTGAGGTGCGGTTCGACGGTGTGGAGGTGAGCGAGGTGCAGTGGGTTTCAAGAAGCGAGTTGCAGTCCATGCTGGCACTGCTGCCAGATGTCTTTACGCCGTGGTTTCGCAAGGAGCTTGAACGGTTGCAGATTGTTCAGGACTGGGATGAGCTGGCGAACGCATTGTCGTAAACGCCCAGGCTCGCAACGCCGCCGGTGTGGATGAGGATGACATCCTGCGCATCACCAAACTGGCCCACACTCACCAGGTCGACTAGCGCCGCCGCCGCCTTGCCGCTGTACACCGGGTCGAAGATCAGCGCTTCCAGCCTTGCCAGCAGGCGAATGGCAGCAATGGTGCCCTCTGCAGGAAAGCCGTAAGCCTTGCCACGATAACGATCCGTCAGGTTGATCGCGGGTACAGTGATTGGTCTATGTCGTTGTGCGAGGTCGGCAACGATCTTCTGAATACGTGTTTCCAGATCTGCAAGCCGGTCATGGTAGACATTGATCCCGTGCACGTTCATGTCAACGCCGAGCCTGGCGAAACCGTAGATCAGGCCGGCCTGCGTACCGGCGCTGGAACTGGCGTGCACCACGTGGCTGGGCTTGATCCCCATGCGGTCGCAATCGGCGATCAGTTCGGCCGCACATCGCACATAGCCCAGCGCACCGGTTGCGTTCGAGCCACCCGCCGGGATCAGGTAGGGGCGACGCCCCTGTGCTTCGAGGTTAGTGCGTAGTTGGACCGTGAAGTCGCCCGCTGCTGCCGTCGGCATGATGTGGACCGCAGCGCCGAACAGATGATCCAGCAGCACATTGCCACCATGGCCGTAGGCTCGATGTTTCCAGGCCACCTGCTCGGTCAGTACCAGATGACACGGCAGGCCGAGTCGCGCACAGGCCGCCGCAGTCTGGCGGGCGTGGTTCGACTGCACCGCGCCAAACGTGATGATGTCGGTCGCCGATTGTGCCTGCGCTTCCGCCAGCAGGTATTCCAGTTTGCGGGTCTTGTTGCCGCCAGTGGCGAGGCCCGTGCAATCGTCCCGCTTCACCCAGAGGCGCGGGCCGCCGAGTTCCTTAGACAAGCGGGTCAACGGCTCCAGCGGGGTTGGCAGATGGCCGAGTGAAACACGGGGCAGGGTTTCGAGCCAGGCGGGCATTGGCATGGTGTAGTCCTTTGGAAGCCGGAATTCTCCCACTACAATGCCCGGCAGCATACGTCTGCTGCCCATTTTTCCTGAGGTCACGCGCATGAACGAACCACTGATCATCCGGGGTGCACCCGGTTCCCCCTACACGCGGAAAATGCTGTCGTTGATGCGCTATCGACAGATCCCCTATCGCCTGATCATGAGCGGGTCACCGCAAGCCAATGCGCTGCCCAAACCCAAGGTCGAACTGCTGCCGACGTTCTGGTTTCCCGGTGAAGATCAGGCGGTGGTTGATTCCACACCGATCATTCGCGATCTGGAGCAGCGCTTCAGTGGGCGTTCGGTGATTCCTGACGATCCGGCACTGGCCTTTCTCGATGAGCTGATTGAAGACTACGCGGATGAGTGGCTGACCAAGGCGATGTTCCACTATCGCTGGTATTACGCGGCAGACATCGAGCGCGCCGGGCAGATCCTGCCACGCTGGCGCGACCTCACCGTGACTGAGGAGGGTCTCGCGCCGCGCAGCCAGTTCATTCGCGATCGACAGATCAGCCGACTGTATGTGGTGGGCAGCAATGCCATTACCGCGCCCATTATCGAAGCCAGCTATCGGCGTTTTCTGGGCCTGTTTGCCGAGCGCATGAATGCGAGCCCGTATTGTTTTGGTGATCGTCCTTCGAGCGCGGACTTCGGCCTGTTTGGACAACTCACACAACTGGCAATGTTTGATCCCACGCCCATGGCCGAGACGTTTGCGCTGGCACCGCGTGTGTATGCGTGGTGCAGCGTGGTCGAAGACCTCTCTGGCCTCGAGCCGCAGCAGGATGACTGGCTTGGCCGTGAAGAAGTGGCGGTGGTACTGCGTCCTTTCCTCGAAGAAATCGGGCGGGTCTATGTGCCTGCGCTGCTAGGCAACGCGGCAGCGCTGAACGAGGGTGCGAAGATGTTTACGACGACGATCGATGGTGCCCACTGGGAGCAGCAGACCTTCCCGTATCAGGCCCGCTGCCTGCAGTGGCTGCGTCAATCGCATGCACGCCTGGACGGCGAAGATCGTCGATATGTGGATGGACTGCTGATGGGCACAGGGCTGGAGAAACTGTTCACTCGCTAACGGTACTTTTCACGGCGAAGTTCAATGGGCCTGACTGCCTGTATGAGCCAGGCACCGCTGCGCCCAGGCAATGCCCGCATTGACTGATTCAGGCAAGGATTTGTTCAGCAGCCACTGATGCGTGAACGCGGCGGTGAAGGCATCGCCGCAGCCGGTGGGATCGACGGTCTTCACAGCGGGTACGGGAAATTCGTGGATGAGTTTGTCACGAACGTACACGGCCTGCGCCCCGCGCGTGACGATGGAGAGCGGGCCATCGGGCACAGGCAACAGCCGGTGTTCGTGTTCGTTCTGGACCACGATACTTGCTGCAGCGAGTAATTCGGTAGCCTCATCCTGTGTCAGGTGAGCCGTGTACTGGCCGGCGTAACAGAGCAGCGGACAGACAGTCCGCAGGCGGCGAGTAGCGGCCAGCATTCGCAGCGGCAGGTCGGACGCGATGATCGCGAAGTCCGGCGTGTAACCGGCAAGGGTTGTTTCGAGGTGCTGCTGCCAGAGGCTCAGATCCACCTGCAATGGATGAAACGCCGTGAACTGGGTGCCATCCGGGTCTGTGAAAATAAACGCTCGCGCCGAGCTCTGACCTTCTGTAAGCCGTATTCCCGTGAGCGTTGCTCCGACCTTGTCCAGGTGCAGCTGATAAGCCTGCGCATCGAGTGCGCCGAGATGACCATGCAGGACGTGACGCTGTCCCAGGCGACTGAAGTTATAAGCGAGATTGCCACCGCAACCCCCGAAGTCGGTACGCACGGAATCCAGTTTTACATTTGCCGCTGGCAGAGCGTCGCGAGTTGAGGCGATCAGGTCGTATGCCAGAGAACCGATGATCAAAATGCCGCTCATGCGTCAACGTTCCGCCCGTGTGCAGACGTGTCATGAAACATGTAAGCGTTTGTTAATAACACCAGTATCCAGCCTTGCCTTTCACCGACAACTTACCGCTCGCAGAATTGTGAACCCGATCTATGATCTGGAGTACGCACAGAGTTTAAGGAAGCAGTCGTGCAAGAAGAGTTGTTAGGCAAGTCGTTCAAGTTGAGTGATCTGGATTATGTCATTGTTGACGTGGTCGATATACGCGGCGACAAGATGGTCTATGCGGAGGCACGGCACCCGGCCCGTGGCGCAAAGCGGGCGGCCTTCCATCTCAATGATCTGCATCGATTGGCCGATTTCCCCGAGGATCTTCGCTCGGCCTGAGGCGCTGCCTCGCGGTCGCCGCGGCGTCTGAACGAGTCAGACAATGAGACCTGTCGCACACCCCAGCGACCGTGGATTGTTAGACTCTGATCTTCACTGGTTGTCTGCTGGTTCGATCCCGCCCAAACGATGCGGCGGGCTCGGGAAAGTCTCGTGATGTCCGATTTCGACGATCTTCAGGAATTATTGTTCTTTCTAACCGACGATCTCGACATCGAGGTCGAGATGCCCTATGGGGAATTTGAAGCGGTCCTGAATGGCGCGGCGGCGCTGACAACGCTGGCTGGGCGCACGGTCAAAACGGTGTATGCAGGCGTCGGCGATGAACTGGTGGTTCGTGGCATGGTGCTGTTCCAGCTTGAGATTGATGCTCAGGGCGCACTCGCGTCGTCTTTCAATCTGCCGCTCAAACACCTGCTGCAGCATGCAGGGGCTGGTCCCAACCTTGGTCACGGGCCGATTCGTCTGGCCAGTCGCGCACAATGTCCGGTGCCCTGGCATGCCCGGCAACTGTGGACCTGCAGTCGCGATGATCCGCTACAGAAGATCCAGCACGCGGTGATGCACAACGCCAGCGGCTTGCTGCCGCGACGATCCCCGTCACGTGCGGCTATCGATGTCCCGACCAGGGAAGTCGCGTCGAGAGCAGCCCCTGCCAATGCGTTCGCCGAATTTACGCCGTCCAGTGTGTCGACCGATTCACTCCGGCATGAGCTGTCTGTGCTGCGAGACAAGCTGCGGGAGACACAAGAGGAAACCCAGCGTCTGCGTGCAGCCCTGCGACATGAGCAGGACCGCAATCGCCGATTGCAGGATCGAATGCTGGAGGGTGGGCGCTAGGAGCCTGTCGGACTTGAGACTGATCTACTGCGCCGGTGGGAAGAGCGGTCCATTTTTCCCCGATTTCTCGTTGCCCCCGTGTTTCCTTTGGAAAGGCCCACTATGCGCCTCGAAAT
>JANNBJ010000078.1:0-16681 GCA_031385325.1 Gammaproteobacteria bacterium | reverse complement strand
GCATTTTTGCGCCCATCCACGAGTCCCGGTCGGCAAACTGGGAGGGCAAGGCATCAATCAATGCACGCCGGATATCAATGACATCATCGACGGCGACGATGATGGACGGCGCAAACGGCACAGGCTTCTGAAACTCATCGGCGTAGTAGAGGAAGACCGGGTTGCGATCCAGCGCCGGAATCTGCGGCAGATAGAACTTCGCCACCAGCAGTACTGCGGAATCCTGGACCAGTTGCCCGGTGTATCGATGGTCTGGATGGTAGTCGTTGGTGCGATGGCACAAGACGATGTCGGCGCGCCACTCGCGGATCAGCCGGATCACCGTCTGACGATTCGCAAGGCTGGGTTCGAGTTCACCATCGTTGATGTCGAGCACTTCGGTGGTGATGCCGAGAATACGTGCGCAGTGCGCAACTTCCGCCTGGCGAATGGCGGCCAGTTCAGCACCGGACTTGGTGAAGTGCCCCACATTGCCGTTGGTCATTGACACGAATTTAACCTCGTGGCCGGCCGCTACCCATTTGGCTGCGGTACCACCGACACATAGTTCACAGTCATCCGGGTGTGCGCCAAAGGCGATGATGCGCAGGCTCATGCGATGTCTCGTTGCTGAAATGTCCTGCAGCATTGTCGCGCGTCGGCGTGGTCAATCCTATGGGCATCACCTTGCGGGCTAGTTGATGTAACAATGGCTGGAACACAAGGGGGAGAGGCGACTTGATCACATCACTGACTTCGTCGGTAACTCGATTGCGCAATTCCGGACGGCTGTTGCTGCAGACACTGTTGAGTGGGCTGATTCTGAATTCGGCGGGTACCTGGGCAGCGGACGCCGAGGCGACCGCGTTCACCAAGGCGGCCATGAGCGATGCTGCAGCGCGGGTTCAGGCGGATGATCGAAAGGACTTCGCGGATGCAGACCGTGGTTACGTGGGAACCCTGGCCGATCCGGTGATTCGTACTGCCACTGGCGATGCGCTATATGACCTTCGTTCCTACGACTTCCTGAAAAACCAGGCACCTGCAACGGCCAACCCGAGTCTGTGGCGGCAGGCGCAGATCCTGACCAAACATGGCCTGTACAAGGTCGCGGATGGCATCTGGCAGGTGCGCGGTTTTGACGTGTCCATCATTTCATTCATCGATGCCGGAAGCGGCTGGCTGGTAGTAGACCCGCTGACTTCCGTTGAAGCGGCGAGAGCGGCGATGCAACTGGTGACCGAACAACTCGGTCAGAAACCCGTAATCGCGGTGATCTATTCACACAGCCATGGTGACCACTACGGTGGTGTGCTGGGTGTAACGAATCGTGCTGACGTCACTGCTGGCAAGACGCAGATCATTGCCCCGGATGGATTCATGGAGCACGCGGTCTCCGAGAACATCATCGCAGGGCCAGCCATGTCACGGCGCGCCCGCTACCAGTTCGGGCTGACCCTGCCTCGCGGTGCCACGGGTGAAATGACGTCCGGTCTTGGGCCGCGGATCGCGCGCGGGACGATGTCGCTGATCGCACCGACCAGGATCATCGAGCGCACCGGCGAGACCATGCAGATCGGTTCCCTGCAGGTTGAATTCCAGGTGACACCCGGCACCGAGGCGCCTGCCGAGATGAACTTCTATCTGCCTGGGCTGCGTGCACTGTTCATGGCCGAGAACGCCAATCTGACCATGCACAATCTGCTGCCGGCAAGAGGCGCGCTGGTACGGGACGCCAAAGGCTGGGCCGACTATCTGACGGAATCACTCCGTCGTTATGCTGGTCGAAGTGATGTGCTCTTTGCCGCGCATGGCATACCCAGATACGGCAGCGAGCGGGTGTCTGAGTTCTTGCGCCTGCACCGCGATGCCTACAAGTACCTGCATGACCAGTCGGTGCGATTGATGAACGCGGGCCTCACTGCGCGGGAAATCGCAGAAGATCTGCAGTTGCCAGAGGTGCTCGCCCGGCAATGGTTCAACCGTGGGTACTATGGCACGATGAGTCATAACAGCAAGGCGGTGTACCAGCGCTACATGGGCTGGTATGACGCAAATCCCGCGAATCTCAATCCGTATCCCCCTGAAGCAGAAGGGGCTCGTTATGTGGCGGCGATGGGAGGGGAGGCCAAGGTGCTGACAGATGCTCGCACGGCCGTCGATGCAGGCGACTATCGCTGGGCGGCGACACTGCTCAATCACTTGGTATTCAGTGGTGGTGAGCAGGCAACCGCCCGCACATTGCTGGCCGAGGTGTACACCCAACTGGGTTACCAGTCCGAGGCGGGTACCTGGCGCAATATCTACCTGACCGGTGCCCAGGAGTTGACGGAAGGCGTGATGGCAGGTCCAGTCAACTCCTTCAGTCCGGATGTGCTGGCAGCGACGCCAACATCGATGCTGCTGGATTTTGTCGCCGTGCGTATCGATCCGGCGCGCCTGCCTGACAAGGCGGTGCAAGTGCGGGTGATTCTGAGCGATCGGCAGGAATCGCACTTTCTCTCGCTTGAAAATGGCGTGCTGGTACACGAAGAAGGCGTTGACGACCCTGCCTCCGTGACCCTGACCATGCAGCGGCCCACATTGTTGATGACGCTGTTTGCAGGTGCACCGATAGAGCCACTCATCACACGGGGCGATATCAAGGTTGAGGGGGATCCGGGCGCTTACAACCTGCTTTTGCAGGCCCTGGGTACGCTCGATCCGGGCTTCAATATAGTGACGCCTTGAGTGGCCATCAAAACGGGTTCGGAAAGATGCGATCGAGTGTTGATCACGGCTCCGAATCGGGTCATCGTAAAGAAGATATTTTTGACAGCTGGAGTTTGACCGCATGAAGGCCTTTGTCCGTTTTTTCGTGTTGATTCTGATCTCGCCATTTGCCGTGGCCGATGTGACGTTGCAGGAAGTGGTCAAAGTTGAAGGTGCTGGCCTGATGTCGATGGCCAACATGTCGATCAACACCACAACTCGAATCTCGGGCAACAAGGCGCGCATCGACAATGACACGCAGATGAAGTCCGGCATGATGCGCATGCTGGCGGGTCGAGGTCCGACTGCGCAGATCGTACGACTGGATCAGGACCAGTTATTCGATCTGAACCTGAAGAAAAAACAATACACGCAGACCTCGTTCGCGGCGCAGAGGGCGCAGATCCAGAAGGGTATGGCTGATGCCGAAAAAGCCCAGTCGGCGCAGACCGGCGCGTCTGCCGGGGTTGATGAAGAGGCTTGTGAGTGGTCGCCGCCAAAGAGCGATGTCGAACGTAAAGGTGAAAAAGCCAACATTGCGGGGATGCAGGCCGAACGAATCAAGATCACCGCATCGCAAAGCTGCACCGATAAAAAAACCGGATCAGTCTGTGACTTTGCCTTGATGCTCGATCAATGGCTCGCGCCGTCGTTTCCGGCACAAGCGGAAACCCAGGCTTATCACGTAGCCTATGCACAGAAGCTTGGCCTCGGTGGCACGGGTTCAGCCGATTTTGCACAACGGGCACAACAGAGTTTCGGCCGGTACGAAGGCATCTGGACCGAAATCGGCAAGCAGTTGAAAGATGTCAAAGGTTATCCCGTGCGTTCCAGTTTCGCCTTGGCGATTGGTGGTCCGCAGTGCCAGAACAACGGCGGTGCAGGCCAGCCAGACGGTCAACCGCAGCGCAGTAACGGCGAGAACGTGGGTCAGGCACTTGGCGGCGCATTGGGCGGTGCGTTAGGTGGCATGTTTGGCAAGAAAAAAGCGGAACCCGAGCAACCAGCGCCAAACAGTGCGCCGCCGCCACCGAAGACCATCGGCAATGGCCTCGTGCCGTTGATGTCAGTGTCGTCGGAAGTGGTTTCCGTCAATATGAATCCGTTGCCGGCCACGTCGTTTGACGTTCCTGCAGACTTCAAACTCCAGAAATAGCCATCGGCTGGAGGCTCACTGAGGAGGCAGGTCGTGGTTACATCCGCGACTTGCCGGGTTCGAATGCAAATGGCCTGGGCCACACGTAAGGCAGATCTACCAGCACTCCCGGCTCTGTTGCAGTCAATGCAATATCGAGAGCGGCACGCAGTATTGACGTCTGCATCTGCTGATCAAACGGCGCCCCGAATGCGTTCCCCATGGGGAAATTCACGAACAGGCTGCGTGGTGGCTTCACCAGGTTCGTGAGATCACGGCCGGTTGAAATACACACCGTCGGAATGCCGGCGGCTTCGACTACTCTGCATACCAGACCCACGGTCTGGTGATCGAGTGGTCAGGCGGGTACCGTTATGAGCAGATCGACCTCATCCCGCTTCAGTTCGGCAGCAAAAGCAGGCGCGGATTCCTGGATCACCTTGCTGCGATTGTAGATGCGTCCCATGAAACCGCTCCAGAAGCGGGGCGCGAGTGATCCGATTTCTCCGCTGACCACCATCTCACGCAGGCGATCGATGGGAAACTGGCAGTTGATATCCTGCTCTGCGTCACTGTGATCGTAGTACGCATCGTGGATCTGAAAATCGCTGGCCGGAGTTGCCAGCGGGATGGCGTCCAGTCTGTGGTCGTTGCGTGCCATGGGATCGAAGCCCGGCATGCTGCACATGGAAATTCCTCCTGAAGTCAGCATGGTGATCCGACATGCGTTGATCGGCTTGTTCAGCCGATGCAGAGGTGCGTCATCGTTGATGGTCCATTGATAGGCTGGATGTCCCATTGAGCCGTAATGCCTGGCGAGTCCGTCGACATAGCTGATTGGCGGCTGCGGGGAATGGGAGGAAGAGGGCTGGGAGGACGAGGGCGGTGATGAAGCGGGCAGTGATGAAGAGGATTGGTCAGACATGTTGGTCTCCTTGTCAGGACGCAGCGACTGCTTCGTCTGGTTGTTTTACTTCGATCCGGCCTTGAATTCACTGAGCACGCCACGCGCGAACAGACTGTCGATGCGGGTCTGATCCAGCCCCAGTTCGGCAAAGACTTCACGCGTGTGTTGCCCGGCATCAGGTGCAGGGCCGCGCACTTCGATGTCCGCACCACGAATATGGAAGGGTGCTGAGACAATTTCCATCGCTCCGGCCCGCTCGTGTACAACAACACTGAACGCGCCACCTTCGCGCAGTGCTGCATCGTCAGCAACTTCGGGCAGCGTCAGCGCCGGCTCCCAGATGAGCCCGGCGGTGTCCAGCCTGGCGCGCCACCACTCAAGGTCATGGCTGGCAAATGCAGCCTGGATTTCTGGTACCAGTTCGGGTCCGAACTCGGCGAGACCTGGCAGGCTCATGAATCGCTGGTCAGTGATCCACTCTGGTCGCCCCATCATCTTGCAGAACTTCGGCCAGTACGGCATCGCTGAAGGCATGACCAGCAGGACCAGCCGGTCATCGCTGGTTCGATAGTAGTTCCAGATCGGATTGGGCGGCCGGGTGTGACTGGTTTTTTCGGGCTGCACGCGAGTGTTGAGCGCCGTGGACACGTCGCTTGCCAGTGACCAGATTCCCGTGCGCTGCAATGTCACTTCGACGTACTGACCTTCGCCGGTCTGGTCGCGGATGCGCAGGGCAGCGAGCAGCGAGGCCAGGAAATTCAGCGCGGTGGTGCGATCACCGTACCCACCACGAGAGATCAGTGATGGCCCGTCCCGGTCGCCGAATATGGACATCGCTCCCGTTCGCGCCCAGAACGCAGTCTGATCGAATGCCTGACGATCGCTGTCCGGCCCGGAGGTGCCAAAGCCGGACAGAACACCGTAGATACAGGCCGGCGCGATGGCATGGATGTGCGCATCGGTGAGTTGGTACCGCTCAAGCCGATCCCGGGTGAGATTGGTGATGAAAAAGTCGACGTCCTTCGTCAGCGCATGTACCAGTTCGACCCCTTCATCAGATTCCAGGTTGACACAGACGCCGCGCTTGCCACGATTGTCGAACTGGTGGGCTGGAAACACTTCATCCTCGCCGAGCAGCGCCTGGTACATCCGTCGATAGGCATCGCCGCCGGGTGGTTCCACCTTGATGACCGTTGCGCCCATGTCGGACATCAGTGCAGCGCAACTGGGCGCAGCGAGCCAGCTGGCAACTTCGAGTACCCGAATTCCTGCAAGTGGTGCAGTCATGAAATCCCCATTCGTTTTTTTTTTCCTGGATGGCTTCCTGGGTGCCTTCCTGGAAGGCTTCCTGCATGGCTTAGTAGACAGGCCCCGCGTTCATCTTAACCCGGCTGACATGGGGTGCCATCGAGAAGCTCATTACATCGGCGTGGGACCTCGTTATGCTCGGCGCAATACTCATTGTCACCGAGGATCTGTTCCATGACCATTCGAACCCGTTCGTTTGCAGCTGCATTTGGCCTTGCAGCTTGCCTCGCAGCCAGCAGCCTCACGCTGGTTTCAAACGTCTATGCAGCGGAGACAGCGACACCGGCGACTTCCATCAAGACCGCTCTGGAACTACGCACCGGCAAACAGGCAAAGATCAAGCTGGTGTCTGGTCAGGACCTTGAAGGCCGGGTTCAGAGTGTGGGGGCCGAAGTGGTGGTCATCGCGGAACTCACCGGCATGGAATTTTTCAGCGCGACAGTGCGAATCGATCAGGTCGCCGCCGTGATTTCAAGGACAGAGACTCCTTAGCGGGTCCGATGACAAAAGAATCTGTTTGGACTTCATTTTCCGCTGCACACACCGGTGGTGCCAAACATCCCGGCGCTATGCAGATCAATAATGCGGCGGCACTTCCGGCACCGCTTCTCCCGGTTCCTGAGGCTGGATCGACAGCACATGCTCGCGCAGTCGCGCCAACTCCTGCCTTAGCAGGTCCAGCTGACGCTGCTGGCTGACGAGGGCGTCGTTGAGTTCGGTCAGGGTGTCCTCCTGAAAGGCAGTGCGCATTTCCAGTTCAGTGAGACGGGCTTCGGTCATGAATCAATCCGGTCGGGTTTGTTTGCATTGTCGAACGGATCGCCCGAAATGCCCACCTCAGTCATCCAGGGTCTGTCGGTAGCGCTTGAGGGCTAGAGTGGTCACCAGAGCGGTGAACAACAGGAGTGGCCAAATGTGTGGCGTTACTTCAGACAGCTCTGCACCCTTCAGCATCACTCCGCGTGCCAGCCGGAGGAAATGAGTGAGCGGCAGGATTTCGCCGATCCACTGTGCCCACTGCGGCATGCCACGAAACGGAAACATGAAGCCGGACAAAAGGATCGACGGCAGGAAGAAAAAGAAGGTCATCTGCATGGCCTGCATCTGGCTGCGTGCCACGCTGGAAATGAGATAGCCCAACGCCGCGAGGCTGGCCACGAATACTGCTATCACACTGATGAGCAGTTGATACGAGCCGAGCATCGGCACATTGAACACGAGGCGCGCCATACCGAGGATGAGAAACACCTGAATGCCGCCCACCAGAAAATAGGGGAGCAGTTTGCCGATCATCACTTCGGCAGGTCTCGATGGCATGGCCAGCAGGTTTTCGATGGTGCCGCGTTCTACTTCACGGGTCAGCGCCATGGCGGTCATCATGACCATGGTCATGGTGAGGATGACACCGAGCAGACCCGGAACGATGTTGTACTGGGTGATGCCTTCCGGATTGAATCGCCTGTGGATTACCGTTTCGAACAACGGCTTTGCGGTGATCAGCCCCGCGGGCGCCAGCCGTTGATGCCGAAAAGCCGAACTCACCAGCTGTGGCAGCACGGCAATGGCGTTGATTGAGGCGGAGGGATCGGTGGCATCAGCTTCGATCAGCAGCTGCGGAGACTCACCACGCAGTAGCGCCTTCGTGAAACCGTCGGGAATCGTGATCACGAACGCAACGTCGCCACGCAGCAACTGGGCGTCCCCTTGTGCCTCGTTTTGATTCACTGCCACCAGGTCGAAGTAGCCTGAGTTTTCCAGCGCGTTGACCATGGATCTTGTGTACTCGGTGTGGTCATGCACGTAGAGCGCGGTCGGCAAGTGTTTCGGATCGTTGTTGATGGCAAACCCGAATAGGGTGAGCTGGATGACGGGGATGCCAACGATCATGGCAAACGTCAGGCGGTCCCGCCGCATCTGGATCAGTTCCTTGATCAGGATCGCCGCCACCCGGGACATGGACAGGCTTTGCATGATGATCAGTGCGCTACCGCGCGCTGAGTACGGTGGGTGGTCATGAGATAGATGAACACGTCCTCGAGCGTCGTGGCGGCCTCCTGCCAGAGATGGTTCTGCGCTGCCTTGAACGGTGCGATGGCTTGTTCTAACGCCATCTCATCGGTACCGGTAACGTGTAACGTGTCACCAAACGGCGCAACTTGGGTGATGCCGGGCAGCCCGGTCAGCGCATGTCTGAGGGTTGCAAGCGATGGACCCCGGACACTCAGGGTAAACAAGCCTGAGTCGCGGATCAGCTCGGCGATGGTGCCGGTCGCGAGAATTTCCCCGTCGAGGATGTAAACGATTCGATGACAACGTTCGGCTTCATCCATGTAATGGGTGGAAACCAGCACCGTCACACCGTCTTCGGCAAGGGTATGGATGGCATCCCAGAATTCACGACGTGCCTGCGGATCAACACCTGCAGTTGGCTCGTCCAGCAGCAAAAGCTTGGGTTCGTGCAGCATGCAGGCCGCCAGTGCCAGCCGCTGTTTCCAGCCACCGGACAATGCACCGGCCAGTTGATGCCGTCGATCCACCAGACCGATTCTCTGCAGGGCTGCGTCAACCACCTGGTGACGTGGACGAAGGTTGTATAAGCGCGCCACAAATTCGAGGTTTTCCTGAATCGTGAGGTCTTCGTAGAAGGAGAAACGCTGCGTCATGTAGCCGGTGAGGAGTTTGATCTGTTCACTTTGTGTATTGAGATCAAATCCAAGACAAGTACCTGATGCATGGTCGGGTCGCAGCAGTCCGCAGAGCAATCGAATCGTCGTGGTTTTGCCGCTGCCGTTGGGGCCGAGAAAACCAACGATCTCACTCTGCCGCACCTGCAACGAAACGTTGTTGACCACCGTTTTTGTACCAAACGTCTTGGTGAGACCAGAGACGTCGATGACGTTTGGGGTCACGTTTCGCTGGGCCAGGTGACGTCTACGATCTGACCAGATTTCAGAGCAGCTGCGGTTCCTTCCAGTCTGGCTTCGACCAGTACCACCAGACGCTGCCGATTCGCAACGCTGTAAAGCACTGGTGGCGTGAACTCGGGCTCACCTGCGACGAAGTCTATGGTCGCGACAAGTCCCTGCACACAGCCGTCGCAAGACACTTGGAGTGAATCACCAAGGTGAACTCTGGAAACGTCCTGTTCTGGTACAAACAGCCGCAGTTTTTTTCGTTCTGGAGACAGGAGCGTGGCGATCGGCGCGCTGGGGCTGGTCTGTTCGCCCACATACCTGATGATCTCCTCGATCACACCGGCTACCGGGGCAACCACTGTCCGTTCATCGACCTGCCATCGAGCCCGGTCGACCTCTGTCTGGCGCTGCGCCACCACCTGTCGGGCCGCCTCGATTTCCTGCAAACGGGCAGCGATTCCTGCGACGCGCAGGTTGGCGTCGATTTCCTTGACCCTGGAGACGGCGACTTCCTGACGGGTTTGGGCACTATCGAGAGCGGACTGGCTCTGCATGCCACGCCGCACCAGATCCCGGGCACGGGTCAGGTCAAGTTCGGTTTGTTTCAGTTCCGTGCGAGCAGCGGTTCGCGCCGCTTCCAGGACGGCAATTTCTTCCGAGCGCTTGCCCGTGGTCAGGTTGTCGAGCCTGGCCTGCGATTCGGCCAGCAACGCTTGAGCGGACGCAAGCGTGAAGCCTGCATCCGTAGAATCCAGCCGTGCAATGGGATCGCCGGCGGCGACGCTGTCACCACGGGCGACCAGCAATTCGACGATACGTGCGCTGCCGACAGGCGCTACAAAGAGCTGTTCGCCTTCGATGTAACCCGTCAAGGTGGCTTGTGCGCCGCTATCGCAGAACATCGCTGCGAGCCAGGCGAATCCACAGAACCAGCTCGTCATTTTGTCACCTCGGTCACGGGCAACCCCAACGTTCTCTGCAGGGATGGAACCAGTACGTCGATGATCTGTTCGACGCGCGCTGGCGTGTATTCATCCCAGCCCGCGCGACGCAGCAGGACAGGCCGACCAATCTGGAAGACGACGATCTGGCCGATCAGGGCGTGCGCCTGCAGGATCGCGCGTTCATCGTCGGCGGTGGTGTCGAGAACGAGCGCCACAAAACGAGTGAGCAGTGAATGCAGCCGCCCGGGCAAAGCGGCGTAGAAATGATCAAAGTGCGGGCTCGGGTGAATCATCTCGCGCAGGAAAAATGGCACGATCCTGCGCATTTGCGAATCCCCCAGGAATGCCCGCAGCAGGGTGGATGCCATGGTCTTGAGCAGGGCCGCTTGTGCCACCGCTTTCCCCCTCAGCTGGTGCGCCTGTTCGGTAAAGAGCAACTCGGCAAAATCCAGTCGGGGCGGGAAAATCTCGATCAGGTGATCGATGACGGCCCGGTAGAGTGCGTCCTTGCCGCCGAAGTGATACTGGATCGCGGCGAGGTTGGCACCGGCGCGGTCGGCCAGTGCGCGAATGCTGACTGCCGCAAACCCATCCTGACCAAACAGATCAAGGCCTGCATCGATCAGGTCGGCGCGCGTACCGCTTCGTTCCGAGGTTCTTGCGATCATTGTCCAACTGTCGAAGGATTGCGTCTTGAATATAAACGAATGTTTAAATAAAACAAACGTTTGAGTTAATCAGTGAGCCCGATCCTCAACGGAGTGCTCGCCCAGTTTGATCCACCCACAGATCGTCAGGTGGCGATTGCGAAAATTAGCCAGCCGAGCGAGCGGTTTACGCCGCCGGGCTATCGCGACCAGGATGTACCGCACGACGGAGCAACGATGTAACAGGTTGGCGTCGCATCCCCTTCGTCATCCTGCCGGTGTTTTGGGACCGTGAGTTCTTTCTGGATCGGCTTTATCGCGAAGGGTCGGTATAGCAGCGCATGACGTTCGGGAACCTGTTATTACCGTCGTCAGAGCGTCATCGGCTGTGTGATCCACCAGCGAAAAGCAGGATTGCCTTTGTTGATATCCGGTCGGACTACGATGCGACCGGCCAGCTGCACGCCGATTGCGATGCCCTCCTGGGAACCTTCCAGCAACCCCATCACTTGCAGGGGCGTGTTGTTGACATTGACCACCACCGTGACAAATGGCTTCACCAGATCTTCTGTTCCCGGAAAGTCGTGATGCGTTCGAGTCCATGTGAACACCGTGCCTTCGATGGCGACGGGTAACCACTCCTGATCCCAGGATCCGCACACAGGGCAATGCAGCACTGCGGGCCATTGCCGGATCCGGCACTGACCGCATCGTTGCAGTTCGAGTTTCCCGTCGACCAGCGCCGATCTAAATCGGGCGTCCGGTTCAACCGGGGGCGCGGCATCACTCATACATGGAATCCATTCGCTCAGTGGACACTCGTATTGAAACCGAAACTGGCGGGTTATGCGAAAGACGGAAGTCAGGATCAGTTCATCGCTGCGGTCCATGCTGGCTGCATTGCCTGTGCAGTGGTGTCCGCATTCGTGAACTGGGTAGCAGTTTGGGCGGCGTGCAGACGGGATGATTCAGCGAATCCGCGCAGGCGAAAGATGGTCCTGAACGTCATTAACCGGGGAGAAGGCGATGAACAGCAGTCTGGTGAAGGGAATTGTCATCGGTGTGGTGATTGCCACGACGGGTGGTGTGATGGCCGGTTATCGGTCATTCATTGCGCCTGCAGTGCCTACCCACGCCGAGGTGCTTGATGTCGTTGCAGCGATAGAAAATGTCAGCACGCCGCGGCAGGTTTGCGAGAGCGTCGAAGTCACGCGCGCCCGGCCGGTGCAGGATCAGCATCAGATCATCGGTACGGTTGCAGGGGCGGTGATTGGCGGCGTACTCGGTAATCAGGTTGGTGGTGGCAAGGGCAAGAAGATCGCGACACTGGCGGGTGCAGCAGCCGGCGGGTATGCCGGCAACAAAGTCCAGGAGCGCGCCCAGGCCGGTAACACCTTTGTCACGACGGAAGAGCGGTGCACTGTCGTGACTGACCGTACTGAAAAGCTGCTCGGTTATGACGTTACTTACCGGATCGGCGAAGAGACTGGTCGGGTCCGCATGGACCAGGACCCGGGTGAGCAGATCCCGCTGGTCGATGGTCGACTGACGTTCAAGCAGGCAGAGAAGGGTTGACACGAACTGTTATCAGGAAACTTTGGTGGGACGGGATGACCCACAAGGATGCTCAGACAATGACATTGCCCGGGGAACTGACCTGTAGAGTTATTCACGTGTGTGGCTGTGAACGATGGTCAGTGGATTGATCGAGTGACAGTTGTGGCTTTACTTCATTCGCGACTGGCCGACTACCCGCGTGTTGCGTGAGCGGGTTCAGTGTTATCCGATGGCTGACTTCGCGCGCGTAAAATGCAGCGCCTGACGCAGAAGGGTGTGAATCCTGAGGTAAGAGAAAAAGGCCTGGGATATCAGTTTGTGGTTCGAGGGGTGGCAACAATGACTGGACCGGGCTGGCAGTCAGCTGTTCCAGACTCTTCAACAGCATCTCCTCCTGCGGAGTCCCTTTGAGATAGGCGCCTTGTTCCAGTTCCTCGTAACGAGGCAGACGTATCAGCTGGATAGTGACGCCGCTGGTCTTCAGTCGCTTCAGATCGGCCATGAATACCGGGTCTTCGGCGTAGGAGGAATGTTCATACCCGGGCAGCGAAACCATGCGTGCTTGTTTCAGAGTGAAATCGCGCTGGACGAGACGACGGTACAGCATTGACTCGGACAGGGTCCGCAGCCTGGTCTTGCGATGGCTGGCGATAACCAACTGCTCGAAATGGTCGTTCAGTCTGGTCAGGACAGGGTCGTCCGGCATGGGGTGTTCGAGTGCGGAAGCACACCAGCTGTCGGTGATCCCGGCGTCTACCAGTGAAACGTCGAATGAATCCGCCATTTTCGGCCGCAAAGTAGGCGTCGCCGACTGGAAGAGTCGCGTCTCTCCGTTTTTCTGGCGACTTGTTCGCCAGAATCGCGGGCGAGCCAGATCATTGATGATAAACGGAATGACCAATAACTGAGGGTGTTCGCGGTCAACCTGTTCTGCCGCCATGGAGATCATCTGCGCCACGCCGTAACCGCTGCGCGAATAGTTCAGCACCGATATTGAGCTTCCGGTATAGCGACTGAGTTCGTCCCCCATCAGGTCCGGCCAGGTCAGGCCGGCAAGGTGGGCGTTATCAGAAAATGAATCACCTACTACCAGGATGGTCGCATCGGTGGCGCGCGACGGTTGTCTTTGCCTGCCAAGATTGCCTTCGGAATTGCTGACGATGCGGTTGCACATCGCAACTTTTCCCTTCTCGATTGTGGCCTGGGTAAAAGTACTTGACGGCACATAGTTGTAGCCATGGTTTTCACTGAACACACTGGTTGGTGCATTCACAGCCTGGTAGCGGGCATCAGTGGGCAAATCCAGACGCGTTGACAGATACATCCGAAAGGCAATCTCTGAACCTATACCGCCCACAAAAATGGCGATCACCATCAGCAGCGTTCCTTGCGCGAATGAGGTCTTCGTTCGTTCCATAAATCAGTTACCGGGATAGTCCAGAAGTTATCAGGTGGGAAGCGTGTTATGCAGAAACAGGTTATTCACTGAGGTTGCAAACGGGTCCGGGCAAACCAAGGTCTTGCAGGAATTGCCTGGTTTGCAGGCACCTCAACAGGCGCGATTGCGCGCGCGTGCCGACTTGGGGAAGTCCTTGAGTTTGTGATCGAACCGAAATGGATTCCCGTCTCAGTGTTACCCGATTGGCAGAAAAGGGGAACTGCAGGGCTATCGAAGGTGCGGGATCAAGAAAGTAGGTTGGGGTGATACCACTTCCCGCGTCGATACCGATAGTCACTATCCGCGCCCGGCTCGCCGGTTCGGCGTGGCAGTTCTGCATTATCGCCGGGTCGAGATCAGCAACCAGGGAGGTCTCATCGGCAAACTGCACAAGCGTATTGGCGATGGATGGACATTGCAGGTCTGATGGGTTCGCTATGCCGGTGATGATTGGCAGCGTACTGAAAACCAATGCGATTGCCGCCGTTTTCATTCAACTCGTCGCAGCAAATTTGGATAGTAAGGCGATAGTAGTAAAATCCGCGCCCTATTTCACGGTCTGGTGAATATTTGACCCGGGAGGTCGCACATCACTTCAGCGTCAATCGGCGATGTCGGTGATCGGGTAGTTAACGTCTGGCAATCCTCATGGACGTGGAGTCCTTTACGAACCGTTTCCCGTTCAGGCCATCTCTTCCCCGAATGTGGTCATGACGTAAATGTATCGAGATGTTGCTTGACTTCAGATGCGTGTTGAGCAGACGCTCATACGTCCACTGGAGGGTGGGTGCCCATACGGGTCGGATTGCCGGTTGAACGAAAACGTTTGAACGAAAAGGTCCAAACGAAAACGTTTGGACGAGCAATCGTGATCTTTGTGGGGCGTGGTCTGGAAGCCGATTGTTAATGCCGTAACTGGCTAATACTGGTCGATTGGGGAGAAATATGAACAAGTCACTGCGCCACGGCGCCTTGCTGGCGTTGGCTCTCGTGCCAGCTGCCGCACTCGCTGAGGAGTCGGGTAACCGACGGATAGAAGAGATTGTCATTACCTCCGAGCGAGTTGAATCAACCGTCTCGGATACATCAATTTCGATCACCGCATTCGACGGCGAGATGCTCGAGGATTTTGGTATCCAGGGCGCCGACGAACTGATCGACTACATTCCCGCAACCACTCGCGACCCTTACGACATCCGCATCCGCGGTGTCGGTCGAAACTTCCGCGCTCTGGGCGGTGATCCAGGGGTGGCGACTTACTACAACGGCGTCTACTCACCTGACTTCGGTATCGCCGCGTCTGAAAACGCGCTGTATGACCTGGAACGTGTTGAGGTTCTGCGTGGACCGCAAGGCACGTTGTACGGTCGCAACTCCATCGGTGGCGCGCTCAACTATGTCACCCGTCAGCCGAGCTTCGAGTGGACCGGTGAGGTTCGCGCGCAGGTCGGAGCCCTTGATGGTCGCGAGTATTTCGGTTTCATTTCCGGCCCGCTGATCGAGGATAAACTGGCCTTCCGACTGGTAGGCAACAACCTGCATCGGCAGGGTTCCATCAACAACACCGGCCCAGGGCGGGATGCCAACAGCATCCGGGATGAAAACTACTCCCTTGGGTTGACCTGGAACATCACAGACACCATTACGTTCAATACCCGAGTCAACGACCGACTTTCCAATCGCGTCATTGGCACCCCGATCGTGATCGAAGAAGGCGTTGGCCCAGCCCGTGGCGCCGCTGATCCCAATCTCTATGTGGCCGGTGTGCGTCGGGTTCCAGACGGTACTCCGAATGCCTTGCGGTTTGTCGACCCACGAGATGGCACCGTTCGTCTCGGCGCATTCCTCCGCCCGGGTGTTGACCCATCGAACTTCCCGTTCTCGCCCCTGGCATCGTATCGAAATCCGGCAGCGGCCAGTCTGGCTTCCCTGGACCGCAGCGATATCGGCCGCAAAGCCAATATCAATACCGGCAGTGACAGCGACACCGAGTGCGAGTTCCCGTACACGAAGAGCAACTGTCAGGACGAGAAGTTTGCCCACAACGCAAACCAGACCTCGATTACGTGGGATGTCTCCGAGACGCTGCAGGTCAAGTACTTCTTTGGCTACAACGATTTTACTTACCACTTCAACCTGGACACCGACCTCTACAACTCGGAGTTCACCAAGTATCGCCAGACGGTGGATGAGTCGGTGGAAAGCAAGTCCCATGAACTGCAGGTCAACTGGGCGCTGGGTGACAAGTTCACCGCAACGTCCGGTATCTACCGGTTCAGCGAAGATCGAGACCAGGACTACAGCCTGACCAACTCCATCGACTACTACGTCAATCCCGCGAACTACGGCGCGCTGAACAATCCAAACCCCTTCTTTGCCGGGGCGAGTTACATGCAGTTGTTCAACCTGGGTCGTCACAAGCGCCTGGGTAGTGCCGCCGTCGGTACCAGCAACGCGGGTATCTGGGAAGGTGATCCACGTGGTGACATCTATCACCACATGAACAAGGTGCACAACAGCGCAACCGCTTATTTCACACAGGGCACCTACGCGTTCAATGATCAGTGGGCACTGGTATTGGGTGTTCGTTACGCCGAGGATCGCAAGTCTGCCAGGGAAGTCCGTGGTGGTTATTTCGAACTTGCACCTTTTGCTCCTGCGGCTCTTGCATTCGGGCAACTGGGTACGCCATTGCTGACACCCTCGGCGCTGGCCAACATCGCACAGGGTAATGCACGCTATAGCGGGAACGCTGCGAACCCGCTGATTCCGACCTGCACCCTCGGTTCCGAAAGCTGCGCCCGGCCACTGCGCCTGGGTGCCGGTATCCCGATCAGCTACTCCAGCAACGTCAAGGCGCACGACACGTGGAGTGATACCAACTACCGCATCAACCTGAACTGGACACCGAACGACGACACCCTGGTGTATGCGTCATATACCACAGGATATCGCGCCGGTGGTTATTCACTGGGTATCGCGGATGCCCGGGACAGCCTACGTGACCCGAACACCAATGCACCTCTGCCAGGCGCAACGCTGCGCCCGCTGTCCTATGACGAAGAGACTGTCAAGGCCTATGAAGTTGGCTACAAGGGCA
>JANNBJ010000068.1:0-13338 GCA_031385325.1 Gammaproteobacteria bacterium | reverse complement strand
TGACCTACTGCGGACGCCGATAGCAGCGAAAACACCGGGCGTGCTCCCTCCGCGTGCTCGACGTGCTGTAAAGCATGCCTGCGCGCGCTCCGGTCCGCGCCACCCAGCGTTTTCACTACTCTCGACGCCCTCGCTACGATCCTTCATGAATAGTGCGGGCTAGACTGATGTCGTGGTCATTCGGCGACAGCCTCGTGTAGTGTTGCCTGAGCGCAACAGCTTTACGGAGATGAAAGTCTTGCAGACGTCACCATCCACGCCGAAACCCGTTCGGGAACCCTTGCCTCGTCAACTGACGGGGTTCTCGCTTTGGCTCCTGATGGTCAATGGTGTAGTGGGCGCGGGAATTTTTGGTCTTCCCGGAGAAGTTGCTCGTCTGGCTGGGAGTACCGGTGTTTGGATCTTTCCGATCTGCGCTGTGCTTATCTTGCCCATCGTTCTGGTGTTTGCTCAACTCGGCAGCCGTTTTGTGGGCACCGGTGGCCCCATGCTCTATACAGGAACCGCATTCGGTGATTTCGCCGGCTTTCAAACCGGGTGGGCATTCTATGTGGCACGACTCACGGCGTTCGCCGCAAATATCAACCTGCTGGTCACCACGCTTTCGTGGTTTTGGCCAGGCCTCCAGGAGCCATTGCCAAAGTCTGGATTCCTCCTTGTGTGCATCACTCTGCTGGCTCTCATTAACAGCATCGGGGCGCAGCGTGCCATGAAGTGGTTGGGAGCAATCACGCTGCTCAAATTCCTGCCGATGCTGGCGGTGGTTGGAGTGGGGTTGTTTGTCATGCCGTGGAGTCTGCCCACGCCTGCAGCAGCAAGCCCACCAACACCGGTTGAACTCGGTGCTGCCATCTTGCTGGTCATCTATGCGTTTGTCGGTTTTGAGTCGGGGCTCGTGCCTGCCGGAGAGGCCACCCATCCGCAGCGGGACATTCCCCGTGCGCTGCTGGCCGCGGTGTTGTCGGCGGCGGTGCTCTATGCCGCCATCCAGATAGTGTGCACTGCGTTGTTATCCGATCTGATCCACGAGAGGCAGCCTGTGCTTGCGACAGGAGTAGTTCTGTTTGGCGCCGCGGGAGCCATTCTTATGACAGTAGGCGTCGCGGCTTCGGTGACCGGAAACCTGTTGGGTGCCATGTTTTCGACGCCCCGTATCACCTATCGTCTGGCGCGGGATGGCCAATTGCCGGCGTGGCTCGGACGGGTGAATTCAACGTTCGGAACACCGATGATATCCATTGTGTTCTTTGCGGTGCTGAGCCTGCTGTTGGCCGCCTCTGGATCCTTTGTGATGCTGGCCAGCCTTAGCGTGGTCGTTCGCCTGTTGATTTACGTGGGCTGCATCGCGGCTGTTCCCAACTCGACTGGTCGTGGTATTGACCAGACCAACGCACTGAAACTGCCTTCAGGGTTGTTGATCCCCGGCATTGCGCTGCTGATCTGCATCTTCCTGCTTTGGCAAGTCACCACGGTCGCATGGTTGATGACGGTTGGTTTGCTTGGCGCGGGATCGTTACTTTATGGGTTGGCGCGATTCAAAAGTTCCTGGTGAACCTCTAATCGAAACCCTAACGGAACCCCCAACAGAACCCCCAACAGAACCTCTCTGGAGCATGACATGACCTTCAACGGACTTGGTCTGAATCTCGGCACCCTCTCAAGGCTGTCGAGCGCAGTGACCCGTTCGATCAGTGCTGAAAATTTCAGCGGTGACAAAGGGCGAGGCGGGATGTCGGTGGACGGGCCGGCAGCGGAAGCCGCGCGTGATCTCGGCCAGGGCTGGAAGGTTTCCCCGTACATCATCATTGCACCGGGCGAGACTTTCACCTTCGCTGACATCGAGGGTAGCGGCGCCATCCAGCAGATCTGGATGACGCTGGCACGAGGCAAGTGGCGGCACTCCATCCTGCGGGTGTACTGGGACGATCAGGTCTTTCCGTCCGTCGAGTGTCCGGCAGGTGATTTTTTCGCGTGTGGCTGGGAGAAGTATGCCCAGGTGTCTTCACTGGCGGTTTGTGTGAATCCGGGGCGGGCATTCAATTGTTACTGGGAGATGCCGTTCCGGCGACGGGCGTGCTTCACCATGGAAAACCGGTCTGACGAAGCCATTTATGTGTACTACCAGATCAACTACACGCTGACGGAAGTGCCTGACGATGTGGCCTATTTCCATGCGCAGTTTCGACGCGTGAACCCACTTCCTTACAAGGAGGTCTATCCCATTCTCGATGGTGTAAAGGGGCAGGGCCAATACGTCGGTACCTACATGGCCTGGGGGGTAAATAACAATGGGTGGTGGGGCGAAGGCGAGATCAAGTTTTTCATGGACGGTGATCAGGAGTTTCCGACCATCTGCGGAACCGGGACCGAAGATTACTTCTGTGGTGCCTACAACTTTGATCCCGGGCTGATGGAACGAGAGCGGGAAGGGGGCAGCCGTTATGCCGAGTTCACCACGCCTTATGCCGGCATGCCTCAGGTGATTCGCCCGGACGGCGTTTACCAATCACAGCAGAGGTTCGGTCTCTATCGTTGGCACATCATGGACCCGATCCGCTTCACGCAGGACTTGCGGGTGACGATTCAGGCGCTTGGCTGGCGCACCCACAAAAAGCGCCAGTATCTCCCGTTGCAGGACGACATCGCCTCAGTTGCGTACTGGTACCAGACCCTGCCAGGCGCGCCGTTTCCGACACTGCCGGGACGGGATTACCTTGAAGTGATCTGATGGCGCTGTCACGAATCGAGTAGTCCAAACGTCGAAGTCCATCTGGTTAACGAACCAACAATGAAAGGACACGTCATGGACAGGATCGTTGTTGTAGGTGGCGGGTTTGCTGGCTTCTGGTCTGCTGTTGCCGCCCGACGCCAGTATGGGTTGCAGACCAAAGACGCCGAAATTACCGTGATCAATCCTGACGGTTATCTCACCATGCGACCGCGCCTGTATGAAGCGTTCAGTCCGCAGTTGAGGGTGCGCCTGGATTCACTCTTGCAGCCCCTGGATGTTGATCTGGTGGTCTCGTCTGTTACCCGGGTTGATGCGAAAGAGCGCTGCGTCATCATGGCGAACGGTGAACAAATCAACTGGGATCGGCTGGTTCTGGCTACCGGCAGCGTCCAGCAGCGCATCCCGGTTGCGGGCGTTACTGAACATGCTTTTGATGTCGATACGTATGCGGCGGCAGAGCGTTTTGATCGCCATTTGCAGCGGCTGCTCGCCATGGATGAACATCGGGGGCAGCTGATATTTGTCGTGGTAGGTGCTGGATTCACTGGCATTGAACTGGCTTGCGAGATGCGCCGCAGGATTCGTGTGTATGCAGCAGAAGAAGTGGCGGAGAGGGTCAGGGTCGTCTTGATCGAAAGGGCGGCCGAAGTAGGGCCGCAGCTCGGTGCCAACACTCGACCCACCATCCTGGACGCCCTGCGTAAAACCAAGGTGGAAGTGCTGGTGAACACCAGCATCACCAGGGTTGGTGAAGATTCAGTGGTGCTTGCCGATGGCTCGGTGATGGCGACACGAACTGTCATCATCGCCACCGGTCTGCAAGCCCACCCGCTGGTCGGAACGCTCGGTAAAACCCTCGACTCATCCGGCCGCGTCGTCGTCGATGAGTTTCTGCGAATACCGGAGGTGGCAGACATCTTCGCCACTGGCGACACGGCTCACGCTCAGGCAGAAGCAGGACATGCCGCATTGATGTCATGTCAGCATGCCATGACCATGGGGAAGTATGCGGGGACCAATGTTGCACGGGACTTGCTTGGTCTCGAGCTCAAACCCTATTCACAGCCGAAGTATCAGACGTGCCTCGACCTGGGTGACTACGGCGCATTGCTGACGCGAGGTTGGGAGAGGACGGTGGTGCAGGCAGGCGCTCAGACCAAGACGATCAAGGAGATGATCAATCGCCAGATCATCTACCCGGTGATGAACGATCCGGATGGGCTGCTGGCTGCGTCCGACTTACCTTGACCAGAACGCCAGGGCGATTCCATGGCGCTGGCGAATCATGCGAGCTAACCGTCTCAACGGTACGCCAGCGCTCCGTCCTCAAGACTTGCAGCCGGGAATTCATCCTTCTCTCGCCAGTAATCCTGCGTGAATACCCAGGGATCATGATCACCCTGCCGTGGCATCAGGTGCATGCTGCGTGTCAGATACCCCGGATTGAAATTGTCAGGATCCAGCTGGCCTGGAAGTAGCCAAACACCCAGGTGAGGTTTGGACCACCGGTAAACATCAACCCGCGATAGCCCACCGTGCGTGAAAAATCGACTGACTGGCCGTCAACCTTGATGTCCATATCACCCAGCACACACAAGTCGAAACCGGTTGAGGGGATGATGATATCTGCTCGCAGTGCCTTGCCTGATTTCAGAAGAACTGCCATGAATCCTTCATGGATGCATCACCCCACCGTAACTCGCATCGACCACCATCTTCAGACCCCCGGCAAATTGCCTTTTAGCTGGGCATCTACCAACTGGAGAATAGTGATGAGAACAATCAACCGGCGACGGGTAACCGTGCTGCCGTTCGCCGTCAGCGCCCTGACTGCCGCCTTGCTGTCGCTACCACATGGAGTCCTGGCTGATGAGCCCGCTGCGCAAATCGAAGAAATCGTGGTCTTTGGCCGTGGCGAAACGCGCCAGGTCCTAACCCTGACGGCTACCCAACTTGAACAGTATCCGGCAGGAACCAGTCCTCTGAAGGCCATTGAAAAGCTGCCCGGCGTGAACTTCCAGTCGGCTGACCCCTATGGGAGTTACGAGTGGTCCACACGCATTGTCGTGCGCGGTTTCAACCAGAACCAGCTGGGTTTTACCCTGGACGGCGTGCCGCTCGGCGACATGTCGTATGGCAATCACAACGGCCTGCATATCAGCCGCGCGATCATGTCGGAAAACGTTGGGCAGGTGGAACTTTCACAGGGCACCGGCTCCCTCGGTACCGCGTCCACGAGCAATCTCGGTGGGTCACTGGTGTTTTCCTCCGCCGACCCTGATGCCGAGTTCGGCCTGGACGTGAACGCCAGTGTCGGTAGCGACGGTGCACAACGCGCGTTTGTGCGTGTCGACAGTGGCGAGTTGGGCGAACTGGGTACAAAACTGTTCCTCAGCTATGCAGACCAGACCACCGAAAAGTGGAAAGGCGAGGGCGATCAGGAACAGGAATATGCCAATCTGAAAGTTGTGCAGCCGATCGGTGAGGCGACCCTGACCGGCTATTACAGCTATTCGGATCGTGCCGAGATCGACTATCAAGACATGAGCCTCGAACAGATTGAGAGACTTGGCTACAACTGGGACAACTTCTATCCGGACTATGCACAGGCCGTCGCGACCGCGCAGGGGCGTTTCAGTGGCGCTGTAAACAACCTCGACGACGCGTACTGGAATGCGTCCGGGTTGCGTGAAGACAAACTCGGCTATGTCGGCGCAAACATGCCTATTGGCGACACGGTGGAACTCAATGCAAAGGTGTATACGCATACGAATGAAGGGCAGGGGCTTTGGGGCACGCCCTACGTGGCAACCCCCGGCGGCGCGCCATTGTCAGTGCGGACGACGGAGTATGATATCGATCGGCAGGGGGTGATCGCGGATATCACGTTCGGTCTCGACAACCACGTGATCACCGCCGGTGTGTGGTATGAATCAAACGATTTCAATCAGGCGCGGCGCTTCTATGGCGAACCGTCGCTGACAACACCGACCCGGGATTTCACGAAATTCCAGTCGAACCCCTTCTTCACGCAGTGGGAATACGACTTCACCACCGATACGCTGCAGTTGCATGTACAGGATGCATGGCAGGTGTCTGATGCGCTGCGCGTGGAGTTCGGCTTCAAGTCGATGCAGGTCGATGTCGACGCGGAAACCGTGACCGGTGCCAACAAGACCGGCAAGGTAAAGACTGACGAAGGTTTCCTGCCACAGATTGGCGTGGTCTATGTAATCAACGACCAGAACGAAGTGTTTGGTGATGTTGCGCGCAATGCGCGGGCACTGATCGGATCGGCAACCGGGACATCTCCCTTCTCTGCTACGCAGGCTGCCTTCGAGCAGATCAAGGACACCATTGACCCGGAAACCTCGACGTCGTTCGAACTGGGATGGCGTTTCCATGGCGATTCTCTGGACGGGGTGGTAACCGCGTATTACGTGGAGTTCGAAGATCGCTTGCTGGCCATTGCGCAGGGTTCCGCGATCATCGGTGCCTTCAATGCGCTTGCCAATGTCGGCAAGGTGGAAACGAAAGGCCTGGAAGCCGGTCTCAACTGGCAGATCAACGACTGGTTCTACTGGTACAACTCCGCGAGTTATAACGACTCGACCTACCAGGACGACTTTCTGAACGGCGCAACGCTCGTTGAAGTCTCTGGAAAAACCGTAGTCGACTCACCGGAAATCCTGTTCAACTCGGAGCTCGGTGTGGAAATGGATCGCTTCTTTGCCAGGCTGCATCTGAAGCACACCGGTGATCGGTACTACACCTTCCTGAATGAAGGCGAGGTCGATGCCTTTACGCTCGTCAACCTGTCGGTAGGCTATCGACTGCCGGATCTCGGATTCCTCAAGGAAGTGACGGCTCAACTCGACGTCAACAACCTGACGGACAAGGAGTACATCTCGACTGTCGGAAGTGGCGGATTCAGTAATTCCGATCCGAACGGTACCGGTCAGACCATTCTGCCTGGTGCGCCTCGCCAGGTGTTCTTCTCGGTCAAAGGCGCGTTCTGACAGAGAAATCAACGCTCGCAGTTGTCCCGGCGCAGGGAAGCGCCGGAGTTCTTTTCGACGGCGCGACCCCGGCCGCGGTGCAGACTATCGACCCTTGAATGCCGGCTCCCGCTTTTCGACAAAGGCAGCGACCGCTTCTTTGTGGTCTTCGCTTCCCGACGCGAGGATCAGGCGCTCGGCTTCGCGATCGATTGCGGTGGCATGGTCCACCGCAAGTGCTTCGTCAAGGTTGTCTTTCATGTAACGCATGGCTACCGCCGGTCCGTTCGCCAGGCGGCGGGCGATCTGCATGGCTTCGCTCATCAATCTGTCGTCGTCGACGACGACATTGACCAGGCCCAGTTGTTCTGCGCGTTCCATCGTTACCCGATCGCCGAGCAACATAAGTTCTCGCGCCCGTGCAGGACCGACTGCACGAGTCAGCATCCAGGCAATGCCGTAGTCGCCTGACAGCCCGATGCGCGCGTAACCCGTGCTGACGAATGCGGAGCGCGCAGCAATACGCAGATCACAAGCCAGCGCAATGGCAAGTCCTGCGCCTGCAGCCGCACCCGGAAGTACGGCGATGGTCGGTTTGCGCAAACTTGTCAGTGCACCCGCGATTTCATGATGTCGCGCGCGCATGGTCTGGAAGCGTTCATCGGCTGTCTGGCCGTCCTGTCCGGCGCGACCACCCATGCCTTTCACGTCGCCACCTGAGCAGAACGCCTTGCCCGCACCGGTCAGCAGCAATGCACCAACCTCGGGATCACGGCCGCGTTCGGCAATCTGTTGGCGAAGCGCGCGGGTCAGCGGGTCGGACAGTGCATTGCGTGCTTCAGGTCGATTCAGCGTGATGACTGCAACTCGATCAATGATCTCGCAGTGCAGTTGATCAGTGCCGGTGTCGATTCTTGGCATGGTCACTCCGGGAAGCCGACGAAATTCGCGACCTCATCCACCGGGCTGCGTCGCGAAACGACGTTGTTGGCGGGGAAGGAAAAGTCAGGGTAACCAATCGCTACACAGGTCTGAATGAGCTGGGTGTCGGGTATTCCGGTGTGCTCCCGGACCACCGGAGATTGCATGATGCCCTGGCTGTTGATGACACAACCCAGACCGCGGGACCAGGCCGCGAGAACAAGGCTGTTCACGACGGCGCCGGTGTCGAACTGTGCGATGTCGCCGTTTTGCAGTTCTTTGTCATAGGTCATGACCACACAGGCCGGGGCGTCGAACTGTCTGAAACCGCGCAGGACCCAGTCCTGGCGTTTTTCGTTGTCATGCCGAGCGATTCCCATGGCTTCGAAGAGCTGCACCGCAACATCGATCTGCCGCTGTCGGTGGACACCTTCATAGGCACCATGGGAACGAATCTCGCGTGAAGGTGGGACACCCGCGATATTTCGCTCGGTGTTACCCCGGCGAATGCGATCAAGTGGTTCCCCGGTGACTACCCAGAAGTGCCAGGGTTGGGTATTCATGGAAGAGGGGGAGCGAATCGCCAGCGCGATGATCTCCTCGAGTACCTTGCGAGGTACCGGGTCGGGCTTGTAACCGCGAATGCTGCGGCGATCCTTGAGAACGGTGTCGAAATCCACGCTGATGGTCTCCTCTTTTTCAACTGAGTGTCATGTGTGCGAGCCTACCAGTGCATCATCCTGATGCTGCCCTGATTGGCAATCCAAAAGTTCTGAAACAGCCGCAATAGCTTTCGTGGCAGTCCAATGCGGGTTAGTCTCCCGGGCCTTGATCAGCAGCACCTCCCGGGAGAATGATGAAACGCAATCGACTAGGCCGCAGCGGTATTGTCGTGTCCGAAATCTGCATGGGCACCATGACTTTTGGCACCATGGCAGATGAAAAGACCGCTTTTGCAATTCTTGACCAGTGTTTCGAGGCGGGAATCGACTTTTACGATACCGCAGAAAACTACCCCGTACCTCCCGATCCGAGTTATGCCGGTCGCACCGAAGAGATTGTTGGTCGCTGGATGAAGACCAAACCTCGCGACGCATTGATCATCGCCACCAAGGTTTCTGGCCCGAGTCATGGCTGGCTCAAGGCCGCAGTCCGTTCAGGCATGACCACGCTCGATCGGCACAATATCGTTCGGGCGGTTGAAGGCAGCCTGCGCAAACTGCAGACAGACTATATCGATCTCTATCAGACCCACTGGCCGGATCATGGCGCCCGTTATGAAGACATCATGCTCGCTCTGGACGATCTCGTGCAGGACGGCAAGGTGCGTGTACTGGGGTGCAGCAACGAAACCACTTGGGGACTGACCAAGGCGCTTGGCGTCTCACAGATGAACGGCCTCGCTCGTTACGAGACGATTCAGAACAACTTCAGTCTCAACAACCGACGTTTTGAGGATGAACTTGCGCAGGCTTGTCGGCAGGATCAGGTCAGCCTGATTCCGTACTCACCACTGGGTGGTGGTGTGCTGTCCGGCAAATATCTGGATGGCGCGTGGCCAGAAGGCGCCCGGTTCAGCGGGTATCAGAAAGCGGGCGCACGTCAGGCGGCCATGGTGCGACGTTTTGTCAACGAAAAGTCTCTTGCTTCAACCGCACGCTTCAAGGTGATCGCGGAAGAAATCGGTATTTCCCTCGTGACGTTGGCAACCGCCTGGAGCAAACAACATGATTTTGTCGCGTCCACAATTGTTGGCGTTACCCGGCAGGACCAGGTGCCAGACATTCTTGCAGCAGCAGATCTGACACTCAGCACCGATGTGATGAAAAAGATTGACGCTGTGACCAAGGAGATTCTTTACCCGATGGGCTGAGTGCAATCGAACAATGACGCTGACCGCAACAGATCGACGATGGACTCAGAGCGTGTTCCCTGTGATGGGGTGCACAGATTCTGTGAATGAGCGACGTCTCTCGGGAGTGGCGAGAACTGTTCGACGTTCTGTGTGTATCAGCCAGGCAAGCATCGGCGCTCAAGTCTGGAATGCCCTTTCTATGCTCGAAAAATTGATTGAAAGCCAACTGCTTCTACCATTGATCGCCGTCGGTGCACTGGTACTGGCAGTCGTGTTCTTCAAATTGGGTTGGTCCCTCAAATCCTTTGGCGCGCGTCGTCGTGAAACCACGCTGCAGAAGGACATACGTGATGCCAAAACTTCCGTACCCCAGCTTGAATCAACCATACGCAGCCGTGAGCAACTGGTGGCGCGCCTGCAGGACGAAATCCAGACGCAGAAAGATCGGTCAGTCCTGCTGCTCAGTGAGCACGCAGAGCGCGAGCGTTTGCTGAAGACTGCGCAAATTGAAATCAGGCACCTCACGCATGAACTTAGCGCGATCAAAGGCAAGTCGATCAGTTCACACGAGTCTGATTTCGAACTAACCGACGACGCCGTTGGCGCACCTTCCGCGACCTCGTCGCCCCTTGCCGAAAAACTGAAAGCGACCGAAAATCTGTACGAAAAGATGAAAGCCGCGGTGATCGAACGCTCTGTGCGTATTGAAGAGCTCGAACGACAACTGCGGGACGGTGAAGGCTGGCTTGCTTCCGGCGAGCCAGCGATGCTCTCCAATGCCGAGATTGACGCCCTGCATCGACAGCTGGATCTACGCAACCGTTCGATTTCCGATTTGAACGCTCAGGTTGCTCAACTGAAGCAGGAAAAGGAGATGGTTGAGGAGCTGGCCCAGAAACGCAGCAAAGCCAACCGCACGCTGAAAGACTCGAAATCGGATGTGGAAGCGAGAAAACTCGAACTCGAGCAGGATGTAGAGACGCACCAGAAGACCATTTCGGATCGCGAGTTATCCATCCACCGCCTGTTGAGCGAAGTGCAGGTGGTTCGCAAGAATCTGCGTGACAGCGTTGAAGAGGCGCATCAACTGAAGCGGACCAATGAGGTGAAGGACAAAGCGCTGGCCGAAGCGCTTGAGATACAACAATCCCTCGAACAGGCGATCTCGGAGCGCGAAACCAAGTTGATCGCACTGCAGTCTGAACTGGATAAGGCTGAGACTGCAGTCATTCTCTTGCAGCGTGAACTCGCTGATCTCACTCGCCAGCCCGAGGATGACCTGGTCACGTCGAGAGACTCTCTCGCAGCAGAGCTGGAAGCTCGTCATCGAGCACACGAGGAAAAAGATGTTGCTGACGAGCAGGCATCCTCTCTAACCGAACGATTTACCTCAGCAGAAAGTCTGAACCCACGTCGTGTCGCTGGTGATCGTAACGACTCATGACGTCCCGCTGCCGTCGAGTGGTAGCGCGTTTCACACCTGCGCACATTTCCGCTTACACTCACAGAAGAACCGATTGAACCCAGCGCCACGAGGTGACAGGTTGAAGTATCTTCTTTCTGGATTTCCACGGCCACGAATGTATCAAGAGGTCCCACCATGCGAGTGATGTTCGGTTTGACCGCTCTCTTCCTGAGCCTGTTAACACTTTTTGTCAGTGGCATTGTTCGAGCCGAGGATATCGCCGGCGCGAGGGATCATCCATTGCTCGGTCGTTATCCGGACTCCGTTATTCGCAACTACAGCCAGGCCTATGACTCTCTCGATATTCTCGTTGGCTCGACGAGCAGTCCTGAGCAACGACGGATCGAAGGCGATCTGACGACAATTCGCTACTTTTATGCGAGCGCAGACGCACAAGCCAGTCCGCTGCAACTGTTACGCAACTATCAGAACGCCATCAAGTCCATTGGCGGTCAGGCCGTCTACGAGCGGTTGCCGGCAGGGTCTGATTCAGGTGAAACCACGCTGACCGTCGACACCGGTGGCAAAACGTATTGGGTTCGTGTCACACCGGACATTTTCAGTGCGCCGATTCAAAGCTATCAGCTGCAGATCATTGCGGTGGCTTCGATGGCTCAGGTGATCACTGCCAACCGGCTGCTGGAGGAGCTTGACAAAAGCGGTTTTGTCACCTTGCACCTCAACTTCGATACGGGGAAATCAGACTTGGACACCGATGGTGTTGCCGCAGTCAATCAAATCGTTGCCTTGATGCAAACCAACCTGACTTTGGCGTTGAGCGTGGAAGGGCATACCGATAACGTTGGCGATCCTGCAACTAACAAACTTCTCTCCGAAAGCAGAGCTCAGAGCGTGATGAAAGCCATCGTCAGTGGTGGAATAGACATGTCTCGTCTCGCGGCCAGAGGCTTCGGTCAGGAAGCGCCGGTGGCCGACAATCGCACGGAAGCGGGGCGCGCGGAAAATCGCAGAGTTGAACTGGTAAAGAAGTCCTGAAGCGGTGGGGTTGAGTTGATTGCAGTTCTGCTGCTTTTGCTGATTCTTGGAGCGGCTTTCCTGCCCCAGTTGTGGGTGCGCCGAGTTATCCAGAAACACGCCATCGAACGCACTGATTTCCCAGGTACGGGTGGCGAGTTCGCTCGGCACCTGCTGAACCGGCTCAATCTCGAATCGGTTGTGGTCGAGCCAACAGCGCTCGGCGATCACTACGATCCATCGGAGCGGGTGGTGCGACTGTCAAAGGCAAACTTCGAAGGTCGATCGTTATCGGCAGTCGTGATCGCCGCTCATGAAGTCGGCCATGCCATGCAGGATGCGTCTGGGTACGGTCCGCTGCAAACAAGATCGCGGTTGGCCAAGCTTGCAGGCAAATTTGAAAAAGCGGGTGTCTGGATGATGGTGCTCGCACCTCTGCTGGTGATCCTCGTCCGATCGCCAGCGGCCGTCGTGCTGGAAATCGGGGTGGCTATGATCATCCTCTCGATGTCACTGGTACTCCACCTGGTGACCTTGCCCGTGGAATTCGATGCGAGCTTTCGTCGGGCAATGCCTGTGCTTGAAACGGGACGTTATCTTGCAGACAAGGATCTCCCTGCCGCGCGATCCATCCTGCGGGCAGCCGCCCTTACTTATGTGGCTGCCGCAGCCATGACGATGCTGAACATCTCCCGCTGGTTGCGAGTACTTCGTTTCTGACCCAGGCGGCTGCTATGGATTCTCTAAGGAGGCGTTCGATGATCAGCTATGCAACCCTGGGCACCAATGATATGGATCGGGCCATCGCCTTTTATGACGCGGTATTCGCGCCTTTCGACGGCCTTCGTGTTTCGACCAGCCCGACATGGACGGGTTATTCGCGAAGGGGTGATCGAGGTGCTGCGTTTTTTCTGACTCGTCCCTTTGATCGCAACTCAGCAGATGGCGGTAATGGCGCGATGCTTGCGTTTCTGGCACCTGATCGAGCGGCCGTCGATTCGTCCTACGCGGCTGCTCTGACACACGCGGGAGTTTGCGAAGGTCCTCCCGGTGTGCGTGAAGGCATGAATCCGGTGTTCTACGCCGCGTATGTACGCGATCCGGATGGGAACAAGCTCTGCTTCTACGTTAGAAAGTAAGGTTCGAAGCCAGGGATCGTAAGCAGGGTCAGCCAATTGACCCGGCCAGTAGTGCGCTGACGTTGGGTTGTGAGCGCACTAATCACCAAGCGGGTTGATCCAACCGCCTGCTATTTTGTTTTGTTTTGCCATGCATGCCGATAGACGGCCCACTTGCCATCGGCATTGCGCCGCAGCACATCAATGTAGCGTGCCGCAGTTCGCTCTGCCGTCAGAGCGCCCGCCTGTTGCACGCCCACATCGGCGTTTTTCAG
>JANNBJ010000209.1:0-14634 GCA_031385325.1 Gammaproteobacteria bacterium | reverse complement strand
GGCTATGGCAGCTCATCCGCAAATTCACCGGCTTCTACAACATTCCCATCATCACCCTGGTGCTGGCGGGGATCTTCATACCCCGCGTGAACCCCCTGGCCGCACTGGTCGTCATGGGCGTGCACGTGGTCGTCTACGGATTTGTCACGTTTGTCTTCGACACCGGTATTCACTTCATACATTGGTACGCGATGCTGTTTCTGCTTGAACTGCTGATCCTGGTGGCCATGCCGCGCGTTGGCTCCCTTCGTGCGGAATCAGTCGAATCTGCACCGGTGGACTTAAGACCGTGGCGTCACCGTTACATCGTGAGCGGAGTGCTCGTGCTGACAATCCTCATGACCTATGCCCACTTCTCGCCGCTCGGCATCGCCTCCTGACAACTGCTGAGGCAGGCCGTGTCTGGCGAACAGCTTTGCACACGCAGGACATGCTTCGACCGCATTGCTTATTGACCATGCAGCTGTCACATTCCTGCATGGAAGAATCATAGGACACGTCAAGATGTTCCACATCCATCTAGGCCTTGATGGCCTGGCAAAAACCATGGTGATCACCAGTTACGTTCTCTGGTTTTTTGCACTCGGATTCATGGTGGTTCAGGGTTTCCGGCAAAAATCATATGGGATGCCCCCGTTCGCGATTACGTCGATGCTTGGCGTTTGCCTGATCTGCTGCGTCGGCCCCTGGATCGAACCGTCCCTGTTCTATCCGAAAGACCACCTGGCCGTTGTGTGGTGCTGGCGCGGGTGGGCCATGCTGATGCTGCTGTTATTTTTCCAGTATCTGATCTGGGGCAAGCATTACCCCTACCGCATCCTCGAATTCAAGAAGCACTTCTACCTGATTGCCTTTGGCTCACTCTTCTCATCGATAGTCATGGCCTGGACCTTCATCAACTTCTATCAGGATTATTACGTCAACTCGACATGTGCGCTGTTCGCAGTCCTGCCCATGTCCATCGGCTACTTCGGCACACTGTATACACGGCCCAAACTACGCGGGTTGTCAGTCACGGTAGCCTGGTGCCTGACAATAGGAACAGCGCTGCTCTATGGCGGAACTGTGCTGGGTGGTATGGACGCCTCCTATCCAAAACACACAGAAACCGGTTATCACTTCATCTATGCACTCTTTCTGGTCACCGTCGTTCTGAACGTGGCCTATTCGATCATGCTGACTCGCCGTCGACACGAATTGCACGAAGACTACGATCACAAGATCACGCTTCGACGCCTGCACGGTTTCGACATCGAACGAGACTCACCGGCAGTCTGAATCAGGACAGCAACCACCAACCCAGGAACCCGAGACCGGACGCGAGCGTGGCCAACAGATAACGCAGCGTCGTGATGTTCAGAAAACGATGCCAGAACAGTTCACGCCGGGTGAGCCACGAATCATCATGATGATGGAGCACATAAGCGTTCACATCATCGAACGGCTCAAAGCGTCGAAGCCACGATCGGCTTGACAAGAGATCGGGTTCGCAGATCCGAATGGCACGACGATCGGCCTGGTTGGCACTGTGCCGGAATGAACGCAGAGTCCGCCGCAGCATTTGCGGACCGGTGGACAACAAGACGTGCGACGAACTGGTTATCGCGAATGTGCGCATCCAGCGTATCCACCACGGCGACGCTGCCATCGCCTTGAATACCACCACCCAGAACGGATGCCCGGGGGTCGAGGCGAGAAAGGCGCCATCGATGACTCCATCCGGTGTCCGGCTCAACACCAGACGAGCGCCTTCAACAAGCGGATCAACACAACGTCGACATTCGGTGTCGAGATCGGCGTACACACCCCCATTGGCATGCAGAATGAAATATTTGGCCGCATCGACACGCTGGATCGGACGGTCAAACGCATCGTAAGTGGGGAGAAACCAGGGATACCGCCTGGCGATCAAGGCTCTGTTGTCAGCATCAGTCCAGAGCTGGTAGTGCCAGTCCCGATGTCGTGTCAGCCAGGATTCGCGCAAGCATTGCCAGTGTAATGGAACATCTTCAGTTTTCCAGGTCTGATGCAGGATCCTGGGAATCGACTCAACCGGCACATCAGGTTCACTCATGGTAATCAAACCGGGTGTTTGCAAACGCACGGTGTCAAAATACCGGTGCACGCACAACCCGAGAAGACCGCCGGCATGATGTCTGTATCAAGGAACCGGACATGAGGTGTCCCGGCTGCGATCTGGAAAACCCGGTCGGCATGAACTTCTGCGGTGGGTGTGGAGGCGCACTGGCCCGAATCTGCAGCAAGTGCGCCCAGCCACTCCCGGCGGGCTTCAGATTCTGCGGTCATTGTGGGCATGCCGTCGTGACCAGCACTGCGCCACCACCTACTCCCCAGATTCCCAGAGATGCTGAACGGCGGCACCTTACCGTGATGTTCTGCGATCTTGTTGGCTCAACCGAACTCGCAGGCGAACTGGACCCGGAAGATCTGCGGCGTGTCATTGTCGGCTATCAGGAGGTCGTGACTGAGGTTGTCACCCGCTACGACGGGCACATCGCCCAGCATCTGGGTGACGGCCTGCTGATCTACTTTGGTTATCCCCGCGCGCATGAAGACACGGCCAGACGGGCGCTTGCCGCGGGGCTCGACATCATCGATGCCGTGCAGAACCTCCCGTTACCCAGACCCACCGGCACAACCGGCCTGTCGGTTCGACTCGGCGTTCACACCGGGCAGGTGGTGATCGGTGACATCGGCACCGGCGACAACCGCTCCCGACTTGCACTGGGCTCGACGCCCAATGTCGCCGCCCGCATCGAAGCGATGGCCAAGCCCGATACCATGGTGGTGAGCAGCACAACACGCGCGCTGGTTGGGCAACTCTTCGAATTTGCAGAGCTTGGTGAGCAGGCGTTCAAAGGCGTTCGCCTGCCGATGCTGGTGTATGAGGTGCGGCGAGAGCACAGCAGCCAGCAGCTCACCCTGCGCTCGCCCGAGGACGCACCGATGATCGGTCGAAGGGTCGAACTTGAAGTGCTGGAGGATCGGCTCGAACGTGCACGTCGAGGCAGCGGCCAGGTAGCCCTGTTGCTGGGTCAGGCGGGCGTAGGCAAATCCCGGTTGTTGCAAGAGTTCCAGAGAACCGTGGACGACGGCCGCCTGACATGGCTGATCTGCGGCTGTGCACCACACCGACAATCGAGTGCCTTGAGTCCGATCATCGATTTACTCCTTCGAGTGATCGAGCTGGATGCCAACGTCGACAACGACGAGAAGATCGCCCGTATCGAACAGATTTTTATTCGATTTGGACACAAGGCCGAAGAGGTTGTACCGCTGATCGCGGATTTGCTGGCACTGCCACTACCAACCCGGTATCTGGCTCCCGCTCTGACACCACAGTTGAAGAAGGAGCGCACCCTTGCGCTGTTACTGGACAGTTTTTCGCAGGCGTCACGACAACGCCTGCTGGTACTGGCCATCGAGGATCTGCACTGGGCAGATCCGTCGACTCTCGACTTCATCGGCCAGCTGGCCAAGGCGAGCCTGGCGAACCCCATCTTCATCTTCCTCACCGCACGAGTTCCGTTCGAGCAGCCAATCCCTGCCGAGAACCTGGTGCGTCTCACCATTACCAACGTCGATGCATTGCAGGCCGAGCGGATCATCACTGGCGTGGCCGGTGGCAAGTCACTGCCGGCAGTAGTCCTGCGGCAGATCATCGAACGCACTGATGGCATACCGCTGTTCATCGAAGAGCTGACGAAGATGGTGCTCGAAAACGATGCCATGCAGGAACGAGGTGATCACTTCGAACTGGTGGGCGACCTTGAGGCACTGGCGATTCCCGATACGTTGCGTGACTCGCTGACCGCCCGCCTCGATCGCCTGGGTGAAGCCCGCGACATCGCACAACTGGCCTCCGTACTCGGGCGGGAGTTCAGTTATGACGTGCTGGCCGCCGTCTGGTCACTCGACCGCCGTTTGCTTGATCGCCATCTGGGCACGCTGGTCCACTCTGAACTGGTGACAGAACAACCGCTGTCATCACGGCGTTCCTACATGTTCAGGCACGCACTGATCCGCGACACCGCGTATGACATGCTGCTCAAAACAGTCCGTCAGCAACACCACAAGCGAGTCGCGGATGCGCTGATCGAGCACTTTGCTGAACAGGTTTCGACAGAACCAGAGCTGGTTGCTCACCACTATTCAGAAGCCGGGATCGCCGACCGTGCCAGCCAGTACTGGCTGCAGGCCGGACGTCGATCACAGGGCCGTTCGGCAAACCAGGAAGCGCTGGGTCACCTGCGCAAGGGTCTCGCCGTTTTGAGCGAACTGCCCGACTCCGAAGAGCGGCGGCGACAGGAAGTCACATTGCAAATCGCCATGGCCGGCACACTGGTTGCTCTGCAGGGTTTTGTTTCACAAGACGTCGAACGCACCTATCGGCGAGCGCAGGAACTCTGTCGTGAACTTTCCGATGTGCCCGATCTGTACTGGGTATTGCTGGGGTTTCGCAATTTTCACATGGTCCGTGCCGAGCTGGTACAGGCCACCCGATTTGCCGAGCAGATGGAGACCATTGCTGCCGAACTCGGTGCACCGGATCTGGCCGCCATTGCCCGTGGCCATCTGGGTGACACGGCTTTTTTCAAGGGTAATTTCCTGACCGCGCTGGAGCACTTCGCATCCGTCGAACACATCGGTGCCGACGGCGCTACCGCTTATCGCGCACGCAATGCCTCCGAATTTGAAGTTCAGATACTGGCGCTGAAAGCGCTGACCACCTGGCATCTGGGCTACCCCGATCAGTCACTGGCACTCACGGAACAGGCGATCGCGCTTGCCCGTTTGAAAGATCCGGCCCACTCGTTGGCAATCGCTCTGTCCATGGCCGGTGCACAAGCCAGTTTCTTTCGACGTGATCCGGTTGCCGTGGAACGCTACGTCACCGAGATTCGCAGGCTCAGTACTGAACGAGGCATTCGATTCTGGGGCATGTTCAGCGAGATATTTGCCGGCTGGGCCGCATTCGAAAAAGAACGGCGATCCGCGAATCCTGATCGTTACGTACTGGAAGAGGCGCTGAAACAGGTGCACGGCTGCATCGAGGTGTATCAGCGCTCCGGTAGTGCGCTGTCTGCGGGCCACCACGCCACCATCCTGATCGAAATGTTGTGTCATCTGGGACAGGCCGAACAGGCCCGGCCACTCATCCAGCATTGGCTTGCGTTTGCCGAGCGAACGACGGCGAACTATTTCACCGCTGAACTGCATCGTCTGCATGGTGATGCACTTGTCTCCGGTTTGCCGTTCGAACCTGATCGAGTGCGAGCCCTGGCGGACGCAGAAACGGCTTATCAGACGGCTATTCGCGTTGCACAGGGTCAGAGCGCGCGGATCTTCGAGTTGCGGGCCGCAACCTCACTCGCACGTTTGTGGAGCTCGCAGGACAGGTTACATGCCGCTATGGAACTCCTCGGACCACTCCTGGCCTCATTTGCAGAAGGTTCAGGAACTCCGGACCTGCAGGCAGCAAGTGCAGTGTTCGATCAGATTGAACATCAGATCAGCCAGGCGGCACCGGTCAAATGAGTCTGCCTGAGGGCGCATCGGCCAATGTCAGCCTCGAAGGTACACGCAGTTACTATCATGACGTAACCAGGCAGTATGGACGCTACTCGGGCGCGGCCGCGGGTTGGCACTATGGTGTGTGGGATGCAGGTGTCACGTCTCATCAACAGTCGCTGCTGCGCTCCAATGAACGATTACTGGAAGGCCTGTCGATCAACGCATCCACACACATCCTCGATGCCGGCTGTGGTGGAGGTGGGTTTGCAACCTGGGCCGCGGCGCAATTCGGGTGCAAGGTGACTGGCATCACGCTGGTACCCGAGCACACGAGACAAGCCAGCGAACTGGCCGCTGCGCGTGCCGTCTCGCATCTGTGTCGCTTTGAAGTGGCGCAGATGGATTACCTTCCTTATGCGGCAAACACCTTCGATGTAGTAGTCAATCAGGACTCCTGCTGCCATGCCGTCGACAAGCCCCGATATCTGAAGGGGGTACTGAATGTGCTTCGGGCCGGCGGGCATTGGCGGGCGATTGATTTCTCTGTTCAACACGAACCACTCTCGCCAACGGAACAAGCGGATTACCGGGAGGTTCTGGAAGGTTTCCAGATCCCCGGGCTGATTTCACCGCAAGGCATCACGGACATACTTCACTCGATCGGCTTTGACGAAATCCTGTGTGAAGACATCACCACCGCGGTTCTGCCATCGGCCCGTTATATCAATCGGATGTGTCGACTCCCTTCAATCGCGATGCGATTAGGACTGGACTGGACCTTTTTTGGCGCAGAGCCCGCAGCACGACGCAACCGTCAGGGCCATGTTCGGGCGGGTGCCGCCTATTCGCGAGGATTGATCAAGGGTTACTTCCGCCATGGTTACTACTCCGCCCGGAAGCACGAGTGACCGAACAGATTCAGCACGTTAAAGCCTGGTGATTTCGTTTCCGAACAGGCCGTCCGGATCGAGTCGTTTTTTCAGCGCCTCGAGACGAGGCCACGCAGCGCCGTACACGCTGCGGCACTCCTCGGTGGTCAGTTCGTGATGACCATACAGATAGGGCGCTCCACCTGATTCAATCGCGTGTGTCAGCATGTCACGCAGTGCCAGACGAGTTCGTTCATAACCGACCGGATCAGAAGGATGCACCATCGTGTACAGACCGATGCCATACGCCATCGAGCCCGCCAGTCGTGTACTGCCTTCCAGGACCGCCTGTGATTTCGTGCTGTGCCTGACCGGTAACAGATAAACCGCCTTCAGCGAGTCGCCAAACACCCGATCCTTGATCGACGAATCGAGGTACTCGCAGAAGCGAATCAGTCCATTGGCATCAAGCAGGTAGTCAGACCACAGGTTCTGCATGCCTGCATATCTGCCCACCCAGAGCTTCACGGCAGCGCTGCGCCACCGCCGGTAGTCCGGCGCAATCCAGCGCAGATGCACTTTGCGAGGCAATGGTGATGGTGCCTGCAGAGCGGCCATCGCCGAGGAATGGTAACTGCCACAGGTTGCTGCGTAACGACCGTTGGCAAACAAGGCCTTGAACAGATCGATGGTGGAATCATCCTGCGCAGCTTCAATGGCCATCCCTGCGAGTTCGCGCAAGGAACCCGCTCGATAGCTGTGCAGCGCGTTCCATCGCCGTCTTGGCACGGTATTGATTTCAACCTGATGCACAACACCAAAACGTCCCAGACCGGCCAGCACCGCCGCAAATATTTCTGAATGCTCGCCCTCAGAGCACCATAGCGTCACGCCGTCCGGGGTCGTGAGCCGGATACGCCGTATCTGGTGGACCAGTGCACCAAACCGCAACGAGTCGGCGCCATAACAACCAACCGACAGCGTTCCACCAACCGATAGACCAAGGTGATCAGCGAGTATCGGTATCTGGCGTGCGGCCGGTGCCAGCTGACGCTCAACCTCGTTCCACTGCAGGCCGGCCGAAATGCGCACGAATCTATCACCCGCTGCACTCTCTGCAGGTATCACAACCTGACCCAGCCCATGGGTTGCGATGACAATGCCTGTGGTCAGCGACTGACCGGCGCAGGAATGACCGCTGCCACGCACGACCACTGGAATACCCCTGGCCCTGGCAAAGTCCAGCAATCGCTGCACATCATCAACTTCAGGAGCACAGACAACCGCTGCCGGCAGCCGCGACTCGCGATGACCAAAATCCTGCGTGAAGGACACACTCGAATCCGGTCCCAACACACGCGCACTCAGTGTTCGACGCAGGTCCGGCACAATCGGCGATGGTCGTGCGCTCAAGGCAGTAACGACGTCAGTGGGTGATCGGGAAATCCCGCAACTCCGCCGATGACGAGCATCACCATCACCAGCTGCTCGATACGAACCAGCTTGTCGGGATAACCCGGCTTCGATGTCACGAACCACATGAAACCAGTAACGACAAGGATTCCGGCCATTGCAAGAATGATGGCGTACAGGTATCCGTCCGGTTCCAGTCGAATGGGTACACCAGCGAGCAGGAGGCCTGCGAGGAGTGCCATCAATCCAGCCAACTGGGCCGGTCGGCTGCCACACACCGTGGCTAGCGTTCGGCGCCGTGCCAGCTGATCACCTTTGCAGTCCTGTGCTGTCTTCAGCAGTTCACCTCCGAATCGGATGCACAACAAGGCGGCGGACAGCAGCCAGAACAAGGTCCCGACTTCGATGTACGCCGCCCAGCACGCCAATGCACTGGTTGATACCAGCGACACCACAAAATTGCCCACCAGCGGAACGTCTTTCAAAACGTACGAATACGCCGCACTGAAGAACGACAGAACCACAACCAATCCGCCCAGCACGGGGTCCGCAAACCAGGCAAACAAGATCCCGGACAACATCAAGGCAACCCCCAACGACCAGGCTACTCTGTGCGAGACGATGCCCTGCACCAACGGCCGATGTGGTGCGTTTACCTGGTCCTCGCGAACGTCGAGACAGTCGTTCAGCGCCACCGAACCGGTGAACAGCCCTACCATCGACAGGATCATCCACCGAATGGTCGTTGGATCCTGCACTCCGGCCAGCGCTGCACCGATCCATGTCGCGAACAGTACCACCAGCGCATGCGGCAATCGCAGCAGCGTCCAGTACGCCCTGGCAAGCCTCAGCGGATGCCAGGCGCCCGGTCTCAACGCATCGCGCCCGGCATACCACCATCGATGACGATGGTCTGACCGGTGATCGATTTCGAGGTGACAAACATCACTACCTGCGCGGCGATGTCATCAGGCTGCCCGACACGTCCGAGCACTGCCTGGGCCCTCGCCCCTTTCGCCACGCTCTCGGGCAAGCGCTGCGCCATCCGCGTGTTTTCGACCAGGCCTGGCGCCACACAATTCACGGAGACTTTCGGAGCCATGGCGACCGCGAGACAACGCGTCAGGTGATTGAGCGCGGCCTTGCTCGATGAGTAGGCGATGCTGCTGCTGCCGGGGCTGATGCCGCCGGCTGAAGAGATATTCACGATGTGGCCACCACCGTCGGCCTTGAGCAGTGCCGCCGCGGCACGGGCCAGCAGGAACGGTCCCCGCACATTCGTTTCCAGCACTCGATCCCAGATGTCGGGTGTCAACGCATCCAGATCAGGAAATGGAATGCCGATGTTCCAGGCCGCATTGTTGATGAGGATGTCGAGTCGACCGTGCGCCTTGCCCACTGCGGCGATACACGCGTCGATGGACTCAGGGACGCGCTGGTCGAGTTGCTGGGTGCTGGCCGAGCCGCCGGCACTGCGGATGTCGTTGACCGTAGTGTCAGCCGCCCCTTGTGCGCCGACATAGGCCACCACCACATGCGCGCCTTCCGCTCCGAGTCGTCGGGCGATGGCGCCACCGATATCACCAGAGCCGCCAGTGACAAGCGCAACCTTGCCGGACAGTGTTTTCATGTCGCAGATTCCATGGAGTGAAGCTCCGAACTGTACGGGATCAACGCTCGACGCTCCATCGACATTCTGACCGGCGTGCGCCTTGCTCTTCGGGCGCGAAATACCGATCCTGACTGCCTTGCAGCCGGACCCAACGATGACCACCCACACCACCTTCTGCCGCATCTGCGAATCCCTGTGCGGACTCAACATCACCACCGTCGACGGTCAGGTCACCGAGATCCGACCGGATGCGGAGAACATCGCCACCGCAGGTTTTGCCTGCCAGAAGGGTCTGCGCCAGCATCATCTTTATGCCTCGCCTGATCGGCTGCAGAAACCGCGCAGAAAAACCGCCAACGGCTGGGAGGACACTGGCTGGGACGCTGCACTCGGCGAAATTGGCAGCAAGCTGCGCAGCATCCGCGCCGCCCACGGAGGTGATGCCATCGCCATGTACGTCGGCACCGCGGCAGGGTTCGGTGTGCTGCATCCGGTATTCGCCCAGGGTTTCATGGATGCCATGGGTTCGCGCAGCATGTTTGCGTCAGCCACCCAGGACTGCGCCAACAAGTTTGCCGTGGCCGAACGCATGTACGGGTTCCCCTTCACCCAGCCGTTTCCGGACCTGCTGCATACCCTGTGCCTGATCATCGTTGGTGCGAATCCGATGGTGTCGAAGTGGAGCTTTCTGCAGGTACCCAATCCACGCAAGCACATCGATGCCATCATGGACCGTGGTGGTCGGGTGATCGTCGTCGATCCGAGGCGCACGGAAACGGCCAAGGCCACCGGTGAACACATCTTCATCAAACCCGGCACAGACGTGTTCTTCTACCTGTCGTTCCTGCACGTCGTGCTCGAACAGGATGGCGTTGATCACGAAACCGTCCGGCAATACATGGATGGCTTTGAATCTCTGCATCACCTCAGCAAGGACTGGTCACCCGAGCGCACGGCATCCATCACGGGAATCGATGCGATGGTCCTGCGCGACCTCGTGTCAATCTACCTCAAGGCCGACGGCGCTGCGCTCTATTCATCTACCGGCGTCAACATGAATGAAGGCGGGACACCGTCCTTCTGGTTACAGGAGGTCATCAATGCCATCACCGGCAACCTGGACCGTCAAGGCGGCACGCTGGTTGGCAAGGGCATCTTTGACTTCCCGAAGTTTGGTCGCAAATACGGTGTGCTGCTGAAACAGGATCGCTCACGCATCGGCGGCTTCCGGAAAACGAATGATGCCTTCCCAGGCGGGATTCTGGCCGACGAAATCCTTACCGACGGACCCGGCAAGATCAGGGCGTTGATCGTCACCGGTGGCAATCCGCTGATGATGATGGCCGAGAGTGACAAACTGCGCCGCGCCTTCGGTGAACTGGAACTGCTGGTCACCCTCGACATCCTCCCCACCGAAACCGCCAGCGCCGGCCACTACATGCTGCCATGCACCTCGCCTCTGGAGCGCCCGGACCTGCCCTTCATCTTTCCGTTGGCGCTGGGCATGCAGACCCGTCCCTACATGCAGGCGACGGAGGCGGTACTGCCGATACCCGGCGAAGCACGCGATGAAGCAACCATCTACGTCGATCTCGCCCGCGCATCAGGCACTGCCCTGTTCGGATCTCGTTTTGTGCAGTGGCTGTTCGAACGAACAAAAAAGCAGCGCGGCACGGACACCTACGCAAGTATTGCGCAGCGTGGATTACTCAACCTGTTACTGCGGCTGACGGGACAAGGCCGGTTCACCGACCTGGTTGGTCATGGCCGCGCACGTCCGCCAAACCAGGGCGGCAGTTTCCTCGGCCAGCGGGTGTACTCGAAGCCCGACGGCACCGGTCGCATTCAACTTGCGCCACCAGAACTGGTTGACGTGCTGCAAAAGCTCAAGTCGCCAGAGGCAGACGATGGGTTTACCTACCGGCTCATCACCCGACGGCAGATCCAGACCCACAATTCCTGGACCCACAACTACGACGACTTCCTCGACCGGCTGGGTGGCCGCAATCATCTCTACATGCATCCTCGGGACGCGCAGCGGGAGAACTTTGCGGAAGGCACGCTGGTCGATGTGAGCACCGACAGCGGGTCTATCCGCTTGCCCGTGAGTTTGTGTGACGACTTGTTGAAAGGTGTCGTCGCCGTGCCTCATGGATGGGGGCATCAGGCCAGTGGACAGCGTATCGCCGCTGCGTCCCCGGGTGTCAATGTGAACATCATCGCCCGCTCCGGCGTGGACGCGATCGACCCGTTGTCCGGCATGTCACGACTCACGGCGATACCCGTTCGTCTGTCCATGGCATCGGCAAACGAAACTGCAGACAACTGGAGCGGGCGGCCGACCGGATCGTGAGGACGACAACCGATGCATAGCATTACGTCACACCAATTCTCGCACGGCCTGCTCGTCAGCCTGCTGCTGACCGCCTGTGGTGCGCCAATCGACGACGACGCCGTGGTCGTCGGCACCCTGTTGATACGAGACCAGGGGGAAGGCTCGATTGCGCTGTGGCAGGATCCGGAGTTCAGGGCTCAGGTATTGTGTGACGAGTCTGGTTTTGTCGTCGTCCGCTATCTGGATGAAACCGATGGCCGAATCGCTATTTCGGCTGACACGGTCGAGTTCGAAGATTCCAGCTGGCCACACACCGTCAGCATCCAGGTCAACGGTGATGATTTCGAGCTGGAGGATAGCGGTGTCTTTGTGACGCCATACACAAGCAAAGGCCCGGACGACCCATCAGCAGACTTGTCCGATATCGAATTGCGTGGAACCAGCAGGGATCCCACGCTACTCGATGCGATCCGGGAAACCGGCTGGATTCAGGTGCGTGCCATGGGCGCAGCTTATGCAGCAGAGTTTTCGGAGGAAGAGCTTGCACCCCTGATCGACACCTGCAACCGCTTTGCCCGGGAGTCGACGAGTTTACCCACACAAGCCGCGGAGTCTTTGCCGGAATTACAACAAGTTGGTGGCTCGTGGGCTGGCGAGTATCGCGAAGACAGCGACGCAGACGGTGCGGAAATTGTGGTGCCCTTCCGTCTCGAACTGACGAGTGACGGTGATACGTTCAGTGGCAGCTCGTCTGAAGGTGATTCCTGGATGCTTCGTGGCGGGCGGCCACTTACCGCGCAGATCAGGGGTTCTGTCGAAGGTGGGCGATTCCGGTTCGCCAAGCAGTACGACGATGAGTCATTGCGCGCAGGTGCGCTGGTCTACGAAGGGAATCTCTCGGAAGATCAACAGTCGGTCACCGGCACGTGGCAGTTGCCCGGACGCTCGGGCACTTTTCAGATGCGACGGGAGTAGAACATGCGCGTCCTGCTGGTATCCCTGGTCCTGCTGCTTGCAGCCTGCAATGACGGCAGCGATCCAGTGCCGGCAGGCACGGCAGATGGCATGCCCGGTGCGTCCTATGACAACAATGCCATGAACGGTATGCCGCCCCAGCCAGTCAATGGCACGTTGCCGGCAGCGGCACAGGTCGCATCGCCCTATTCATTACCGACCGCGCCAACTACACCATCAGCGACACGCCCATTCCGCCGCTTCGAACCCGCGGTGATTCTCGATGCAACCGGTTTTGCACAGCCGATGGCGGCAGCGACACTCTTCATCCCGCATGGCTGGCGGACAACTGGAGGGGTCTTCTGGGCACAGGAATTTGGTTGCACCAACGGCTACAACTTCGGCTGGTCCGCCACCTCACCGGATGGACTCACAAGCATGGCGGTGTGGCCACAAGCGGCCTGGGAAGCCAACACTTCCGGCACACCATCGACTCGACCCGGTTGCCCACTGCTCAACATCAACACCATACGGGGTTATCTCGAAGGTCTGGTTCAGCAGATGGTACCGGGCGCACGCGCGCTCGATTTTCGCGAACGGCCGGATCTGCTGCAGGCGCTGAATTCACCGCCTACTCGCACAGCGATGCCGCTCGGCGAAGTGCGCACCTGGTCGGAATCTGGAGAACTGCTGTTCGGCTTTCAGAACCAGGGGCGCGAGATGCGTGGAACGGTGGCAGCCTCTGTCAAGTTCAACCTGATGGTTACCGACACCTCCTCGATGTTCCAGAATGACCCGACGGTGGTCGGCGTCGATACCAGCCAGTACCAGACGCGCACCGAGTTCCTCAGCGCCTTTGCCAATCCGGCCTTCGCGGCCATGGCACCGGATGGACAGCTGGACTTCAATTTTTTCGAAGGACTGCGTCGCTCCATTCGTCCGGTAACTGCGTGGACGTCCGCCATCACGGGTCACAATCTGCGCATCGGTCAGGTGGCACTGGAAGAAGGGCGTAAACGCGCGCAGATCATCAATGATTCGAACGCCGAGATCTCCCGCATCCGGCAGGAAACGTGGAACAGCCAGCAGGAAAGCGCCGACAAACGGGCGCGTGAATTCGGCGAAACGATTCGTGGCGTGCAATCATATGTTGACCCGGATGCACCCGGCGGCACGGTGGAACAGTCCATCCAGTACGACAACGTCTGGCGTCTCAATGATGGCAGCTATGTGCTGTCGGACGATCCCAATTTCGAACCGTATCGCGATCTGCAACTGGAAGGTCGCAAACTGGAGCCCGTACAATGATCAGGCTACTCACGTCCGTTGTTCTGTTAACCGCTGGCCTGCAAGCATTTGCGGCCCAGGATTCGTTCGGCCAGGGCCCAACCCAGGTGCAACCCCAACCCGCACCACCCGTCAACAATCAACCACCAGCAGCCTATCCCCCGCAACAAGGTGGTTATCCGCCCCAACAGGGCCAGAATGGCGCGGCGCCGGCAACGGGTGCTCTCGATCAGCTGATGACGGCCGAGCGACAGGACTTCGGCATCCCGGCCACGGATCAGTTGCACACCGGCGCATTCCACGGGCCGACGCCGTCCAGCATTCCCGGCGGCCAGCTGATCACCACGAAGGGTCTGTCTGCACTCGTGCAAGGTCAACAAACCCCCTACTTCCTGTTCGATGTGCTCGGCGGGCCGGAGACGTTGCCAGGTGCCATGCCATCCGCATGGCTGGCCCAGGCCGGTACATTCGACGATTCGATCTCGCAGCAATTCGGACAGATGCTTCGTCAAGGTACTCAAGGCAGAACGGACATGCCGCTGATTTTCTATTGCCTGTCGACACAATGCTGGATGTCGTACAACGCTGCACTGAGGGCCATCAAGCTTGGCTATACGAATGTGTTGTGG
>JANNBJ010000194.1:0-5161 GCA_031385325.1 Gammaproteobacteria bacterium | reverse complement strand
CCCGTGTTTCCTTTGGAAAGGCCCACTATGCGCCTCGAAATCGTGAAAAACTGTCCTCGCTCTCCCACTCGGCTCGCGACGATCGCTCAAGTCCGACAGACTCCTAGCGAACTTTACCGAAGACGCTCGACCCTCAGGCTGCTGCGCCGGTTGCAGTAGGTGCAACCGGCGTAACCACCGGTTCGGGCGGTGTGATTAACCCCATCGATACCAGCACCCCGATCACGATGATGGCAACGAAAAAGATGACGAAGCCAACTGCGAGACCCATCCCCACGGCGCGCCAGGACGTGTGCAGCGTGGCGCCGGCTTGCAGATGCCAGTCGATGGTCCGGCCCTGCAGGGTGACCGTGCCCCAATAGGCGATTGCCGTCTGGAACAGAGGCAATCCGAACATCACCAGCGGACCTGGTGGCAAGGACGTAAAGACGAGCAGCAGCAGGATCTGGACGACGATACCAATCCACGCGACGCGGCGCGCGAGGTCCGGACGACCAAGCACACGATAGTTGATCCACGCCAGCACGATACCAGCGATGAGTGAACCCATGATCGTGGCGATGGCTGCCGCATGAGGGCCATAGAGGCGCATGGAATCTGAGCGAGGCGTAGACAACGGGTTCGGCTCCGGACGATTGAGTTGCGAGTGGCGATTCGAGATTCAGGCCCTGGGGTCGATCAGGATCTTCACTTCGCGTGGATTGTCGGCGAGCTTGTCAAAAGCGCTGCTGATATCAGTCAGCGCAGACGTTGACGTGTGCAACCTCGAAACGTTGATGCGTCCGGTCGCGACCAGATCCTTGGCAATCTCGAAATCTTCATGCACGTAGGCGATGGAGCTGGTCAGCCGAACTTCCTTGATCAGCCACTCGGCCGGCATGATCTGCGCGGGATGGCTGGCCACCCCGACCAGGCTGACCACACCACCGCGCCGCACCATGGAGACGGCCTGCTGGATGGTTTGCGGAATGCCCGCACATTCAAAAACGACATCGGCGCCGCCAGCACCAACGATCGCACTCAGGCGCGTGGCAGTGTCTTCGGTTTTTGGATCAATGCCGACATCGGCGCCCAGTTCGATCCCGAGTTCACGACGGCTGCGTTCGGGTTCAATGAGTACAACCTTGCCGGCGCCGGATGCTTTGGCGGCCTGCAATGTGAGCAAGCCTATCGGCCCGCCACCGATGATCACCGCCGTGTCACCCAAGCGCATAGGCGTTCGTCGAAGCGCGTGAACTGCGACGGTGGCCGGTTCGAGGATCGCGGCATCGCTGTCATTGATCTCTTTCGGCACGTGATACAGGCGCCCGGCATCAAAACAGATCGCGGTGGCGAAGCCACCGTGAGGGGCTGCCATGGGACCGGCACCGATGGCGCCGAGAAAGGCCAGTTCACAATGGGAGGCATCACCGTGCCGGCAGGCGCTGCACTGGCCACACGCGGTGGCGACGCCGATCGCAACACGATCCCCTTCGCGAACGTGGGACACGCCAGCACCCACGGCTTTCACCGTGCCCGACCATTCGTGGCCACAGATCGCTGGATTGTAGGGCTGGCCCGACAGATAGGCGTGCACGTCCGTGCCGCAGATTCCGCAGTAGCCGATTTCGATGACAGCCTTGCCAGGCTGTGGAGTGGGTTCCGGCATGTCGCGAATGTCGACGGTTCGCAGTCCGGTAACGAGGCCTACTCGCATGACGTAATCCTGTCTGGTGATGGGGTGAACCTTGGTGGATTGCTGGCAGGCTTGCAAGTCCGGGGTGATTCCTTCCGATTTGTCGGGAACTCGCGGCCGATCAGTGTCGACGAACCACATAAGCCGGAAAGGTCCCGTAACGTTTTGCCCAATCCAGCTGTTTAACGTAGTCGCAGCGAAAACCGCGAATCGGGTTGAGCATCGCCAGCGCGGCAAAGGCTTCGCTGGCGTAAACCAGACCGGGTGGCGTCTTTGGTTCGAGGCGCGCTGCCCGTGCGACGTGGGCGCCGACGCATTTCGGCAATCGGGTAACGGGATCCACCGTTAGCTGCACAGGACCTGCGTGTAATGCAAACCGCATCATCAACGGCTGAGAAAAACCCAGCGCCTGCCAGTCCTTGTTCGCCATGGCGTCCCGCAGGTTCAGCGCGAACATGCCGGCCGCGCCTGGGTCGGCAAACGCCAGAAACAGACCGTCTCCCCACGTCTCGCGCACGGGAATCAAGTCCGGGTCTGCATCGATGAGCTCGGCGATGAGGCCGAGGCAAGATGGTACAAAGGCGGTCAGCTCCGCATCGGTGAGTCGGCTGAAGCCAACAACGTCGGCGAACAGCAGCGACATGACCGATGCAACGTAGCGGGACCGCGTGGCAGGTGGTTCGTTCAAGGAGGGAGCGAAGTCTTGGGATGATACGGGAACCACCTCAATGTCCGGGTTCTCGCCCGCCATCTCGATTCGCACCCGATGCACCTCGAGACCGTGTTGTTGCCACTGTCGCACCGCACTCTCGGCCCCTCCCGGCCCATCACCCGCCTGGCCATTCCAGACGGCAAGCCCTCGCACCTCGGCACCCAATTCACCGGCCCGCACCAGCCCCATGCCGTGGACCAGATTATTGGCGTATTCATAGGCCAGGCCCCAATCCAGGGGTCGACTGCTCGATGCATAAACGACACGTGATGCCGCAAGCTGCCGATCAAAGCGCTCACGCCAGATGCCGGATTCCGCTATCTCGACGCTATCTGCGATGAACTCGTCGCGGTCGTAGGGCAACAGGACGTGGGTTTCGCCGCCCAGATCGTGGATGGCTTCGAGGAAGAGCAGGTCGGCACCACAGGCGGCCGAAGAGATGCCGATCAGACCGTGGTGTTGTGACAACCAGCTGCGGATCGCCGCGGCGACGGCCAGTTCCGCAGAGGCAGGAAATCGCGGCTCGACACGTTCAGGACGATCGAGCATGTGGCCCGAGAACACGACGACGCGGGGTAGCGGCAGCCACTGGTCCAACAGACCTGGATCGCGGTCGAGATGTTCGAGCAGCAAGCGGGCCTGGCGACGGGTCGAACTCAGGTCGCCGAACCGCTGACGGCCGAACTCTGCGGCCTGCCGATACCATTTGCCAGCCTCGGCGAGTTCGTCCCTGGTGAGGGCTGCTTCGCCGAGCGAGGCCAGCAACCAGTAGCGTTGAGGATCGTCATTGCCCAGTCTTCTCAGATTCGCGAGGCACTGTGTCGCAACGCGGTGAGCGACGTTCATGGACATGTCACGGTCACCACTCAAAGCCGCGAGCGTCGCCACGTTGATGCCGGTCCAGGTGCTGTCGCTGCGCGCGTATGCCTCAGCGTAGTGGCGTAGCGCCATATTCAGGTGGCGCTGGCGCGTCGCGTCGTTCGCATTCAGAGCCAGATCTTTGTGCGTGCGAGCCAGAACGCCCACCGTCTCATCGTCGAGGTGCCCCTCGAGTCTCAGCCGTTCGAGCAGCTCGTTCGCTTCCCTGGTACTGCCACTTCGCGCCAGCGCCAAACCCTGCAGCCGCTGCAATCCGAGGTTGGTGGGGAACGTCTCAAGCCCCTCGGCGGTCACCTCCAGTCCGACCAGCGGGGCCCCGAGCTCGATGAACGCGCGGGCTAGTTCCACGTAGATGTCCGACGCCGCTATCCAGCCAAATCCAGCATCCCTCCGGTGATGCCACAGGAACAACAACTGGGCGAAGTCCTGCCGCAGTGCTGCGATTCGGGACAGCAGGTGCTCTTCAGTGTCTTGATCGGTGGACATGGCAGGAATATCGCTGATACCGGCGGGACACACAACCGCAGCACCGCCTCGTGGTACCGCCTCGGGAAATCAAAGGAGAGGCGCTGAGCAAAGCCATCGTGAGCGGCCATCGAGTGTCACCCGGTCAAGTGGCTTTGTTTGATCCACTTCCGGACTCCTCGTTCGGCGCATCTACGCCAGGCACGAGAGCGTTCGCAGTACTCCGGCAATCGTAGGGAAGCGTCGGGTCCGAGCAGAAGTCAGGCCATTTGTTGGTCTCTCGCCAATAGGTGATGAGTCCTTCGCGCGCAGCGATCTGCATGAACCGCGGATCGCGGCGCAGCGCGCTGATGCCGGGATGGAACAGAATGAATTTGCCTACCAGTGATCCGGCAGGCATCTGTGTCAACCAGCTCAGTGCCTGCTCGGTGCGACCGAGGCGTGCGGCGATCAACACACGCTCACGTGGATCCAGAAGCCCCGCCTGCACCGCTGCGGTTGCCTGTGCGATAGCGTGGTCTGCGTCAGCCCCTGTGCCGCTGTTCAAAGCATGCAAGGTTGTCTTCAATACCGCGACGGCGACCGGTCCGAGGAGAGCGATTATCGGGTCATCACTCAGCAATCGATCTGCTTCACGCCAGCGGTCGCTGTAGAGCCGGGTTTCCAACTGTATCAAGCGGGCTGTAGGCTGCGCTGGATACCTTTCGACATTTCGGTCAACGAGTTGGATCGCGCGTTCGATTTCACCTGCGGCGAACCACGCCCGAGCCAGGTGGTGGGTTGGTGGGGGGGACAACGGTCGTAATGCCACTGCTTGTTCGCAAGCAGACAGCCCCTCGCCAGTCCGGCCGACGTCCACCAGAAAAATGCAGTGGCGCATGTGGAGGTAGGGGAAAGCTGGCGCATCGCGCAACCCCTGAATGAGTTGCGCCTCCGCCAGCCGAAGATCGAGCGGGGTCTCCAGGCGCGTCAGGAAATGCAGCCCGTCATAGGCGCTACCCGCCGATGCCGGGTGCAGCGCGATTGCGATATTGGCTTCAACCCGCGCGCGCGGCCATGGCCGGATCTAAACTCAGCAGCGCCGAAAGCGTTGCATGTCCGGCTGCTAATTGTGGTTCAAGCGTGATGATCTGTTCCGCCAGGTTCAGTGCTTCCCGATGGGACTTCGCACCTTTCATGAATTCTGTTGTTTTGAGGTAAAGGCCCAGGATTCGTGCATCGGGTCGAACGCCGGGTTGCTGGAGCATCTCTGCAACAGCGAAGGCAGTCTCAGTCACGGCCGTACTGACCTGGATCATGAGCGGCGATGTTTTATCGAGCGGCTGTTCGAACGTCGCCGACCACACAGTGGCGCCCGTGGGCACATCTTCGAGATATGCGCGTACCCGAAGTCGACCATCCGTCGCGGTCACGGTTCCAGTGAGTGCGAG
>JANNBJ010000170.1:0-108375 GCA_031385325.1 Gammaproteobacteria bacterium | reverse complement strand
GTTTCATGAGCTCCTTTGAAGCCTTGGTCTTTGCGAACCAGATCAACGCAGACCAATTCCAGAGCGTTTTCTTCAAGCAACGGCTTGAGCGAAACCGACGTCATGATCACCTGAGCGCCGCTGTCCTCGATCTGCATGAGCAATCGTGTTAACGGATGTGCTGCATCGAGCGGCATGCAGATTGCGCCAGACTTGAGCACCGCGAGCATCGCAACCACCAGGTCCGGACTACGATCCAGCAGGATACCGACGACCTTGCCGGTGATGCATCCCGCTTGCCGTAGTCTCGAAGACAACGCTGCGGCTTGCGCATCCAGTTCTGCATAAGTGAGCCTGCCACCTTCAAACAAGAGGGCGCCAGCGTCGGGACGCGTCATCACCATGCTCTCGAACAAGCCGTGCACTGTTGCGTCACGTGGATAACTGGTCCGTGTATCGGCCCATTGTTCAGTTAACACCCGCTTTTCCTTGTCAGGCAACATCGAGATGAGTTCGATGGGCTGATCCTGATCAGCGACTATCGAGCGCAGGACCATTACCCAATGTTCCACCATATGGCGAACAGTGACCTCGTCGAACAGGTTGACGTCGTATTCGATCACCCCTTTAAGACCATCGGCACTTGGCAGCATCGCCAGGAAGAGATCAAACTTCGACGTGCCATTGCGTATCGAACGTCGATCACAGTGCAAGTTGTCCAGTACGAGATCTGCAGCCGGCAGGTTCTGCAGGGCGAACACCACTTGAACCAGCGGATGCCGAGCCAGGTCTCTGCCCGGTCGCAACTCTTCTACCAGTTTCTCGAAGGGGACATCCTGGTAGTCGAGTGCATCGAGGACCAGTCCTCGCGTTCTGGACAATAATTCCCTGAAGGGTGGGTTTCCGGAGAGATCACCCCGCATGACAACCGTGTTCACGAAGAACCCCATCAGGTCTTCGTGTTCGCGTCGTTTTCGACCAGAGACCGGGGAACCAACGGCGATGTCGTTCTGTCCGCTATAGCGGGCCAGCAGCACCTGCAGCGCGGCCAGCATCAGCATGTAAAGGGTCACTCGATGCGTGCGAGCCGTGACATTCAGCGCTGCTTCCAATTCTGGGGGGATGGCAAACGACACCGTCCCACCCTGATCGCCCTGTACGGCTGGTCGTCTACGATCAGTCGGCAGGTCGAGCGGCACCAGGCCTTGCAACCGATCCCGCCAGTAGCTGATCTTCTCAGAGAAGCCAGTACCACTCAGATGCTTGCGCTGCCACACCGAAAACGCCGGGTAATGCAGAGGCAGAGCTGGCCATACCGGTGCGAGTCCTCGAGCGCGGGATGCATATGCGAGGCTCAGATCACGTGCCAGGATACCGGTCGACCACCCGTCAGAGGCGATGTGGTGCATGACAACCAGCAGAACGTGTTCGTCAGCTGCCAGATGCACCAGTACGGCGCGCAGCCATGGCGGATTGCGCAAATCGAATGAACTGCTGGCGGCGTCATGCAGGATGGCGTCACGCTGGATGGACCTTTCGGGCTGAGCTACTTTCCGCAGATCAAAAACCCGCAGCGGCAAGTCGCAAGCAACGATCTGTTGTGTGAGACCTTCACTGGTCTCCTGGAATTGTGTTCGCAGGGCGCCATGCCGCTGGAGCACGTCATCGAGGCTCTCTTCGAGCGCCGTATGGGCAACAGTGCCTCGGATGTCCCATGCACAAATCACGTTGTAGACCGGGCTGCCGGGCCTTAGACGGTCTACCAGCCACATCCGTTCTTGCGCAAAGGACAGGGGGTAGACTGCAGGCTCACCTGGGGAGGCCTGTTCCTGGTCGGCAAGATCAGTCAGTGCGCGATCCTGGTTGGGTTGGTGGGTGCGGCGCTCTTCATTGGCCGATTGCGAAGAGATGGTCGTCTCGGCGTTCATACGCGTCGCAGCCCCGGCACACAGCTTCGACCGCGTCGATCTACAGACCCGAAATATTCCATGTGTGCACAAACTCCTGGTTCAAATCTGTTGTAACCGCCCGATGTAAGCCAGGACGGGAGTGACCCGGAACACCCTACCTGTTCGTTGTCGTCTGCACGTGCGAACACCCGCCAGTTCTTGTGCCAAACCAATCTCGTATTCCATCACAACGACCATATTAGCAATTTAAATGCATTATTTGACCTTTTCGTCCCCTCGGTTTCACGCACACCTGAATGTTGGTAGCTTTTTGGATTTCGGGGAAAGTGATGCGTTTGAAACAAGCAATGAAGAACTGGCAGTACGCGTTGGAATTCAAACTGGAAAATGCTTACCGGTAGCGCGGGTTCAGCTTAAGCCTCTCCACAATCGGTCCATTCGATGAATGACTCGTACTCGTGCCTGAATAGTCCAATGCATGTGGCGTCGAGACAGAGTCAGCGAAGTGAAGACGTGTGTTGAGTCTATTCCTGACGGCGCGGTTCTGTTCGACGTGCCTTAAGCCGATGGAGCATCTCCCGCGCCAGCGGATCCAGCGCTTCGTCGGGGAAGGGATACACGGAGCTGACATTGATTTCGCAGAGAACGTAGGTGTCCTCACCATTCGCGGCTCTTGGTCCATAGAGAAAGTCCGCATCCCAGATTACCGGCAGTGCATCTGCGTCGATGTCCATTCGACTGCACAGTTCTGGCACCCACACGTCTTCCATCTGTTTCTTTAACGACTGAAAGTCTGCTCGTGTTGGCGGGAAATAAAGACGCTGTCCGGGCTGCGGCGCATCTGTTGCGACGCCACCGACCGGGGCGGGAAACAGTGCGTTGATCAACTGCTCGCCGAAACCTGCGACCTTGTCGCGCACGAGGTAACATCGAATCATTCCATCCGTCAAACGTGCCTGATACGGCTGGTCGATCATCCGGCCGTCGTCGATGAAATAGACTTCGCACCGCTCAGTAAACTCATCAACTCGTACGACTTCCTCGACGCTGCCTCGTTGTGCATGTCTCACACGCAGATGCGTGTCGGAGATACGCTCAACCTTCCAGACACCGTTTCCCCCATTGCCACGATATTGTTTGAGGACGCGTGGTTTTCCTTCCGCCAGGCATTGAGGGAGTTCGTTTCGCAGAGAAGCCAGTGTTGTGTACAGGCACGTGTCACATCCCCAGCTCATTGCGCGAGTGTGGTACAAAACCTCCTTGGTGCCCATCTTCAGGATGATGTCGGGATGGGCGCTGACGATGGTGCCGGCGTTCGCAACCTCACGCAGTAACCTGTCGAGCACCATCCGGTTACGGCCTTGAGTAATCGGGTCAACCCACACGAGCACACCGTCCGTTCGCAACAACTGTGCGTAGACTTCATCGAACAGTTCGTCTGTATAGACAGCTGGTTCGGCGTCGATGCCAGCCTGGCCCAGAGCATCAGCGATTCGCGCCAGGCGGGTGTCTGCCAGCTTCACGGTGTGCCGTGTCGTCTGCTCTCCAGCCCAGAGCATCGCTACTCTGTAACGAGACGATTGCATATGTGCCCCTGCACTCAGTTGTGCCCGGTTCGAAGCAGACCCGCTGGCCTCAACTCAACATGCTGGCTGCTTCCGCAGCGAGCGAGAAGCGACGGTTGACCTCGACCCAGTTAACGTTGCGCATGAAGGCATCGACGTATCGGGGTGCCGCTGCGCCATAGTCCATTGCGTAGGCGTGTTCGTACATGTCGCAGACCAGCAAAGGCATTTCTCCAGCGACGCTGGTGTGGTGGTCTTGTGACCAGCGGTTATGCAGCGCTCCGGTGTAGAGGTTGAGAGACAGCACCGCCCAACCCGATCCGCCTGCCAGCCCTAGCGCCACCTTCCGAAACTCTGCCTCCCAGGCCGCGACAGACCCGAACCAGTCGATCAAAGACTTCCCGATGTCGCCAGAAATCCTGCCATCACCACCAAGGTTGGCAAAATACAGCTGGTGCATGATCATCGAGCCGGTTCGAAGCAACTCCTCACGCTTGATGTCACCCAGCAAATAAGGTGGCCAATCCTTGTCAGCCACCAGGCCAGGAATTTTCAGCTCGATGGTATTCAGCGCATTGATCGCGCCCTGGTAGTTGTTCTCCCAGTGCGACTGCATCAGCCGGGCTGACAATCCGTCGAGTTTTGCGGGATCGAAGGGGAGTGGTTGTGGCTGGTGATTTCCGAGGTACGACTTCGCGGCTGTCGGTGGCACACTGACAGCCGTTTCAGCGGCGGTGCTCGTGGTACTCAATCCGGCGCCCATACCAAGAACGGCAGCTCCGGAAATTAACGTACGACGCGTCAACGAAGATTCCATAGCGCGCTCCCCTTGATCAGCATCCGGTAGTGATCCCGTTGCCATGGGCACCCAGACTACAACAAATGCGCGAGGCCTATTCGCCTGGCTTGGGGTGCTCCTGGCAAACGTCGTGCACAAAGGCAGGCTCCCAGCTCGGCAAGTCGCTACAGCGACTTGCCTGGACCTTACCTTAGCTCGACGAACTGCTCATGGAAAGACCAAGCCGGGATGAACCACACCACGCGATCGATCGGAGGATCGATTGCGGTTTTGCACTGGTCCTGAAATCACGGACGAAACCAGTGCAGCGGGATCGACTGTCAATCAGTAGCAGAAGCGACTGACTTGGAAACCTCATATCAGAGTTTTGAACAGGGAACCATGAGCACCCGCATTGCCAGGCGGATGCCGTGCTGGCCAAAGCTCCACAAAATGCCGAAGTGCTCGCACTGAAAGCCGCGATCTACTTTCGCAGTGGAGACTTCGACCGCGCCGTGTCGACGGCACAGTCAACGCTGAAAATTGAACCCGTCAATGTCAGTGCAATTACGGTGTTGTCCCAGGTTTACACAGCACAGAACCCGGATCTCGCACCCCAGATCGTCGAAGCTGGGATCCAGCAGTAATCCGGGACGGCACTGCTCAAGCTGCTGACAATTTCCGTTCATGAACAAACGGGAAACGTCGGCAGTGCCAGCTTGATGTACCGCGAGTTGATTCATGAGCATCCGAAGACGCACGGCTGGCTCGGGCTCTCACCGACGTGTTGATCGCTCAACGCAAACTCGATGCTGCGCGTGATCGACATCGGCAAATGATCGAAAGTGACCCGGTAACGGAACTCGCGCAAGGCGCGCGTAACGGGCTGGCCCGACCAGGGTTTGCCAGTGGAGAACGAGTGAAAGGAGAGGCGTTACTAAAGGCCATCCTTAGGCGATGGTCAGTCGGAACGTGCGCTCAAGCTCTATCGTCAGTCGATAGAGCGGGCTCCGAAACAAGCAGATGGTTACGGCGATGGGTGACTTGATGCTTTCACAGGAAAAGACAGAAGCAGCTGGCGATGTCTATCAACAAGGTATGACCGCCAATCCGCGTCACTCGGGCTTGATGGTGCGTGCTGCAGAAGTTGCGCAGTCGCTGGGTAGAGATGCGCTCGCTGTGCCGATCTACGATGCCGTGCTCACTTTGGAAGACAATGTCGTCGCACGAAACAACCTGGCGATGTTGTCCGCCAATCGTCTAGCGACCGAGGCGAACCTGCGCAAGGCGCTCAGCCTCATGCGGCCCTACGCCGCCAGCGAACGGCCAGCTTTGCTCGATACCCTCGGCTGGGTCTAGCACAAGGTTGGTGACACCGAGCAAGCCGTTCGTCTACTGACGGCGGCGCATCACAAAGCACCAGACCAACCGGAATATCAATATCACCTCGGCATGGCATTGCTGCAGGCGGGCATGACTGATCAGGCTCGTGCGTTGCTCGAGACAGCCTCTGAATCGGGACAAATTTTCGAAGGGCTGCAGGAGGCGATCGTCCGATTGAGTGGGACGCAAGGCCCATCGGGATGATGTTATCCTGCACAGGACATCAAACCCCTCCGGAGCAAGACACCATGGCCGAGTACATCCCGCCAGCATTTGACTGGGTACGCAAACAGGTAGAGTTGTATGAGAGCAGCGGTGGCACCAAGGGTACTACCCTCATGGATACCGGGATGCCCTGCATCATCGTCACGCATCTCGGGAACAAGTCCGGAGGCGTGCGCAAGATTCCTTTGATGCGTGTCAAGGCCGAGCAGAGTTACGTTCTTGTCGGGTCCATGGGCGGACAACCGAAAAATCCGGTGTGGGTCTATAACCTGCGCGCCAATCCGGATGTCGAAATTCGCGACGAAACCGTCGTGCACAAGATGCGCGCGCGCGAGGTGACTGACGAGGCTGAACGAGCGCGCCTGTGGGCCATCAGCGCCAAGGCGTATCCACCCTATAACGACTATCAGGCGAAGACTACCCGGAAGATCCCCGTGTTTCTTGCCGAGCTTGTCTGATCAGTCCGCCTGCGGATACAGGCGAACCTGAGCCCAAGGAAGAATGAACCGGAAGAAGCGGACACCATGAACAAGCGCGGCGACGCATTGAGGTTTATGCGAATGCCGCTTCTGCCAACCCTCGAGCCCGCGCCTCTGCGGCCGTGAAATAAACGTAGCCCTCGCCCCAGTCGTACGCGACCACACCAGCCGGTGGTTTTGCGCCTTCGCCGCAGAGGAATTCCAGCTCTTTGCCTGTGAGTACACTCCAGATCGAAAAGGCTTCGGCTGGTGTGGGATCAGGGCAAGGATTCGCCGTGATCCCAGGTTCTGCCGCTTCGAGCGCAGCCTCATATTCTTCATACCCTACCCAGCCTGCAGCGGTATGTTCACCGCCGGTGCCTCGAAAGATAACTGTTGGCAACGCGTAACGGTCGTGGCCTTCGGAATGTTTGAGTTCGCCGTTCATCGGGCTGTCATGTTTGAGGTTACGTACCCAGTCGTTGGGTTCGCGAGTCTCTTGCCAGTCTTTTCGGTAGGCCTCCGCCACTTCAGGTAACTCAAGGTCGACAAACCAGCGAGCGATGTCCAGACCGGGAACACCTGTGGCGGCCGCCACGAACTCATCCTTCGTCTGCGGGCCGATTCCGAACACGAATATCTGTTCGCGAAAGCGACGCAGCACTGCATCTGCCACGATCTGACCCTGACGTTCCGCAGCCTTCACTGCCGTACCAAGCGGATCGGTGGACTGCAACATTAGATGCATGGGGTTGGGGAATGGCATGCCGGTGAGATGCCACACGCGTTTCCAGTAGGCACGCATAGGTGTCGCCGCGCGGATCCGATCCCAGCCTTCTTTGCCGTTGGAGGCGTCGCCGATCAGTCCGCCTTGCACTTTGCGCCAGGAAAGATGTGAACCGAATCGCCATTGCAATCGTCGCAGCAACGGCTCCGCGCCCCAGGCCGTCGAACAGACGGCATCGGTGTATTCGACTACTTCAACTTTCGCCATCACCCTTTCTCCACCTGACTTTCGTCGATCGTCCGCCTCATGCAGCCTGAAGTCGAGTGCTGTTGATTCCGGGAACGCTGCATCACCTCATTGGACGTTGACGACCCCGAGGCCACTGTCTTCGATACGCACTCCAAACCCGGCACCGCCGGAGCTATCGACAGCCTTCCGCAATTGAAGCTGTGCACTCCGGGTCTGTTTGCGCAGATCTGAATCGCCGATGCGTTCGATCAAAGCATCGGCTTCCTCAGCCTTTAACTGACCGAAACTCACCATGCCGACCACGAATTGATCCCGGTCCGGGCCTGCGTCCATTGAGTCTGCGAATTCACGCGCTGACGACTGTTCATTCTGTGTCCAGCCGATGGCCAGTGAGTGATAGAGCGCGGGGGTAGCCTCGGCGGGTTGTCGTTCGATCCACTGTCTGGCCGTCTGTGGATCCTGGCTCGCCCAATTCATGATCAGCGAGCGAGCAGCCTCAATACGTCGCTCTGGTTCGGCTATTTGTTCAACCCGCTTCGCGGCTTTGTCTGGATCGGAGGCCGCAATCATCTGGATGTACATTGGTTCAACATTGGTGCGCACCGACGCTGGCAACGCCAGTAAAAAGCGGTCGGCAGCTTCCAGTGAAGTCATGCTGAGCATCAGCAGCAGCTGATGACTTGCGTTGACGCCGCCATCGCGATCAGTTCGGTTTGCAGCCCACGCGGCTGCTCCTTCCGGGTCCTCGGCTGCGCGCTGGGTCCACATCGACAATTCAACCTGGTCCCGCACCGCCTCAGGGAGTTTGGTCATGAGGCTCTGCGCGCGTTCCGGATCATCCACCGCCAACCGCTGAACCAGAGACGTCATCAGTTGGTTACGACGCTGTCCTTCTGGCAGCGCCTCAACCCACGCCAGCGCAGCACCGCTGTCACTGGCTGCAATCAGAGCGAGAACCTGCATTTGTAAGGCTGTTCGCATGCTTTGGTTGTCAATGTCATCGGTAGCCTGCAGCGCGGCCATCGGGTCACTCTTAGCCCAGACCATGGCGACCTGCATCTGCGCCTGCATGCGCTGATTGAGATTGCTGATGTTTTTGGCCTCCTGCCACGCTTCTGCCGAATTGCGGCTGGATACCGCAAACAGAGCCTGATCGGGCAGTCCCAGTGTTTTGGCGATCGATCGTCGTGCCTCAAGTGCAATGTTGTCACTCGAGCGCAGAATCGCCATCCCTGCAACTCGACGTAGATTGCCTTGCAGCTCCGACGCGATGTTGACGGCGTCCTCCAGGTCAAGCCTCGCACGAGCATGGAAAATAGACTGTATCCAGGCTTCTGTGGTCGAACCGCCGCGAGCAAGTGCATAAGCCAGAGCCGAAGGAAAATCGAGCTCTGCATATCGACCGATGAGAATCGAGGTTCCACCTACAAAGTCATTGCCGTGCAACACCTGCGCGGCAGACTCCAGCAGTTGGCGAACACCGGCTGCGTCCATCGGTGCGGCCAACGCGAACAGCGCCGCAGACTGATCGAACTCGCTCCGGATCGCCGCAGTCTGTGCTAACGATTTCACCGAGGCGGGACTGACGTCACTTATCGGCTCTCCCCGGGCGGACCCGGACGCCGCCTGGAACGGCGCCGTTTCGCCATGACTGTTCGCCAAACTTGTTACGAGCGCCCCAGCATCATGTTCCGATCCGGTGTGGTACGGCGACCAGAAAACACCAGCCGCAAATCCCGCCACCAGAATCAGCAACCCGATTATCAGTCGACCTGTTGTTGCCATGGCGCCTGCCTCCCTGCGCACAGCCCTTGCGGTGCAATTGGTCAAGCCAGTCGTGTTCTTGAACAAGGTAGGAGTGCGTGAGCCGCATGTCAAAGACCTTCTCTTTGTCTTCGCAAGGCTTCTGTCCTCGCAAGGCTTCGCTCTGGCGACCGACGCCGCGAGGGCCATGCCAGAGCGAATTCGAGAATGAGTTCTCCTGCAGGGTTTTACCCGTTAGGATGGAGGCGAACACAAACGAAGAAAGAAGGGGACCATGACCAGAGCATTTGGGGCATTTCCGGAATACCGACACCCTTTTGAAGCCACTGCGATTCATCCTGAGGGAAGCATCACGGTGCTGTATCAGGGCAAGACTGTCACGCTGTCTGAAACCGCAAAAGGTGATGGTTTGCTCATCAGACCAGCAGACCTTCCTCGAGTGAACGGCTTCGAGTTGAAACCAGAAGGCGTGTGTTTCAAGGATCTCTGCATACCGATGAAAGATCATTTGCTCGTTGAGCGAGATGGTAAGCAGTGGTTCGACCTGGCAGCGTTCGCCGATTTGCTCGAGCAGCCTTATGTGGCTGACAAGGCTTCCGGTGTGTGGAGTTTTGCCGAGATTCCGGCGAAGCGCGAAGGCATGATGGTCAATGCGATGGCACCAGATTTCGAGGTCATCGACCGTCAGGGTAATGTGATCAGGATGGCCGATTTCAAAGGCAAGAAGGCTCTGGTAGTCACCTGGTCCTCGTGGTGAGGCTGCCTGCTTGACGTGCCATGTGGCAACGTGTTTACGAAGAAATCAACGACCCCAACTTTGTCCTGATCTGCGTTGCAGAAGATACCGGGGGCGAACCAGTCGCCGGGCCAATTTTCGATGCCGCGAATCCAACCTACGTGCAGGTCGTGGATGAAGACCATCTCATCAGCAGCGTGTTCAATTTTGTGAACGTGCCATCAGCAGCCTGGATTGATGAGGAAGGCCGGATCGTCCGCATCGACGAAGGTACCTATTCCAAGACTCATAAGTTTGGTGAAGGTGAACAAGCGTTCTTGTTTGGCAACGACGTGTATTCCCCGGCACTGAAAGACTGGGTGGCGAAAGGCGCTAACAGTGTCCACGTGCAATCTGCGAAGACGGTCACCGGAAACATCCGCGAACATGGGTTCGACCAACAGAAAGCCGATGCAGCCTTTCGACTCGGCAATCTGTTCCGGGCCCACGGAGAGAAAGACAAGGCGGAGTTGTATTGGGAGATGGCGCGCACGCTGAATCCGGATAGCATCAACTTCTTCCGCCAGAATCTCACCCTCACAGAAGAGGGATCGGGTGGCGCAACTTTCGTCAAGATGAGGGGCGAGTACATCGCCCAGGGCAAGGACTACTACCGTCCCCTGGACATCGAAGTGTCCTGAGGACTGCAGGATCTAAGGGGCCTCAGAACAAGTCGCTGAAGCGACTTGTTGTGGGGAACCCTTGCAGACTGTGGGGAAAAACTGCCATCCGCATGCAAGTATGGAGGTCGATAAAATCAAATTTCTGTGCCTTGCGTATGGAGACGAAGACGGATGGAACTCATTGACCGAGAGCGAGAAACGAGAAGTCCTCGCTAATGACGCAGTGATACGAGACCGCGGTAACCTGATGTCGGCTGTGCAACTCAGGGTTACCTCTGTAAAAAACTGGGGTGGAAATCTTGAAATTGCCGAAGAGCCCTTCGGTCAGCAAAATCTTCCGCTGGCAGGTTTCTCGGTGATTGAAGCCGAGAGTTTACAAGCGGTGATTGAACTGGTTTCAAACACTCCGTGTGCCCGAGCAAAAGGGGTGATTGAAATTCGGCCATTCTGGAATCATGGCACCGATGACGCATGACGCGGCGTTCGAGAGTGACGCACCAAAAGCGCAGCGTCCCTGAACCTTACATTCGGTGACACTGTCCCGTCGTACTGCCATCACCTAAACAGAAGGTCGATCCAATGATTCAGCGGTTAACGTTCGTCGCGCTGAACGTCTCCGACCTGGATCGGTCTCTTAGCTTCTATCGAGACGTACTTGGTCTGCCCTTGCGGGACGAATCGCACGACAGCGATGTGAAGGACCCCTGGTACGGTGGCCCACATGCGGCATATTCCTGGACCGACGGAGCATTCATCCACCTCGCGCTCTATCCAAGCCAACCACCACACCGTCCGATATCGACCGGTGCGCAGATTGGCTTCCATGTCTCGGATTTTGATGTCGTGCACACACGAGCTCTTCGAGCTGCGGTTGCCGTCGTGCAGGAGCCGCGAGACGAGCCATGGGGAAGAACCGCACGGTACCTGGACCCGGATCAGAACATTGTCAGCATTACCTCGAATGCATCGTGAGTCTGGCCCCCACTATTCATGAATGATCTACTGCGGACGCCGATAGCAGCGAAAACACCGGGCGTGCTCCCTCCGCGTGCTCGACGTGCTGTAGAGCACGCCTGCGCGCCCGCAGGTCCGCGCCTCCCAGCGTTTTCACGGCTCTCGACGCCCTCGCTACGACCCTTCCTGAATCATGCGGGCTAGGAGTCTGCGCGGCAGAAGATCGACAGGCTGCGGCGGCGCCACTTCGGCCCGCTTTTCCGTTCGTTTTCGTTGCGTAGCACCCACTACGCGTTTCAAACGAACGAAAAATCGGACTCGAATTGACACTCGCCTCGCACCGCCGCCTTCTGCCGCACAGGCTCCAAGGCACCTTGCGCGTCCCGCTTTTTTTGCCGGTGCAATCAGGGCAGGCTACATCCCCTGTGGATGCTGCAGCTGCCAGTCCTCGTTAGGCTGCCCCACAAATACTGGTTTCTCACCCTTTAGACGGGCGATGATGCCAGTCGTCATGTTGCCCAGTGCGACTTCCAGTGCGCGTCCAACCGCGACTTCATCGAGGCTTTTGTCGGCGGTCATCCGTCCGGCCCAGCGAATCGTGCAGTGCTGCGCGTCGATGGGCATCACTGTGGCGACGACTGCATAGTCCTGCATGCCGATGGGTTTGCCCGCAGTAAGTTCATAGGAGAACGTTCGCAGCCGGTCATCAAAGGCAATGAGTCGATGCTGTACATAGCCTTGTGTTGCCAGGTGGATATCGCGCACCGCGCCGATACCAGTGCCCTGAACGGCGATGGTGCTTTCTTCGCCGCGCGGTACCCATTTCAGTACCCGGTCGAAGTGGCGAATTTCCTCCCATACCTTGGTGGCCGGAAGGTCTGTGTTTCGCCTGTGTTCAATTTCAATCATGTCGCGACATCTAATGTTTCTGGAAGGAAGCTTCTTCAAGCGGTGGTTACCGTTGCGAGGTAAAGAGTGCACCACGATCGACCGGTACATCAATAGGCCGGCAAGGCAATGCGGGAGTCCGATCGCCGCGAAACGCTGAAGCGACAACGCAGCGCCTGCGCCGACACAGGTTCTTGAAGCACAACTCTCGCTACACCCAGGCGGCTTCGTTATTCTCGCACTTCACCATCTCGCAGCTCTGCGTCATTGGCGCGGATGTCTGGTTTCGGCTGACCGAGAACCTGTGGAGACTGACCATGATCAAGCTGGTAATGCCGATGAAACGTCGGCCCGGAATGACAATTCCTGAGTTTCGCGACTACTACGAAACCAGGCATCGGCTCATTGGCGAGAAATATCTCAAGGGATACGCGAGCAAGTACATGCGGCGTTTCACCAAAGCGACGGTCGATCGTGACGGCGTGCTGCGCGACCCTGAATACGATGTGTTCCTGGAAATCTGGTACGCAGATGAGGCGACCATGGCAGCATGTGGCAAGGTTTTGAGCAAACCGGAAGCGCAACAGGAAATCCGCGAAGACGAGCAGAGAGTTTTCGATATGCGCTTCATGCGTTCCTACCTGGTCGACGAGAGCGTGTCTGATCTTGATTGAATGGCCGTCCCCGCAACAGAACGGCCCCCTCTCGAAACTCGTCTCCCGCCTTCGGGCGGGATCGAAGAATGCTGAAAGCAGGCCTCAATCCTGAAATCGGTCACACAGCTCAACCGCATACCCGAGTTTTACCGGTCGATGCTCCAACCGGGACGCACGTGGTGTTTTGCGACTGACCATGGGGTAAAGTTCGCGCCCCCGCAAGCAGGCGATGCTCGCCATGGTTATGGATCTCACACAACAACTCGAAACCCTCGGTCGCGGTGCGGCCGCGCTCTATTCGCTGGACGATCTGAAAACCCGTCTAGAGTCAGGCAAACGCTTGCGCGTCAAACTTGGGCTGGATCCGACGGCGCCAGACATTCACCTGGGCCACACGGTGGTGCTGCGCAAGATGCGACAGTTCCAGGATCTGGGTCACAAGGCAGTATTGATCGTCGGTGACTACACCGCGCGTATTGGTGATCCCACTGGCCGCAACACCACCCGTCCCATACTTTCCGAAGAACAGATTCAAGCCAATGCCGCCACTTATGTCGCGCAGGCTGGCAAGGTACTCGATACCGATCCAGACAAGCTTGAACTGCGCTTCAACAGTGAGTGGCTGGCGGAGCTCAGCTTTGCGCAGGTGCTGCATTTGTCTGGGCAGATGACCGTCCAGCAGATGCTGCATCGGGACAACTTCCGCACGCGAATCGCTGCGGAGCAGGAGATCGCGGTCACTGAATTCCTGTATCCGCTGATGCAGGCCTATGACTCGGTGGTGGTACAGGCCGACGTGGAACTGGGTGGCACGGATCAGACCTTCAACAACCTTTGTGGTCGGGATCTCATGCCGCGTTACAAGCTGGCGCCGCAGATTGTTCTGGTCATGCCCATCCTGGTTGGTCTGGATGGCGTGGAAAAGATGAGCAAGTCCAAGAACAATTATATCGGCGTGCACGATGCGCCGAACGATATGTTTGGCAAGGTCATGTCCATCGCCGACCACCTCATGCCCAACTACTTCGAACTGCTGACGCAAGTGCCGAAGGCGCAGTACGAGGAGTGGCTGGATGGCGCCAGGCACTCGCCACGGGATACCAAGGAACGCCTGGGGCGTTCGATTGTCGAGGCGTTTCATGGTGCGGATGCTGCGGCGGCGGCAGCCGAGGAATTCAGAAAACGTTTTACCGAAGGGGCGTTACCCAGCGATATTGAATTGAAGCAGGTACCGGCTGGGGAACATCACCTGGTGACGTTGTTGTCGCAACTGGACTTTGCGTCTTCCAGCTCGGAGGCCAGGCGTCTGATTAACCAGGGCGGCGTGCGTGTTGATCAACGGAAGGTGTCCGATCTACTGGCCAGGGTTGTGATTGAACCAGGAACCGAAGTTCTGGTGCAGGTCGGCAAGCGTCGAGTGTGCCGCGTGACGGCTGAACGGAGCGCCGCCTCTTCCTGAAGCACGACTATAAAAATCGCGGAAAACACACCTCGCCGGATTGGCTCGCGCAGACCGACCTAAGGTAACCCTGATTAATTCGCTACTGCGAATTAATCAGATCGGAGCTCAAAGGGCTCCTCGCATTTTCCTGCGTTTCACGCATGAAAATGGTGGTGCGTCCCTGCACCACGCGGGAAAATCTGATAAATCAGACTTTCCCTAAAACCCGCGCAAGTCATCCACTTCCTGTTGCAATGATCCTCCCAGGATGCGCTTCAAAGTAGCCGAAAGAACCTCCACATCGTTGTCAAAGCTGCCATGCGCGGCGTTGATCTGCGCAGGTGGTGTGCCGGTGTTGCCAATCGCATTGGTGACCTTGTCAGCATCGAGCAGCTTGATACCTTTGCCCACTTCAAGTCTTGCCTGCTTCAAAGCCGTTCGCCATTGGCCAAGTGTCGCGCTGACGCTGGATGTGCCATCCCACCCTTTGAAGTCGGGGTCGAGCGCGTTGGCCATCCCCATCAGCGGTGTGCGCAGGTCAACTTCAAGTGCATTGGCGACCATGTACAACAGCGACTTGCGGTAGATCATCACGACGTTGTCGTTGCGCTCCACTCGATCACTGAGCAGGTCGAGGTGCAGGCGCGCCATCACTGTTGGCTGGCTCGCGTAGTTTTCATTGGCGAACTGCACCGTACAGGCTGGTGCAAACAAGCTCACCGACGTTACGCGATCCACGTTTAGCCCTCGACGCGACGCCGTGCTGAGGAAATGGCCAAGCAGGATCGAACCGGCGGAGTGGCCGATCAGGTGAATCTGCAGCTTGTCACCCCAGGTTTCGACCAGCTTTTTCAGTGCGTTGATCATCAGGTCGCCGCCCCGGCCGCTCGCGAATCCGAGCCCCGCGTTTTCCTTCATCTCTGCCCAGATCGGTCGCGCTGCGTGCCGACCGATTGTCTTTTCGATAAGCAGATCGGATTGCTCGGTGAACCACTCGCTGAACCGGCCTCCCGCCCGCGCAGGGTCGCGACGACGCGCGTCTTCAAAGATGTTGCCGATTGATTCCAGCAGGCCGGTCTTCCAGATCATGAATAGTGGGTAACACCCATTGCCCATGAAGTGCCTGCCCATGGCGCGCGCGCGGTCGATCGCATCATCTTCGCTGTTCAGGCCGCCGTGGGCGTAAATCACCAATCGTTTTGGCTCATTTTGCGGTCGCTTACGAAACCAGGTGTCTGGCAGCACGGCAACCTGCTGCAGCAGCGTGCGACTGAACGCATCTTCCGTGAGGTAGCTTTTGACCCTGCCATCGTTGCCAAGCACCACACTGTGACGATAGGCCTGGTCCTTGCTCCACCAGCCGTCGCGTAGCGCGGAAGTTCCAGCAGCACTTCGGCCGCGCGATGGTGCTGAACCGACACGCCCCGCGACCACTCCCGGAACACCCATCGCCACCACCCATGCGTCCATCGCGTTGGCCAGCCAGTCCGCATAGGTCAGGATGGCAAACCCACCGAGGCCCCAACTCGAACCCCACGAGTTCTGCACGATGAAGCCCTGGATGTTGAAGCCAATCAATGCAAAAGCGTGTCCACCGTCTCTGGAAGGGCGTCCTGAAAAATCGATCACTGGTATGTCGGCATGACCGTTGGGCAGGGCACCACGCCGGGCTGTCGACTTCGAATTTGCGCCTACCGACCGTTTCGATGCGGACCTTTTTGTTTTGGGGAGCGTGTCCCATCCGTCGTGCGTGAAGGCGGAAACGTAAACCGCACCTACCTCCTGGATGGCGGCCTGCACGTCGGTAATGGAATTCAATTCCAGTCGGTAGTAGACACCCAACGTGCACTGCGTTGCTCGCTCAGCATATCCATAATGTGGCTGCCCATGTTTTGGGCCGTAGGGCCAGTCTTCTTCGAGACAGACACCATTCTTGAACCATCCCTTGAGTGCACCACGGCAGCTCGACCCATCGTAGTCCTCGCCTGCGTATTCATCGAAACGACGGGCAAAGTGGTAGAGCATTCGCGGGCTGACAGACTTCATACGCCGCGGAGTGGCAGCCTTCCGCCAGCGCAGGAAGTTGACGACGCAGGCCAGTCCGAAACCAGTACACGCGCCTTCGGAACCCTGATCGAGGATCAGCTTTGCATCGGTGTAGGCCGGCAGGTAGCTGCGGATCTCGTTGTCCGTGGGGAAAGTGTCCTGCAGGCTCACCGGTGGCGGCTGGTAGGGGCGGTCGCGTAGATCGATGGGGTCCTTGCGCGCGGTGAGGGTGTGCGGGCGTGTGTTGGCCGTCTTGTGAAGGGAACTGATTGACGATGCATCGGCCACGCTTTTACCACGCCCTCGACCGGCGGTCTGGGCGCTCGGGGTGGGTGGCCAGATGGTGTCCGCTATCGAGAAGACGGCGCGGAAGCGGTCCAATCCGTGACCACCGCCGTTAACCAGCTGGCGCGCCTTTTTGAAGTTCCCTGCTGCCACGGCCTCGCGCATGGCGGTCTGTTTGGCTGCGAGGTAACTGGCCAGCAGCGTGGCGGCTATCTCAGGCGCATTGGCGAGGTCGGGTTGTGTGGTCAGGTCAATCCCGAGGGCCTGTCCGAAACGTGTGTAGTTGTCGCGACCAGTAAGCTGCACAAAACCTCGACCTTTGAATCGAGGACCATCACCTTCTTTCGTGTTGCCCAGAACAGCGCGCATTTCGTAAGCGCTGAATGGTGTCTTCCCTGGTGTGGTGTTGTATTGCGAAGGCATCTCGGAAATTGGCAGAAAACCTTCAGTCTCCGCGCGGATGGTGCCAAGCGCTGCGCAGATGATCGTCCGGTCATGCAAGCCGGCTGCGTCCAGTGCAGCCACAACGTATGGCAGGTAGCGCTCGATGTTGGCTGGTTTGGTGGCGGGAAACAGCTGCCGTACATTTTCGAGGGAAAGATCCAGGTCCATCGTCCCAGGCTTGCGCAGCCCAAGCAGTTCTAACGCGTAGGGTCCAACGACACCATCAGCGATCAATCCGATGCCGGACTGCCAGCGGCGGACTGCAGCTTCGGTGGTCTCGTTGAATGTCTGCCCTGGTGTACCGGCGCAAACCAGATCGACGTAATCGGCTGCGTCGTCGCCTAACTCATGTTTCAGCTTCTTGCGTAGCTCAGCGATCTCTGGACTGCTCTGCCCACGAATATAGAGCGTTCCCATGTTCGCACTCCCTGTGTTGCTTCCAAACATGTCGATCCGACGACTGACGCAGACTTACATTAAGCCAGGAGCGATGACACTGCCAACCGGTTCCCGAATCGGGATCAGCAGCTTTTCCAATGTCGTGGGTTCTCTCGGGCCGATACCAGCGTCACGAACACCACTGTCCACAAACGTTCCAAAGATCCGGTCCCAGAGAATTGCGGCACATCCGTAATTCGTATTGCTTTCCACAAGGTCCGCCGAATGGTGGCGGATGTGATAAGCGTTGGCAGTGAAACACAACCCGATACCCATCGTGTTGAGGCGCAGATTGCTGTGGGCGATAGACGTCTGGGTGACCAACAGCATCAGTGATCCCAGCATGGCGTTACCTACTCCGAACACCAACTCGACGATGATCGACGGCAAAACGATCCAGAGCATTTCCAGTGGATGGTTGGCACCGGAGTTGATCGCATTGAGTTTCTTGAATGCGTGATGAGCGCCGTGGGCGGAGACTTTCCATAACAATGGCCAACGGTGTTCCGCACGGTGCATCCAGTACCAGATGAACTCGCTGGCAAAAAACGCCAGAAACACCTGGGCCAGTATTGGCCAATGGTGTGGCCAGATGTCGAGATGCAGGTCATGCCGAACTTCGCTCAGAGGTGGTGCCAGAATGTCGTGATACCAACCACTGACCACCGTGCCGACAAAGCCCATGAGCACCGCGATGGTGATCAGACCGGCCTTTTCCTTTACGGGTTGTATCCATGTATCGCGTGCCGGATATTGGTACTCGACGGTGCCGAGTACGAGCTGTACGAGAACCAGGCACACCAGGTACATCGCGGGCTCTGTCTGATTGAAGTAAAAAGCAGTGAGTACGGACAGCAGGAGTAAGGGTTGCAACGCCCAATAAATCAGTCGGGTACCCAAACGGGGAGAGCCATGGAGGTGGTTTGTGCGAAAGGCTGGCGTACTCGACATGACTGACGCAAGGAGAATTTCGGTTCGCGATAGCCTAATCGTGATGGGTCTGCTTTGCATCCTGGTCGCGGGAGAAGGGTTCGCTGAGGCAGGGTTCGCTGAAACAGGGACTGCCGATAAGAACTCGGCTTTGGTACAGGCAGAGGCAATGCTTGATGCCTTCTATGCATGGAACGCTGTTGCGCTGGCAGCGGCAGTCGAACCGACCGCCGAAGCGGATCGACTGTTGTACTACCAGGCCTGGGCAAAGGCTGCGCACTACACGATCACACGACGTCAACCCTGCATCCACGTCGATGACGGCGCGATTGAGTGCCGTATTACTGTAACCGACGACTTTGGTCAGGCGCTGGGTTACGTCGCCACGGATACTTTTCGTTTGATGCCGGGGTCTTTTCGCGTTGCCAGCGTCACCTTCGCTGGCAATGACCCACCAATCTTCGAAGAACTGTTTGCGTGGATCAGACAGCACCGGCCGGAAGTGATGAGTGGGCCTTGCAAGGATCTCTTCGATGGTGGCACGACGCCCGCCGACTGCGCACGAGCGGTGGCGGTGTCTGCGCGGTTGTTCATGAAGTCCCGAAGTGCGGAAGTAGACAGTCCCTGAAGGCGGCGATCATCCAGACAACCTGGAACTCAACTGTGACTTCAGTTGTTGTCGGTCGATCTTGCCGTTTGGCAACAAAGGCAACGCGACCTCGATGGAAAAGCCCTTTGGCACCTTGTAATTGGCTATCCGCTCTTTGAGAAATTGCTTCAACTGATCCGGCGTCATCGAGCGTCCCGGCATCGGCATCACGAAGGCGTAACCGACTTCCTGAAACATCGGGTCGGGCATCGGCAATACCGCGGCGATCAAGACGTCGGGATGCTCGGCGATGGCCTGTTCGATCTCGAGTGGGTAGACGTTGTATCCGCCGGATTTGAACATCTCTTTCAGGCGCCCGACAAACACGATGTTCCCGTCATCGCGACAGTAGCCGAGGTCACCGGTGTGCAGGAACCCGTCAGTGGTAAACGCATCGCGTGTCGCTTCAGGTCGATTGTAGTAACCACTCATGACGTACGGGCCGCGAAACTGCAGTTCACCCGATTCGCCACTTTCGCAGAGACTGCCGTCCGGGCGCGCGACACGGAAGTCGCAATCAGGCAGGGGCCGGCCGATGGTCACTGCCACGTCCTCAAGTGGTGCGTCGATATCGGTGCGGGTGATGATTCCGCAGGTTTCCGTTTGTCCGTACACCGAGACGATGGGACAGCCGATGGGTTGCCACGCTTCGAGTATGTTCAGCGATGTCGTGGCTCCACCGCAGACGATCAGTCTGGTGTGGTCGAGTTTTTCTGGATCAAACCCTGGTGCGTTCGTCGTCATCATGAAACCGGTCGGACTGGTGACGAGGTAGGTCGGCCGCTCGGTTCGCCGAATCTTGCCGAGTGCCGCGATGTCAACCCGCGGGTAGAAGATAATGCGGCCACCACTCGCAAACAGATTCATGCACACGTTGTTGAGCGCGCCGACGTGGTTCGTTGGCGCAGCACACACCGTGCTGTCGAGGCGGTCACCCATCCAGCGCGCGTTTGCCAGCGCCGACTGCACAATGGTGTTGTGCGACAGCATGGCGCCTTTTGGCTGGCCGGTGGTACCGGAGGTATAGACAATGACCGCAGTGTCGCTCATCTCGACACTGGCGCGTGCGGTATCGAGTTGCGCTCGCGATAGCGATGCTCCTGCGGCGATGAACTTCGCGAATGAGTCCGTCTGATGTCCCGTATCACCTATCGTCACAAACGTGCGAACCGTGTTTGGAACTGCCCGCAGTTCTTCATCAAAGTGGCGTCCATCAAAGGGCGATCGAACAAAAACCAGGGTGGGCTGCGCATCGCCAAGCAGGTAAGCGAACTCCCGTTCGCGATAGACGGGATTGAGGCCGTGCCAGATCGCGCCGATCGATACGGTTGCAAGATAAGTCAGCCAGAAGTCGAGACTGGGCGGGGCCAGCGTCGCCACACGGTCGCCTCGACCAATGCCGTGGGCCAGCAATGCTGAAGCGATGCGATCAACATGGGCGTGCAGTTCGCCAAAATTGAGGCGCGTCTCTCCATCGACGACCGCTTCGGCGTCGCGGCGTGAATCCGAGTGTTGAGTGACGAAGTCATGGATGACCCTGGGTTCCATCTGGCTCTTCTCCTGGTTTGCGACCATTGTTGAACGTATGATCAATTCAATATGATCGCCACAAAAACGGATAAGTAAGTAATCGATGCGACTATTGAGGAGTTTATCCTATTGATTGAGTGCTGAACAAACGTTTAGTATTGTTCTCCGTCACCTGATTTGAGTCGTGAGTGAAAGTGGTATGAAACGTCCCACCCAAAAGGCGAAGCTCGAACTGGTGGAAAGCCAATCAGGCAAGGACCGCATCCTGGCGTGTGCAATGGCGCTATTCGGCGAGCGTGGTTTCGATGGCGTGACGACGCGCGACATCGCTGCGAAAGCCGATGTTTCAGTTGGTCTGATCAATCACCACTTTGGTTCGAAGGAAGGTCTGCGACAGGCGGCGGACGAATACTTCATTACGCAGTTCGAACGATTTTACGAAGGGGAGGCAGGTCACGTCGAGGATCAGGCGCCGGGAGACATGGTTCGCTCGGTGGACCAATGGGTTGCCAGTATCGCTGACGAGTGGCCGGCGTTCTGCCGCTACTTCCGTCGTGCTCTGCTTGAAGAAACGCCGTGGGGAGCAGCGCTGTTCAAGCGATATTTCGATCTTGTGCGTGGTTCGATTGATCGGCTTGATGCGCAAGGCAAGATCCGTCCCGAGGTTGATCGATTGTGGTTACCGTTTCTGTTCATGTTTCTGGAGACCGGCACACTGCTGATGGATCCCTACATCAAGCAGATTCTCGGCCGATCAGGATTCGAAGCCGATCTCTGGGGCCGTCGTTATCGTGCCTATGGTGACCTGATCGCCCAAGGTATATTCCAGCGTGGTCCCATCAAGGAAGGCATTCGATGAACGATCCGAAGCTCGAGATGCCCGTGCGCAAGATGGAATTCGGGTTCACCGATGATGTCGATCTGGTGTTCTTCCGCGGCGATCCCGTTCTCTCATATGGCTCGCACGCGTACTGGATGACGATGCCGTATCTCGAACCGTACCTGATGCGTTCGATCCGCGCGGCGCTGCCTGAAGTCCGGGATCCGGTGTTGCAAGAGCAGATGCGGCGTTTTTGTTCCCAGGAAGGTCAGCACTACCAGCAGCACGCGAAGGTCAACGAGATCCTGCGTCGCAGCAACCCCGGATTTGAAGCTCTGCGTGTTATCGAGGCGGAGCTGGAAGCAGACTACAAACGTTTCAGCGCCGAAAAAGATCATGCATTCAACCTGGCCTATGCGGAAGCATTCGAGTGCATGACGATGGCCATGTCGCGCACGCAGATGGACATGCGCATCCACGAGCAGATGACGGCGCCGATCCGGGATCTGTTCCTGTGGCACATCACTGAAGAAATGGAGCATCGCCGTGTCGCCTTTGATGCCTATGGTGCAGTCGGCAAGGGCTACCTGTATCGCGTGCGCACCGGGCTTTGGGCGCAGCGCCACTATCTCGGATACGTTCAGCGCTTTCACGCCTGCTTTCTGGCGGCGGATGCAGCTCGGGTCAAAGACGTGACCACACCGCAAATGCGTGCGGAACGGACAGCGTTCCAGAAGGAATTCAATCGACGCAACACGCCGCGACTGCTGAACACCTTCATGCCCTGGTACAACCCGGCGCGGGTCAGGATGCCAGACGAGTATGAACAGGCGCGTCGTCACTACTCCGCGCTTGCGGTCAGCATCAGCTGAGGAATCAAATGACACCGGACCACGTTGTTTCGGAAGTTTTTGCCCAGTTCACCGGTCGCACCATGGTGCCGACGATCGGAGCCCGTGAAGCACACCACATCGGTGACGCCGATCTGCCGTATGTTTATGCGGGTGAGGGCAGCGAACTGCAATTGTTGCATGTCGATCTCAATCAAGGTCTGTGGATTTCAAAGACGCGTTTTTCACCCGGCGTCGTTTTGCCGAGACACTTCCATACCGGCAATGTGTTTGCCGTGACGCTGCGCGGTGAGTGGTACTACAAGGAATACCCGCAATCGGTCAATCGTGCTGGCTCGTACCTGTTCGAACCTGCGGGGTCAGTACACACGCTGGTGGTTCCGGAACAAGAGGGCATCACCGAAGCGTGGTTTGCGATTCAGGGCGCCAACGTACTGATCGATGAAAACGGCAAGCCGACCGCAATCGTCGATGCTCAAAGCGCGCTGGATGTTTATCGCGCCTTCTGCCGCGCTGAAGGAAAGTCCTTTGACCAGCTGCTGGTGGTTGGTGAATCGTGATGAAAGCGGCTGTATTGCGCGATGGTGTCTTTTCTGTCGAGACGATAGCAAAACCTGCGCCTGGTATCGGCCAGGTTCTCGTCAGAATTCTCGCGTGCGGTATCTGCGGTTCGGATCTGCATCTCTTCAAGCATGCCGCCGACATCGTTCGCCTGGCCCAGGAATTGGGCGCAGCACCCGACGATCTGACGAAGGGGCTGGTTCTGGGTCACGAATTTGTCGGCGAGATCGTGGCGTTTGGCCCGGGCTGCGTGCAGCGGCTGGCACTGAACGATCGGGTCTGCGCGATGCCATTCGTCGACGTGGATGGCTCAATCGCGGCGATTGGCGCAACCACACGTACCAACGGCGCCTATGCACAATACATGCTGCTGCCGGAATCTGGATTGCTGCGGGTGCGCGACGATGTGGAGACAGACGCGGCCGCACTGACCGAGCCGTTTGCCATTGCGGTGCACGCCGTCAAACATGCGCGGTTGACCTCTGTCGAAGAGATCGTGGTCATCGGCTGTGGTCCGATCGGCCTTGCGATCATTGCACTGGCAGCCCTGCGCGGCACACATCGCATTGTTGCGTCGGATCTGTCAGGCGCGCGGCGGGATTTGGCGCGTCTACTTGGTGCAGAAGTTACCGTCGATCCGCGCGAGTCGTCCCCCTTTGCGCAATTGCGTTCGCGTAGTGCCGCGACAATATTCGAGTGTGTTGGCGCGCCTGGGTTGATCGGACAGATCGTGCGCGAAGCACCTTATCGAAGCCGGGTGGTGATTGCCGGCATCTGCCAGGGCGAGGACAGCTTTCTGCCGATGCTGGCGATTTCCAAAGAGCTGTGTCTGCAATTCGTCAGCTACTACGAAGCTGAAGAGTTCAGCGAGGCGCTGGAGCTGTTGTCCAGCGGGCGCATCAACTGGCGCCCGCTCGTGACGTCCACAATCGACCTGGATGGTGTCGCCGAAGCGTTTACTGCGCTACGCGGCGACAATGGACATGCCAAGATCCTCATCCGGCCGTGATCCGTTGTTAGTGATGTACTCCTCCATCCACAACAAATTCCTGACCGGTGCAGTAGCCCGATTCGTCGCTGGCGAGGAACAGCGCCATCCAGGCGATGTCGATGGGTTGCCCCATGCGCCGCAGCGAGACGATTTTCTCCGCTCGTGAACGCGTTGCTGGATCGTTGAATGCGCGCAGGTCCGCGGTCATGGGCGTTTCGATGAATCCCGGATGGATCGAGTTCACCCGAATGCCGTGTTCACCCCACTCAAGTGCACCGACCTTGGTGATGCCACGCACTGCCCACTTCGTACTGCCGTAAGCCGCGCGGCCTTTCACGCCTTCCATGCCTGCAACACTTGAGACGTTGATGATCGAGCCACCAGTGCCTGCGGCGATCATCGCCCGTCCGACGGTTCGCATGCCGAGGAAAACACCGGTCTGGTTGATGGCCACAACCCGTTCCCAATCTTCGAGCGTAGTGTTCTCGAAGCGCTTGTTGAGATCGACCCCTGCATTGTTCACCAGCACGTCAACGCGACCATACTGTGCGACGACTGATGCGATGGTCTCCTCCCAGGCTGCTTCAGACCTGACATCAAGTCGTCGGTACTGTGCTCGTGGAATGGCCGCCGCGCACGCTGTGCCTTGTTCGTCGAGTACATCGGTGATGATCACGGTGGCGCCTTCCTCGGCGAACAGCCGCGCTTCTTCCGCGCCTTGTCCACGTGCACCGCCGGTGATGATGATGACCTTGCCTTCGAGTCTACCCATGCTGTCTTGCTCCCTTGATGTCTTTGAACTTTCGCCATGAATCTGCACGCCTCGGTCAAATCCTACCGTGATCTGGTGCAGCGCGATTGTCTCGTTTGAAGAAAGTTTGAGAACAACCCGCGTGCAGGGTCATGGAGTCGCCGGGCCAAAGGCGGCGCTCAATTTCTCTTCGAGAAAGTCATACACACGGCGGATGCGTGCACTTCTTCGCAGGTCTTCGTGGCTGCACAGCCAGATGTCCATGGCTGGAAACGTCACGTGTTCTGCGAGAACGCGTTTGAGGAGGGGACGCGCTGCTGCCAGAGGTTCGAGTATGGGGCCGATTCCCATGCCGGCTTCAACCGCGGCCAGCCGTGCGAGCACGGAATCGGTTCGAAGGCGGCTCAGGTTGGCCGAGTTCGCGAGGCTACCCATTGGATTTGCGATCGTTGTTGCGGGTTGAATGGCCGATTGTGCATTTCTCTCGACGCCGATAGTCAAGTGATTCGCCAGATCATCGAGTGAAGCAGGCTCGCCAGAACGCGCCAGATACGAATCGCTGGCGAACAGACCGAGCCGGACCTGTCCGACGCGTTTGGCGATCACGCCGTCCTGCTCAGGTCGCACAAATCGAACAGCAATGTCAGCGTCTCGACGAATCAGATTTTCCGTCCGCTGCGACACACGCAGTTCGATTTCCAGTTCAGTCTCTTCTGCCAGCAGCGCCGTTAGCCACGGCGGCAGAACATGCACGCCGAATGCTTCGCTGGTTGTGATTCGAACCGTACCGACGACGCGGTCGGTAACGCTGGCAAAGTTGTCTTCAGCCCGGCGTACCAGTGCTTCTATGCCACCGGCGACCTCATAGAGTGATTGCGCCCGCGTGGTAGGAGCCAGGCCGGTGGGTCGACGATCGAATAGCGTCTCCCCGAGCAGTCGCTCCAGTTCACGCATATGGCGGCTGACACTTGGCTGGGTAACTCCCAGGCGTGTTGCCGCACGGCTTAGAGATCCTGTTTCGACGACTGCGATAAAAGAGCGCAGGAGATTCCAGTCGGTTAACGAAGATGGCGACATTCACACTGCATCCTGGACGAAGGGATAACCCTATCATTCCTGCATAGGGTCCTTTCAAAAAGGATTCTTCCGGCGCTGCTGTGATCAACGCACCATGGTCCGTAATCAATCATTCAGGACTTTCGCGATGCGACTGAGATACCTGCCGACGTCATCATTTCTGGTTCTTGCGCTGCTGGCAGGCTGTGGTGGTCCGTTCTACGCCATTCCGGGCGGTTCGTTACAGGGCGAGGTTGCGACTTCAGTGCCCGGCGATTGGTCGTCATTGCAAGACGGAGTGCTTCATCTGGAGACTCGAATCGAGGATCCGTATTCGGTCGAGATCAACTACGTGGTGCGTAACGGCAAGCTCTACGTCGACCCTGCAGAAGGCAGATCCTGGCTTGCGAATCTGCGTGCCGACCCGAAGGTGCGAGTCCGCATCGACGGCAATGTCTACCCCATGCAGGCCACACTCGTACAGGATCCAGCTGAGCGGGAAGGTTTTGATGCAGATCGATTTGTTTATCGGCTGGAAGCACGTCCGGCGAGTTGATCGGCTTCGCGCCGTCAAGCCTTCGGTGGCGTTGTCAACACGGCCTGCGAAAGGTGCGGCAACGATCCACCAGAGACAGGCCACATGAGGTGTATAGACTGATGGCCTGGTGGTTGAAACCAGCCGTGTAGATGCGAACGTGTCGCATACCCTTGGTTTTGGCGCGTCTGAACATCTCGTACAACAACGCGCGACTGGTGCGCGTGCCGCGCCAGTCCGGGTGGGTGCCGAACGGTTCGACGAATAGTATCTGCGACACCGGATCAGTCCAGCCGATAGCGCAACAACCGAACGCACCATGCACATCCTCGGCGATGAGGTCCAGCTCCGCATCGAAGTACGGTGCAAAAGCCCGGATGGCGAGATAACGGTCCATGGAGAAACCGGTAGACGGCCACCACGCTGCGCGATGGACGTCCACCCGTTTGGTGTAGTCGCGTTCGACGACGTGTCGAACGGTGACGCCCTGAGGTGGTTCTATGGCCTCGAGGTCAGCAAGGCTCCTGGTCAAGAAGGGCTCGAAGTGGTCCGTAGCCTCGAATCCGTTGAGCTCAAGAAAAGCAACTTCGGTAGCATCACTCTCAACAGCAGAACAGAACAATGTTCGTCGAGCGTTGTCTGCGGACGCCGGAGGATGCTGGAGATACTCGGCCCACTGATCCATCGACTGCAAACTCAAATAGAACGGCTCATTGACTGGAAATAATGTGCGCCTTGCCGTTGCCCAGACAATCGCCTGGTTCCGGATGATGAGCGAGTTTTGCAGTGTCGGGTCTACGTCAATTCGAACGACATCGGGCGGCTGAAACCAGGCGTACCCCACCAGCCGATCATCCTTGAACCAAAGATGAATGTTGTCCTTCGGTTGGGATCCGGGAAACTGCCACACGACATCTCCGATGTGAAGATGGGACATCTGTGGCCAACGTTGTGCGGCGACATGGGACACAAAGGACAAAAATTCCGGAAAGTCTGAGCGACTGAAAGCGCTTGAGTGAATAGACATGCGAAGTTGTCCCTGTACGTCATCGATACATCAAGACACACTGGTCTGCCCCCCATCCACTGGAATCAACTGGCCGGTGATGAATCGGGAAGCATCCGATGCGAGGAACACCATGACCGGCCCCAGATCCCGATCCGGATCGCCATATTCGCCACCCATGGCGATGCTGGCCTGGTTGCGCCAGTAGCTGGCGGTGTTCTGTTCAGGCGTCGCCCGGGCGCGTGCTTCGAGATACATCGGTGTCGCCATGGCCGGCAGGATTGCGTTGACACGAATGTTATCCGCTCCCCAGGTACCCGCTGCAGTGCGGGTCCATGCGTGTACTGCTCCTTTGGCTGCCGAATACGCAGCCGCTGACGGCTCCGGCCGTTGACCCGAGATCGAACCGAAGTTGATGATCGAGCCACCGCCAGAAACTTTCATGTAACGATGGGCCACCTGATTGGTGAGCATTGTGCCGCGTACGTTGACCGCGAACATCAGGTCCCAGTCTTCGACGCTGACGTCGCCGGCATCGGACGATCGCTGAATCGCCGCGGGATGGGCCAGCGCATCGAGCCCTCCCAATAAGCGGGCCGCTTCGGCAAAGGCGTTTTCGACACTCTGTCGGTTGGAGATGTCGACATGCAGATATCCCGCTTTGCCGGGGCCGTTGAGGCTCGCATCCGCAGAACCCTGTTGACCTGCTTCGTCTGATACATCCATACCGATCACGTGCGCACCTGCCTTCACGTATGCCCTGACTGTCGCTGCGCCCATGCCACGCGCCGAGCCCGTAACGATGATTCTCTTCCCGTGTAGATCCACGCTGTCCCCGCTTTCAGATTGTTGTCGATGCGTGAAATTCTACGCGCAGAGGACCCCTTGGCGCGATTGGTTGAATGGAGGAGGGGACTACATCAGGGATCTTCGAAACGTGAGATGCAAGGTCGGGGACAGGGAACGTGGTGCCAACGATCAGAGTGGATGCAGGGAGCGCCAAAGAAAACGGCTGCGTGTTGCAGCCGTCTGTTTGCAGTGCGCGATCTGTGAGGATGCAGATCGCGCGGTAGCGTGTGCTATGGAATAGTGAATTCAACCAGTTGTGCGCGCGAACCGGTACTTCCATTCACCGAGAGGATCTCGCCGATGCCGGGTACGTAGTACTTGAATTCGTTCTTGCCGGGATCAACCGGCGTGAACGCACGCAGCTTCAGGCAGTTGCCACTGCAGCGAGCAGCGGGAACCGATTCACTGGCGGTAAGGCTGAGCACCTCTGACAGATCTTCCGCTTCGTTCCAGAATGCCTCTTCCCGATAGGTCATGCCAACCTGGGGTTGTGCCAGCATGATGATGCCCGCTTTGGCGCCGTCCCGACCGGCTTTGAACGAACCGTGCAGACTGACGAGCTCAACCAGTTCTGGTCGATCTCCCTCAAATTCTTCAAAGTCCTGAGACAATTCGCCGCAGTACCAGACGTTGCCGTAAACGTCCTGTGCGAACCAGTCTTCGGTGTCTTCGACTACCTTGTCATCCACACTCACTACGTCGCGGACAACACGACAGCTGATGCCATCAATCAGTTTGGTTCGGTTGGTGACGGTCACCACGACACGTTCGATCTGTGCCTGTCCCTCCTCATCAACAAACGCCTTTTCGTACACGTGACGCGCTCCGACCACCAGCGAGTGGAACGGATTGGGCGCAACCCGGGTGCCGATATCACGGGGGTTGACGAATTCGGTAGCGAATTCGGGGCCAAATCTGGGTTGATACTTGGCTTCGCCCAGTGCGCCACACACATCTTCTCGTGCGTCACTGACGGCGTCGCATTCTTCAAGAGTCTCGTCCCGAACAGTCCTTGCCGCGAGGATACAGTCGCGATTGCTTGCAGAATTGGTGCAAACGGCGATTGTCTTCTGATAGTCGGCCGCCACTTCGGATCGGCAGGATTTCTCCAGGGTCTCGGCCGTGCTGGTACAAGCTCCCGGCGGTTTGCCGTAGGCGATTGGTGCAAGGAAGAGGCTTGTAGTCACAAGCATCGTAATCAAAGTGAGTCGTTTCATATTGGTCATTGCCGTGGTTGGTAGGCAGTTAGACCAACCGTACCCCGTGAACCAATCGCGGACTTGCCTAGAAGTTGAAGGTAAAGCCGACTGAGGGAATGAATGGAATGAGGGGATCGTTTTCCCGCACGAGCCTCGCGGTACCTGCCTCTTCGTCGGTCTCAAGTTCGTAGCCGTAAGCGCCGATGTTGCGTCTGTCAGTAACATTGGTCAGTTCTGCAAACAACTCCAGTGAGTCGCGCGACCAACGCCAGGTCCGGGAGATTCTTGCGTCTACGCTGAAATAGCTCGGCAACTTTCGATTGTTGATCGACAGTGGCAGGATTGGCAGATCACCTTCGTCGTTCAGGTAGACCACGTCCGGTAGCGTGGTTGTGCGCCAACCGGAGTGCCATGAAACGGTTGCGCCAATCGACCATGGCTGTCGGTCCAGTACCAAACCAGCGCGGAAGGTATGCCGTTGGTCCCATGTGCGTGGTTGCCAACGCCCACTCACGCGGTCGCGCGAATCCGCAAGACTGTAGCTGCCCCACAGCTCGGTGTTGTCGTCGGGTCTGAAGGTCATGCCGATCTCGAGACCCCTGGCACTGGCTGAACCAGCCGGGATTTCATATCGGTCAGACCCGAGTTCCGGAATGATGGAAAGCTGATCGAACAGATTTTCGAATCGCCGTTTTCTGTGTCTGACTTTCTTGTTGAATGCCTCGATCCGCAAGCTGGTCGAGTCGGAGAACGAGTGGTCAAGCCCGATCACAAAGTGGTCTGCTTCCTGTGGACGCTGATAGCGGCTATAACCATCTGCAACCTGCAACTCATGGATTCCCTCGGATTGGCTGAACCTGCCGAAGGATGCCCGGATAGACGTCCGGTCTGTCAGGTCGTAGCGCAGACTGGTGCGTGGACTGACTTGTTGATCCAGGCCGCCTTCATCGGCAAATTTCTGGAAATCCCAGCGAATGCCTGCTTCGATGAACAGCCTCGGGTTCAGCGTTCCACGAAGAGCCGCGTAGGCGCCGCCGACCGGCCCATTCAATTTGACCTGAATGTTTCGCTGAAATTCAGATTCTGTTCCGAACAGATCGGCGAGGTCACCCCGTTCAACGTCGGAACGGTAGTCGTAGCGTCCGCGCTGAAAGTGCAGCCGCGCGCCGAGATCGAGCTTCCACGCGTCGTTCAGTGTGCTGGTCGAGCTGTGGGCGATCTGCACAATACGGAATTCACGGTGATCGTCGACTGAGCCGAAAAATTCATCGGTGTCGGAATCGATTTCCATGCCGTGGCGGTCCTGATCGATACGCACGGTGGACAGCGTGGTTCGATGCGACCAGCCGTGGTTATCCCTGACGATCCACTGAAGCCAGGCGTACAGATTTCTGTATCGAGCGTTCGCGAGTTCCCCTTCGGCGAGTTCGTCAATCGTGTCGACTTCGAGCGTGTCGCCGAACCACAACACGCCCATGTCCACTTCCTGGGTGTCGGTTGGCGACCAGACGAACTGCGCGTAGGCGTCACTGTAGGCGGGTTTGCCAAACGTGTCCTTGAGCTTTTTGGAAACGAAGTCCAGTGTGCCGCGCCGCGCCGCGCCTACCCAACGGTAGTTTTCTGCGTCGGGCGCGCTGTGTACTTTCGCACCGAGGCTCAGAAGGCTTATTGAAACCTGCCCGCCAAACTCGTCGAACTCATTGTTGGTTGCGATGTCGAGCACGCCGCTCAGGCGGTCTCCGTATCTGGACGGGAAGCCTCCGGTGTAAACGTCGATACTGCGAATCAACGCAGGATTGACACTCGAAAAGATGCTCTCAAAGTCTTTCAGGTGGTAGGGATCAAGCAACTCGACATGATTGAACACGATCAGCGTCTCGTCCGTTGCACCGCCCCTGAATTGTGGCCGAGCAGATAGTCCGACTGAGGCTGTCCCCGGCAGTTGATTGACTACTCGAATGGCGTCATCACCCAACTCGGGTGTGTTGACCAATCGCCACGCATCCAGTGTTTCGTGACGGCTTGCTTCATGCTCTATCGCGTAGCGACTGGCTACCACAACAACCTCTTCGATCCGATTGATTGGTCGTAGTTGTATCGTCATACGTTCCGACGAAATCCGGAGCCTACGTTGTGTGTGTTGAAAATTGTCAGCGCTGACAAGAATCCGATCGCCGCACAACGATCTCGCCAGCCTGAATCGGCCATGTTGGTCACTGACAGCCTGCGTACTGCCACAACGGATGACTGCGTTGGCAAGCGATCGACCTTCGATTGCATCGATGACCCGTCCGGAAATCTGTGCCAGTACAGGCGCGGCCTTGGGTAACACAGGGACGATCAACCACCGACGCGAAGCGCCGGCAACAGCACTGGCGGCAGGCTGGAGCTGTACATTCAGTGACAACAGCGCCGAGTTCAGGCGTTCAATGCCTGCTCCGGCGGGAGGTTCTGCTGGAAAACGTGCAGTCGGTGAGAGCACGTCGCTGCTGTATATGAAGGTTTCACCCTGGCTTTCGTAATGCGCCAGTATTTCCTTGACCGTGCGACCAGCGAACTCGAGTGGCGCAACTTCTGCAGCAACACCTGATTGGATGGCCAGACAGCACGCGGTTGCGATCCAGAGAACAACAGACCCGATGCCGACCTTGAGACGGTTGACCATGTTGGCACAGACAGCGTTTCGACGCCTGGACATCAAGCTTGGTTGTACATGACTATCAATCGCCTTTGTCAAAGTCGATCACCAGCTGATAGACGTCGTCAGCCGATATCCGCTGCAGGCCATTCGTGACCAGAACTTCATCAATCGCAACCAGACAACCGGACAGCGAGGTGGTTCCGTAGGGGCGGATTGTCTGCGCTGCATGCTGGCTGCCCGAGTCAGAATATCTCAACTGTAACCCGCATTCGCGCGCCGACTTGTGCAGATAGTCATCCAGGGTGCCGCTATCGAGTTTGTAGGCAATGCTTGCGAAGCCGATCCAGTGCCAGTAAGGGTCGGTGGTGGACATGGCTGCTCTGGACACGAGCCCGTGTTCGCTGAAGAGCAACTTCTCACCGTTGCCGGGTTGAGCCCTGGCTACATCAGTGTTTGAACCCTGCGCAACCTCCACGGCGCCTTCCCTGACAATCACGCCCAGCTGCCGCTTGTCCACTTCGACAACGAACTGTGTGCCGATGTCCGTGACATTCCCCATCGGTGTGCCTACCTGCACCGTACTACCATCAGCGGCGTCGAGGTAGATGCGACCGTCGAGCAATTGCACCTGTGCGTTGCTGGTCAGCATCAACCGGGTATAACCATCGATGCGAAGCTCGACACCGGATGACAATCTCAACTGCAGGCGTCCGTCTGCGCCAGTTTCCAGTGTTGTGTTGATGGCGAGTTCATCACCGGACACCAGTTGATGGCCGTCGATTGTCGAGTCGCCTTCGGTGTAAAGAACTGTCGCGACTGCTGGCGCTGGCGTTGTTGTTGCGTCAGGACCTGTTGGCAAGAACAGTAGCGTAGCACCCAACGCGATCACGCAAGAGGCTGCCAAGGCGTATCGCCAGGCATAGTCCGAGTCACCCACACGCATGGACGCTTGACTGTCTGGACCCGGTTCAGGCATCGCCTCGAATGCTTCAAGCGTCGCGGAGTAGACACGCGCGCGTGCTGCAGAAGGAAGTTCCCAGCGTTTGTCTGCAATCATCATCAGTTTGCGAACATCGTCGTCCGCGTCTTCGTCACCGGTTGCCGGGTGTGAATCACCGATTTCATCTGGATCCCTCATGTTGATGCTCCGTTGAGCGCGACCGTTTTGTCGGCATCGACTTTCTGAGCGCTGGACCGAAATGCAGTTCGCGCGCGTGCCAGCAGGGATTGCGCGCCAATGACCGTGGTCTGCAAGCGGGTAGCGATTTCTTCCACCCGTAGGCCGTCCAGGTACTTCCACTCCAGCGCTTTGCCGTAGTTGTCGGGAAGCTGATCGAGTATCAGCTGGATGGTCATCTGCAACTGAACCGTTTCTTCACCGTTTGCTGTCGACAAATGTTCCAGCGAGATGGAGAGGTCTGGCTCGTCATCAAGAGCTACCTGCTTCGAGAGGCGCTGCCCGTGTTTGCGATACCAGTTCGCAATTTCGTTGCTGCAGATTGTGCAGAGCCAGGTGAACAAGGCTGCCTCTCCGCGATAGTCGCCGAGGTGGCGCAACGCTTTCAGCAAGGTCTCCTGCACCACATCCTCACAAGTTTCCGGATCGCTCAAACGTCGAACGGCAAATCTGCACAGCCTGGGAAAGTAGAGCCCAAAAAAACTGTCGAAGGCCAGTCGGTCCTTGAGCAGGATACGACCGACGAGTGTGAGATCCTCGGTGTGAGGTGTCGTCACCGGACGTCCCGTGTGAGGGAGTGTTCCCGATCCTGCAAAGTTCTGGACATGCACGTTACCCGGCCACTGCATGGATGATCGAGGTTAGACTCGATCCGATGGCAGAATCAATCGCGACCTGTTGCGAACTTGTTTTGCCATCTCCCCCGGGCAGGAAAATGACTGCATACTGCCGGTTGGGGAGCGGCTTTCGTGCATTGCTGCTTGATCGACCAGGTTCGAACTCGATTCGTTCGGCAGGTCCGTATGGCCATCTTCTGATGCGTTCCTGATATCGCCAAGAGCAATCCACACGTGAGCACACCGGTCGAGCATGAGTCATTGAACAGTCAATCGGGTGGCTTTGTCGCCAGCGCGGCCTATCGAAACTACGTGCTCTTCATCCTGTTTGTCGTTTACGGCCTGAGTTATGTCGACCGGCAGCTGCTGTCGATACTCATGGAGCCGATCCGCCAGGAATTTGATTTCAGCGACTTGCAGCTGGGACTGCTCAGCGGTGTTGCTTTTGCAATCTTTTATGCGACGCTTGGTTTGCCGATTGCTCGTTATGCGGACCGGCATAGTCGCGTGAATATCATCACGATCGCGCTGATCGTTTGGAGCGCAGCCACTGCATTGACGGCGCAGGCAACGAGTTTTGTTCAGCTGTTTTTTGCGCGGGTTGGGGTTGGTGTTGGCGAAGCGGGTTGCAACCCTTCGGCCTACTCCATCATTTCGGACTATTTCCCGGCGCGCAGACGTGCAACGGCGATGTCGGTGTATTCACTTGGTGTCTATCTCGGCCAGTTCATCGGCTTCATCGTCGCCGGGTATGTCGCCCAGCACTATGGCTGGCGCACTGCGTTTTATATGGTGGGGTTGCCTGGCATCGTTATCGCCATTGTGCTGAAGCTGACCCTGCGCGAACCACCGCGTGGATTTTCGGAACCAGCCGGCTATGTCGCCGGTGCGCCTCCCGCGGCCATGGCAGTCCTGAAGAAGTTGTACTCGCTGCCGTCGTTCCGGCATCTCTCGCTGGCGGCAGGCCTGCATGCGCTGGTTGGTTATGGACTGAATAGTTACTACTCGGCGTTCCTCATGCGTTCACACGGCATGTCGCTGACCGAAACCAGTACCTGGCTTGCGATCATCACACTCACCGGCGGGCTTACGGGTACGTATCTTGGCGGCAAACTCAGCGATATTTTCTCCCAACGCCACGGCGGTGATCCGCGTTACCAGATGTGGGTGCCGGCAGTGGCGCTGCTGATCAACGTGCCGGTCTGGTTGATGGCGTTGCTGTTGCCCGGCCAGTGGATGGTGCTACCGCTCATGATTCCGGCGATTGCTTTAGGCGCCACCTACCTGGGACCGAGCGTTGCCGCTACGCATCAACTCATCGGTGTCAATGAGCGTGCAGTAGGCGGCGCCTTGTTGATGTTCATCCTCAACCTGATCGGGATCGGTCTGGGTCCCATGCTGACGGGACTGTTCAGCGATCTCATTCGTGATGATCTGGTGACTCAAGGTATGGCGCTGGAGGCCGCGCGCGCTGACGGCCTGAAGTACGCGCTGTGCATCATGTCGGTGGTGAATCTGTGGTCGGCATGGCACTACCTCCGAGCCGCACGGACCTTGCGCGAAGACATCGTCGATTCGACTCAATCTCGAATCGGCCAGTATTCGCTCCAGAAAGATTCGGGTCAGTGACGAGATCAGCCCATGACCCGATTGAAGAATGCACCTACCTCGGCGAGTGCTTCAGTCGACTCTGGCAGGTTGGGAACAGCCTGAAAGACATGAAAAGCCTCGGGAAAAACATGCAGAGTGCTATTCACTCCGGCGGCCTGGGCGAGCTCGTGCAATCGTGTTGAATCATCCAGCAGCACTTCTGCGTCACCCACCTGGATCAACAGGGGAGATAGACCATGAAGATCACCGAACAGTGGGGAAATCCCGGGCGTGTTGCTCGACTGGTTACCCGCATAGTGCGCAGCCATTGGCAGAAGAACCTCAGGCCCGATCATCGGGTCGGCGTCAGCGCGGGTCACAACGCTGGCACCACTTGAGGTCAGGTCGGTCCAGGGTGAAAACAGTATCGCGCCGGCTGGCATCGGCAGTTTACGGTCACGAATGACGAGCAAGGTCGCGAGCGTCAGGCCACCGCCCGCCGAATCCCCGGCGATGACAATGTGCTCTGGTGCGATGCCTTGTTCGAGAATCCACAGATAGGCGCCTACTGCGTCGTCGACAGCAGCGGGATAAAGATGTTCTGGTGCGAGTCGATAATCCAGGCCAAGTATCTGCGCGTTGGTCACACGAGCGATGCGACCCATGAGTTCGTGATGGGTATTGAGAGAACCCATGACGTAACCACCACCATGCAGGTACAGCGTGCCACGATCTTCACGCACTCCAGGAGTGCGGATTCGTCGCGCGGGTCGACCGGCAACCGTCAGGTCCAGTGCATCAACGTCTACTGGAATCGGCAGACCACCCTGTTGGGCTTCCATGCCAGCGCGCATATCGGCCACCGTTCCGGTTCCGGTGGGAGATACGGCTCGCTGAGCGCGTAGTGAGGCCGTGACTTCACGCATCTGCTGACTGGCCATCTTTGTTTTCTCTGGTAAATAACTGGCGGGACCGTAACACCGTCGAAAGGGCCTCACAACCTGAGGGGCGAGAACCCTCGTGGTGGGGCGCGCGAGCTGTGGTAGTTGAGGGAAGCCCTGAACGATCAGGACTTCCCCGGGTTGCAGTTCAAGGCTTGGACAAATCCACCTTGGGTGGCATCTTGATTTCCAGTGCCGGGCAGCCTTGCGGTGGTGGCTGAAGCACCTGCTTCGCAATCGGTCCTACCAATTCCAGGAAAATGCCATCCGGGTCGATGAGATGAATGATGCCCGTCGTGTCATCGCCGGAGCCTGAGCAGCACGGCGCGATCTCGGACAGGAACTTGCCACCTTTCGCCTTCATGATCGCCACAGCCCGATCCAGATCCGGCACCATCAGCGCGATGCGATTGATGCCTTTGTGATTGATCGGTGGTGGATAAGCGGGGTCAGGATTGTAAGGCTTGATCCACTGCACCAGACGCAACACGTGGTTGTCACCTCGACCCAGCGCGATGTCGACACCCTTGAACTCGAAGGGCGCATCCAGCCCCCAGGCCCTGGCTTCTTCGAGGCTGCCAGTCGTTTGTGCCACGGGTTTGGTCAGCGTGTAGCCGAGTGACTTGTAGTACGCGAGTGACTTGTCGAGATCGCTGACGTTGATGCCGATATAGGGCATCGCGATCAGATGCATGTTGGCTGCCTTGTCACCATGCGGCGGTGCGGTTTCCATGAGCTTGTACAGCACACCATCGGGATCGCGGAAGAACACAAACCGGTCACCCGGAATGCCATACGGTTCGGACAGCAGCGTGACACCCTGGGTTTTGAGGAAGGTTACGTCACTCGCCAGATCAGTGGTCAGCAGTGCGGCGTACGCCATGCCCAGGTGATTGGGCAGGTCGTAGGGTGGTGCGTCGTTGTAGGGCGTCTTGAATTGCAGCAGGTCGATATTGGCGGTGTTGAGACTGCCTGGCAGCGAGATGACCTCACCTTTGACGAGTTCATACTGGCACTCGTCGAACATGCCGAGCGCTTCTGCCATGCGGTGAGTATTGGAGAGCGGGAATCCACTCATGCCTTCGGTATAACCAAGCGTCCGATAAAACGCGCGAGCCTGGTCGAAATCCTTGGTGTGGGTGGCGAAGTGGAAGCGGGCCAGCAGGCCGATGTCATCGGCAGGCAGATTGGCAACCATCGCGCCGAGATCGGGCATGCGCAGCGGAGACGTTGCTGGCGTCGCGGCCAGGGCAGTGTTGGCGATGAACAAAGTGAGCAGAACCGAGAGTAGGCGCATTGAGAGGATTTCCAGGATGTTTGAGTGACTTTGACATCCACTAATGACCGGGGCAACCGGAGTTGTCGGAAGTTCTCAGTACTCGTGCAATCTCATCTGCCGCGATCTCGTGTCCGTGCACCGACAGATGGCCACCAGCACTGCGTGGTCGAAAGGTCGGTACCTGCGAAACTGCTTCAGCGGCCATTAATGCAGGCGCGAGGGAAATGGCCGGGATTCCTAAAAGGCACGCTTCAGCAGTGGCCAGACGATCAAGATCGGCGTGCACCGAATCGGGGAATTCCTCGAGCCTGGACGGAATGATCAACAGTACTGGTTTGGCGCCGTCTGCAGTTGTTGATACCACAAATCGTTTCAGGATCCCACGCATCAGCGCCCACTGAGGATCGTCGCGATTGGCGAGCCGCCGCTCTGAGAAAAGACGGTGGGCACTTGAGCCCAGCGCGCCCCAAAGATAAGTGTAGGGCCAGCCCGCGATGGTGCGCGTGCCGCTTTCGTATTCGCCAATCAGGGTCGCTGGTGCAGGCACCGGAACACCGTGCAATACCAGTGCATCGTCCACCGCGGGTTCGAACCAGGGTTTGGCGTAGTAGGTGAAGCTCGCCTGCGCGCGATACAGGCCACGCACATAGAACCCCAGGACGACTACATCGGGGTGATAGCGTCGGCCGATGGACTCGTAGAGAAGCAGCATCTGGTCGGGACCGTAGCCGGATACGCCGAGATTCAGTACCTGCGCATCGGGCCGATGCCGTGCGCCGAACAACCAGGCAAAGTTCTCGTAGTCTTCAACGTACAGGCCCTGAGTGAAGCTGTCGCCGATGAACAGGAATCGCTCGTGGTCCGCAGGCGTCGTGAGATCGCCAGCCTGCAGGCCATGTCCTTTTTGTCGAACCCAGCCGTCGATGTCAGCGCTGAGTTTCCAGCCAAGTTCAGGGTCAAAGCCCGCCATCGCTTCGGATGCAGGAATCTGTGAGGCCTGGTGCGTGCGGATCCAGTCCCATTCATCACGCGTGGCCGGATCCGCGTGGGGTGGCAACCGGTCCTTGACCCCGTAGTAGAGCCGCACGCCGCCTTCAAGCAGCAGCAGGCCAATCAACGTCGACACGACGACCAGCAGGAGTTCATTGCGCATCAGGATCACAGCGGATCAACGACGCCGTGTCAGGCCCAACAGCCGTTTTTCATCACTCGCAGACGTTTGTGGTCCTGCAATACCCGGACGTCGGCGATGGGATCACCATCGACCAGTAACAGGTCGGCCCACGTGTTCGCCTGCAATGTGCCCAGCCTGCCTGCCGGATCGAATGCCTGGCCGCCGTTGCGGGTTGCACAGATGATCGCCTCTGCTGTGGACATGCCAAACAGATCGACAAAGTACTCCAGATCCTTCGCATAGGTGCCATGCGGTGCGATGCTGATGCCGTAGTCGCCGCCGACGACCATGCGGATGCCGGCCTTGCGCAATTTGGCGACTGTAACGACGGTGGCTTCGATTTCTCGTTCGTAACCTTGTGCGCGCACGGTCTCCCTGGTGATACCGAGTGTCTCGCACTGAGCGAGATACTGGATTTCCCAGGCGATGGCCGGGCCAACAAAAATCTTGTCCTTTCGTTCAGCCAGCAGTTCTACTGCTTCATCGTCCAGGTAGTTGGCGTGCCCGACAAAATCAACCCCGGCCCGTACCGCCTGCTTGACTGCGGCCGCAGAACGGGCATGACAGGCCACGCGCATGTTGTGTCGATGGGCTTCATCTACCACGGCATTCACTTCTTCATCGCAGAAAGACAGTTCGCCAGGCGGGCATTGTGGGTTGATGGCTTCACCGTCGATGAAGATCTTGACGATGTCGACGCGCTGCTTGCGTTGTTCCCGAACCGCCTTGCGCAGTTCCCAGGGACCGTCGGCAATCTGGCTCAGGCCGCCGGGTGAGTCGATGTTGCTGGCGGTTGCGCCGAGATCGCGGCCTGCTGCGAGTAGCCGTGGTCCGCGAATTCGGCCAGTGTTGATGGCCTCGCGCAGGGCGACATCGATGTGATACGTGGAGCCGAAGCTCACCGCCGAGGTGAATCCGGAATCGAGCATGAGCGATGCATTGCGAACAGCGGTGATCGTCGCCGCTTCTACCGAGGTATCGCCAATGCCAAATGGGCTGACATCCGCAAAGGACAGGTGAGCGTGAGTCTCGGTCATGCCTGGCATCACAAATCCGCGATTGGCGTCGATGCGGGTGGCGTCGGTGGGTACAGCCGGCAACTTCGACGCCGGGCCTGCGTAACGAATCGTGTTGCCTTCGATCCAGACGGCGCCATCGTCCACAACCTTTTCGTCCACAGCGGTGAACACCCGCGCATTGGTGATGACCTGATGTTGATTGCTCATGCGGGTTCTCCGAGTGTCGTGCAACGGGTGAACATGCCAGAATCCGGCACGGCTGGGAACCCGTTCCTTTTGCATGAACTCCGACTTCGTGTTACCAAGCGAACCTTCTTACCATGCACACCTACTGCAGCGGGGACTCGCGTGCAAAGCGACACAACGGCATCGACACCGAGGGTTTCGGTGGTACCGGTTACGGACAGGCGCGGGCTTGATCAGTTCGTGCGAGTGCCATGGCTGGTGTATGCCGACGATCCTGCCTGGGTGCCGCCGCTCCTCATCGAACGGCTTGAAGCGCTCTCGGACAAGGAGCCGTTTTTTCTTCATGCCAAGTGGCAGGCCTGGATCGCGCTGGTGGACGGTGTCGCGGTGGGTCGCATCTCGGCGCAAATCGACCAGCTCTATCTTGATCGGTACCCGGATCGGAGCGGTTACTTCGGGATGCTCGATGCCATCGATGACCCTGCCGTGTTCGCAGCCTTGTTTTCAACCGCCGAGGCCTGGCTGCGGGAACGTGGCATGGAACGGGTGGTTGGTCCCTTCAATCTGGGGGTGAACCAGGAAGTCGGTTTGCTCTGTGAAGGTTACGAGACTTCGCCTTACTTCCTGATGGGTCATGCCCGACCGTACTATCACGCGCGGGTCGAAGCCCTCGGTTATCGCGGTTGCCAGGACATGCTCGCCTACCTGCTTGATACGCAGTATCAGGACAATCCGCGCATCGCCCGGTTGCGCGCGCGCCTGGCCAAAAAGGTGAAGATCCGCATCCTCGACCGCAAACGCAAACCACAGGAACTGGCGCTGCTGCGTGACATCTTCAACGATGCCTGGTCCGGCAACTGGGGGTTTGTGCCGTTTACGGAAGCCGAGTTTGAACACATCGGTTCGCAGCTGTTGCTGTTTCTGCCCAAGGACTTCGTGCTGATCGCGGAAGTGAACGACGAACCTGCAGGTTTCATTGTCCTGGTGCCGAATCTCAACGAGATCATCAAGGATCTGAACGGGCGACTGCTGCCCTTTGGCTGGCTGAAGCTGTTGTGGCGCCTGAAGGTCAAGTTTCCCACCACTGCACGCGTGCCCTTGATGGGTGTGCGTCGGCAGATGCACAACACCGCGCTCGGTCCCGGCATTGCCACCATGCTGATCGAGGAGCTGGGTCAATCGGCGCATCGTGCGGGTGTGCGGGTCAATGAGCTGTCATGGATTCTTGATACCAATGTCGGGATGCGCAGCATCATCGAGCGCATCGGCGGGAAAGTCTCGAAACGCTATCGGATGTACGAGAAAGCGCTGGGATGAAGCCGGTACCCGTGATCGTTCTCGCTGGTGAGCGACCAGGCGGAGGTTTGCTGGCCCGACACTTTGGGGTCGCAGCCAACGCACTGGTTGCGGTCGCCGGCATCCCCACCATCGAACGGGTAGTCACGACCCTGCGGCAGAGTCGGATGGTTGGCGATGGATTGTTGTGCGGACCAGAGCGCCGCGTTGTCGAATCATCCGATGTTTTTGGCAGGCTGTTGGCCAATGGCGACTACCGCTGGATTGCGCCGTGCGATAACCCGGCCGAAAGTGCGCTGTCAGCGCTGGGTCATCTGGATCGCTGGCCTGTCTTGATGACCACGGCTGACCACGCGCTGCTGACACCGCAGATTGTTGAGTCCTTCTGTACCAAGGCGGCGTCAGGTAGTGCGGATCTCGTGGTTGGTCTGGCGCTCTTTGATACTGTGCATGCTGCTTTTCCCCAATCCAAACGCACCATCCTGAAATTTGCCGATGGTGGCCGTTGTGGTACCAATCTCTTTTATCTTCGTTCGCCGGCGGCGTGTGGGGCGCTGCAGTTCTGGAAGGCGCTGCAGTCCGATCGCAAACAGCCGATACGCATGGCACGGCACCTGGGTCTTGGCCTCCTGCTGCGTTATGTGCTGGGAACATTGAAAGCACAGCAAGCCCTGGATGCGATTGCGGAACGAGCCGGTTGCACGATCGGTTTTGTCGACGTCACCGAACCGCAGGCAGCCGTTGACGTGGACTCGGTGGCCGACCACACCCTGGCCGAGCAGTTGCTGGCGCGATGAGTGACGTGCTGGTGCTGCGTAACCCGCGCTCCGGTCGCCTGCTTGGCCGAGTTCGCGAGCCGTTGCCGGGACGGCAATTGTTGTTGACCGATGAGCTTGATGTGGAAGCCTGCATCGAGGCGCAGGCGCTGGTGATCGAAGGCGGTGATGGCACGGTTCAGCGTGTGCTGACCACATTGCTGCGCGAGGTTGAACCCTGGCAGCTGCCACCGATTGCGCTGATGCCGGCGGGAACTACCAATGTCACCGCGGCCAATCTCAATCGCGCAAAGTCCTACGAGAAGGCGAGGGACGCGCTGGAAAATGCGCTTGCCGCAAACGTGCCCGAGATCACCGAGCGATCCATTCTGCGCGCACAATTTGCCGATGAGGTGCACTTCGGATTTCTGTTTGGTCTGGGTATCGTCAGTGAAAGTGTTGAACAGTTCATTGCCAAACGCACAAGCTCACAGTTCGTCACTGCCTGGCATATGTCCGCCATTTTTGCGCGCAGCCTGCTGACCACCCGGAGCATGGCGCGCGTTGAAACAGAATCTGGTGTGGTGGAAACGTTTGCCATGATGGCGACGACCCTGGATCGGGTCCTGTACGGCATGCGGCCATATCTGCCAGGCGATTTGCCCGGTCGAATGCATACGATCTGGATTGCGGCGGGCGCCGGTGGGTTATGGCACCGACTGCCGCGTCTGGCACGCGGCGCTCCATCGTTGTTTACAGAGGAGGGCTTCACCAGCCGCGATGTCATTTCGATGGCGATACGGTTTGATGGCTCCTATACACTGGATGGAGAGTTGTATCATTCGCAGGGTTCGCCATTGGCACTCTCACTAAGCCCACCACTGCGATTTCTGGTGTTATGAAGCGATTTCCGTCGTGGTTATTACTGGTCGCCTGTCTGCATGAATAATCCTGTCGCCAATCCTGCGCCATCCGCTGCCCCACCGCCGCGACTGGGCATCCGGATTGGCAAACGTGTCCTGCGAGCAGTGGATCAGTTCTTTGACCGCCATTCCCTGATCCCGGTCACTCCGTTTCTGGATGAAAACCTGTTTCCTGAACTGGTGGCTGTTCAGGCGCAGTGGACACAAGTGCGTGCAGAGCTTGATCTGATTCTGCGCAAACGGGACGAGATTCCTGCCTTTCATCAACTCTCGCCGGACCAGGTGCGCATCTCCAAAGGGGATGCATGGAAGACCTTCGCGTTTCGCGTTTTTTCCCGTCGGGTTGACGCCAATTGCGAGCAGTGTCCAGTAACCAGCCGGCTGCTGGACGCGTTGCCCGGCTTGCAGAATGCGTGGTTCTCGATTCTGGCGCCGGGTTACCACATACCTCCACACCGTGGCCCAAGCAAAGCGGTGGTTCGCTGTCATCTCGGGTTGCGGGTTCCCGCCGAGGCGGCGCGTTGCCGCTTGCGCGTTGATCGGGAAACCCGACACTGGACGGCCGGTGAGTGGCTCTGTTTTGATGACACGTTTGAACATGAAGTTCACAACGACACCGATGAAACGCGAGTCGTTTTGTTCCTTGATCTTGATCGCCCGCTGGATCGGGTCGGCAACCTCGGCAGGCATGTGCTGCTGTGGCTGATTCGACGCTCGGCCTACGTGACAAGACCGCTCAAGAATCTTGAAGAATGGAATCGGAGACTGGGCATTCGTGCAGATTGATTTAACGGACCTCGCCCCTGGCAGCGAGCTGGACACGGATGTCTGCGTGGTCGGCGCTGGTGCCGCTGGACAGTCGGTGGTGCGTGGCCTGCTCGGCTCGGGGTTGAAAATTCTGCTGCTGGAAAGTGGTGGCTTCGACTTTGATGCGGACATCCAGGCGTTGGGTGCCGGCGACAATCTCGGCGCTCCCTACTACGACCTCGTTGATTCGCGTCTGCGATTTTTTGGTGGTACGACCAGCATCTGGGGTGGTCGTTGTGCACCCGTTGACCCAATCGATCTCGAACCCCGTCCATGGGCTGGCACCCCCGGCTGGCCCATCCGGATGGAAGATCTCACGGCAGGTTACCACCAGGCCCATTCAGTACTCGGCATTGGCGACTTCGACTATGGCGACTCGCTCTGGTCGCACATGGGGCGCGCTTATGCAGATCGGGTTCGTCCAACCGGGCAGGCCCCTGTGTTTGATCGTCAGAGGATCGACTATGGCTTCTGGCGTTTCGATTTTGAAAAGGAACGGTTTGGGGCAAGACAGTGTCGCGATCTCCTGCTCTCCGATCAGGTGACGCTGCTGCTTCATGCCAACGTGGTCGCGTTGACGCCGATGGCAGATGGTGGGGTGGTCAAACAGCTTGAGCTGCGTGGCCCGGATGGAAGAGCCATCGTGGTTCGGTCACGCATCATTGTCCTGGCCTGTGGTGGCATCGAAAATCCACGGCTATTGCTCGCTTCCCGAGGCGTTGAATCAGCCGGGCTGGGAAACCGGCATGATCAGGTCGGACGCTGTTTCATGGAGCATCCGCACGGCCGCCTCGGACGCATCCACGGTCCCAACGGACTGGCGATCTGGGACGCCTTCCGCATGCGCCATCCACGTGGTCATGTGCCGGTTGCGCCGGCACTGCGGATTGCCGCCGAGTGCCAGCGTCAACAAGGGCTGCTCAATAGCGCCGTCACCTTCAAGTTGCAGCGTGACCCTGAACGCGGTGTACCACGCGCCAAGGCGCTGTACCAAAGTCTGAAACACGATCTCTCACCCACCAATACCAATCGCCGGCTTTGGCACTGGTATCGCGATACCCGGCTGCTGTATCGCGAATGGCTGCGGCCACAGGTGGAACGCTTGAAGGCAGGTCGAGGCGATCGGGTGCTCAGTGTCATGGTGAGGGGAGAGCAGGCACCAAACCCCGCCAGTCGGGTCCTGCTTTCGGATCGTGTTGATCGGCATGGTGTGCCACTGGCGAATCTCGACTGGCGTTTCAGCGAGATCGACAAACATACGGTTCGCACCTTGGGCAACCTGCTCGATGGTGAACTTCGACGTACCGGGCTCGGTCGGCTGGAGGTTGAGGAATGGGTGGCGAGCGGTGGTTCGGACTGGCCCGTTGATCCGACGGTGGGTAATCACCCGTTGGGCGGGTTCCATCACATGGGCACCACGCGCATGAGTTCAGATCCACGCCAGGGCGTGGTCGACGCCAATTGTGCGGTACATGGCTATGCCAATCTTTTTGTCGCGGGTTCGTCAGTGTTTCCGACCAGTGGCTGGGCCAACCCCACGCTGACCATCATGGCCCTGGCCTTTCGTCTGGCCGGTCATATTCGCAGCCTGCCTGCTGGCTGAAGCGCGCGCGCTGGTGTGGTAACTTGCCGCCCTGCAGAGAAGCCGTGTCACGCAGTTCCTGAAACCACGTGATCAATCAACCTTGGGCGTAGTCAGTCAGTCCGGAAAAATTCCATGAAAGTCATCATCCTCAGTGCGGGTCAGGGCCGACGGCTGTTACCTCATACCGAAGAAACGCCAAAGTGCGCGCTCCAGCTGGGCGATCGATCCGCGCTGGAGTGGCAGTTGATGTCGCTGCAGGCAGGCGGAGCGACCGAAGTCGTCGTCGTCTCCGGCTTTCAGGCGGCCAAGGTGCGTGCCATTGCCGAAAACTTCAAACCGCTACCCGTGCGTGTTTCGCACAACCCGTTTTATGCCCACTCCGATAATCTCGGTACCTGCTGGATCGTCCGGCATGAAATGCATCAGCCCTTTGTCATCGTCAACGGTGACACGATGTTCGAGCCGGAAGTGTTTGCACGACTGTTGGCTGCGCCCATGCGCTTCCCGATCACGCTGGTCACGAATCGAAAGCCTGCCTATGACGCCGATGACATGAAAGTGATCCTCGATGGTGAGCGACTGCTGCGCGTTGACAAGCGGCTCGACGTGAACGCGGTGAGTGGCGAATCCATCGGCATGATGCGGTTTACGGAAGAAGGCGCGCAGCTGTTCCGCGATCAACTTGAATTGATGATGGCCAATGAATCCACACTCAAGCGCTGGTACCTGTCGGCCATCGACGCGCTGGCGGACCGGGGTCTTGTGGGGACGGTGGGGACCAATGGTCACGCCTGGTGCGAGATTGATGATGCCAAGGATCTGGCCCATGCCTCGAAGGTTGTACCCGGCTGGTGGGAACACAGGCGCAGCGCAGTCGGACAGCTTGAACGGACAGCGGGCTGACAGGCAAGTACTGACAATTCATTGACAGAACGGATCGAGGCTCATCATGCATGACACGCTGGTCAAGTTTGGTTATCCCGATACGCTGATTCATGACGGCCGGTACTGGAGTGTGTTGTTGCGCCCGCAGCAGGCGACCTTGGGCGCGCTGGTTCTGGTCTGCAAAGAGGATGTGCTGCGCTACTCGGACATCAGTCCGGCTGCGTTTGTCGAACAGGGACTCATGGTCACCGGCATTGAGACCATGCTCACCAGAGCGTTCGGGTATCAGCGCATCAACTACATGATGCTGATGATGGTTGATCCGCATGTGCACTTTCATGTGCTGCCACGTTATGACCGCTCGCGTGAGTTTGGCGGTGGCACCTTTGTGGATGCGGGTTGGCCGGCACTGCCCCAGTTGGCAGCAGGACCGGCGCCTGATGTCGTGTTACGCCAATCCTTGATTCAGCATCTCAAACCGTACTGGCCGGATTCGGGCACGCAGGGATAGATTCATTCTCCTGCGCCCTTGCCCTCCGGTCGCAGTTCGAATTCGACACCGTCTTTGCCGCTGGAGATGAGCCGTCGATTGCCGACATCGTAGATGATGGCTTTGCTCGTGACGGTGACATTGTCCATCTCAAGCCGGGCGTCCTGATGTAACTCGAGCAGTTTTTTCTCGTACTGATAGATGATCTTGCGACTGTAGCCGACACCGTCGACAGGATTTTCACCACCCATGCTGACGCGGATGCTCGCCGGATTGCCATAACTGATGATGCGGTCCGGCGCTTCAACCGGCCCCTCAACCTGCGCACGGTCAGCCTTCACTTCCCACTCCGACGTTCGCATCACAAAATGACCTTCCAGATGCATGATCTTGCCGTCGGCATCTTCCCAGGCGCGATCAGCATGGATGGTGATCGGTTCTTCTTCGTCCACAGCGACCGGGCTCGTGCTCGGCTCCGCTGCCAGTGCGGGTTGGGTTGTAAAGCTCAGAGCCAGGCAGACAAGACTCAGGCAAAGCGGTCGCCGGTGAAAAGTCGGGACCAGGCAGGCAAGGCGCCTGCTGACCAATGAATCGCTTTGGTTCGGCGGTTGCAAATCGTTATCGTCCGGTGAGTCCTCCGGGGCATCATAGCACCCTCACTTTTTCTCCATGCCCGGCGCGAGGTCATTATTAGCCCGACTGTCATCGACCGTTATCTGATTGGCGTCGTCGCTCGGCCGTTCCTTGCGGTGCTGGCTTTGCTGATCAGTGTTTTCGTGGCCTACAGTCTGGCGCGCTTTCTGAGCGAGGCGAATGCGGGTCTGCTTGAGGCTGCGGCGGTTCTCCGGTTGTCGTTCCTGAAGACCTTGATCGCCCTTGAAGTGCTGCTGCCCATCGCGCTGTACATCGGTTTCATCGTCGGTCTGGGCAGGCTTTACTCGGATTGGGAAATCATTGCGTTTCGGGCAAGTGGGATCCCCGAATCTCGTCTGATGGTTCCCGTGCTTGGAGTGGCCCTTGCCGCAGCTATCGGTGTCACGCTGCTGTCGGTCTATTTGCGCCCCTGGGCCTATGGTCAGCTTTATGCCGTGGAATCCCGAGCCGAAGCTGCGACCGATTTTGCGACGTTGTCGGCAGGTACGTTCCATTCGCTTGCCGGTGAAGGACGCACTGTGTTCATTGGCTCCCGCTCGCCTGGCTTCCTCTTGGGTGGCCCCCGCTTGCGTGACTCAGGCGCGCAGGACGAAGGACAGCTTGGTCAGTTGTTTCTGCGCAGCGACCGCGATGGCGGCCTGGAAGTGATATCCGCGCCCACAGGCGTGCTTGCCAATCAAACAGTGAATGAACGCCATCAGCTGCGGCTGGATGACGCGATGATCTACAAAAAAGGCGTCAGTGGTCGCACGCTGGTAGCTCGATTGGGCGTGCTGGAGTTGAGCGTTCCTGGCATCGAAGCGGAAGCGGTGGGTTACAAGACAAAGGCAGCGACGACTGCTGCGCTCTCTGAATCGAGTGGTCGCAAGGAGCGTGCGGAATGGCAGTGGCGCTGGTCGAATGGCTTGTCGACATTGTTGCTGGCCGCGGTCGCCTTGCCACTCAGTCGCACTCGTCCACGCAGTGGCAGGTACGCTCGAATTGTCCTGGCCGTGATCATCTATGCGCTCTACTACAACGTGCTTGGCGTGGTGCGCAGCGGTGTTGAGCAGGGCACCATCGACTTTCTGTGGTGGGCACCAACCGGTCTTGGTGTGGTGCTTCTGGTCGTCATGCTTCTACAGCGTCGCCAGGCAGGGTTGTAACTCACCGTGTTGATCCTTGATCGTCATGTGTTCGTCAGCCTGTTGCGCGGTGGTGCGCCCGTCGTGCTGTTACTGCTGGGGCTGTTCGGCTTTCTCGAACTGGCTGAACAGCTTGAAGACATTGGCAAAGGTAGTTTTTCGTCGAACGATGCACTGCGTGTTGCAGCGCTGCACTTGCCAGGCATCGGTATCGATCTGCTGCCGGTCGTCTGTCTGCTTGGCAGCATCATTGGTTATGGTGCACTTTCCAGCTCCGAGGAGCTGACGGTACTGCGCATGAGCGGCTGGTCGTTGATGCGGGCCGCCAGGCCGGTTCTGGTGTTGGCGCTACTGTTGGCGGCGGGCGTGCTGGCGAGCCAGCAGTGGCTGATTCCGCTCCTCGAGCAACGGGCGTCGGAGCTGCGTGTGAATACATACGAGGGCTCCACTCGCGATGATGCCGCCTACTGGACTCGTCAGGGCAATCGACTGCTGCGTATTGGCAGCGTCGAGATGGGCATGGTGCCGGTTGACATCGAAATCTATGAACTGGATGCAGACGGTAGTTTGCTCGAAATCCAGCGCGCGGCGCGAGCGGACGTCCTCGGCGCGCGTGACTGGCTGCTGCGTGATGTGACGACGATTCGCTTTTCGCCCCAGGGTCAGGACATCAATCGGTACAAGGTTTTACCCTTCGTTCCGGACTTCGATGCACGGCAGATCTTTACCCTCATCAACGCCGACCATGCGCTGGCACCACTCGATCTCTATCGATACATCCGGCACCTGCGGTCGAACGGCCTCGACAGTCATCGTTATGAAGTGTTGTTGTGGCAGCAGTTGAGTCTGCCCTTTGGCTTGCTGGCGCTGTCATTGCTGGGACTGCCGATTGTGCTTGGCTCAAGTCGCGCCATGTCCATGGGCGCGCGCATCGCGATTGGTGGTGCGGTGGGGATCGGCTTCTTCCTGATCGAGCGGCTGACGACGCAGCTGGCGCTGCTGTATCTCTGGTCGGCACCGTTGACGGGCTTGCTGCCAGACCTCCTCATGCTGGCTGGCGCAGTCCTGTTTATCCAGCGACGCTGACCTCTACCTTTCGGCCCCATGTCTGCGCGTCCACCTGCGCGACCTCATGGTCGGTCAACTGATGTAGTTGCATGCTGATCTGCAAGTTGTTGTCCACCTGGATCAGATCAAACTGACGAAAGCTTGCGTTGCTTGCAGACGCAGATGCCGTGCCGTAGATGCGCGTGTTGGCAGCATTCAGAAAAGTATTCTTGTGGGTGTGGCCGTGCAGCACAAAGTCGTAACGGCTGAGCAGCGGTCTGAGCCCGGCACTATCCCTCAAGGCCTTGCGGCGGGATATGGATGGGTCTTCCTTTGCTGACAAGGGTGGATGATGTAATAACAACACGCTTGGCTCTTGAAGACCTTTTGTCGACGATGTCAGTCGATCGAGTTGACCCACACCGAGTTGACCCTGCGCGCTGTACCAGGGCATCGGCACCGAACTGTTGAGACAGTCGACGCTGACACCCCTCGATCTGATGGTTAACGGCCAAGCGCTGTGCGGTGTAGACACGTCGGCATCGTCACGCCATCGGAACCAGGAGCGCCACTGTTTGGTGAGAACCGACCAGGCCGCCGGATGATAGAGATCGTGATTACCCGGAACCAGTACGATCCGATCGGTGAGGTCCAGGCTTGTAAGCCACTGGGCGGCGGCGTTCAACTCGTCCGGATCGGCGATGTGTACAAGATCGCCGGTGATGCAGAGCAGATCCGGTTTGCGTGCCATCACACCTTCCATCAGTCGATCGAGGTTGACCCGCAGATGACGGTACTGGCGGTTGCGCAACCACGATTGATAGCCAAGCCGCTGCTTGCCGTGCAGATCACGCCAGCCGAGGTGGGCGAGCGAGGTCAAGTGAAGGTCGGTGATATGGATAAGTCGCACGACAAAAGACCGATTGATTCTTCGAAGGCGGCAGTCTAACAGGCAGGTGAATATGCCGGCCGAGGGCTGCGTATAATTGCCCCAATTCTCAGGGTACTGGTTGCATGATCAAGGTCTGGCTGATGGGCGACAGTCCGCTCACGTTGTGGGGGCTCGATGGGCGCACTCGATTGCAGCGACAGGTGAAATCTCTCGGCGATCCCGAAGTTGTTCAAGAGTGGTCATCCCTGGCCGGCGCTGATCATGTATTGCTGGTGAAGGTCGATCACGTTTTCGAAGTGCGCGCCCTGAGTAGTCTGCTGACACAAACTGGCGTGCTGATGGCAGATGGTCGACCGGCAGCGGCGTTTGTTCCGTTCCCGATGGCCGACGCCGCACGAAGTCAGCTTGGCAGTCCGGCTGAAAGCGGAACCGGATCAATCACGAAGCTCTCGGTGGAGGATCTGAACGCCTATGCCGTTGAACTGCGCAAGGCCGAGCCACCGCTGGTCGCACAGGTGTCGCCAGAGAATTGCGCCGCACTGGAAAGCCGCCTGTATGGCGGCTCGTACAAAGGCGTCACGGATTTTGTTACCAAGTGGTGGTGGCCCAAGCCGGCGCGAGTCGGGGTCAAGATTGCTGCAAGTCTCGGACTGACCCCGAACATGGTGACCCTGACCGGCGTCACCCTGATGCTGATTGCCTGCTGGGCATTTTTTACCGGCTACTACTTGTTCGGTCTGGCCTGTGGCTGGTTCATGACCTATCTCGATACGGTGGATGGCAAACTCGCGAGAGTGACGGTGCAATCCAGTCGCATCGGCCATTGGCTTGATCACGGTATGGACATCGTGCATCCGCCGTTCTGGTACTGGTGTTGGGGGCTGTCGCTGGTCAACTACACCGCGCCATTCGGTCTGGATATCAACGGCATGGTCATCGCCGTGTTTGTCGGGTACATCGGTGGCCGGCTGGTGGAAGCCGCATTCCACTCGCTTGGACCGATCGGACTGTTTGCGTGGCGCCCGTTTGATGCCTACTTCCGGCTGTTTACGGCGCGCCGCAATCCGTGCCTGGTACTACTGACACTCGGCTGGCTGGCGGGGTCACCGGCACTGGGCTTTGAACTGGTCGTGGGCTGGTCGGTGCTCAGCACGTGCATTCTCCTGTTGCGACTGATTTATGCGATCGGCGTGCGGCTGAGCGGCGGACCACTGACCTCATGGCTTGCGGATCCGGTGTCCAGAACTCGTTTCCCGCGCGCGTACGCGACTTTTTCGGCGACGCGCAGTGCCTACTCCTGAGCCGGTGAGCGACGATGGCGAATCACTCGACCCACAGCTGACGGCTCTGGTTGATGGTGTCTCGCGCCGATTCGGTGAGCGCGTGGATGCGATCTTTCTCTATGGATCATGGCGCCGTGGCCGGCGCGACACGATGCCGGATTTCTATGTGCTTCTCGATCGCTACCCGAAGGGATGGCGATACTGGCTCGGTCGATTGTTGCCACCAACGGTGCTGGTGCAAAAATCTGCAGCACTGAGAGCGAAGGTGACGGTGCTGACCACAACCCAGTTGCTCGATGCGGTGAACAGCGATTTTCATCCCTACTTTCGCGCCCGTTTTGCGCAGCCGACGCCGTTACTGTATACACGCAACGCAACCTTGCAGGCGCTGGCAGGCGATATCCGCAAGCTGGCGCAGCGGCGGCTCATGGAAACGGTGGGTTCGTGCTGGTCGTCCGGTAATCTGCCTGCGTCGGCAACGTTCTGGCAGACCGCGTTTCAGCTGACCTACGGTGCCGAGCTTCGATCAGAGTCTGCCGCCAGGATTGCCGAACTCTATCTCGCGGACATTGCGCATTACGATGCACTGCATATGGCCTTCGCCCCTGTGCATGCCAGTGGCGGGCATCGCGCCCGGTGGGCTGGATTGTTGTGGCGCGGCCGACAGATGGCTGGCAAGATTTTCTCGGCGCTGCGCATCATCAAGTCCGCGTTGACGTTTGATGACCCTCTCGATTATCTGGCCTGGAAAGTAGGGCGCCAATCCGGTGTGCAACTCGAACCCAGTGATCGGGCCAGACGATGGCCGCTGGTATTTGGCTGGGGCTACGTCTGGCGACTCTATCGGCTTGGCGGCTTCAGATGAGTATCTGGCGACGACTGGCCGAAAACTTTGGCTGGTTGCTCGGTGGGCAAGGGCTGTCAGCGATATTCACGGTAGGGTCAACGATCATCTGCGCGCGAACATTGGGAGCCGGTGATTTTGGTGTGCTGGTCATGTTGCACGCCGGAGCCTTGCTGGTACGGCAGTTCTGCAATTTCAAGACTGCCGAAGCAGCAGTACGTTTTGGCATTGCGGAGCATGCGGCAGCGGATTCCACTCGTTGGGGTGCTCTGCTTGCAGCACTCTGGCGGCTGGATCTGATCGGCATGGTGCTGGCCATGCTCGTTATCGCTGTCCTGCTTTTTTCAGGGTTGACGCTCCATCTGTTCAGTGTGCCTGCCACGGCGTGGTGGTACGTGCTCGCAGCGTCGGGGTTTGTTGCGGGTACCGCCAGAGGCGCCCTGCGAGTGCTGGATCGCTACGCTGTTCTAGGGATGATCGAAGGTGTCGGGCCGTTGGTCCGCTTTCTCGGTGTCGGGGTGCTTGGCCTGCTGGATTCTCCGGTGCAGTACTTTGTGTGTGTCTGGGCATTTGCGCTCTGGGTTGACCAGATCATCGTCCTGGTACCGGCCTTCCGACATGTCCGGGTCGGCCTTGTCAATGTGAGGTTCTGGCAGGCGCGTTTGACGAGTCTGCAGATACCGGGATTGCAGAGTTTTCTGGTTGCCGTGTACTGGCAGTCGAATGTTGATTCGTTGTTGCGACAAGGTCCGACGTTACTGGTCGGGGCCAGTCTGGGTGCAACGGATGCAGGCGTTTACCGTCTGGTCCGCGATGTGGCGGATGTCCTGCGCAAACCGGTTGCGTTGATTCGTCAGGCTGTGTTCCCCGATCTTGCAAGGATGTGGATAACGAATCCCCGACGGTTCATGTGGTTTTCACTTCAGTTAAGCGGATTGCTGGCTGTGTTCGGCATCGTGTTCATGTCGGCGACGACGTGGTTTGGTGAAGTGCTGCTGCAACTGCTGGGCGGTGAGCAGTTTGCGTCGGGCACCTTGTTGATGGCTTTGCTGGTCGGTGCCGCGGTGCTTGAACTGCCCGGAGGTGTGCTGCGGCCGGCGATTTATACCCTGGGTGGTGAACGCCTTGTGCTCGGACTGTCGGTTGGTGTATTGCTGGCCTACAGCGCAAGCTTCTGGTTGCTCGTTGCAACGCAGCAGTCTCTGACGCCAGGTTATGCAGCGTTGATCGCGGCCATCGTGAGCCTCTCGACCTATCTTCTGGTCTTGTGGTGGCTGCTGCGCAGGCCGATCAATCGAGAACGAATGCGAGCTTCTGAATAAGTTCATCAATGTCGGCGTGAGTGTGTGCGGCGCCGATGCTGAGTCGCAGCAAACTTGTATTACCCGGTGTTGCCGGCGGCAGCATGATGTTCACGTAGACACCCTGTTCGAGCAGCGTTCGCCACGCCGCCAGCGCGCGTTCGCGATCCGGCAGTTCCACACACGCCACCGGCGTGGGCACTTCGTTCACGGGAAGGCCGAGTTGCTTCAATCCCGAGTTGAGTCGAAAACACAGATCCTGGAGCTGGAGCCGTTGTTCCGGTCGATCACGCATGATTTTCAGTGCCGCACGCGTACTGGCCACGGTTGCGGGGCTCGGTGAAGCGGTGAACATGTAGGGACGGCTACAGTAGGGGAACAACGCAAGTTCAGCGTGGCGGCTGACGCAGAAGCCGCCCGTTGTGCCGAATGCCTTGCTGAAGGTGCCGACGATAAAATCCACGGTGTCGAGAATGCCGGCAGACTCGACCACGCCTCGACCACCATCACCGAGCACACCGATCGAGTGTGCTTCATCGACCAGTAACGTAGCGCCGTGTGCAGTGGTCACTTCATTGATGGCTGCCAGGGGCGCCAGATCACCCGTCACGCTGTACAGACCTTCGACGACCACCAGTGCCCTGCTGGCCTGCTCACCCAATCGGCGCAGCCGCTGATTGAGATTGTCAGCGTCGTTGTGGCGGAAGCTGAAGATGTCGGCTTTTGACAGTCGCGCGCCATCGTGCAGGCTCGCATGCGCGTGGGCATCCAGCATGACCGCGTCGCCCGGCCCCGTCAGTGCGGACATGACCCCAAGATTCGCGCCATAACCTGTGGTGAACACCATGGCGTAGGGATACCCGTAGAAATCCGCCAGTTCAGTTTCAAGCGCGCGATGGGTTGCATGAGTGCCGTTTGCCATGCGCGAGCCGGTGGTGCCGGTGCCTGCGGTTGCAAGCGCAGCTTGACCGGCGGCGATGGATTCCGGCTCCATCGTCATGCCGAGGTAGTTGTTGGTGCCAGCGAGCAGGGTTTCACGGCCGTTGATCATGGCGCGGGTTGCGGATAACAGCCGATCAACGACTACGCGGGTAGGATCAATGACGCCGAGCCCGTCGCGAATTCGCGCAACGTCGGTAAACTTGTCAAGCAGCGCCACGTAAATCCTCGATCACGGCAACCAGCTGGGAGAGTGTGCGAACGTCGGCCAGTTTGTCTTGGGCGATGGCGATATCGAAGTGATCTTCAGCCTCCATGACAAACTCCATCACCTGAATGGACTCCAGCGCCAGATCTTCGATCAAGTCTGAATTGCCATCAAAATCTGGCGGGATGGGGGTAATTTGCTCAAGCAGGTCCTTGAGCTGTTCTTCCGTATCTTTCACAACTTCAGCGCTCCATCGCTGCTGCCAGCGACTTGTTGATCCGGGTTTCTCTCAGTATTTCGCCGTTGCGAATGGATGAGAACATCAATTTGTGTGCGGGAAACTCCGGCAGATCTGAGTTTCACCGTCATTCATCCGGCGTCTGGCCGACTGAAGGTCTGACGCACACCATGCCCCAGTTTCCATTCCGGGTGCCAGCCGGTAGCCGCAACAAATGCCTGCGTACCTTCGGTGTCTCTGGCGACCCAGCTGGGATTCATGAGTTCGCGGACCTTGCCGGGAGAAAGCATCGGCGCTTGATCGAGCCGATCAGCCACCCAGCCGTTCACGCGACCAAGCACTCTCAACAATCCAGGAGGAATCACGACCTTCAGCAGCTGTCGCTCACACACTTCACTCACGATAGCCGGCCAATCGTAGCCATCTGACCTGCCGTCGTCGATGCTGAATACGCGATGCAGGAGGATCTGATGGTGTACCAGCCAATGTACGCAGGCTGCCGCGAGATCCGTGACATGGATAAATGACAGGCGCTGCGCAGGATTGCCGGGAATGATGATCACGCCGCGGAGGAGCAGGTTGAGCAGCAGGCGCAGTTCCTTGTCACCGGGACCATAAACGGCAGGTGGTCGAATTGCCGTCCAGCGTAATCGTGCGTCTGCAGTGAACAGATCTTCGCCTGCCCGTTTGCTGGCTGAGTACTCGGACAATTCCGGGAAACTTGCCGCCAGTGAGGACATCAGGAGGACAGGAAGATCGGGATTGGTCTGGAGTATCGCGTCGCGCATGACACGCACGCCGTCAACGTTGACCGCCGAAAAGTCGCCAGCGGTTGCTCCACGTACGGCGCCGGCAAGGTGTATCACTGCCGTAGCCTGCGCCAGGGCTGCGCCTATCCCGACAGGATCAAAAAGGCTCGCTCGAATGATGGATGTGCGTGGATCCAGTGGTATGGAAGTTCGCTCCGGACGAACGATCGCCAGTACCTGATGGCCGGCGTCGAGCAGCTGACGCTCCACATGCCGGCCGATAAAACCGGTGGCACCGGTCAGCAGAACCCGATGCGATTTCTGTTCAGGGAGCGAGGTCACCAGGAGAGAGCGCTCTGGGAGAGGCGGCCGGGTAGAAGCGATACGGAGAGATGAAACTCAAAGAGCGGGGACGCACCAGGGCAGAAAGGGTGCTCAGCCATACCCCTCGAGAGCCATCTGAGATGTTGGATTCCCGCTTTCGTCCCAGCCTACGCGTGCCAGAAAACCGAGGCGGGCTGTCGCACGCGACAGTTTGCCGGATGACGTTTTCGGGAGTGTCTTTGGCGGCACCAGCTCGACGTGACATGAGACACCGAAGCTGCTGAGGACTTTCGCGGAAATGATCTTGCGCAATTCCGGGTCTGGCCGCTTGGTCTCAACAACCACGACCACAAGTGGATCGCTGTCCGGACGGGTGACCTCAAAAGCCGTGGTATCACCATGGCGTACGCCGGGGCAGCTTTCAGCAAGTTGCTCGAGATCCTGAGGCCAGATATTCCGGCCGTGCACGATGATGACGTCTTTGCTGCGCGCAGTGACGTAGAGATGTCCTTCAACACAGTAGCCAATGTCGCCGGTATCGAGCCAGCCATCTGCGCTCAGCACGAGGCGGGTAGCCTCCGGGTCATTGAAGTAACCGCGCATGACGCTTGGTCCCTTCACCTGGATGTGTCCGCACTGGCGGTCTGGCTGTTTGCGGCCAGAGCCATCGGTAATGCGGTACTCATAACTGGGCAGCAATCGCCCGCAATCCACCAGTTCGAGCGAGTCGTGTTCATTGTCGGTGGGGGTCGCCCGACCTACGGTCGTGATCAGTTCTTTGTCGACCACATCCACTTTGAGCCCTTCGCCAAGCGGCGCGAAGCTCACGGCAAGCCCGCATTCTGCCATGCCATAACAGGCAACAAACGCCGTGGGATTGAATCCCATGTCCTTGACGACGTTGGCAAACGCTACCAGCAATCGTGCGTTGATACGCTCGGCACCGATGCAGGCCACACGCCAGCTCGAAAGATCATATTTCTGCTGATCCGTAGTCAGCCGCAACCGGGTTGCACACAGGCCATAACCGGACGGTGGGCTGGACGAGACCGTGCCCTTGTTGTCGGAAATGATCTTGAGCCAGAGGCGAGGCCGCATGGCAAACGTTCGTGGACTCAGGTAGTCCACCGACAGCTGCCGGCAAAGCGGTACCAGGACAAATCCCACCAGTCCCATGTCGTGATAAAACGGCAGCCAGGACACTAGCCGATCACTGGCCGTCATGCGCACACCCTTGTCCGCGATCTCATTGAGATTGCAGATGACGGAATGCTCGGGCATTTCCACGCCGCGCGGGAATCGGGTGCTGCCTGAGGTGTACTGCAGGTAAGCCGGTTCATGGTCGATCAACGGTTCGAGCGGGACGTCTGCTTCAGGCAGTGCCGCCAGCGCTTCGGAACCACCATGCCATGTCAGCGTCAATCCGTGGCTCGCGCGAGCCAATAACTCTTCGTAACCAGGTGGTGCGATAGCGACGGATGCCGTACAGCTTTGCAGCATGCGATGAATCTGGGCAACGTAGTTGTCTGCGCCACCCATGAACAGGGCCGCAGGCATGGGCACAGGAATGAATCCGGCATACTGGCATGCGAAAAACACGCGATGAAACAAGGGCGTCGTATCGGCAATGATCGCCACCCGACTCAGTCGTTTGAGGCCGAGAGACAGCAGCTGGCGGGCCAGATGCTGGGCATCCAGGCGCAGTTGCTGATAGGTGAGCACTTCGGTCAGGCGGCCGCTGCCGTCGTAGAAGTTGAACCCGCTGTTTCCAAGCGCAGCAAAGTCAAGCATTTGCGCCAGGTTCAGGAGAGGGGAGTTCGGTTGGTGCAGACCTGAGAGCGTTGGAGTCGCTGTCAGATTGACCTCTGTATTCTTTTCTATTTTCTGCATGACTGGACTAATGCACTGCCTGCTGTTCTGACATGCTCAGATGAAGTTGGTGATCCGGAACCAAGTCTGCACATAGTAGTTGGCTTGCGTGGCTTGTGTGGCTTGCATAGCTTGAATATCTGGTCGCTCTTGTCATCGCCATACAACCCGGAACCCATACGACTGCCCGGGTTCATTTTCGGACGTTCACGTTCGCCCGAATCGTGCTGTGCCAACAACAATGGCTCCCTCCCTTGCCGTCTGTCACCATCCAGAAACAGCGTAACGCATTGGTCACATCTGTGGCGCGGAATGGTAGCGATCTTCCTTCTGCGCTGTAACCCCCTCTTTCATAATTTTTCCATTATCTGGAAAGCTTGGGCACGATTTTGAGCGCAAAGTCACCTCAAAGCCGTTAATCGGACCAAAAAGAGCTGATTGAAGCGCTTTGTCACGTCCTTGAGGCGTCCTGACAGGGCGAAACGCAGTATTTCTGACGGATCCAGCGGTTCTCTTCAGCTCAGTGCCTTGTACAACATCCGGAAACCGACCAGTAGCAGGAAAGCGCCAAAGGTACGGGTGAGCGTGGTACGAGTCAGACGGTGAGCGATTCTTGCTCCGTAGGGTGCAATCCAGGTGGTCAGCGGCGCGATGATGAGAAATCCCGGCAGGTTTACGTAACCGAGACTGCCAGGCAACACAGACTCGTGCGACCAGCCGGCAAGGACATAGGCCAGGGTTGCCGGAATGCTGATCACCAGTCCAAACAATGCGGAAGTGCCAACCGCTGTGTGCACTGGCTGATTCAGCAGCGTCAGCACTGGCACGCTCAAGGTGCCACCACCAATGCCCATCATGCTGGAAACGGCGCCAATGCCGACCGGCAGTCCGAGGGCCGCCGTGTGAACAGGTAACTGCTGTGCCAGTCTGAAATCGTCGCGCAGTAGCAGCATCTTCCCGGCCACCAGCAAGGCAACCGAACCAAACACCAATGACAGCAAGGCACTGTGCACCACGGACGCAAGGGCGGCGCCAAGTATTGAACCGATGAACATCAGTGGTCCCCAGCGCCTGAACAGAGCCATATCCACTGAACCTCGTGCATGGTGGGCACGAGCTGACGAGATGGAAGTCGGAATGATCGTTGCCAGCGAAGTGGCGACGGCAATGTGCATCCGGACTTCCGGGTCGACACCGAGTATGCCGAGGGTAAATTCCAGGACCGGCACCACGACGATGCCACCACCCACCCCTAACAGGCCCGCCAGCAAACCGCCGACCACGCCGCTGGCCAGCATGAGGCTGATGAGCGAAAAGTAATTCCACGTGATGTCCATGGACGTGGGTAACACCTGAAAAGAGTGGGAGCCGGCACTGTCAGTGCTGGAAGGTAATCAAGTCAACCCGGTCCGCGGGACCCCGCCCCGTCCGATGGGACCTTGCCGGACTCTGGGGCCGGACTCTGGGGATACTCAAGCTCCAGGCGACGTACTACCATGCCGGATGGCCAGTTTTTCTTTTCACACCTCTTTATCCATTCTTTTTTTCATGACAACGGGGAAGCAGCGATGAGCGACTACAAGACAGTGCGCTATGAGTCATTGGCAGGCGGCGTAGCGAGAGTGACGCTGAACCGCCCGGAAACACGCAATGCGCAGAACATGCAGATGACCTATGAGCTCAACGACGCGCTGACCCGCGCTTCTTACGATGATGACGTGAAAGTCATCATCCTGGCCGGCGAAGGCCCGCACTTTTCTTCAGGGCACGATGTTCGTGGTCGCGAGCCGTATGAGATGAAGCCGATTGGCATTTCCGGCGGCTTCAAGAAGCCAGGCGCAGAGGGACACTTCGCGCTGGAAGAAGAAATCTATCTGAACATGTGTCGTCGCTGGCAACAGCTGCCCAAGCCAACGATTGCGCAGGTGCACGGCAAGACGATCGCCGGTGGTCTGATGCTGATGTGGGTCTGTGATCTCATCATCGCCAGTGAAGACGCAACGTTTATCGATATCACGCTGGATTTCGGTGTGAATGGCGTGGAGTGGTTTGGTCACCCCTGGGAGTTTGGTATTCGCAAGGCCAAGGAAATGCTCTATACCGGCGACCCGGTCACTGCCCAGGAAGCCTACAACCTTGGCATGGTCAATCATGTTGTGCCGCGCGCTGGTCTTGCAGATTTCACGCTCGGCATCGCCAACAAGATTGCAAAGCGGCCATCGTTCTCGCTCAAGCTGGCTAAGCTCTCCTGCAATCAGGCACTGGACGCCCAGGGGTTCTGGACTGCGCAGCAGGCAGCGTTCAATCTGCAGCACGTGGGCCACAGCCATTCACGCGAGCGATATCTGGCTGGAAAGATTGAAGAGATGAAAGCCGAGTCGACCGCAAAATCCGGTAAATAGGCAGACCAAAGGCGAGGGGGAGCGAAGTGTCCAGCAAGATCGCACTGATCACCGGGGCAGCAACAGGCATCGGCGCCCAAGTGGCGAGGATGCTGGCGGCCAGAGATATCCAGGTTGCCATCTGTGACGTCAATGTCGAGGCAGGCCAGGCGCTTGCGAAGGAGATTGGTGGTTTGTTCCTGCCGTGTGATGTTACCCGGTTATCGTCGATGACCTCTGCGGCCAACAACTGCATAAAGGCGCTCGGTGTACCTGACTATGTGCACCTCAATGCCGGCATCATGACGGTGCCAACCGGTGCGCCATTTCTGGCGATCGAAGATGTCAGCCTCGATAGGTATCGACGCATCGTCGGTGTCAACCTTGATGGCGTGTTTCACGGGGTCAAGGTGCTGTTGCCCAAAATGCGGAAGAAGGGTGGCGCGATCACGATTACCGCGTCGATTGCGGGGTTGGGTGTGTTGCCGATCGACCCGATGTATGCAGCCACCAAATATGCGCTGATCGGTTTTGGACGCGCGGTGGCTGCTGCCAATGCCAACACCAACCTGCGGATCAACGTGATCTGTCCGGGGGTCGTTGATACCGGCATCGTTCCCGATGCCTTCAAGAGTCCGGACATCATGGCCCCCGAGACCATGGCCGCAGAAGTGGTTGATCTCCTGCACAACGGTCCGAATGGCGAGATTCGGGTGCGTATCGCGCAGCGACCGGCGTTCGCCGTAGTGCCACAGGATCTCAACGCGTGAGCGTTGCGAACCCAGGCACGGGACCACTTTCGGATCTGACCATCATCGACTGCACCATGGCATTGGCAGGCCCGTATGGCGCGGCGTTGTTGGCCGATCTGGGCGCCAACGTCATCAAGGTGGAGCCGCCAACTGGTGATGGCTCGCGATCGCTACCGCCATTGCCGCCGGATTATGCGAATGCTGGCAGCGAAACACCGGCTGGTGTGGACTACGGTGGTTATTTCGCCAGCATCAACCGGAACAAGCGCAGCATCGTGCTCGATCTCAAGGACGCGGCCGACCGGGAGATCCTGCTCCGCCTGTGTGAACAGGCGGATGCCATTGTCGAGAACATGCGGGTCGGTGTGATGGACCGCCTTGGTGTTGGCTACGATGTGGTGAAACAAAGAAACCCACGCATTGTTTATGGCGCCATACGAGGGTTCGGTGATCCTCGCACCGGACGCAGTCCCTATGCGGATTGGCCGGCCTACGACATCGTTGCGCAGAGCATGGGCGGTCACGTGCATATCACCGGTCCCGAAGATGGCGGTGGCTTTCCGGGTGGCGTGAGTGTTGGAGACATCTATCCAGGCACCATGATGGCGCTGGGCGTCGTGTCTGCCATACATCATGCTCGTCGCACCGGTGCAGGCCAGTTTCTCGACGTCGGCATGTATGACGCGATCCTTGCGTACACCGAAACCGTTGCGGTCAATTACAGCTACTCAGGCGTGGAACTCGGGCCACGTGGCCAACACCATCCCAATCTCATGCCGTTCGGTATTTTTCAGGCCAGCGACGGTGGTATCGCGATCGCGGCGCCGGGACCAGGACATTGGGCTGAACTCTGCACGGCGATGGCGCGCCCCGATCTGATCGACGATCCTCGAACACGCAATACGCATCTGCGTCGTCGCAATCAGCCGTTTGTTGAAGCGATCATCACGGCGTGGACCAGTGTGCGCACGAAGCAGGAAATCATGGTTGCAATTGGTGGCAAGGTGCCGTGTGGCCCGGTCAATACGGCCAGCGAAATCTTTGCCGATCCTCATGTCGCCGCACGTGGCATGCTCAACCGATTCCAGTTGCCGGGTAACAATCCCGAAGTGGCCATTGTCGCCAGTCCCATCAAGTTCACCTCGACGCCGACTTCGTTACGACGTCTGCCACCACAGCTGGGTGAGCACACCGATGAAGTGCTGGCGGAATTCGGCATCAAACGATAGGGAGACTGGAACATGCGACTGGGCGCTCTTCTGGGGCCGATACTCGTGCCGGAAAAAACGACCACACTGGCTGAACAAGCACGAATGCTGGAGGCGGTTGGCTTCCAGAGTTTATGGTCGGCTCAGGCTACCGGACGGGGATTCATGATCACCGATCCGTTCATCACCTTGTCGGTTGCGGCTTCGGTCACCACCCGTTGCGAACTGGGTACCGCAGTTGTGCAGGCACCCTTGTACGCGGCAGCCGATCTTGCGCATCGGGCGATCTCGCTGGCCCAGTTGAGTGGAAACCGTCTGCTGCTCGGCATCGGTGCGGGATCGACCGAAGCGGATTTCAAAGCGTTCGAGCGCGATTTCACACAGCGGTTCAAACGAGTCAACGCGATGGTGCCGGAACTGCGTGATTACCTGCGCGACGGGAATTCTGGTGAGGTGAAGCTTTCCCCATGGCCGGCGGTTCGAGGTCGAGTGCCGTTGCTGCTGGGTTCGTGGGGCGCCGGGGTTGACAAGGCTGCCACGCAATTTGATGGCTGGATAGCCTCGGGCCACTATCGCAAACCGCCGGAGATTCATGCGGCGCTGGATCGTTATCGTGCCGCAGGTGGCAAGCGGGCCATCGTCTCAACCCTCATCCTCAACGACAAGACGGACCTCGGGCAGTTGCGGGATCTGCTGCAGGGTTTTGCAACTGCGGGCTTCGATGATGCTGTGGTGATGTTCCAGCCGGGTGCGCCGCATCCTGACCGCGTCCGGGCATTGGTCTGACAATTACAAGGGCCCCGTGGTCAGACCAGTGATTTTCCCGGATACTGGCTGCCATACCCACAACAGTTGAACCGTCATGCCAAGACTTCGGCAACTCGGCCGAGGAGAGGTCGATCCCACTGTACTGCCCCTCTACGATGCTGTTTTCGGTGCTGATCGGGATCCAGTCAACGAGCCCGGTACAGCGACCGGCACGCCAGGCAACTGGTGGACCGTGTTTGCACTGGTGCCGGATGCACTGCATCACATGGTGCAGGGTTTTCAGTTCTATCGGTCGAAAAAACGCAAGCTGAATCCCCGTCTGCGTGAATTGGGTCAGGCCCGCGCGGGATTTGCGCGCGGCAGTCAGTTCGTATTTTCGCAGCACTGCAAAGCGTTACGGGCGGCGGGTTTCAGCGAAGATCAGATTGCTGCGATTCCGCATTGGTCGTCGACCAGTCTGTTCAGTGACGTTGAACGTGCCGTACTGGCCTACACCGATGATCTGGTGCTCAGTGGCGGGCGGGTTGCTGACGGTACATTTGCGGCGCTCCAGTCACATCTGTCAGACGAAGAGATCGTCGAGTTCACCTACATCACCTGCACGTATGAAATGCATGCCACCATGACACGCGCCTTGCGGCTCGAATTCGATGATGTGCCCGAGCGGCTCGTCGAAGTGCCCGTGCCGGTTGGTGAAACCCGCAGCATCGACTTCATGCGAGTGGTGGACCGGCAGTAGCGGGACTCTTGCGAGCCAGGATAAAGACCATTCATCAGTTCAGTCAGCAGTGAGGAACCAGAACGTGAGCAGCAACAACCACAGCAGCTTTGATGTTGTCATCGTTGGCGCCGGTCTCTCCGGCATCGGCATGGCCGTGCATCTGCAGCAGTCATGCCCGGGCAAGTCGTACACCATTCTGGAATCACGCAAGAGTATTGGCGGCACCTGGGATCTGTTTCGATATCCAGGTGTTCGTTCCGACAGCGACATGCACACACTCGGTTACGACTTCAAGCCATGGCGCGAGGCCAAGGCGATTGCGGATGGTCCGTCCATTCGCAAATACGTGCGGGAAACGGCCAGCGAACACGGTATCGACAAGCACATCCAGTTTGGCCGAAAGCTGATCGACGCGGAGTGGTCCACTGAACATTCGCGCTGGACCTTGCACGTCGAACGAATCGACTCTGGAAAAAATGGCAAAGTTGAAGAGATCAGCTGCAACTTCCTGCAGATGTGCAGTGGTTACTACAACTATGATGAGGCGTTTGATCCGCAGATTCCCGGCACCGCCGATTTCATGGGTCAACTTCTGAGGCCCCAGTTCTGGCCGGAAAATCTCGACTATTCCGGCAAACGTCTTGTCGTCATCGGCAGTGGTGCAACGGCCATGACAGTCGTGCCGTCGATGGCTGACCAGGCAGCGAAAGTGACCATGGTGCAGCGATCGCCTACCTATGTCGCCTCGCGCCCTGATGTAGACAAGATTGCCAACACACTACGCAAGATCCTGCCGGAAAAGCTCGCTTATCGCTTGACCCGTTTCAAGAACACGCAGTTGCAGAAGTACATGTATGACAAGACGCGTACCGCCCCGGACCGTGTGAAGTCGATGCTCCTGAAAGAAGTGCGACGCCATATGGGACCAGATTATGACGTCGGCAAACACTTCACGCCGACGTACAACCCCTGGGATCAACGGCTGTGCCTCGTCCCCAATGCAGATCTCTTTACGTCGATCAAGAATGGCAAGACCGAGATGGTCACCGGCAATATCGACAAGATCACAGCAACCGGACTGCGGATGCAGGACGGCACTGAAATCACCGCTGATATTCTCGTGCTGGCAACCGGCCTGAATCTGCTGCTGCTCGGTGGTGCCCGGTTTGCCGTGGATGGCGAACCTGTAGATTTCCCCAACACGGTCTCATACAAGGGCATGATGTACTCGGATGTGCCCAACATGGTGCAGACCTTTGGTTACATCAATGCATCGTGGACACTGCGTGCAGATCTGACGGCCGAGTATGTCTGTCGTGTGCTTAATCACATGGATCGACTGGGTGTCGCGCAGTGCACCCCGCGATTGCGCCCGAACGAAGTCAATGCACCGCGTCGTCCGTGGATCGAAGATTTCTCCGCCGGGTACATGCAGCGGTTGATGCATCTGTTTCCCAAACAGCTGTCGACGGATCCGTGGCGCAACACGCAGGATTTCTCCCTCGACAAAAAGATGGTACGCAAAGCCCCACTCGAAGACGGTGCGCTGGTCTTTGGTCGGCCGGCTGTCGTGAAAAAAGGCCTGAAGAACGGGACGAAAGGAGCCACTGTTCGTGGTCGAGCTGTCTCGGCTGGATGACAAGTGATCTCACGCGTCAGATGAATGCGGGCTAACCATTGAGCAGTTTTCTCGATCTGGCGATCATCGTCGCGATGATGGTTGGTACCACCTGGGCTGGCCATCGTCTCGGCGGTGCGATACAGGATCGGCGGGGTTTTTTTGAAGCCAGCGGGACGCTGCCCTGGTGGGCGGTGTCAGCCAGTATCATTGCAACACTGGTCAGCTCGGTAACGTTTGTCTCGGTGCCGGCTGCGGTGTTCCGTGAGCATGGCAATCTGACGTACTTCCAGGTCATTCTCGGGCTTGCCCTGGGCAAGCTGTTTATTGCCTGGTTGATGGCCAGGCCGTTCTACGAAAGTGTCGGTCCCCGCACGGTCTACGAGTACATCGGTGCGCGTATGGACACTGCAACCGGCGAATTTTCGATGACCCTCGGACTGATCCTCAATGTCATCAACTCCGGCATCAAGCTGCTCACTGCGGCGCTGGTACTCGACGTAATCACCGGCTGGGGAATTCCCGCCTGTGGTCTCTTCATCATCGTGTTCAGCTTGCTGTGGAGCATTCTGTCGGGGATCAAGACCGTAATCTGGACGGACTTCATCCTGTTCCTGATTTTTGCCTGCGGCGCAGTGGTGGCCATGGTCTTCATATCGATGCGGTTGGACATGTCGCTGGCGGAAGCCTTTGCCTGGCTCGATGCACAGGGCAAGCTGGTCCTGTTTGATTTTTCGACGGATCCAGCCAAACGCTACACGATCTGGGCCGGCATCGTCGGCTCGATCGGTCTCTCCATCGCCCTCGGTGCAACCCAGGGGACGTGGCAGCGTGTACGCGCTTGTCGCAGTGTTGGCGATGCGCGCAAGGCGTATGGCTACTCAGCGCTCTTCTACGTCATGCATCTGTTCATTCTTGCGGTCGGGCTCGGTCTCGCCGTGTTCTACTCGGAGCATCCATTGTCAGCGGATGTCCTGGCGCAGCTGGCGACCGAGCCGGACCGGATCTTTCCACATTTCATCGTCTCGGAAATGCCGGCTGGTCTGTCCGGGTTATTGATCGCATCCATCTTTGCGGCAGCGATCTCCACGCAGGATTCGGCGCTTGCAGAAGCTTCCGATGTCACCGTGCATCATCTGTATGAGCGGTATGTCCGCAAGGGTGCGTCGGAAGCGCACTACCTGCTGGTGGCGCGCCTGTCCCTGATTGTCTGGAGTGGCGTGTTCCTGTTGATGGCGATCTACTTCAGCCGGTTCACGGCAGATGGACTCCTGGACCTGACCTTCATGCTGCCGAATTATGTCTACGGCCCGATATTCGCGACCGCCGTGCTGGCCAGATATGGGGTCGGTCGTTTCCCCAGCTTTATTGCAGGCTTTCTGGTGTCGTGTGCAGTGACTGCGTGGCTGTCAAACAGTGGCGTCGCGTTTTTCTATTGGTGCCCGGCATCCGGGTTGGTAATGATAACGGTGGTACGCTTGCTCGACCGCAGACCACTTGAGCACTCGGGAGTTGTCACGCACGGACTCCCGAGCACGCTGTGAAGACCAAGCGCTCAGCCGAGCAGCTTGGTGTACGCCTCGTCACTGAACCCGACCAGCAAAGTCTTGCCAGCGCGCAGAGTTGGCGCGCGCAGGTTTCCGGTAGGACCAAGCATCGCGGCGACGGCTGCTTCAGTGATACCGGTCTTGAGGTCGAATTCCTCTGTCTTTTTCCCTTTGGCAACCACCAGACGGGTGACGGAAGCGAGCAGTTTGCGAGCGTCTGCGGCGGATAGTTTTTTGCTGGCGGAAACGGTCTCACTCACGGTGAGCTGGCTGCGCTCCAGAAAGCTGGAGGACTTGCCACAGCCGGTTCAGCCGTTGCGGTGGTAATACCAGTCGACGGTTTTAGGCACGGTTGATCTCCTTTGTTGCAACAACTTGATCATACGCCCCAGCCTTTTATTCGCCACCATCGCATAGCCGACACACGCGAGCTGATCGTCTGATGGCACCTGACTTTTTTGGAAAGCAAAGCAAATGCGCTGTGTTAGCATGCATCATCCTTGAGCGGGCACGCCGTGTTACCTCCCGTCATTCTGTTAGTCATTGGCATGCTGACCTGGTCGTCCGTCCTTTGGGCCGCCGGCGATGCACCTGCCCTGCCACTGCAGCGAATCGACACGAAGGCGACGCCGGTTGTTGTCGATGGCCATCTGGACGAGGCGTTCTGGCATACGCTGCAGCCGGTGGAAGACTTCCTCGTTCTCGAACCCGATACCCTGCAGCCTGGCAAACATCCGACGCGGTTCTATATCGCTTATGACGATGGCGGAATCTATTTCGGCGCCGAAATGGAACAGCCGAAGGATACGCTGGTCGGTCGATTGACCGGACGCGACGGCTTCACCGTGAATCGTGATCACCTCAGTATCACCCTCGACACTTCAGGCGAAGGTCGTTACGGCTACTGGTTCGGTGTAAGCCTCGGTGATTCACTGATGGATGGCACGGTATTGCCGGAGCGCAAGTACTCCAACGACTGGGATGGCCCATGGCGAGGCCGCAGTCAGGTTACGGACTATGGCTGGTCTGCCGAGTTCTACATCCCGTGGAGCGTGGTCTCCATGCCGCACGCAGGCGATGTTCGCAAGATGGGAATCTACGCGTCACGTAAAGTGGCTTACCTTGATGAACGATGGGGCTGGCCGAGTCTGCCGCCAACCACACAGAAGTTCATGTCTTCGTTGCAGCAAGTTGAAATGCGAGGCGTTGCTCCCAAGCAGCAGTACAACGTGTATCCGTTTGTTGCGGCATCGCATGATGGTATCGAGAAGGAACAACGTTACCGGGCCGGTCTCGATGTGTTCTGGCGTCCGTCAACCAATTTCCAGATGAACGCCACGGTGAATCCTGATTTCGGCAATGTCGAGTCCGACGAGGTAGTGATCAACCTGACAGCGCTGGAAGTATTTTTTCCTGAAAAACGCCTGTTCTTTCTTGAAGGCCAGGAGGTATACGTCACTTCGCCGCGTGGTGATACGCGTGGCCGAGGGGTGGGGAATCAAGGGGTGCCGTACACACTGCTCAATACACGGCGAATCGGCGGCAGTCCGCGTCGTCCCGACGTTGGCCGTGGTGTGACGATCCCACAGCGCGAACTGGTCGAGCCCACGGAATTGCTGGGCGCGGTGAATACGACGGGACAGATTGGCCGACTGCGCTACGGTTTTCTCGCGGCGTTCGAAGACGATGTGAAATTTCATCTGCAGGACAACGGAACACCGCGCAATCTCAAGCAGGATGGAAATGACTATGGCGTGGCTCGCCTGCTGTACGAAGATGCGCAGAGTGGCGCCTATCGGGCAATAGGCGTGATGTCGACAGCAGTGCTCAATGATGTGCGTGATGCCAAGACCTATGGTGTTGATGGCCACTACCTGGCACCCAGCGGCAAGTACAAGATCGATGCGCAGTACATGGGGTCTGACGTCGAGGGCCTGCAGCGTGGTCACGGTGGATTCATTGACACTGAAATTCTACTCAAACAAGGCATGTTCTACCGATTTGGGCTGGAGGGATTCAGCAAGAGTCTGGAAGTGAATGACCTTGGCTTTCTGCAACGAGTCGACATGTACCGCTTTCGCAATTCATTCACGCGGACCACGGCCAACCTGGGTTATGCGCGGGAAAATCAGTTTGATCTGCGTGGGTTCCTGCAGAAGAACATCTCGGAATCGCTGCTGACCGGTGCGGGAATATTCCTCTCCGATCGGCTGGCGTTGAATGACTTGTCAGCGGTGACCTTTCGATTGGCTTATGTCCCAGGGATATACGATGACCTCAACAGCTTTGGCAACGGCACCTTCCGTATCGAGTCGCGCGCTGAAGCCCTGATGTTGTGGGAGTCCGATACAACCAGACAGTGGTTCTATACGCTGGGCGCCGGGTACAAGGGCGAAAATCTCGGCGGCGATTCGTGGGTAGCCGATGCCTCCATCGGCTGGCGACCGAGTGACCGTTTTGGGGTGAGCCTCTTCGTTCATTATGAAGATCGGGATGGCTGGCTGCTCCATCAACAGAACAATCTGATGGCGACTTTTGCCGCAGAACAGTGGACACCAAACCTTGCAGTCGACTACTTCATCAGTGCACGCCAGCAACTGCGACTGTCCCTGCAGTTTGTGGGGATCAAGGCCAGGGAACAGGGCTTTTTCCTGATCCCGGGCAAGCCGGGCAATCTGGATGCCATCAACAAGCCGGCTGGTGTCGGCTTCCGCCCGAGCTACGATTTCTCGAAGGCTCAGTACAGTTTTCAACTGCGATACCGTTGGGAACTCGCGCCGCTGTCGGACCTGTTTCTCGTTTACACCCGACAGGCGGATCGTGGTGCACTGCTGTCGGATGAAGGGTTTCCGGAGATTTTTCAGGATGCCTGGGATGCACCACTTGCCAATGTTCTGGTCCTGAAAGTGCGGTATCGCCTCGGCAGTTGATCGTTCCCGTCTGAGAGTTCAGCGATCACCTCGCCGATCGCTGTGAAAGTCGCTATTGTTGCTCTCGTTCATCCCGGGTGCTGGCATCACCGTCAAACCCATACTCCAGAATCGTTGTGATCAAGGAGGACTTCCATGTTCGATATCAACGCCACCATAAAGTGGGTCTCGGCTGTACTCATGACACCGGCCGAGGTTGCCCCCCAATACAAGGCCACTTCAGCGCCGTTCCTCCAGACGTTTCTGCAGATCGTGCTGCCAGCGTTTGTTGGCAGTTATCTCATCGGTGGAATCCTCGGCTGGTTGTTTGGAGGAAGTTCAGGTCCCGGCGGGGCCGGTTTCATTGGTTTTGTGATGGGGTTGGTGTTTGGCCTCGGCTGGACCTTTGTGGTTGCCTTTGTCTTCGACTTCTTTGCCGGCACCTTTGGTGGCGTCAAGAACTATGACCAGGCGTATGCAACCGTGGGGCTGGCGATTGTGCCGGCCTGCGCAGGTACGATTCTCAGCCCTCTACCGTGGATCGGCGGGTTGCTCAGCCTTGTTGCAGCCATTTACAGCCTGGTCCTCGCCTGGCGTTTCATTCCGGAGTTTCTTGCGGTTCCTGAAGACAGTCGGGTCAAGCACTTCGCAGCTTCTATCGGTACGCTGTTTGTTGCTGGCTTGATCGTCATGATCACCTGGGGAGTGGTATTTGCGACGGCGGCGATGACCTCTGCGGTGCTCTCCGGCGACGACACCGAAGATTCAGCGGCGGCAGTTGAGAACATCTTTGAAAGCGGCCAGAGCACTGGTGTGCTGGGCGGCGTGGAGCGCAGTGGACAGTTGATGGAGCAGGCTGAGCAGGATGTCTACGAGCCACCGGGTGATGGCGAGTTGACGGAGGCTCAGGTTGAGGCCTACGTCAGCACGTTGACAAAGACCAAGGCATTGCGGGAGCGGATTGCCAAGAAGTATGAGGAGTTCGAAGAGGAGAAGGGCAAAGAGCCATCCCTGACAGATATCTTCGGTGGTCTCGGTGACCTGACCCGAGCCACTTCCGCAGAAATGGAAGTCGTGAAGACTGCCGGTGGAAACTGGAAAGAGCACGTGTGGGTGAAAAACGCGATCGAGACTGCGCGGGTTCAGCAGGATATCAACGACGCGGTTGCCCACAACTACGCCTTGTTCCAGGAATACCAGGAAGAAATTGAAGCATTCGATTAGGGAAGGTTCGGGCAGGCAGAGCTTTGGCGGCTCCCTTTGTGTAGTTCTGATATTTCTGGCTATCGCACCGCACGTGCAACCTTCGGAATGGCGTGCAGGTCGAACCGTTGAAGGCGTCGCTCTGGAATCACGGAATCGTGATTCCAGGTTTCTTGAGCACCGTGGTGCGGTCACGCTGTGCGGTGATCTGTTGATCGTTCTGGAGTTTATTTCCGAACCCCGGGAGCTGGTCAACTGGGTACCCTATACCGCGGCAGCTGAACGTCTGCCGCAAACAGATGGCAGGGTTGTGTATCACGTTGTGACACGAGCCCCCTGGCCGTACAAACCCAGGGACATGGTGTACGCCCTCGACGTGGATTTCAGTGGTGATCATGCGTCCGTGCACATGAATGGATTACCTCGTTACATTCCGCCGCGGGACGGTTTGGTGCGAATGCAGGCGGCCGATGGTGTGTGGACGTTTGTCGGTCATGACAAGAAGATCGCGGTGAGTTTGCAGATGTGGGTAGATCCGGGCAGTGGCCCTGCGCTACTGGTCAATCGACGCGCTGCAAACACGGTCGGACGAATGCTGGCCAATCTGCGCGATCGATATGCGTGCAAAACAACAGGCACGGGTGTCAAGCCAGCATGAGCGTTGCTACGGATGGTTCAATTTCGTTGGAAACAGGAGAAGTTGCGGAATGAGATCTTCGAGGCTGGAAGGAAAGGTTGCGGTGATTACTGGCGGCGCCAGTGGTATGGGAAAGGCCACCGTCATGCGGTTTCTTGAAGAGGGCGCAAGCGTCGTTGTTGCCGATTTCAATGCTCAAACCGGTGCAGAAACGGTTCTTGAGGCCTCCGCTGCGGGATTTGCGGATCGTATCCGGTTTGTCCGTGTTGATGTCGCGCAAGAAAGCGATGTTGAAGCCATGCTCGACGCTGCAATCTCCACATTCGGGCAGCTCGACATTGTCTTCAACAATGCAGGCGTTGGCGGGGCGATTGGTCCGATTACGGAAACCACCGTCGAATCCTGGGACTACACGATGGACGTCCTCGCCAAGGGGGTTTTCCTTGGCATCAAACATGCGGCCAAACGCATGCGCGTGCAGGGCACGGGTGGCGCCATCATCAATACCGCATCCATCGCCGGTCTGTCGGGTGATGCCGGACCGATGATCTACTCGGCCGCCAAGGCTGCGGTCATCAGCCTGACAAAATCGGCAGCCGTTGAGCTGGCATCGGATCGCATTCGTGTCAATGCCATCTGTCCCGGATTCATCGCGACACCCCTTGCTGATGGTGGCCGCCCGGAGCAGACGCGCGAGCGATTCACGAATGCCCAGCCGTGGCCTGACTATGGACGAGGTGAGTACATCGCCGGGACTGCGCTGTTTCTGGCCTGTGATGATTCCATGTTCGTGACCGGCGAACATATCGTTGTTGATGGCGGGCTCACTGCGGCCGGGCCGGAACTCTCGAAGCGATTTCCCAAGACATCTGCGCGCAATTCACGCGTCAGCGGTGTCACCAAGGGCAGCACCGGTGCCGCGCCGGAGTTACGCCGTTGGTAATCCATGGCCTTTCACGCTTGGCAAACTGCGACACATCCTTGTGCCGTGCGGTTGGCCGTGATAAATCCGGGCTTTACCAGAACACACCGATCTGAAACCAGACTCAGGAGAAAACCATGTTCGAAATTCGAAACTACTACTTTGAGCCCACGCTGTTTGAAGACTACAAAGCCTGGGCGAAAGCCCGTGCGCTACCCTTTCTTGCCAAGGAGCTTGATCTCGTCGGCTTCTGGACCAGCTTGCCCGAGCCCGCGCAGATCACTGGTGTTGCCATGGACAAACTCGGCCCAGCCAATATCACCTGGATCATTCGCTGGCCGGATATGGCCACACGTGATGCCACGTTTGGCCGTGTTTTTGCTGGTGAGGCATGGGCAGACATCTTCAAGGATGTGCCTGGCGGCGTGAAAAGTTATCTGCGGATGGAAGCCAAGTTCACTGAGGCGCTCATCTGAGTGACTCAGCGTCGGGGCGTCACTGCGTTATCGACGCTCTTTCATCAACGCTCCGAGATCGTGATGCGGTGCAGCAGTCGACGATAACCTTCGTAGCCACCGGTAGCGGCATGATTCACGGCGCGATTGTCCCAGAACGTGACCATGCCGGCGGACCATGTGTGCCGATAGATGAACGGCTCGGCAATCTGGTGCGCGTAGAGTTCCAGGAGTAGTGCCTGTGCTTCATCATCCGGCAAGCCGTCGATACCGATGGTGTAGCCAGGGCTCATGAACAGGCCTGGCAGACCGGTTTCGGCATGGGTGCGAACGATCGGGTGCAGCTGCGTCGCCATGGCGCTGTCGTCGGCGACGATCGCCATGGAGCGCCCAATGTCTCGATCTCCATACTGTCCGGCTTTGGAATATGCACGCCGGGCAGAATGGATGCCCATCAGCCCCTCGAGGCGCTGTTTCATGTCATCGCTCAGTGCGTCATAGGCGGCATGTTGGTCGGCGTACAAGGTGTCACCACCGATCGGCGGAATTTCCCGACCGTAGAGCATGGTCAACGCGGGTGGTGACGACAGAAAGCTCCAGTCGGAGTGCCAGCCTTCAGCGAACAACGGCGTCTTCTCATCAGCTTCACGCTTGATCTCGGCCACATGCGGATGACCAGGCAGTGACTTGAAGTAGGGGTCGACGCCATACGGACCGAAGTGTTCGGCGACTCGTTCGTAAGCCTCGAGATCAAGTTGCTGGTCCGGAAACGCGATAACCCGATGCTGCAGCCAGATCGCGCGCAATTCTTCGGCAAGATCGGCGTTGATCATTCGCAGATCAACACCATTGACGATTGCGCCACAGGCGCGGCCGGAGGGTTTTACAACGATGGCCATGGCAGGATTACCTCAATCGTTCTTGATGTGATAAACCTACCACGGAACATCGACCCCGGCGCAACCGGCATGCCGACCCACAAGGTCCAGGCTCAGTTCAGATTGAGACGCACCCCGAGATAACCGGTTCGACCAGGTGATCGGAAGCTGAACAACTCTGCGTATTGTTCATCGAGCAGATTCTCCACGCGCGCATAGACGGTCAGTTGATTGGATGCGGCCCACGAAGCCGCCAGATTCACCAAGGTGTAACCATCCAGCGCCACGCGATCCTCGGGTGTTGCAAAGATGAACTCGTTGTCCAGTTGCTCGCCGCTGCGGATAACTCCCAGATTGACGTTTCCGCGACCTTCACCAAACCGGAAGTTGATGTTGAGGTTGCCACTGTGGCGAGGCCTGCGCACTTCACGCAGACCATCACGATCTTCAGTGTCGACATAGGTGTAACCGCCTGTTATCGACCAGGCTTCGTTCAGCGCAGCCTGCAAGGACATCTCGAACCCTTTGCGCTCGCTTTTCCCATCGAGGTTGACCGGGGTTGAACTGAAGGTGGCAAAGTCAAACTCGGTGGTGATTTCATCGCGAAGGTCTGCCGAGAACGCGGTCAGGTCGAGCAGTACTGCCCCTTCGAAAAAGGATTGTTCAATACCGAAGTCGTATCCCAGGGCGGTTTCAGGCTGCAACTTGCTGTTGCCGATGAAACTTGAAGGAATGAAGCCAAACAGTTCGAAAAATCCAGGGTTGGTTATGCCCTCGCCGATACTTGCGTGGAGTCGGGTTCTGGAGACGGGCAGCAACCAGGACGCCGTACCACGCCACGTTGTTGCGTCATCAAACCGATCATTGCGGTCTTGTCGTCCGGACAGCGAGAGCCAGAACCGATCATCGAATCCAAGCGCATATTCCAGCACGCCGCTGGTTTGATCATCGGTGCGATTCTGGTTGGCGGCGGCAAAGTCAGCAACGCGATACCTGAACAGGAGTTCCTCGTGCTGCAGCCCTGCCGTCAGTGTGTGTGACAACCTGTCAGAACCGAAGTGCAGGGAAGCATCGTACGCCGCCTTGCGACGCGCACCGCGGGATGAGGCGGTGGTTTGTCCGCGGTCACGAAAGTGATTGTTCGTGCCGGCGTATGAGATCGCCAGTCGCTGGGTGAAGAGATCACCACGTGCCCCGTGAGTGATTTCTGCAAGACCATAGCGCTGATGAAAGTCAGTTTCGTTCGCGCTGTCGATCAACAGTCCCTGAGTTGGTGTGGATGGAAAATTGAAATCCTGGGTGTCTTCTTCGACTTCGCTGTCGGTCTGCCGGAGTATCAATCGGGATTTGAGGCTATCGCTCAGATCGGCTGCCACGAGACCGTTCAGCGTTCTGGTGCGATAACCGTCCTTTTCATTGCCGGATCGTGATGCGTTGATGCCGGCGGATTCGTATTGAGACGCGCTTAGTGATGCACGTAGCACCTCACCGCCAATCGCGCCGCTGATACCCGCCCGTGCGGTGTCATGTGAACCACCGCTGATATCGGCGAGAAGGTGAGTCTCGCCGGCGTCCGGCAAGGCACTGCGAAAGCTGATCACACCACCAATGGCGTCGCTTCCGTACAACGCGCTTTGTGGTCCGCGCAGCACTTCGATGTGATCCATACCCAGAGTCTGCAAGGAAGCAAAGTTGAATTCGGATCCAAAGGCCGGGTCATTTGCTTCGATGCCGTCGATCAGCACCAGTGTGTGATTGCCTTCACTGCCACGCATGCGAATCTGGGTGAGTCCGCCGACAGGGCCGCCTCGATTGACGGCAAGCCCCGGTATTTCGCGGAGCAGTTCGGGTGCAAATGGTGTTTCGCGCGTTGCAATCTGACGACCATCGAGCCAGGACAGCGTGCTGCCAACCTCTCGTGCAGCTCGTGGTTCACGACTTGCTGTCACCACGATCTCTTCGCGCAAACTGTTATCAAAGCGCGAAGCGATGGGGGACTCGTAAGCGTGGACGGAAGAAACAGCCAGCAACAAGCCAGCCAAGGGCCATGCGGCCATGCGGGAACGAATGATCATGATGTATTTCCGGTGAACCGTCTGCCTCGGACGGGAGTTCCTGACAATGCCAAGCCGGTCTCCGGACTCATGAGGCGGGACGTGATCCCTGATGGTTGCCGCCTTCCCATCCTGGATCAGAATCGTCTGTGAACAATCCTTACCGGGACAGTGGCCATACCTGGAAGTCGTGGGTTAACGAACTCCGCAGATATCCGACTGCTTCAGCGCCAGTCGGGGCTTCAATCACTCATTTACCGTTGCGAGGTCAGTTCCGGATTCAAACCGGATTCCCGAACGCTTGGCACCTGTGACGCCCTGTTGCGCCACGGTGGGGAGTATATGTGTAGAAGAGGGCGCTGACATGAAAGAACTTCAACGCTGTCCAGCGCAAGATGATCGCCAGGCGGAAGGTCTTTTCTACTTGGGCTTGGTTGGTGTGAACTCCTTGACGGGATTGCCCTGACGTGCCGCCAGATAGTCCTGGATGGAAGCGACACCCAGCCGTTCAGATTCGAACAGGCTTTCCAGGTGTTCTCGGGAGTTGACGATGCCAAGCGAAGCGATGCGTCCATTGGCATCGATCAATACGGCATACGGCAGCTTGCCAACACCGTAGGTTCGACCAGCTGCTTCGGACAGCGCATAAGGGAACTGTTCGAGCTTGTTGGCAGTGACATAGTCCTGATGTGGCTTGATGGCTTCGCCATCGCTGAGCAGCACGATTGCGGTGTCTCGGGTAGAAGTAGCCAGTGATCGCAGTATCGGCAGCAGACTTTTGCAGATCGGACAATCTGGCGCCAGGTAGAACAACAATTGTCGACGTCCGGAGCCGCCGACCATAAGGCTCTCGCCTGCGAGTGTGGTAACCGCGACTTGTGGTGCGGCATCACCAGCCTTCAAACGCTGGTTGACCATCAGTGCACCGGCCGGCGCGATGCGCTCATGCAGGATGCCGATCTGGCGGGCGAGGGCAAATACCACGGCGATAAGACCAAGGAGCACCACCCACACCAGAACCTGAGAAATCAACATCAACAACTCCATTTCAGGCAGCACTGTAACCGGATTGCCGGAATCGGGCTGCGTTCGCCATGAGAAGTTCGGCACATCGGTAGATGCCGAATGCACCTGCAGCTGCAGCAAGACTTTGCAGCACTTCTGCAAAGGACAGCAGGACATAAGCATGTTCGGGTATGACGAGCTGCATGCCGAGACAAGCCAGCAGCACGAGCACACCATTGCGAACCAGCAGCCCGGCAGTCAGCGGCACGGGCTCATCACCGCAACCGCAATCGATGAATGATCGACCACGCCGCCGGTTGATCTGCATGCCCGCTGCGTAGGCCAGAAGGACCATGGCCGCGAACAAAAGGCCGACACGCAGCGCCAGCAGATTGGTGATGACAGTGATGAACTCGGCGATCAAGACGGCATAAGCAACACCTGATGTGGCTGGTTGGGGAACGACTCGCCACGCACGCAATACGGCTGCAAAGCGGGGGAAGTCGGTGATCTTGTGGTCAAGCGCCTGCGCAAAAACAGCGGCCAGAAACCAGTGAATGGAGAGTGTGACCAGCGTATCCACGCTCATTGTGCGCCTGCGACGTGGAATTCAAGCTTGACATGCGGGCCGACCCAGCTGGTATCTGTCCACTCGCCCGTGCCAATGCCAAGTTCGATTCGATCAAGATCAACCGATCCGGTGATGGTGTCCTTGCCATCCACACGCTGGTGGGTAAACGTCAGGCGAATCGGATGTTCGTTGTTGCGGATGCGCAGGGTGCCGGTTGCCATGTAACCGCCAGTCTCCACCGCGAAGATACCGATGCTGCGAAAGATGACTTCCGGATGCACGCTGCTGTCGAACCATTCCGCTTTGAGCAGCGTGCTGTCACGTTCGTTGTCACCGGTGACGGGGGAGGTTGCGTCGACTCGAACGCGCGCACTGCTGGCGGCGAGATTGGACGGATCAAATCGAATGTCTGCGTTCCACCGTTGCCAGGTTCCGGTGAAAGGTGCCCCGGCCTGATCGGCCGTGAACCTGAGGTAACTCTGACTCTGATCGAGTGCCCACAGTGGCAGAGTGGTGTCGATCGTGACTGGAGCTACAGGAGCTATCTGGTCAGCGACGTGGTTAGCGGTGTGAGGCGCCGCGCCGTTGGATGAAGCAGACACTGCTTCACTTCCGGAAGGTGCTGGCACGGAGAGCAGACCGACACCAACGATGAATGCGATTGCAAACGAGCTGATCGACAGCCAGGACGACATGCGGCCGAGCACCCCGTCACGATCAAACAGCCCGTGTTTCAAGGCGGCGAGGATGTGCAGCACCACAAGCACTAAGAGCGCATTGGCGAGAGTTTCGTGAACCTCTTCCAGCAGTTCAGCACGGCTTTCGTTGCCACCGATCAGATCAGGAAAAACGAACACATTGAACCAGCTCACCGAATAGGCATTGGCCGACGAGAAGAGCCAGCCGCTCAGTGGCAGGGCAAAGATGATGACGTAAAGCAGAGCGTGACTGAAGCCTGACGCACGAACCTGCCAGCGGGGCATCGATAGGGGCAAGGCTGGAACTGAGTGGGTAAAACGCCAGAAAACACGGACAAAGGCCAGCATGAATACCGTCATGCCAACCGATTTGTGATTCGCCAGCAGCGCAAGTTCCTGCAGGTCGGAAGTCGCATCTTCGGCCATGCTGGCCAGTGCATACTGCAGCAGTATCAGCCCGGCGATCAGCCAATGCAGAATTCTGGCGACTTCGTGGTAGCGCGTTGTGGTCGCAGGCATTGGTAATCCTTCGCTGTGGGGTCGATCAGCAGTGCTCGCAGCTTGACCCTGATGCGGACCGGAGTGTATTTAACGAGGGTCTTGAACACAAACGAGAAACGCCTGTGGCCAATCCGGATTCCCCTGCGGTGTCGACCACAGCACTCTCGACCACAGCACTCTCGACCCCAGCACTCCTCGACAACCAGCGATTGCTGGCTCCGCTGATCGAAAAGTTTCGCCAGTCACCGATTCCTCATTTCATTGATGGTCGAGCAACTGCTGGTGGCGGGGCAGTGTTCACCAATAGCTGTCCGGTTGATAACTCACCGATCTGCTCCGTTGCCGCAGGTACGGCGGCTGAGATCGACCTCGCTTGTACTGCGGCATCCCGCGCGTTCCCCGCTTGGCGCGATAAACCAGGCGATGAACGGCGTGCACTGTTGCACAAGCTGGCGGACGCAATCGAGGCGAGAGCCCGTGACATCGCCCTGGTTGAAAGCCATGACACGGGTCAAGCCTTGCGGTTCATGAGCAAGGCGGCGCTGCGAGGCGCTGAAAATTTCCGCTTTTTTGCCGATCGGGCACCGGGTGCTCGAGACGGGCGGTCGCTGCCGGCGACAGATCATCTGAACTACACCCTACGTCAGCCCATTGGTCCGGTGGGCGTGATCACGCCCTGGAACACACCATTCATGCTGTCCACATGGAAGATTGCACCGGCGCTGGCCGCGGGGTGTACGGTGGTGCACAAGCCGGCGGAGTGGTCACCGATGTCTGCCCAACTTCTGGTGGAAATCCTGCATGAGGCGGGTTTGCCAGCGGGCGTACTGAATACGGTGCACGGTACGGGCGAAGTGGCGGGCAAAGCACTGACTCAGCATCCGCTGATCAAGGCGATTGCCTTCGTCGGTGATACGGCGACGGGACGCGCAATCATGGCGCAGGGCGCATCGACGCTGAAGCGGGTTCACTTTGAACTGGGTGGCAAGAACCCGGTCATCGTGTTTGCCGATGCAGATCTGGATCGCGCGCTGGAGGCCGTGATCTTCATGATCTACAGCCTGAACGGCGAACGATGCACATCGTCGAGTCGTTTGCTCGTGCAGGAATCGATCCACGATCAGTTCGTCGAGAAACTTCGCCTGCGCATCGCCCAGCTGAAGGTAGGTCACCCACTTGATCCTGCAACCGAGGTCGGACCGCTGATTCATCCCGCACATCTGGACAAGGTCTGTAGTTACTTTGACAAGGCGGTCGACGGCGGCGCGCGCATTGCAGCAGGTGGTGTGCGCCACGCGCAGTTGACGGGCGGAAATTTTGTCATGCCGACGTTGTTTACCCATGCAACCGCGGAGATGGCGATCGCCCAGGAAGAAATTTTCGGTCCGGTGCTGACCACCCTCAAGTTTACGGATGAAGCCGATGCGCTGGACAAGGCGAACGGTGTTGCCTTTGGTCTGGCCGCCTATCTGTGGACCAGCGATGTCGGGCGAGCCGTGCGGATGGCGCGTGATCTCGATGCGGGAATGGTGTGGGTGAATTCGGAAAACAACCGCCATCTGCCATCACCATTTGGTGGCATGAAGGCGAGTGGCATCGGCCGGGATGGTGGCGACTACAGTTTCGACTTCTACATGGAAACCAAGAATGTGTGTATTGCCATGGATACCCATGTGATTCCGATGCTTGGCAAAACATGAGTCTCTACCAGTTACAGAAGCTGCTGTACCAACTCAATCGAGACGAGGAGACGAAGGCGCGCTTTCGCCAGCAGCCCGCGCAACTCGCAGATCGATATGACCTGTCGATGCAGGAGCGTGTGGCCTTTCTCGAGGGCGATATCGGGTTGCTGTATGTGTTGGGTGTCAATGGTCAGATTCTCATGCACTTTGCAGCACTGTTGGGAATCGCCTGGCTCGACTATCTCGAGTTGATGCGCGAAGGGGTTCGGCAACACGGGCCAGTTCGTGCCGGGGTGTATGCAATGGTCGGTGATGGTGAGCCGCATTCGGCGCAGGACCAGCAACAATGACGCTGGTCTACACCGGTATCGTCAGTCACGCGCCTGGTATCACGGGTCGTGCGCATCTGGTTCTGAACACCGCCGAACGCGATGCACTGTATGCCGCCCTGGCGATGCAAAGGGATGAGATCGCAGCCGCGCAGCCTGATGTACTGTTGTTGATCGCAGCTGAGCACTTTGCCAATTTTTTCATGAACAACATGCCTGCGTTCTGCATCGGCGTCGGTGATCACCACACCGGGCCGATTGAAGATCCGGCTTGGCTCAATATTCCGCTGCGGCGAATAACCGGGGCGCCTGACCTTGCGCAGCGGCTGACTCAGGCTGTCATGCACAGTGTTGACGTGGCCTATGCGGAGGAGTGGCGATGTGATCATGGTCTGATGGTGCCTCTGCACTTCCTCGATCCCGACAATCGTTATCCGCTGATTCCGGTGAACATCAATTGCCAGGGACCACCGCTGGCACCTTTGCACCGTGTATGGGCGTTTGGCGAAGCCTTGCGCCGGGCCATCGACGGGGTAAGTGCGCGGGTTGCGGTACTGGGCACTGGCGGCATCAGTCATTGGCCGGCGACACCGGACTCAGGCAAGATCAACGAAGCGTGGGATCGCTTGTTTCTGCAGCGACTGTTCGACGCAGACCAGGCAGCACTGCTGTCGTACACCGATGCGGAAACGTATCGAGATGCAGGTCAAGGCGGCTTCGAGATTCGTACTTTGATTGCTGCTGCGGCCGTTGCGCAGGCTCCGGGTAACCTGCAGTTCTATACGTCGAAATTACCGATCTTCGCGGTTGGGTGTGCGCTCGGACGATTCGATTCGATCGTTCAGTGAGGCGCCTGCCCGGTACTCTCGATCGGTAAACACCACTGCAATTGTCGCAGCACAGACCACTGCGCCCACCAACAGGGATGCGAACGGATCATGCAGCTGGCCAATCATGATCCAGGCTGCCAAAGGTCCGAGGGCTGCACCAAGGTCGTTAGCGGTTGCGTATCGTGCAAATGCGCCGGAGCCCAACTTGCTGGCTGACCCGGCCACTCCGGCGTGCAATGCAGTGGTGGTGACGAAGAACAGCACGATCAAGCCAATGAAAAGAATCAGCGTTGGCTGCAAGGCCGCAAACCCCAGCACGATTGCACCCAGGCCAAGAAAAACTGTAGTGGCACGACGAAAACCCAGCTGATCAAACCAGCCGCCCAGCCACGATGCAGCAATACTGTCGAGCAGATAGCGCGTAGCGAGAACCGCCCCGGTCAGACTGGCCGCTGGCATCCAGTCCGTAGTTTCCCGATAGCTTGCGATGCTGGCACCAAGGGTGCTCATCACAAAGCCTGGGCCAACCGCGCCGAGGGAGCAGCCCAGCAACAGCAACGGCCATCGTGCGACCGCGGACGATTGTTCGATCGCGGTTGGCAGTGGTGTAGCAAATGCCTTGAGGGCGAGTGGTACGCCGAGCAGGCTGATGCCGGCAAGAATCAACATGGCGGTGTGGTAACCCACACCATCGACAATCAGCGCGCCACCAAACAGCCCGGCCACAGATCCGGCTCGTGAAACACCGTTGTAGAATCCCATCGCCCGACCTGCCTCATGAACCGGTACGCTGTGCATCACAGCGCCCACACCCACATGACGGATGAACGACCACGCCAGCCCCCACAACATGCGCGCGAGCAGGAGCACGGTGAATGCAGAGCTCATGGCATAGAGCGCGGTAGTGAACGCGCCGAGCAGTAGTGCAGCAGGCAGCAGGTATGCCGGAGCATGTCTGGTTGCCAGCCGATGGGCGAACTCGTTGGTGAGCAGCCTGATCCATCGATTCACCGACAGCAGTAGTCCGACCTGTAGCGCAGAAAGTCCGAGGTCCGAGTGGATGACTGGCAGCACCGAATACAGGGCCTGGTCACCGAGCAGTGAGAAAGCAGTTGCCAGCGCCACGAGAAACGCGGGGGTTGGCCTGCGCAGGCTCATGAATGCCGCTCTGTATGTGGAAAATTCCGGCAATGGGTTGCGATGGCGAAGGCTCGTCGGGCGTTCGTCGCACAGTCTATGGTATTGGCCGTGCGCGGCGTCGTTGTGGTTTTGTCTGGTCTGCAATGTGCAGGCAGCCATCGAAAATCGTCCGTGGACGCTGTATCGCACACCGCATGTTGACGTGCTCGCAGTGGGGGACGAAAAACAGGCGGCAACGCTGATGCGAGACATCGCGTTGTTCAGATCTGTCGTGTCGTGGCTTGCCGATATTCCAGAGTTGCCCGCTGAAACCCGACGTGTGACCTTTCTGGTGCTTGAAGATGCGGACGATGTTCAGCGTCTTTTCAATACCCCAGAGGGCATCAACGGTCTGGCGAAATCGGACCTGGCAGGCGATTTCATGGTGGTGGTGCGGCCGAGGCATGCGAGCACGTTCATCGGCAGCAACCAGGTGGTTTTTCACGAATATGTCCACCAACTCCTGCAGATGCGCAGTGGCTCGCGTCAACCTACCTGGTACTCCGAAGGGATCGCAGACTTTCTCTCGACGCTGAGTGTGGAAGATGATTCGGTTCGCCTGGGTGCAGCACCTGCAGTACGAGTGTGGAGCTTGCGCCATGATCCGCCGATGCAACTTGAAGATGTCCTGCGGGTAGGCTCAGCCTTCAGTCTGTCCGGCGAAGATCGAAACCGGTTTTATGCGCGCTCGTGGTTGCTGGTCCATCATCTGTTGCTTGCCGCAGAGCGGGTTGAACGTCGATACCCGCCCCGGCTCGCGTTGTACCTGCAAAAATACGATGCAGGCCAGGACTCCGTTGACTCGTTTGTTTCAACGTTTGGCGAGATCTACCCGCAGTTGAATGACTTGCTCGATCAACATGTCAGCCGGGCGGGCATGGTGGAGTATCCGCTGTCCACCTTCAGCTTCAACACAAGCTATGAGACAAGATCTCTCACCGCACTGGAACGCACACTGAAGCTCGCCGGTTACACCCGTGACTTCAATCCCATCGAGGCAGTTCGTCTTTATCAGCGAGCACTGGGTAAATCGAAGGACCATCCGCAGGCGGTGGCCGGTCTGGCGGTAGCACTAGGTAAGACCGGAGATTTTGCTGGTGCGTTCACGACCTTGCAGTCTGCGCAGTCACTGGCTCCTGGTGACTTTGACGTCATCATGGAAGGTGGTCGATTACGGCTCCATCAATGTCAGGCAGAACCGAATGTGTGTCAGGCCACCCAGGGCCGTCTGTTAATTGCCGCTGATTTCGCGGCTGCGTACAAATTGCGGCCGGATGACGTTGAAGCAAAAACCAGGCATGCCCAGTACCTGTTGTTCACGCCACAGCGCATGCAGGCGTTGCCCTTGTTGCTCGAAGCCCGGGTCGCGGCGCCGTGGTCCTTCGATATTGTGCAGTCACTGGGCCTGGCCTATCTGGCCCGCGGTGATCTCGTCCGGGCCAGGGGTTATCTCGAAAAGGCGCTGGGTTGGGCCGTTGACTATCCGGAACTGAAAGCGCAACTGACAACCCTTCTAAGTGGCATCGAGGCGCTCGAACAGAGGCAGTGAAGTCTGGTACTGGCTGGTGATATCGATAAGACCGGATGGCGTCAGTGAGAGGATCAGGTCAGCTTTCTGGATCAGTGCCGGCCGGTGCGCCACGACAACGCGTGTGATCTGCAGGTTGGCCAGCACTTCACACAGCTGCGCCTCGCGTGCGGGATCCAGATGCGCGGTACCTTCATCCATGAACAACACTTCTGGTTGGCGATACAATGCTCGCGCAATCAACAGCCGCTGTTTTTGTCCACTCGAAAGACTGCTGCCGAGGTCTCCCACCAGACTGAGATAACCCATGGGCATCAGACAGATCTCCTCATGGATGCCGGCCAGTGCGGCTGCGTGTTGCACTCGCTCCAGATCCAGATCGCCGGTCAGCAAGGCAATGTTGTCAGCGATGGTGCCACTGATCAGCTGGTCTTCCTGCAGCACGATGCCTAGCCGCCTGCGCCAGAGCGGCGCATAGGCGCGATCAAGTGGGCGACCGCCGATCTGTACTTCTCCCTCCACAGGTGAATACAGTCCGAGCAGCAGTTTCATCAGTGTCGTCTTGCCACTGCCCGAGCTACCGACGATGGCAATGAGCCGACCTGCGGGTAGCGTGCAGGAGAGGTTGCGCAATACCCAGGGATCTTGCGGACCATAACGAAATCCCAGTCCTTTGAGGGTGATATCGGTGGTTGGCACTTCCATCGAGGTGTGTTGTGACGGCTGCAGTTCGGGTTCGGCGAGCAGGATGTCTCCGACACGCTGCAGGTGCAGATCCAGCAATCGACAGGACAACACGTGTTCAACGAGTGAGTTGGCACGCTCGATGAACTGATTCTTGTAGGCCAGAAAGGCGAACAGCATGCCGACGGTGAACAGTTGGGGATTGGTCAGCACCTGTGTCGCAGCAACGTAAATGACACCGACGTGCAACAGTGCCTGGATCGCTGATTCGAGCATGCCGGTCTGGAGATTGAAGCGGGCCAGGCCAAGACCTGCCCTTAACATGCCGGTGAACCGCACGGACCAGGTTGAAAGCCGCTGCTCCTCGCCATTGGCTGATCGGATGCTGTGCATGGCGCGCAGTGTTTCGATGCTGTGGGTCTGTTCGCGTGCCTGTTGATGCAACAACGAATCCTGCAGCCGTCGCTGCACCGGATACAGCGCCAGTCGAATGCACAGCAAGAGCACCAGCGAGCCGGTAACCAGCCAGCCGAGAACCGGCGAATAGAAGAACATCACCGTGGCCGTACAGATGACGACCACACCATCAACCAGCAGACCTGCCAATGTCGTGGTCATCGCAGTCTGCAGCGCCTGCATGGAACCCATGCGGGTGAGGATGTCGCCGATGTTTCGTTTTTCAAAGAATGGCAGTGGCAGCCTTAGCAGGTGCTGCATCATTCCAGTGGAAAGGTGGCGTGACAGATGCGCACCGGCAACATCGATTCCCCATTGACGTACTGCGTTGATCGCAGTTTCGAACAGGCCAAGGAAGGCAAGGCCCGCGCAGACCGCAAGCAGCAGCGATTGGTCGTAGCTCACCAGGACATCGTCCACCACCAGTTGAAAGACGTATGGCAGCAACAAGGCCAGTAGCTGCAGCAGAATGGACAAGCCAAAAATTTCTGCGATCAGACGTGGTAATCCGCTGGTCGATGCAAAAAGGTCGCGCAAGGACAGGCCCGGCGACCGTGGCTGCGGGCTGAAATCAGGTGCAGGCGTGCATTCCACCGCGATGCCCGTGAAACCGTCGTTGACCTCCCGCCGCGACACCAGCCGCTTGCCGACCGCAGGATCGTGCACCACGTAGCCGCGTCGGGTGATTTTGGTCAGCACCACAAAATGATTCATGCCCCAGTGCAGAATGGCTGGCAGCTTCAACGCCGACATCTCATCCACCTCGAGCTTCAACGCACGCGCCTGCATGCTGGAGAGGCTGGCCATGTTGACGATGTCGGCGACAGTCGCACCCTTCAGCGATGCGCTGAATCGTTGTCTGGCCGACAACAGGTCCAGCTCGTAGCCGTGGCTGCATGCAATCATGCAGAAACAGGCGATCGCACATTCTGCGCGCTCGGACTGGAGGATCACGGGTATGCCTGGTTGCAGGAGGTTCATCGGCGCAGGACATCCAGCGCCGGCTCAAGCAACCACTCCCACGCCTTGCGACGTTCAAGCACGATCTGCGCGGAGAGGCGCATGTCGGGCTGCAGCGGCCAGGCCCGTGTGTGCAGCGCAACAGCCTGGGATTGCAGGCTTGCAGTGACCTTGAACGTGGGTCCGAAGCCGCTCTGCGAAGCCGAGTCGCTGGCATTGTCCTGCAGAACATCCGATACGAGCCGGATGGTGGCGGGCCAGCTGCCGAATTTCTGGTGCGGGAAAGACTCATAACGCAGTCGAACGACGTCCCCGGTGGTCACATAACCCAGTGCAAAGGAAGGTACATGCAACTCAGCTTCGAGAGCGCTGTCCTGTGGCAGGATTGCAGCCTGACGAGTACGTGTAGTGACTTGTTGGCCAACGTGTGTCTCCAGCGAGACCAATCGGCCACTGATGGGCGCGGTCAACACCTGGGTCCGGTTGAGATCGAGTTGGGTGCGGCGTTGTTCAAGTTCGAGAATCTGTTGGTCGAGGGACGAGCGTGACGCCGCAAGCTCGGCAATTTCCCGTTTGTTTTCCTGTGGCAACTGGTCCAGTAACCCGGCCTGACCCGCCACTTGCGCGCGAGCGGACTCAAGGGCCTGCTCCTGGGCCAGCAGATCAACACTGGACTGGTCCAGATCGCGCCGCGAGATTGCGCCTGCTTCGAACGAGGCTATTAGAGCGTTATGGGTGGACTGAGCCAGAGACCACCGGTGTTGTTGCAGGTCCTGGGAGCGCTGCATGGATGCAAGTTCGCGCCGGGCTTCAGACACTTTCTTTTGTTGCACCATGCGACGAAGTGCAAGCAGATCACGAAGCGAGTCTTGCCTCGCCTGCAGCGTTTCTGCCTCCTGATCATATTGGCGAAGCAGAACCCCCATGGAACCCTGATTTTTCTCGATGTCCGCGGAGATGCGCAGCAGAGCCTGCCCACGGCGTACGGTATCCCCTTGCGTAACATAGACGTCGGTGACGAAGCCGCCCGTACTGGCCTGCAACTGCACCAGCCCGTGTTGCGGTGTCAACCAGCCGGTGGCCATCGCTGTTCGTGGCAGTTCAATCGTTGCCAGTGCCAGGACGGACAGAACCACAAAGGCCAGGGCCAATGTCAGATACAGGCGCCAGCTCGGTGGTCGCGTCAGCACACCCGAATACGGTGTCTGTCGCGTTAACGCCAGAACGGCCTGTTCGCGAAACAGAGTCACGGTTTTCTCCGTACCGAAAGGGGCGCTGGCAGGTTACCGGCTGGCTGGCGCCTGTGAATGGCTGATTGCCGCTTCAACATGTGAGCCAACGGACGGCTGGCTCCTGCGAATGTAGTGTTATAGATTGAGCGGACAAAGGCCCCACAGAGTTCGGTCAGCATTCGGGTATGGTTCAGAGATTCGGGGATGGACAGTCCGCAAGTCCGCAGCGCACATCGGGTGCAGCTGTGCTTCTGCGTGCTGACGAATGGTTTCAGTTGGTGCGAATCGATCAATATATGTCACATATATTGACGCAAACGCGTGCCATGCTTGGTTGCGTTGGCCAGGATGGCCTACTTGATAGAGCCGTGTTAGAAGCTCTTGTCTCAGCAAAATTGGACTGCAGAGTGAATTGGGGGATGAACAGTGAGCGTACCGGCTTCGTTAGTCAGAGGACCAAACGTGCACATCTTCGCGCGCGACGCTGCTAAAGATGGGCAGCCCATCGCCGCGAACGAGGGCGTGTTTGAGCGATCGAGCCCATTGTTTGCGCTGGTCTGCCCTGAGTGCGCTCGTCCGTTATTCGATGAAGTATCCCTCCTCCATAAGCCGATTCCGGATTACGCGGTGCTGGAGTGTTGCAGACCCTGGCCGGTTGTTGCGGGAATCCCCGTCTTCAACGGTAATCCTCGCTTGGTCGAGCTGATCCGCGCGGGTAAGGAACGCGCGGCGTTGCTGGAGGCGATTCGTCCCCCTATTCGTTCTCGAATTCGTCCACGTCGTCTGGTGAAGTTCGCCGTTGCACTCAAGAAGCGACTTTGGGATCGAAAAGCCGAGCGACTGCTGAATGGCACACCACGATACACCGACTGGCTGGAACTCTTTTTTGACCGCTCCCGTAAATCTGTGCGTGATTATTTCTACTTCAAATTCACCAAGCCCAAGCACCTCGCGGCGTTATCGGTCGCGTCAACCTTTCCCGCCGGGCCGGTTCTGGACCTGGGTTGTGGTGCAGGTCAGATCACCCGATTCATTGCCACGCATAATCCCGTAGTCGGCTTGGATTCAACCTTCTGGCTTCTCTATCTCGCCAAAACCTTCGTGGCCCCGAAAGCTTTTTTTGTGTGCAGTGATGCAGAGAAGCCCCTGCCGTTTCGTAGTGGATCGTTTGGTTCTGTCATCTCGACCAATGCGTTTCATTTTCTGCGTAATCAAGAGTCGGCGTGGGCCGAGATTTGTCGAATCAGTACGGGTCCGATCGCATTGATCTCCCTTCGTCATCACGGCGTCAGGAACGACGTGAACAACCATGCACTCTCAGTTGCCGGTTATCGCGCTCTGGTTAGTGGCAGTCGTTCCAGCACTTGCATCGTGGGTGACCAGAATATTGTCGATCGTTACCTGCAGCGCCTGGGTCCGGATTTCATGCATGATAGTGATGACCTTGAGACAACCCCACTGGTCTCACTGATTGCAACGAATGAGCCAAAGTCGTTCGGCAGGTTTCAGTACTGGCCACACACCGGGTCAGGCATTAACCCGCTGTATCAAAAGGAAGGTGACGGCTACCGACTCAAGTGGCCGTCTGATACGTTTCATGCGGACAATCCTGGCTTTGACTACCTGAAGGATTACGTTGAGACGGATCTGGAAGAGAATTTTGTGCTCGTGGATCTGCCTGATCGGTATTGATCGAACACCAGGCTGAAAAGGTCTGGTTTGTTTACTCCACTCCGTTCGCTGACCAGCGTTTCGACTTTTATCTCGCTTCGAGCTTGTTCAACAGTCGCCAGATCTTTTCTGGTGTCGCAGGCATCTGCAGATTACGTATGCCGAGCGCATCCGTTATCGCGTTGATGACGGCGGGTGGTGCGCCGATCGCACCAGCTTCGCCACAGCCCTTCATGCCAAGCGGATTGGTGGTTGATGGTGTTACCGTGAATGCGACCTCGAAGTCTGGCGCGTCATCGGCACGTGGCATGCAGTAGTCCATGTACGAACCGGTCATCGGTTGACCGTGATCGTCGAACACCACGTTTTCGAGCAATGCTTGCCCGATGCCCTGAACGATGCCGCCGTGCACCTGACCTTCCACCACCATGGGATTGCCGATGACGCCAAAGTCGTCAACGGCGACAAAGCGCACCACATCAACCTTGCCGGTATCCGCATCGATCTCGACTTCGCAGACATGGGTGCCCGCCGGGAAGTTGAAATCCGGCGGATCAAAGAAGGTTCCTTCCTTCAACCCGGGCTCGATTTCACTGGTTGGAAAGTGATGGGCAGCATAGGCGGCGAATGCCACCTGGCCGAATCCAAGCCGTTCGTTGGTACCTGGGCTCAGGAACTCGCCTTCTTCGAAGGCCACGCTGTTGGCGGGTACCTTCAGTAGATGCGCTGCAATCCGCTTTGCCTTGACGATGATCTTGTCACACGACATGGCGATGGCTGACAAGCCAACAGGCCCTGAGCGTGAGCCGAAGGTCCCGACTCCAAATTGAACCTTGTCGGTATCACCGTGGACGATCTGCACGTCATCCATGCTGATGCCAAACCGGTCAGCCACCAGTTGTGCATAGGTGGTTTCGTGACTCTGCCCATGACTGTGACAGCCGGTCATCACTTCGACACTGCCGGTTGGATTGACACGTACTTCCGCCGATTCCCACAGGCCGGCACCGGCGCCCAGTTTTGCCAGCTTCGCGGAAGGTCCGATCCCTGCCGCTTCGATGTAACAGCCAATGCCAAGACCACGCAGCTTGCCGTGCTTTCGAGCTTTTTCACGCCGTGCTGCAAAGCCTGTGGCGTCGGCCAGTTCCAGCGCCTGGTCGAGATGCGCCTGGAAATCGCCGATGTCGTAGGTGATGCCGACGGGCGTTTCATGCGGGAAACGGCGAATGAAATTGAGGCGACGAAAGTTCGCCGGATCCATGCCGATTTCCCGAGCGGCTGCATCAACCAGTCGTTCGATGACATAACCCGCTTCCGGCCGGCCAGCACCGCGATAAGCGTCAACGGGCGTGGTGTTCGTATAACGGGCAATCACATGGGCATGGATGGCCGGGATATCGTACTGGCCGGATAACAAAGGCGCGTACACATAGGTGGGAATCAGGGTGCCGAAGGTGGACAGGTAGGCGCCGAGATTGGCGTGAGTCAATACCCGCATGCCGATGATGCGATGGTTGGCATCCAGCGCGAGGGCTGCCTTGGTCACGTGATCCCGGCCATGGGCATCGGTCAACAGGGCTTCCGAGCGATCTGCTGCCCACTTGACCGGGCGGCCGACTTTTTTCGCTGCCCACAAACAAGCCACTTCTTCTGCGTAATTGAATGCCTTTGAGCCGAAGCCACCACCGACGTCTTCGGAAATGACGCGCAGCCGATGTTCTGGCGCAAAACCGATGATCGCAGCCAGCGTCATGCGCAGCCCATGCGGATTCTGGCTGGCCACGTAGAGTGTGTAGTGATCGCGGGTGGCGTCGTGCAAGGCATTCACGGCCCGCGTCTCCATGGCATTGGGCGCGAGGCGGTTGTTGATCAAATCAAGCTCCGTGATGTGCGCGGCGCGCGCAAACGCGGCGTCGACGGCGTCTGCATTACCGAGTTCCCAGTCGAAGCACTCGTTGCCGGCAATGCCGTCATGGAGTTGTGGCGAATCCGGATGTCCTGCTGCGTCGACCTGCGTGACGGCTGGCAACTCCTCGTACTCGATCGCAACCAGCTCTGCACCCAGTCGAGCAGCGCTACGTGATTCGGCGATGACGATGGCCACCGCGTCACCCACGTAACGCACGGTTTGGCTGGCAAGGGCGGGGTGTGCACCGGCTTTCATGGGTGAGCCATCGCGCGAGTGAATCATCCAGCCGCACTGAAGGTTGCCAAGCCCGCTGTTGGCAAAGTCCGCACCCGTCAGCACGGTGATGACGCCTTCGACGTTCTGCGCTTCAGCGGTGTCGAAGCCGTGAATTCGCGCATGTGCGTAAGGCGATCGGACAAAGGCTGCATAGGTCTGGCGGTCGAGCACCAGATCGTCGGTGTAGCGGCCATGACCCGTAATGAACCGGCCATCTTCTTTGCGGCGAACGGATTGGCCGAAGGCCTTCGGAGGTGCTGCCATAGGATCTGATCCGTGAAGATAAGCGTCGAGCGCCTAGGTTGGATTGTCTTGTTCTTCCCCGGTCCCTATATTGCCAGTTGTCTGTATCAGCGCCTACGGGAAGGGGAAGCATGAATTCGGCATCAGGCATCGTGCTGCGCGGCGGCAGGGTCGTCGACGGGCTTGGCCATGCAGCAGTGCTGGCCGATGTGCTGGTGCAGGGCGACCGCATCATGGCGGTCGGTGCGGGGATCAATGCGCCAGCTGGCACTCGTGTATTCGATGTCCAGGGCAAGACAGTGATGCCCGGTCTGATCGATTCCCACTGTCACATCAGTTTTGATGAACCCAACTCCAACGATGAGCTGTTCTTTCATCGCCGTGAGGGACTGGCTGCCATCATTGCCGCATCACACGTCGGCAAACTGCTGCGGGCAGGCGTCACCGGGTTTCTCGATGCCGACAGTCTCTACGATATCGGGGTCGATCTGCGCGATGCCATCGAGGCCGGCATCGTTCAAGGGCCACGCATGTCCACCGGTGGCAACGCGCTTATGACCGCAGCGGGTGGCACCGCAGGTCGATTGATTCCGGAAACCGGTCGAGTCGGCTACGGTCGCGTGGTTGGCTCGAAGGATGAAATCGTTCGCGAAGTCAGGCGCCAGATCAAGATTGGTGTGGACTGGATCAAGGTGCATGTCACCGGTCTCACACCACGACAGAAAGTGCGTGGTGAAGTGCAGGTCTGGAATCTGGAAGAACTGCAGTTGGTCGTGAACACCGCGCACGATCTCGGTGTCCCGGTAGTAGGTCATTGTCGGGGTGCAGGCAGCACACGAGACGCGGCAAAAGCCGGCTTTGACATGATTCTGCACGCAACCTGGATGGACGACGAGGCACTTGAAGAAGTCGTCAAGGCCATGGTGCCGATCGTGCCGACGTTTACCTTCCAGGCCAACCTGCTGGACTACGGTGACGAGGTCGGAGCGTCCCATGAAATACGGGAGCTGTTTCGCCGGGAGATTGCTGAAAGCGCAGTCATGCTGCGCCGTGCTTACGATGCGGGCGTACCCATGCTGTGTGGCACCGAGAGTGGATTTTCCCTGACCCCGTATGGCGACTGGCATTACCGCGAGCTCGAAGTTTTCGTGCGCGATCTCGGTTTTACGCCGTTACAGGCCATTCGAGCGGCGACCAGTGAAAATGCTTTTGCCATCGGGCTTGCTGGCAAGACCGGGGCCGTGGAAACCGGTCGGCTGGCTGATTTGATCGTGGTCGATGGTGAGCCTGACATGGATGTGACCGTACTGGGTGAACCCGAGCGCATCCACCATGTTTTTCTCGGTGGTGAGGAAGTACATGTACCTGCGCCGCGGCCGCGTCGGGATCCACCCGGTTGGCGTGGATCAACCTATGGCAGCCGCATTCTGCGCAAGCAGGATCTGCCTTCCAGACGCGCAAAAAGCTGAACACCATGCGCACGATCGAACTCACTGACTATGCTGCCTGCGAGCACGCGCTTCGCAACAGTGCCTTGAGGCAGGCATTGTATGACGAAGCCGAGATTGTCATGGACCGCGTCCTGGTCACACTGCATGGTGAAGATCATCGACGTCGACGCCTTGCAGAAATGCGTGTCTTTCGGCGTGACTTCTTCCGGCAATACGAGCAGAGCGTCATTCCGGGCATCGTTGATCGTGTGCTCGCCGAATATCCGGCGGGATCGCAGGCGGATGTCGTCGACATCGGCTATCGCTGCATGGTGTACCTTGCCATCGCGTTTGCGGGTATCGACCGACAAGACGGTTCACGCGAAGAACTGGATACGCTGGTGCGCATGCTGCGGTTGTTTGGCGTATCTGCAACACTCGGTCAGGCGATCGAGCGAGACAAGGCGGCGGCGCGTCAGGAAATCAGGGCGTCGGTTGCCGAATTCGATCAACGCTTTTTCACCCCGTCCGTTGACCGCCGCCAGCAACTGATCAACCAGCTGAACGCAGGGGAGATCGCGGAAGACGATCTGCCGATGGACGTGCTGACTGTACTGCTGCGTGATGTGGAGGGGCTGCAACTTGATCGCGACATGTTGCTTCGAGAAACCGCATTCTATTTTCTGGCAGGAGCGCATACCTCTGTTCATTCACTCGGGCATGTGGTGCATCACCTGCTGACCTGGAGCGATGAACACCCGGGGGCCAGAGAGCAACTCGAAGCTGACCCGGCACTCGTTCAGCGGTTTGTGCACGAGAGCTTTCGACTCAATCCGGCCAGTCCGATCGCTGCGCGCATTGCGCTTGCGCCAACGGAGTTTCTCGATGGACAGCGTGCCAACACCGGTGATCGTGTGGTCATCAGTCTGCGGGGCGCCAATCGCAGCACCGAACGGTTTGGCCTTGACGCGGCTGAATTCAATCCGTTCCGGCAGCTGCCACGTGGTGTGGGTGAAACCGGTATCACCTTTGGTTCCGGCATGCACGCGTGTCTCGGCAAGGCCTTGGCGGCAGGCATGTTATCAACGACAACAGTTGGCAGCACGCAGGAACAACAACTGGGCATGGTGACCTACATCGGGCATCGATTACTGACGCGTGGCATCACGCGTGATTCCGATCGGGAAGCGCGACTGGACAAGGCCATCGCGCGTGAGACCTGGGCTGTCTATCCGGTGCGCTTCACAAGATGACACACGTGGTGAACAGCTATACCGAGGCGATGGACGCGCTGAAGGCGCCAGCACTTCGCCAGGCGCTGTACGACGCCGGTGCAAGAGTCATGCAGGACGCGCTGATCACCCTGCACGGTGATGCTCATAGACAGCGCCGTATCGTCGAAATGGGTGTATTCGGACGCGGCTTTTTTCGGACCTATGCCCGTGAAGTTTTTGCGCCGAACCTCGAACAGGTGCTGGTGCCCTATCTTGATGCCGGTCGCGCCGATGTGATTGAACTCGGGTATCGGCTGAGCATGAATCTGACGGCAGACTTTGCCGGCATCGATCGGCCGTTGAATGACATTGAGGAAACGGAATCCCTGCTGGCGCTGGTCCGCAAGTTCAGCGAGGGCGCAACGCTGGTTCACAGTACCCGTGATCATGCCGAGGTGAACGCCGAAGTCGATGCGGCGATGGCCCTTTTCGATCAGTGCTTTTTCATGCCATCGATCGAACGACGACGCCGCTTGATCAACGAAGCTGAGGCGGTTGGAACTGAATCGCACCAGCTGCCACGCGATGTCTTGACGACTCTGCTCAAAGCGCGCGATCGCATTGACCTGTCGCTGGATATGCTGCGTCGGGAGATGTCCTTTTTCCTGCAGGCAGGTGCTCACAGCACGACTAACAGTACTGCGCACGCACTGCATGAGATTCTGACCTGGGCCGGGGACGATGCGGATCGACACGCACGGCTCGACGATGGCGACTTTGTACAGCGTTGTGTGCACGAGAGCCTGCGCCTGCACCCGGCAAGCCCGGTGGCGTGGCGACGTGCCGTTGCGCCCACCCAGCTTGGTGATCATTCCCTGTCGACCGATGAACTGGTCGAGATCAACCTGGCCAGCGCCAATCGGGACGCAACGATTTTTGGCCCTGATGCCCAGCGCTTCAATCCCGATCGTCAGGTGCCCACTGGTATCTGGCCCTGGGGCCTGACTTTCGGTTATGGCATGCATGCCTGTCTTGGGCGCGACCTCGATGGCGGAGTCATCAGCAGCCGTTCGACCACCCCGGAAGATCCTCAACTGGGCATCGTTCCGACCCTCGTACACGAATTGCTCAAGGCGGGTGCGCGATGGTGCGACGATGACCCACCGGTTGCAGATATCACCACGCTGCGCAGCAACTGGGGACGCTATCCGGTCCAATTCACAAGGAATCGCACATGACAAAACGTTCGATGCTGATTACCGGCGCTGGTGCTGGCATTGGCGCAGCCATTGCCCACGCGGCCAGTGCGGCGGGCTATCGGCTGGGCGTGATGGATGCCGACGAAAAACGGGCTCGCGAAGTGGCGGACACGCTGGAAGATGCCGTTCCTCTGACAGGCGATGTACGCGACGCAGCCGATATGGCTGCTGCAGTTCGTCGTCTTGGTGACGTGCATGTACTGGTGAATAACGCCGGTATTCTGCGTACCGGACCGCTCATTGATCACAGCCCCGATGATTTTCGATTGGTGATGGATGTGAATCTCAACGGCGCTTTCATTGCATCGCAGGCAGCCGCGCGACGGATGCGTGACATGGGTGGTGGCGCAATCATCAACATTGCGTCGATCAATGGCATTCATCCCAGCCCGAATTGCGGGGCCTACGTCGCCGCCAAATCCGGGTTGATCGGGCTCACCCAGCAGATGAGCATCGAATGGGGCGCAATGGGCATTCGCGTGAATGCCATAGCTCCAGGGTTTGTTGACGGCGGCATGTCGACGCCGTTTTATACCAACGCCAAAGTTCGGGCGCGTCGAGCCGGGGCAGTGCCCCTTGGGCGTCTTGGCACGGTGGATGATGTTGCGCACGCCGTCTTGTTCCTGGCCTCCGAGGAGGCGTCATACATCAGTGGTCACACGCTCACTGTCGATGGTGGGGTCATCAACAGTGTACTGCTGCAATTGCCGAGAGAATGATGAATGATTTTGCTGGCAAATCCGTTCTCATCACGGGTGGTGGCTCGGGTATCGGTGCAGGCACGGCAAGATTTCTGGCGGCGAGTGGTGCCAGGGTGACGATCTCGGGGAGACGTGCTGACAAAGTGGCCGATGTGGCCGGCAGCATCGGTCCTGCCTGCCATTTCGTGGTGGGCGACTGCACAAAAGCAGGTGATCGTCAGCGCATGGTTGATGAAGCGGTTGTCCATGGTGGTGGTCTCGATCACTTTGTCAGCAATGCCGGCAATATGTATCGAGGTGCACTTGAATCGCTGGATGAGCAGGCACTGCTGGAAATATTTCACAGCAACGTGATCGCCGGCATGATGCTCAGCGCGTTGTGTGCGCCCCACCTGGAACAGCGTCAAGGTGCCATCGTGTTTCTGGGCTCCATTCACAATCGACGCGCCTTCCCCGGTGTCTCACCCTATGCGGCAACCAAGGGTGCGATTGAAGCCTTGACCAAATCGCTGGCTGCAGAACTCGGACCACGGAACATTCGCGTCAACTGCGTGGCACCGGGCGCTGTGTTCACTGAAATCAACCAACGCGCAGGTTTGTTTGACGATGCCCAGGCACTGGCCAGGCTGGAAGGGATGAGTGGGTTGCACGCGCTGGGCCGGATTGGCACGGTTGAGGAAGTAGCGCAGGCTATCGCTTATTTCCTGCTGGCACCCTGGACCACAGGAACGGTACTAGAAGTAGATGGTGGTCTGTCGCTGGGAATCACGCGCGGCTAGTCACTTACCGCGCCTCGACCCATTCAACGTATTTGGCAGGGAAAAACATGAATATTCATCAGGCTCAGACGATCGACGTCCATGCGCACGCAGTTCTGGAAGCCACCATGGGTGCGGCTGGCCAATATGGTCCGGAACTGGGACGCGAGGCATCGCCGCGGTTTCGGGTAGGCAATTACGAACTGCATGGTGTGAAGTATCGAGGCAGTCCGTTCATGGAAATCGATCTGCGACTGAAGGCGATGGAAGCGGCTGGTCTCGACTTCCAGGTGTTGTCGCCAAACCCGCTGACATACTTTCATTTCATCGAGCCCGCTGCCGGGCGCACGTACTGTCGCACCCACAACGATGCACTCGCGGAGCTCATCAAACCGCATGGCGACCACTTCGCGGCCTTTGCCTCAGTACCGATGCAGGATATTGGATTCGCCATTGAAGAAACACAGCGTGCCGTGAAGGATCTGGGGATGCTTGGTCCCTATATCGGAACTGACTTCGGTCGGCCACTGGATGATCCGTCGATGGATGCGTTCTACGCCGCGTTGGTAGCCATGGATGTACCCCTCTTCATTCACCCGGCGCCGGCCGGTATTGATGGTTCCGCGGGTGACGCCAACCTGAAGAAGTTTGATCTCGACATCATCATCGGCTTCACGGCGCAGGAAACCATTGCCGTGGCGCGTCTGATCTTTGGTGGTGTGCTGGATCGTCACCCCGGGCTCGACATCTGCCTGAGCCACGGTGGTGGAGCGACCGGTTACGTGTTCGGACGAATGGCGAAGGCGGCGAAAAAACGGCCCTGGGCAAGTGCAGAAATGCGCGCCGATGGTGCGTTCGAAGCGCTGCTGAATCGACTCTGGTTCGACATTCATGTCCACGCAGACGATTCACTGGCGCTGCTGAAGTCGCATGTGAACAACGACCATCTGGTGTTTGGTACCAACTTTGCGGGCTGGGACCAGCAGCCTGGCAATGTGCGCGAGGAAGCCCGCGCCTATACTGACAACGCGCGCAAGCTGCTCAGGGCGGGGAGAATGCAGTAATGAACGAACTGAAAGAAATTCTGTCGAGGCTTGATCGCCTTGAATCCAGGGAAGCGATCCGCTCGATCTGCACCGATTACGCCGTGGCTTGCGACCTGCATGACATGCCAAAACTCGTTGACCTCTTCACCGAAGACGCCCGTTTCGGCTCACCGAACGGCAAGATGGTATCGACTGGCCGCGCAGCCATCCGCGAAATGTTCATCAATACCTTTCAGATCCGTGGCCCTGCGTACCACTGGACCCATGATGTCCAGGTGACCATGGACGCCAACAATCCGGATCTGGCGACAGGCCTCGTGCACAGTCATGCGGAAACCACACCCAATGGGGTGGTCTCCGTCGCGGCGATGAAGTATCACGATCAATATCGACGGGAGGCTGGTGTCTGGCGAATTGCCGTTCGCGAGATCACCTTCCTGTACTACGTTCCTTTTACCGAATATGGCACCGCGCTGAATCAGGAACGCCGTGTGTTGATGGGTGGCGAACTCATGCCCGCAGACTATCCGGAGAAGACACCGGCGTGGCAGGAATACGAGCGGCTGTACCGGAAATGACCGACACCATGGTCCAGCTTGCCCGGCGCGCTCTGGAGCATCAGCAGGCAGGGACTACCGATCAGGCTGACGACATATTGCAGTTGCCGGTGTCCATGTACACCGATCCCGCCCGTTATGAGCGCGAGATTCAGCGGGTGTTCCGGGAACTGCCCATTGCTGTCTGCCTGTCCATTGAGTTACCAGCGCCTGGAACGTATCGAGCCATGACGTTGATGGACGTGCCGTTGCTGGTAGTGCGGGGTGAGGACGGCGTGGTGCGCGCCTTTCTCAACGTCTGCCGTCATCGTGGTGCGCAGGTGTGTGCAGAAGGCGCAGGCAAAACGCGGATCTTCGCGTGCCCCTACCATGCCTGGGTGTATGACCAGAAGGGCGCTCTCACCGGTCGATATGGCGCCGATACATTTGGCGAAATTGATGTGGAGCAGTATGGCCTGATAGCCCTTGCCTGTGCGGAGGCGCACGGGGTTGTCTATGCGATGCTGACACCGCGTCGCGAGTTTGATGTCAACGACTGGCTCGGAGACTTTGCGCCTGAGCTTGCGAGCCTCGATCTAGGCAACTGGTTTCTCTTTGAGCAGCGGGACCTGCCCGGCCCAGGCTGGAAGGTGACGATGGATGGTTACCTCGAGGCTTATCATCACAATCTCGTGCACGCGAAGACGGTTGGGCAATACACGGTTGGCAATCTGCTGGTGCTCGATACGTGGGGTCCGCATCAACGACTGACCTTCGGGCGCAAATCGTTGCCAGAACTTGCCAGTACGCCGGAATCCGCATGGCAGCCGCAAACGCATATCCGTTTGATTTACTCCTGTTTTCCCAACTTGTCGGTATCGGGCATCCTTGGGGACCACTGTCTGGTCAGCCAGATTTTTCCTGGCAAAACACCGGACTCAACGGTTACGCGGCAGAGCGTGCTGGTCGCCAAACGGCCCGTCACTGAGGCCGAGCTTACGGCCACCCGAACGTTCAGTGCCATGACCTTGCAGGCTGTTGCAGAAGAAGACTATCGAATTGGCTTCGGCATCCAGCGTGGCATCCTCGCTGGCGCCAATGATCACTTCCTGATCGGCCGCAATGAACCGGCGATTCAGAACTACCATCGTTGGGTTGCCTACTTTCTGCGCGCCAACAGCGGAGCACAGTGGTGAATGAGACGAATCCCCTGCGGAACAATCCCCATCGACTGAAACTGGCCGTCTTCGGTGTCAACGTCAGTGGTGGTTGTTCGATGACGAGCATGCCAGGCACGCTGGATGTCACCTGGGAAGAGTCGAAGCGCATCGCCGTGCAGGCGGATCGGGCGGGCTTCGACGCCATCGTTCCGGTGGCACGCTGGAAAGGTATGGGCGGGGACACCAACTTCAATCATCGCAGCTTTGAACCGTTCACCTGGGCGGCGGGGCTGGCAGCGGTTACCGAGCGCATCGCGATTTTCTCCACCTGTCACGTGCCCACCGTTCACCCGGTTCGTATTGCCAAGGAATTTGCAACGGTCGATCACATCTCCGGTGGGCGCTTCTGTCTCAATATCGTGGCTGGCTGGAACGAAAAGGAAATCGCGTTGTTCGGTGCACCACAGGCGCCGCACGACACGCGTTACGACATCGCCGAAGACTGGATTACCCTGATCAAGGCGCTGTGGTCTCGCGAAGGAGAGTTTGACTACGACGGCGCGCACTTCAAGGTGCAGGGTGCGTATTCCGAACCAAAGCCATTGCAATCCGCGCCAGTCATCATGAGTGCAGGGAACAGCGCCCGCGGGCAGGCCTTTGCGGCTAAACATGCTGATCTCAATTTTGTCGTGGCCCCAGATCTCACCGCTGCTGGCAAGGCGGCTGCGGACGTCCGTGCGCTGGCTCGTCAACAGGGCCGAAGTCTGCAGGTTTTCGGGCAGTGTTACGTGGTGTGCCGCGACACTGAGGCCGAGGCTATCAAGTTTCGTGATCGCTATGTGAACGAACTTGGCGACTGGGCTGGCGTGCGCAACCTTCTGGATGTCCTGATCCCGAATTCACAAAGCGCGCTTGGCTCGCAATGGGAAGCCATGGCGGCCAACATGATTGCGGGTTATGGGGCATTGCCTCTGGTCGGTACCCCTGATCAGATCGTTGCAGGCCTTCTCAAGCTGGCCGATGCCGGTCTCGATGGCACCACCCTTAGCTGGGTGGACTACGGCGCAGGTATCGAGCAGTTCGACAAGGTGCTCAAGCCGCGACTGATCGAAGCAGGATTGCGGGCCGCTTGAGGTCGGGTGTCTTGCGTCTGATGCGGAAAATGACTGGGAAAAGCGATGAGTGCAAAGAATCAGTCTGCTGACGCGGCACGATCGATATCGACCTACGACGTGATCATCATCGGTGCAGGCGTTACCGGGCTCTACCAGCTGTATCTCGCGCGAAAGGCCGGTTTGTCCGTGCGTGTCTTCGATGCTGCAGGAGGTGTTGGCGGTACCTGGTACTGGAATTGTTACCCTGGCTGCCGCTTTGACTCCGAAAGCGAATCCTATGGGTACACCTGGTCGAAAGAACTACTTCAGGAGTGGGACTGGACCGAGCACTTCTCGCCACAACCGGAAACGGAACGTTATCTGAATTACGTGGCGGATCGATTCGATCTGCGGCGAGACATTCAGCTGAATGCCCGTGTTCAGTCAGCCGTATTCGATGCGCAGACCCAGCGATGGGAGGTGCAGCTGACCACAGGAGAGCAGGCCCGCGCGCAGTTTCTCATTGCCGCGGTGGGTGTGCTTTCGGCGGACTACACGCCGGAGTTTCCTGGCATCGAGAGTTTCAAAGGATTGTCGTTGCACACCGGCCGTTGGCCGCGAGAAGGTGTCGATCTGCGTGGTAAACGCGTGGCCGTGATCGGCACTGGCCCGACGGGTGTGCAGCTCATCACCGAAATTGCGCGGGATGTTGCGCATCTCACCGTCTTCCAGCGCACACCCAACTACTGTGCTCCGCTGCGCAATCGGCCGGTGACGCCGGAAGCTCAACAGCACTTCAAGGCGACCTACCCTGAGATTCATCAACTGCTGCGTGAAACACCGGCCGGCTTTCTCTATCACTTTGATCCCCGCTCGGCAATTGACTTCACCAGGGAAGAGCGGCTCGAGTTTTATGAATCACTCTGGGTGTTACCCGGCTTTGCCAAGTGGCTGAGTGGCTTCCAGGAAGTCATGACTGACAGGGCCATCAACGAGGAATTCGCCGAATTCCTGCGCGACAAGATTCGCGCACGGGTCAATGATCCGGAACTGGCCGAGAAGCTGGTACCAAAAAATCATCCATTCGGCTCGAAGCGCATTCCGCTCGAAAGCGGTTACTTCGAGGTCTACAACCGCGATAACGTCGATCTGGTCGAATTGCTCAAGACACCGATTGAACGAATTACTCCCAATGGCATCAAGACCAGTGACGCTGAGCACGAGTTCGATGTGATCATCTATGCCACCGGATTTGACGCGGTAACAGGACCACTGACGCGCATGGACATCCGTGGCATTGGCGGACAAACCATGCGCGAGAAGTGGGCGGATGGTGTGCGGACGTATCTGGGTTTGCTGACCGCAGGATTCCCCAACTTCTTCATCGCCACCAATTCGGCCTTCTGCAACTATCCAGTGTGCGCGGAGATGGTGGTGGAGTGGATTGCGGGCGCGATCGAACATCTGCGTGCAAACAATCTGGGGAGCATCGAAGCAACTCCCGAAGCGGAAGAGGCCTGGGTGCAACACTCGGCAGAACTGGCGAGTCATTCCTTCCTCAGTGATGCCGATTCCTGGTTCATGGGTTCGAACATCCCCGGCAAGAAACGGGTGCTGGTGCTGTATTCCAACTCTGCGCCTGCTTATCGAGCCAAGTGCGAAGAAGTAGTCGCAAGTGGTTATGAAGGGTTTACGCTGCGATAGATTTTTCTGGTCGATGGATGGAGGTCACTGTTTCAACAGGAAAGTCGAGATGTCCAACAACTATCCACACACATTGTCCCGTGACTGCATCAGGGAGTTTGAAAACAAGGGGTTTGTAGTCACACCCGGGGTTATCGATGCCCGGGAACTGGCTACATTCAATGTTGCCGTAGACGCCGAGGTAACACGGCGTACCGCGCATGACCATCGCGCCGTACATGAAAAGACAACCTACGAGCAGTCGTTTGTACAGTGCATGCGCCTGTGGGAAACGAGCCCCGAGGTGTTGCCGCTCACCTGTCACGCTGGAATGGCTGGGGTGGCAGCCCAATTGCTGCAAGTTGATGGCGTCCGCTTGTGGCAGGATCAGGCGCTCTACAAGGAGGCTGGGGGTCGCGAGACGACCCCTCATCAGGATCAGACCTTCTGGCCCATCGGTTACGAACCACTGATCAGTGCCTGGATCCCCTTTGACGATGTCACGGTCGAGAATGGCGCGATGGCCTATGTTCCCGGTTCGCACAAGGCGGGACGGCTGCGCGTTGTCGATATCACCCATGGCACCGACCCCTATGACATCCTCAATGACCCGGCGCTGGGCGGTGCGAAGCTGGAAACCGTGGAGGTTCCTGCCGGTTCCGTGATCTGGCATCACGGCCTGACGATACATGCAGCGTTTCCCAACAAATCGACCAAGCCGCGGCGCGTGTTCACGATCGTGTATATCTCGGCGGTGGCGAGGCGGCATAGGGAGTGGATCGCCTATCCACTGGATCGAGATGGCGTTGCTGTTGGTGAGGTCATCCAGGGTCCAGGCATGCCCGTGTTGTGGCCTGCTCCGACGACGATGCCGGTACCGCCCAAGGCCGTTGGCGTGCTTGTTGGGCCGCAGGTCAGACCGCCGGAAGGTGCTGTTCGAGCGCAGTAACTACGCACGGGGAAATACATCGACGTCATGCATCACACTCACTCTTCGGAATGACTCATGTATCAGTCAGTTCTGCAGTTCTGGTTTCACGAGATCAAGCCTGCACAGTGGTGGAAGGTAGATCCTGCGTTTGATCAGTTGATAGCCGATCGCTTTGGCGCGCTGCATCATCAGGCCGTGCGCGCCGAACTCTTTGCGTGGCGAACGGATCCACATGGCCGACTCGCTGAAGTCATTGTGCTGGATCAGTTTTCGAGGAATCTGTATCGGCACGATCGACGAGCATTCGAGGCTGATCCCCTGGCACTGGCGCTTGCCCAGGAAGCCGTTGCAGCCAAGGATGACGTCGCGCTGGCACAGCATGAGCGAACATTCTTTTATCTGCCGTATATGCACAGTGAGTCGAAGGCGATTCACGAAGTAGCGGAACGTCTGTTTCGAGAACATGCGCCTGGAAGCAACTACAACTTCGAAGTGCGCCACAAGGCCATCATCGACCGCTTCGGTCGTTATCCGCATCGCAACGCTGCACTCGGTCGAGAGTCGACACCCGAAGAAGTCGCCTTCCTGTTGGAGCCAGGCTCACGTTTTTAGTCCCGTCTCCTCAGAGCAAGTCAATCGACAGACTTGGTCTGGTTGGCCTTGGTATGTTCGTATAGGCGAAAACCGTAGCTTGTGTGGTTGCGGATTACTCTGCAGGCCACTACTTCTGAGTGAAAGGAGATCGGCATGTCACTTTATCGCGTCGTCCTTCCCGTGAAGGACATCGATCAGGCAGCGCGTTTTTATGCTGGAGTACTTGGCGAACCCGGTAAGCGAGTCTCCGGCGGACGGCACTACTTCGGCGCCGGCGAATCCGGCGGCGCGGTCCTGGCGTGCTACTCCCCGCGGGACGACGGAGATGAACGCCGATATGGCCTCGATTGGCACCCGCACCCGCTTCAATACCTGTACTTCTCCGTTGATGATCTTGAAGCTGCACGACAACGGTGTATCTCAGCGGGTGCACAAGACGTCACTGATATTGCCAGGATGCCTTGGGGCGAAACGATGTTCTACGCAGCCGATCCGTTTGGTAACCCGATTTCTTTCGTCCTGAGTGGAACCGAGTTCGTCGGGTAGCTCCAGGTGCACGATCGTCAACTCGCCAACGATCTTCCATTGAGACTGCATTTCAGTGCGCCAGGTGTGTGAGGTGACCAAGATTCCTGAACCTGCCGACACGATCGACCTGGATGCGATCGCGCGCCAAACGCACTCGACACTGGCGGCTCAGGAGATCTATCGACAAAAAGCGATTCGAGCCGAACTCAGGAATTGGGAACGCGCTGTGGTTGACGCCAGGATGGGACCGAACTCTGGCGTCCGCGATGTGCTGGTCGTTGGCTGTGGTGCAGGACGAGAGGTGTTCGCCCTTGAGGGCCTCAGGTTCAGGGCGGTCGGCGTCGACATCTCGGAGGAGCTGATCGGTATTGCTGGAGAAGAAGCCCATCGGCGGGCGAGTGGCTCTGGATTTGTGCTGATCGATGGCGTAGCGCTGCCGTTTGCAGACGCTGCGTTCGATGCAGTTGTCCTCTGGGCGCAAGTACTTGGGCATATACCGGGTGTGGCTGCACGTCAGGCGTTGCTTGGTGAAGTGCGCCGAGTGATGCGGCCGCGAGGGGTCATCAGCCTGTCGGTTCATGACCGGCTCGCACCCTGCCACTTCTTGAAGCCACGCGCATCGTCAGTGTCGACACATCGGAGCCGGGTGATCTGGTGATCACTGAGCCCGCGTTTGGCTCGATCAGTTACATGCGGTATTTTGATGAGCCGGAAATACACTCTCGGATTTCGGGAGCAAGCTTTTCTCATATCAGGGTCGCCGACACCGATGAGCCTGGAGCGTCGTGGGGAAACGTGTTCGTGGTTACGGCAGTTGCAGCCTGATGTGTTGCGCATGTTGATAGCGCTGACCAGGCTGTAGTCGCCCATTGATTTGGAGGGGCACTGACATGCACGCACTTCCCAGGATCGTTTCGCAGGACGAGTGGCAGTTAGCGATCGATGCTCTGCGTCGTCAGGAAAAAGAGCTGACTCGCGCGCACGATGCAGTGAATGCCATGCGACGGCGCTTGCCTATGGTCAAGTTGGCGAAGTCCTACGAATTTGATGGAGAAGCAGGGAAGGTGAGCTTACTCGACCTTTTCAGCCAGCGGAAACAGCTGATTGTTTATCACTTCATGTTTGGTCCGGACGCGGAGGCGGGCTGCTCAGGTTGTTCATGGGTAACCGATGCGATATCCCATCCGGCGCATTTGCATGCTCGGGATACGTCGCTGGTATTGATATCACGCGCCCCAATCGAAAAGTTGATCGCGTTTCGCGCAAGAATGCGATGGAATCTGCCTTGGTATTCGTCCCTGCATAGCGAATTCAACTACGACTTCAATGCCACCAATGATGCAGGCGAGAACCACGTGACCAGTGTTTTTCTGCGGGATGGAAACGAGATCTATCGGACGTATTACACCGATCGGCGTGGTGTGGAATACCTTGGCAGTCACTGGACCTACCTCGATCTAACACCTCTTGGTCGTCAAGAACCGTGGGAGGACTCTCCAGCTGGGTGGCCAAAGCAGGAGAAGCACTGGACACGACGGCATGATCAATACTCGAAGTGACGCCATGAGCTGGTTGGCAGCTGATTGCAGACTTTGCGCGGCGTCCAGCAATTTGTTACGGCGGCTTGAGGCATCACGATGACCTTCGAACTTTGGATTTGGCTTTCAGCTGCGCTGCTTGGACTTGTCCATATGACTGCCGCATCGTTCACCTTCAAGGCGCAGGTCGGCAATCGATATACTGTGGGTGCGAGGGAGGAGAACCTTCAACCCACTGCCATGGCTGCGCGTATGCACCGGGCACAGCAGAACTTTCTGGAGACGTTTGCAGTCTTTTCAGCGTGTGTGGTCATCGTCAACCTCAGCGACTCCTACGGCTCGTTCAGTTATTGGGGTTCGATCCTCTACCTGTCTGGCAGGATCCTGTTTCTTCCGCTGTATGCCGCAGGCGTGCCCTGGCTGAGGACGTTCAGTTGGAATCTGGCAAACGCTTGGACTGGTATTGGTGGGCGTGCAGGTGGTGGTGAGAAAGCTGTGAAACCCAACAAAATGCAGCGTTATCATTGCTATTTCTTGATTCCACACGGAGCTTCGGTCGATGTTTGACCCGCGAAATTTGAACACCGCGCTCGTCGGTCTGGGTGCCAAGCCGCCGACTCGACTCTTCGAAGAATTGCAGGCCGCCTATACCGCGCCCGATCGTCATTACCATACGGATGCCCATGTGGCGCACTGCATTCGACAGGCCAGACGATTCGGGCACCTGGCACACTCGATTCATGAAATCGAAGCGGCTATCTGGTTTCACGATGCCGTCTACGACACGAAGCGCATGGACAATGAAGAGCAAAGTGCCGAGTGGGCACAACGGGAACTCGCTCGACTGGGCGCTCCTGTCGATGCGATTGACCGCGTAGTCGAGATGATCCTGGCGACGAAGAGCCACACATCGACAAACCCGGACACCATTCTCATGGTGGATATTGACTTGGGTATTCTCGGAGCGCCGCCTGCGCACTTCGAAATCTATGACCAAGCCATTCGGAAGGAATTTTTCTGGGTCCCGATTGCCGACTATCGTGCAGGTCGTGCCAAGGTGCTTGCGTCGTTTCTGGAACGACCGGTGATATTCGGGACGGCTGAAATAGAGCTGCAATATGAAACGCGCGCAAGAGAGAATCTTCGGAAGAAACTTGAACAGCTGGCCGCGAGAACATGCGATGAAGGACAATCCGGCGAGTTCGCGATGCATTGACTTTGATGCAGACAAAATTGGTCGATAGACGAGGTTCCCTCGTTATGATGATTCGGAAACAAGGCAAATGGGAAAGATCAGGGAAATAGTCTTCGAATCGGATCGGCCTTCGACACTTGCCGTGTTCTGGGCGACCGCGCTGGATGGATACCGAGTCCGTCCATACGATGATGAAGAGATTGCACGACTTGGCACCTTGGGGCTGACGCCAGAGACTGATCCAACAGTCATGGTTGATGGGTCGGGTCCGACTCTGTGTTTTCAACGGGTCGCCGGTCGTCGCTACGGAAACAACCGCGTACATCTGGATATCACGGCCAGTGATCGGGAATTGGAAGTTGCTCGATTGTGCAAGCTCGGCGCATCGGTTTTACGCGCCGAGGATGACTACACAGTTTTGCACGATCCTGAAGGAAATCAGTTTTGTGTGGTTGCAGGTGAGCCGGCGACTGATGAGATGTGTTAGCAGATGCTCCCGTCTTTGTCAGCACTTTTTCTCAGCACTTTTTCTCAGCACGTCAGGAAAAAGTCATGCACTCCTTTTTGACAACTCTCGGAGCGTTGCTGGTACTGCCGTACATTGCGCTGGCGGCCGGCTTCCTGCTGATTGGAGAGGTTGCCAGAGCAAGAGGCCTTGCGGCGATTTTCGACATCGTGTTTCACCACTTTAGCTGGATCGTTCGGTGGGGAATCTATGGCTTTGCGCTGCTCTGGTTGGCTCTTGTGG
>JANNBJ010000163.1:0-39987 GCA_031385325.1 Gammaproteobacteria bacterium | reverse complement strand
TCCTCGGGATCAACCGTTCGCAACGACAGCAGACGATCCGCCTTCAGGCCGCCGAATTCGAACAGCTCCCGGTCCCCAAGATGGGAAGGTGCAACGTTGGCCAGTGAACGGGCAATATTTTCGACCCGACCTGGAAACTGCTGATCCCACTCACGCAGCATCTGACCGAGCTTCTTGCGTTGCAGGTTTTCCTGTGAGCCACAGAGATTGCAGGGAATGATCGGATGCGCGCGTGCCTGCGAATAACACTCGATATCCGCCTCTCGGCAGTAATAGAGCGGTCTGATCACGACATTGCGTCCATCGTCGCTTTTCAGCTTCGGTGGCATCGCTTTCAGCTTGCTGCCATGAAACATGTTCAGAAACAGAGTCTCGACCACATCATCCAGATGATGTCCCAGAGCAATCTTGTTGGCGCCGCGTTTGACGGCATGGGAGTAGAGAATGCCACGCCGCAGCCGGGAGCAGATCGGGCAGGTGATCTTGCCTTCCGGCGTGCTCGCCTTGACGATGCTGTAGGTGTCCTCCTCGAGAATTTCATGGCGCACGCCAATCTCCGTGAGCCACTCGGGCAATACCGCCTCCGGGAATCCGGGCTGCTTCTGATCGAGATTGACGGCAAGGAGCTCGAAGCGGATCGGTGCATTGCGCTGCAGCGACATCAACATCTCGAGCATGGTGTACGAGTCCTTGCCCCCCGAGAGACAAACCATGACCAGATCACCATCGTCGATCATGTTGTAGTCGACCACCGCCTTGCCGACCAGACGCCGCAAGCGCTTGGTCAGCTTGTTCAGTTCGAAATCGGCTTTGCGGAAATCCCCGGCCCGGGAAGCGGAGGCTGCAGCCAGAGGCTCAACCGGTTCGAAGAACTGGGTTACATCCAGGGGTTTTGACACGGCGGACACTGTGGGACAGAAAGGGTCGCCTTTGTACCGCCTCGGGGTTGCCGGTGCAACGTCGGCTCAATCAGAACTTGCCTCAGCGTTCAGGAAACCTGTCGCAACGAGTCTGGTGACAGGAACTCGATAAAGTTGTCGAACGGCAGTGGCTTGGCGTAGTAATAACCCTGCGCGTAATCACAACCGATCTGACGCAGCTTTCGAACCTGCGCTTCCTCCTCAACCCCTTCGGCAACCACCTGCATGCCGAGGATGCGCCCCATGGAGACAATCGACGCAACCAGACCGAAATGGCGGGCGTCCTGCAGGTTGTCAACGAACGACTTGTCCACCTTCAGCACGTCGAAGTGGAAGTCGCGCAGATAGCTGAGCGAAGAAAAGCCGGTGCCGAAGTCATCCAGCGCCGTCCGGTAGCCCAGTTTGGTGGCCAGGCCGAGAAATGCGTGCACGCCATCCCGATCTGCGACGAGCGCGCTCTCCGTGATTTCAAGGGTCAGTCGAGCCGCTTCTTCGGCCTTCAGCAACTCAATCAGCGCAGCCCGTGTCGGCTCATCTGCCAGTTGCGCCGCACTGACGTTGACCGAAATTCGTAGTTTGCGCAGAGCAGGGTCATTGCACTCGCGCAGATAACGACCCACACGCCGTAGTACCCACGCACCCAGCTCAACAATCAGACCAGACTCTTCAGCCACCGGAATGAACACACCTGGTGGAATCAAACCGCGCTCCGGATGCTGCCAGCGCACCAGCGCCTCCGCACCGGTAACGCTGCCATCACGCAGATCGATCACCGGCTGGAAATGCAACAACAACTGGTCTTCACGGATTGCCCTGCGCAATGCCGATACCAGTTCCAGCCGACGCTGCGCTTCTTCGTTCATGGCACTTTCGAAAAACGCCAGACCATTGCCCCCCTTGGCCTTGACCCGCGCTTGAGCCGCGTCAGCGCGCTGCAACAATTCACCGCACTCGGAACCATCATCGGGGAATACACAGATGCCGATGCTGCCCGTAAGCGTCACTTCCTGCTCTTCTTCCAGATACGGCAGGTTGATCTGTTCGAGAATTGCACGCGCCAGGCGTTCGGCATCGGCGTAGTCCTCGATTTTTTCCACCAGCACGGCAAAGTGATCGCCGGCCATGCGGGCAACGGTTTGCGTTCCTTCAACCGCCAGTGCGATCCGGAATGCCGCCTGGGTAAGTAACTGATCGCCTTTGGCCGCGCCGTATGAGTCGTTGAAAATCTTGAAATTGTCGAGGTCGATACTCAGCACCGCGCCCCGTGTACCTGGTTCCAGATTCATCAGGGCTCGGGCAAAACGTTCCTGGAAGAGATTGCGATTGGGCAGTTTGGTCAGCGTGTCGTGGTGCGCCTGCCACATCATCAACCGCTTTTCTTCTTCGCTGCCGACCGAGTCCAGCGACACCGTCAGCAAACACTGAGTGTTCGTCTGGGAATTGTGAAAGGTCCTGCGGACGACCTTGTCCGAAAACGCTTCACCGGCTCGACTGCGCAACCAGAATTGTCCTTCCCAGGCGCCGTGTTCAGCCAGGCGTTGACACATCCGCTGATTGATCTCGTCATCAGCCTGACCTGCATGGTTGAAGGCGACTGGCATGCCAACAACTTCATGTTTGCGATAGCCGGTGAGCCGTTGGTAGGCTGGATTGACGTCCAGGATCACGTCCTGCAGATCGGAAATCACCATGGCACATGGCGAGTCGTTGAACATCCGCGAACTCAAGGAGGCGCCTGGAGCTGACTTCAGGCTGGCTTTGAAGAGATATCGAGCAAGCTGAATACCAACGATCGCCACACCCAGCGTGTCGAGCAGCCGGACAATGATAATCAACTCACCCAGCAGGATTCTGGCGTCGTCAACCCGCGCGCGCAGTGCCTCGCTCATATCCGCAGTCGCGTTCTGCGCAATGATCATTTCGGTGTTTTGCACCATACCACTGAGGACGAACCCGAAGGTCCACAGCATGCCGGCAACGGACAGCCACCAGAACTGGGAATCCCGCACACGGCTTTGCTGCAACCACCAGGTGCTGTCGAGACGTTTGCGACTGGGTAAGCGCACGGTTGACATACCGATAACGTATTGCACGCACGCGGTAGCCGCAAACACCGAAAGTGGTATTCGAGGCGCAGTTCACTTTGATTCGCTTAGAGATTTTCCCAGCAAATTATCGCGTCAAATGATCGTCTCAATCGTCTCGCACAGTGACGGGATCATGACGCATTACCCCGCAGCACCAGCATCGGCGGCGTGGCGATCAACCGCTGCGTGCCGATCAAACCAACCCCGCCAATCAGCAAAGCGCCAGCCAACGGAGCGACTATCCAGAGACCAGGATGCCAGGCGACCGGCAACTGGAATACCTTGAGGTGCAGTACTGCAACGGTAATTTCCGCGCCAACCACAGCCACCAGTCCAGCCATGCCACCGAGCACCGCAAACTCGATGGTAAGAGCCCCTCGAATGAGACGTTGGGTGCCGCCCAGTGCCCGAATCAGCGCATGTTCGGATTCACGCGCATCACGGCTCGCCTGGATGCTTGCCAAGAGCACGAGACAACCCGACGCAAGCACCAATCCGAGAATCAGTTCCACTGCTTGCGTGACGCGATCCACAATACGCTGGACCTCTTCGATGATGGCGTCGACTTCGAGCACGGTGATGGTCGGAAATTTTGACAGCAGGTCATTCAGAAACGGCTTGCGGTCTCGTGTCAGATGGAACGAGGTCATGTAGGTGGCGGGAAAGTTACGCAGCACTTGCGGTGAAAAGATGATGAAAAAATTCGGCTGCATGCTTTCCCAATCAAGCTTTCGCAGTGACGAAACCTCTGCTGTGACGGAACTGCCGGCCACGTCGAAAACAAGTTTGTCACCGACGACGATGCCAAACTCCTGCGCGTAGTCCGTCTCCAGGCTGACCAGCGCGCGCTGTTCATCGGCAGCCCACCAAGCGCCAGCGGTGAGTTCGTTGTCTTTCGGCATCTCGGTGGTCCAGGTGAGGTTGCGTTCGCTGCCGAGGCGTTGCCCCTGATCGTCCCCGCCCGATTCGCGCTTCTCATCAATCTGCGTCGCTTCGACCGCATTGAGCGCGGTGACCCGACCACGCACGATAGGATAGCTGCCACCGCGCCGATCGCTGGTTTCGTCGATCATGCGATCGATCTCCGGCCGTTCTGCCGGCGTGATGTTCATGACAAAGTGGTTCGGCGTGTCCGGCGGAATCTGCGCTCGCCAGTCGTCCAGCAACGCCGTGCGCAACAAGGTCAGTACCGAAAGCAACATGATGGCCAGGCCGAAAATCAGGATCTGCGCGACATTTTCCCGACGACGCCGTTGCAGGCCGGCAAGCGCCAGACGCCACAGGCTGGTGGCCTGCATGCCAACCAGCCGGCTGCCACGCAATAACAGGAGTGCCAACGCGCCAAAAACCAGCAGCACACCGACACTGCCAACCAGCGTCCACAGTGTCAGCATCAGACTCTGCGTGTACCACACCAGCAATCCGAGACTGCCCGCTATTGCGGCGCCGTAAGTGATCCACTGCGACATTTCGGTACCACCAAGATCACGTCGGATCACTCGCATCGGCGAGATACCACGCAGGTGAATCAGCGGTGGCAGTGCAAATGCCAGTGTGCACACGAGCCCCGTCAAGGCACCGACTGCAAAGGGACGCAAACCCGGCGCCGGTAACTCAACCGTCAACAGGGCTCCCAACGCACTGACTATGGCGAAGTGAATCGCGCCGCCCGCGAACAGACCAAGGACAATCGCGAATCCACCAACGATCAGCAGCAGCCCGAGATAACCACGTGTAATCGCCGACGGGGTTGCGCCCAGCGTCTTCAAGACTCCAACATGATCGTAATGTCGTTTGGCATATCGATGCGCCGACAATGCCACCGCCACGCCCGCCAGCAGCACACCCAGCAACCCTCCGAGTAGCAGAAAGCTCTCGGCGCGATCAAGGGCATCACCAACCCGGGGACTTGCGTCCCGAATACCCACCCATCGGTGGCCCGGGGTCAACGGCAGATCATCCTTGAGGGTCTCGAGTGTCGTCTCGGCGCCAGCCAGCAGCAGACGGTAATTCAGCCGGCTGCCGGGTTGCACCACTTCAGTGGCCGGCACATCGGCGAGGTTCATCAACAGACGAGGGCCCATATCGAAGAAGCTGCCACCCCGATCCGGTTCATTGACCAGAACCTGGGTCACCTTTAGTGACGCCATCCCGACTTCGACCCGATCACCGCGGTTGATGCCCAGTGCCGGGAACAGTCTCGAATCAAGCCACACCTCGCCTGGTCCAGGAAGCTCGTGTGTTGGGGTGCCACGCACAAACGGTGCATCGGCAATGATCAACTCGCCCCGCAGCGGATAACCGGGACTGGCCGCCTTCACGCTCACCAGTTGATTTCTTTCCCCTTCGTCACCGTCTGCAAACACCATCGATGGAAATACCATCACGTCCGACGTGGTCAGCCCGCGCTCGCGCGCTTGCGTGCCGAAGTCCGCTGGCAACGGCTCAGAGCTGGAGATGTAGCGATCGGCCGCGAGCATGTGGGTCGATTCATCGAGCAGGGCGTGATGCAGACGATCCACAAACAGACTGATGGCCGTCACCGTACCCACGGCGATGACCAGGGCTGCCACCAGCAGGACAAGTTCGCCTGAACGCCAATCGCGAGCTGCCATACGCCAGATCAGTAATGGCTTCATGACGCCAACCTGCCACCAACAATGACCAACCGTCGGGAACATCGGGCTGCCAGCCGTTCATCGTGCGTCACCAGAATCAGCGTTGTGCCGAACTCGCGATTGAGTTCGAACAACAGCTCGATGACGCGTTCCCCCGTCGTCGTGTCGAGATTACCGGTTGGTTCATCGGCAAACAGGACACTCGCATTCGAGGCGAAGGCTCGTGCAATGGCGACACGCTGTTGTTCACCACCCGATAGCTGGCGGGGGTAGTGATGCGTGCGTGCGCCAAGGCCAACTTTTTCCAGCAGCACACGGGCGTCAACGGCTGCGGTCCGATCACCACGCAGTTCTGCCGGCAACATGTCGTTTTCAAGTGCGGTCAAGCTGTCCAGCAACTGGAAGGACTGAAAAACAAAACCCACATGCCGTCCGCGCGCCAGGGCGCGCTGCTCTTCATCGAGGGCAGTCAGTTCCGCGTCTTCGAGAAACACGCGACCAGAACTCGGCAAATCGAGCCCGGCCAGGATGCCCAGCAGCGTGGTCTTGCCGGAGCCAGAGGCGCCGACCACCGCCACCGACTCACCCGCATTGATTTCAAGACTGACCGCATCCAAGATGACCAGCTCACCTTCAGCTGTAGGCACCACTTTCGAGACCGCATCGGCTCGTACGACTACCCGACTCATGATTGCTTGTTACCGCCTTCTATCGTCATCAATTTTCAAGTCTGCTGTGCCCGGATTTCACCGAGCACTGTGGTACTCGCTGACGGCCGTATGGCTGTTACTGGTGCAACTACCGCTATGCGCCAACGCTGCCAGGCCGATGACGATCATGGTGCTGGGCGACAGTATCAGTGCAGCCTACGGCATACAACGCGAAGCGGGCTGGGTGGCACTGCTTGAACAGCGCCTGCATGAGACACATCCACAGGCGCGTGTTGTCAACGCGAGCATCAGCGGTGAGACCACCGACGGAGGGCTGACTCGCCTGCCTGCAGCACTGTCTGAACACAAACCACGGATCGTCATTCTGGAGCTGGGAGGTAACGATGGTCTGCGCGGTTATCCCGTGCTGAAGCTACGGGAAAATCTGCAGAAGATGATCGACCTCTCCATTGCCGCCAAGGCCAAGCCGTTGCTCGTTGGCATGCAGATTCCGCCCAATTACGGAATCCGCTACACAACCGCCTTTCGTGACATCTTCAGTACCCTCGCATCGACCAACCAGATCCCGGTGGTGCCGTTCCTGCTGGAGGGTGTCGCCCTGAGACCTGGACTGATGCAGAGTGATGGCATCCATCCCACAGCGCAGGCACAACCAGCCATGCGCGACACGGTCTGGCAGGTCCTTCAACCGCTGCTCACCGATCACTGAGAGCGGCGCTCCATCACTGCACCGATATGCTTCTGGCCACGCTGTTCGGCCAGCCCCATCTGCCGCTGACGTTCTCGAAAACCAGCGCGGTCGAGTTCCGAACGTTCGCCCACACAACTCGGGCAACAGACACCGATTTCATAGTCCGGGTGCTGCTGATCAGCAGCCGAGACCGGACGACGACAGGCAAAACACTGAGCAAATGCGCCCTCGGTGAGGGCGTCGTTCAGCGACACCCGCTGATCGAAAACAAAGCACTCGCCCTGCCATCGATTGGCGGCCGGTTCAATGGTTTCGAAATATTTGAGAATCCCGCCATCCAGTTGATACACGTGTTCGAAGCCCTGTTCGAGCATGTAGGCAGAGGCTTTTTCGCAGCGAATGCCACCCGTACAGAACATGGCCACGGCTCGGTGTCGCGCCGGATCCAGCTGTGTCTCGACAAAGGCGGGGAACTCGCGAAAGGAGCGAGTGTCCGGCTGCAGTGCACCAGGAAAACTGCCCACGGAACACTCGTATCGATTGCGAGTATCAATGATCAGCACATCGGGATCATCGAGTAACTCATTCCACCGCTGTGCACTGACATGCTCACCGGTACGCAGTGTTGGATCCACCGATGGCAAACCCAGCGCGACGATTTCGCGTTTGATGCGAATTTTCAGTCGATGAAAAACTTCATTGTCTGCAGCTGCGGTTGAGAACTTGACTGGCAGATCCTCGAATGCTGGAAGCAGATTCAATGCACCGATAAACGAACGCAACGTATGCAGCGCACCGGTCAGTGTCCCGTTGATGCCTTCCTCAGCGATCAACACCGTGCCGCGCAAATCGAGCCGTTCACCGGTCTGTTGCAACCTGGTCTGCAACTCCGCCAATTCCGTCAGCCGGACAAATTTGTAGAAGGTGCACACCGCCACGTCAGGCGTGACTCCCCTGTCGGGCACAAGGCGGTGACATAGGCGCTTCGCCATGCCTGTCTTGCCACTCCGCGGGCGTATAGGTGTGAATGGCCAGTGCATGCATTCCGGCAGCAAACTCATCGGTCAGAAGAGCGTTGATGCGACGGTGTCGGGCGATCCGGCTCTGCTGTTCGAAATCCGTCGACACCAGCACGACCTTGAAGTGGGTTTCCGAGCCCGCCGGGACATGGTGGCCATGGCTCTCATTGGCAACCGCCAGGTGCAACAACGGCAAGGCAGACCCGAGCACAGCTTCGATACGATCAGTGCGATTCATCAGTAGGTTCCACTCGATTCGCAGACATTATAGCCGCAGGATGATCAGCGACACGTTGTCCCGGCCACCCGCCGCTAGCGCAGCAGACAACAGCATATCGGCCAGCGAAGCATCATCCGCTTCTGCGCCACACAGACGAGCGAGTTCCCGGTCCTCGATCATGTCCGTCAAGCCGTCGCTGCACAGCAGAAATCGGTCGTCTGCAGCGGTTTCAACGGTTTGTACATCGACAAGGACAGGCTCACCCAGACCCAGCGCCTGCGTGATGAGATGGCGGTCCGGCGCGTGCCAGGCTTCACTCGCCGTAATCAGTCCTGCCTCCAGGCGCTGTTGCACCACCGAATGATCGCGGGTCAGCAAGGTAGTGTGTGGCCCACGCATTCGATAACAACGACTATCGCCCACATGGGCTAGCAGGGCTTCACTGGTCGACACTCGCTGCCAGACGACGAGTGTCGTGCCCATCACCAGTTGTCGGGCGAGCCCGGCAAGATGAATGGCGCGATCCGATTGCTGGACAGCGGCTTCGAGCGCAGCCGCCGAAGCCGGTTGCACTTTAAGCAGTTGATCAAACATGACTTCAACCGCCAGATTGCTGGCAACTTCACCGGCGGCAAGACCACCCATGCCATCCGCCAGTACAGCCAGGCCTGCAGCGGCATCACCGCGCACGGCATCTTCGTTGTTGGTTCGCACACGACCAACGTGGGTACGAACCGTAATGACTATCGGCTTGAGGATTTCAGTAGACTGGGGCACGGCTGCATTCAAACACAGCCACTCCAACTGAACCATCCCAACCTGATCAACGAAGCCGGATCAACCAGGCGACATCTACACAGAGGAGAGTCCTACGCATGCTGGCGCTGCTTTCACCGGCCAAAACCCTGGATTTCATCAACCGGGTCCCCACGATCAAGTCGAGCGAACCGCGCTTTCTTGACGACTCGCACCTGCTCATTGGGCAATTGCGGGAACTATCGGTTGCGGATCTCTCTGCGCTCATGTCCATCAGCGATGCCCTCGCGCAGGAGAACCAGCAGCGCTATCAGGACTGGTCTCCAGAGTTGAAGCGTCCCACCGCTCGCCAGGCGCTGTTTGCGTTCAAGGGGGAAGTCTATCTGGGCATGCAACCTGCTCGGTTCAATGGGCATGATCTGAATTTCGCGCAGAGGCATCTGCGCATCCTGTCCGGGCTGCATGGCGTGCTCAGACCACTCGACCTTATTCGGCCCTATCGGCTGGAGATGGGCACCAGCCTGCCGACCCCTGTGGGCCAGGGGCTGTATTCATTCTGGCGAGACAAAGTCACTGCGGCGCTCAACGAAGACCTTGCCGCGGCGGGAAAACCGATCGTGCTCAACCTTGCGTCACAGGAGTACGCACACGTCGTCGACAGGGATCGGCTGCAGGCACGCATCATCGACGTGAAGTTTCTGGATCTGAAAAATGGCGAGTACAAATTCATGTCGTTTTTCGGCAAAAAAGCCCGCGGCCTGATGGCGGCCTACTTCGTCAGGAACCGAAGCTTGTCACTCGCTTCGCTGAAGCGATTCAACTGGCACGGATACCGGTTCAGCGCGGAAGAATCCCACGCGGATAACTGGACTTTTCTACGCGATGCGCCAACGGACTATCGGGATTGACTCGACGCCGGGCCGTCGTCCTGGTGCTATGATCCGGACAGCAACACACGGTAGAGGTTCACCGATCATGGCCAGCGACATCGAGCTTGAAGCGGCAGTGTTCCGTCGGCTGCTCGCCCATCTGGATGCCAACAAGGATGTGCAGAATATTGATCTCATGAATCTTGCCGGGTTCTGCCGGAATTGTCTGGCCAAGTGGTACGTTGCGGCCGCCGACGAGGCCGGCGCCACCATTGGTTATGAACAAGCGCGCGAACGTGTATACGGCATGCCATACAGTGAATGGAAGGACAAGTTCCAGAAGGAGGCGCCTGCCGAATCCCGCGCCAGGATGAAGCCCCACAACCACTGAGTCCGCACTGATCGCACACTGATTCGCCACTGCGCCCGCGAGTCCACGATCTCCGAACACGCGGACCGCTATCCAACCGATTCACATCCTCATCACAACCCGAACGCACTCGCGGTACACGTTCCGACATGAACAGGGCTTAAGCTGGGGCTCATTCCGATTGGAGCCGTAGTTTGCGCACCAGTCTCGCCGTTCATTTTGTTCGACTGCCCCTCACCGCCTGGGCACAGGTGACACGGACATGGAACGAACAAACCATAGGTCGATTTGTGCTGGTTCTTGGTGCGCTCCTGGTGTTCCGCAGCATCATCCTCGACTGGAACCAGGTACCAACAGGTTCGATGTACCCCACCATCCGCGTCGGTGACCATATCGTCGTTGACAAGCTGGCCTACGATCTTCGGGTGCCCTTTACGCACCATTCGCTGTGGCGACACGCGGATCCGGAGCCAGGGGACATCATCGCCTTCACCTCTCCCGTCGACGATACGCTCTACGTGAAACGGGTCATCGGCAAACCCGGCGATCTCATCGAAATGATCGACAACGTGCTGGTGGTCAACGGCGCAGTGGCGAGATTTTCAGCGATGGAAGGCGCTCGCGACGTCAGGGGAATTGAAGAAAGTGTGTTTGGTCATCGGCATCGAATCGCTCTGGATGGCGACTCCACCGATGCATCCAGCTTCGGTCCACTTAGGGTCCCGCCGAATGCGTGGTTCGTCATGGGGGATAACCGGCTGCAGAGTTATGACTCAAGGTACTTTGGCTTCGTCGATCGCTTCCGCATACTGGGCAGGGCGACGCGAGTGGCCTTCAGCCTCGACTACGAACATGGCTTCAAACCAAGACCAGATCGGGTGTTCGAACCACTGATCTGATAGTCCAGCGATCAGCGCCGACGACGTAACATGGCCAGAAGCGCACCAAACACCGCGCCAATCAGAATCACGGCGCCAACAAACAGCAGGCTGGTCAGCGCATATTCCCGCAGTTGGGTGATCTCGACCCCCATTTCGCGGACTGCGTAAAACATCACCGCAGACAGCGCCATCACTGCCAGGACCACCGTACGCGCAAGCCTGCCTGGCCCCATCGCGCCTTTGCGCTCGCTGGCGGCCAGTCGTTCGCGATAACGATGGCGAAAAGACTCCTCCGGCGGGCGCTCCGTCACGCTGGCACGCCTTGCCAATCCAGTGACCGGGAGCGTTCCACGTCCCGGTGCCAAGCCCTGCCAGAGCCAATGCCCACGACCGATTATTCGATCGCGAGCAGTTCGACTTCGAACACCAGCGTCGCACCCGGTGGAATCGCGGGTGGCGATCCGGCTTCGCCGTATGCAAGGCTCGGTGGAATGACCAGCCGCCATTTGGAACCTACCGGCATCATGGTCAGGGCTTCGATCCAGCCCTTGATGACACCGTTGACCGGGAAACTGACTGGCTCACCCCGATCGACGGAGCTGTCGAACACCGAACCGTCCGTCAGCATACCGTGGTAGTGCGTCTTGACCTTTTTGTCGGCGGTCGGAATCGGGCCGGTGCCGGCTTTCATAATCTCGTACTGCAATCCCGAAGCCGTTGTCTTCACGCCGGCTCGCTTGGCGTTCTCGGCGCGGTATTGATCACCGGCCTTGGTGGCAACAGCGCCCGCCTCGGCCAGCTTGGCATCCAGCGCTTTGCTCATGACCTGAAAAGCGGCCTCTGCTTCGGCCTGACTGACACGCGAGGCCTGGCCCGCAAGGGCTTCGGCAAAACCGGCTTGCAGAGCTGTCTTGTCGACCACTGGCCCTAGCCGCTGCAGGATCTGCATGCCTGAGCTGTAGCCCATCAGGTAACTGCCCTTGTCGATTTCAGAATCGAGCGCCACGGGTGCAGCGGCGGCACTCGATGGCACCAGCCAAGCGGCGATCACCAGACCGGCGACAGTGAGAACTAATTTGCGCATCAATCACTCCAAGCTGAGATGAACGGAAGAAAATACTTGTGAGGACAGGAGAAAGGACAGCAGCTGCGACCATCCGAAATCAGTCCCTGACGACCAAAGCGACCAGATCAGCGTCCGTCGGTGTTGCACTGTGCGGGTTACATTCATCCCACACCGCGCAACTGAAGGCTGGTGCTAAGCTCCCCGGATTATGGGCGGAAGCACCCTACACGCGACCAGCAGATTTGACTACCAGTTTCACCGGATTCCTGGCGTTCAAGGAACGCCCCAGTACGCGGAGTATGTACGCTACTGGAAGAGATCCCTGTGGTGGGTCACTATCGCAACCGCGTCAGGCGCTGAGCAGTACCCCCAGTCGTGCAGTCAGGCAACAGTCATGTTGCTGCCAGCAGACTGCATACCTCGGTAACGCTTCCGTACAGATACGACGCAACGACCGTCTGCTCGCGCCAAATCAAGGGTACGGGCAGAGTCGAGGTTCGATTACACGATTAATGAGGATCGTATTCCAATGAAGCAGTTGCGCATGAGACTTGGTGGCGCTGGGATGCTGGTGCTTGCCCTCTCCGCTCCTTTGGCTGCTGACTCGGCCCGTGCTCCCACGAAAGCGCCGACTCCAGCTCAGGCGGAGCATCCCGTCGCCGCCAGAACCGCCGTACCTGCCAACGCTGAGTTGGTGGTGTCGCCAACGCTCCTTGAGCCGCTCGATGTTCACAAGCGTACCAGCGCAACCATCGTCGACCAGTTGCGACATGCGCACTACTTGCACAAAGAGATCGACGATGCGTTGTCCAGCGAAGTCTTCGACAAATACCTGGAAAGCCTCGACAGCCAGCGCATGTATTTCATGCGGGCTGACATCGACGCGCTGGAAGCCAATCGATACCTGCTCGACGACGCAATCAAGCGTTCCGATGTGCAGATCGCTTATCAGATATTCAATCTCTACCAGGAGCGGATGGTTGAACGATTGCAATTTCTGATCAAAGAGATCGACACCAGGCTCTTGACCTACGATTTCTCCACCGACGAATCGGTTGAACTCGAGCGCAAGGATGCCGCCTGGCCCAAAAATCAGGCTGAAATGGACGATCTGTGGCGCAAACGCCTGAAATCGTCTGCACTGGCCATGCTGCTGAATGACAAACCGATCGCCGAAATCAAGGATGTCCTGGCGAAGCGCTATCGCAATCGTCTCAAGCAGACCGAGCAGACCAAGAGCGAAGACGTTTTTCAGACCTATCTGAATGCATTTGCTGGTGCCTTTGATCCACATACCCAGTACTTCTCGCCACGAACTTCGCAGAACTTCAATATCAACATGTCGTTGTCCCTGGAAGGTATCGGTGCGGTTCTGCAGAGCGAAGACGACTACACCTCCGTCGTACGGCTGGTACCGGCAGGTCCGGCGGACAAGGCTGGCAACATCAAACCCGCCGAACGCATTGTCAGTGTTGGCCAAGGCGAAAAAGGGCCGCTGATCGATGTTGTTGGCTGGCGCCTGGACGATGTCGTCGAACTCATCCGTGGACCAAAGGGTTCGACCGTCCGCCTGGAAGTACTACCAAAAGAAGGTGATGTCACCCCCGCACGCACGGTCAGCATCGTTCGCAACACCGTGCAACTGGAAGAGCAGGCTGCGCAGAAGAAGCTGCTGACACTGCAGCAGAACGGGCACCCCTATCACGTCGGTATCATCGAAATTCCCACCTTCTACGCCGATTTCAAGGCACAGAGCGAAGGAGATCCAAACTATAAATCGACCACCCGTGACGTGGCGATGCTGATCGAAGAGCTGAAAAAAGACGGGGTTGATGCCTTGCTGATCGACCTGCGCAACAATGGTGGTGGCTCATTGCAGGAAGCCGATTCGCTGACCGGACTCTTCATCGAAACCGGCCCCACCGTCCAGGTCAAATCGGCGCGACGATCCGCCAACGTCTACTCCGATACCGACAGCGCGATCGCCTGGGATGGCCCAATGGCCGTGCTGGTCAACCGCCTTTCTGCTTCAGCATCGGAAATTTTTGCCGGTGCCATTCAGGATTACGGCCGCGGCCTCATTGTCGGCAGCCAGACCTTTGGCAAAGGTACGGTACAAACGCTGATTCCTCTGCATCGTGGTCAGATGAAGATCACTGCTGCGAAGTTCTACCGCATTTCCGGCCAGTCCACACAGCATCAAGGTGTTCTCCCGGATCTCACCTTGCCTGAACTCTATGACACCAAGTTGATCGGCGAATCCAGTCTCGATGACGCATTGCCGTGGGACATGATCCAGCCTGCCGTTTATCGCCGTACCGGAGATTTCCAGAGCGTGCTCCCGCAACTGCGAACATTGCATGATGGCCGGGTCGCCAAAGATCCTGACTTCGCCTATTTGCGCGAACTCATGACCAAAGCCGATGAAACAAGCGCACGAACATTCATGTCGCTGAACGAGGCCATCCGCCGCAAGGAGCAAACCGAAGAAGACAACTGGCGCGTCGCGCTTGAAAACGGTCTGCGCAAAGTCAAAGGCAAACCACTCATCACTTCGATGGACGATCTGGAAAAGGAAAACGAAGCGCTGGAGCCGGCCAAGATTCCACCGGAAGACGACGCGCTGCTGCGTGAAACCGGTCAGATCCTCGTTGACTACGTCAGCCTCACCCGTCACGTCGCGCAGCTCGAAGGGGCCGCAAAAAAGACCCTGCCACGAGACCTGCTGTCCAACGAAGGTTGAAAATTGCACCAGGCGTCAGCGATCGCTGACGCCGTCCTGCAGGGTACCGTACGGCATCATCGTTGAGATAAACCTCAGGAGTGAGACTCCATGCCTGCGTCCCTTGGCCGTCCGGTAAGTGCGTGGATTTTGCTGGCCTGCTTGTTTCTATCAACGTCCGGTTGCTCGCCCACCAAGGAACCATCCGAAATGACTCAACCGGCAACGGCTGCCCCGATCGCCGAGCGCATCGAGCACACGTCCGAACATCACGGTGTCACGCTGACCGACCCGTATGCCTGGCTACGAGATTCATCGTATCCAGAGGTTGATGACCCCAAGGTGCTCGACTACCTGAACGCCGAGAACAACTACTTCGATACCAGCATGGCACCTCACGAGACCTTGATCGACACGATCCACGCCGAGTTGAAAGGTCGCGTGAAAGAGGATGACGCCTCGGTTCCGCAGCGCGACGGTGACTTCCTGTACTGGTACGCATGGCGCAAGGGAGATGAATATCGCACCTGGTACCGGCGCCTCATCAGTGGTGGTGCCGACCAGGTTTTGCTGGATGAAACCGCGCTCGCCAAGGGGCACGAGTACTTCCAGCTCGGTGGCCTCGAAGTCAGCCCTGATGGAAAACTGCTGGCCTACGCAATCGATACCGACGGTTCAGAGCGATTTGTCCTGCGAGTGCGCAATCTTGTTACCGGCGAGGAACTGTCAGATCGCATCGACAACTGGCGCTATGGGTTGGTGTGGGGCGCTGACAGCAAATCCTTTCTCTACACCGATGCCGACGAAAACTGGCGCTCCAAAAAAGTGTTTCTGCACGGTCTTGGCGAGTTACAAGGTAACGACCGGGTGTTGTTCGAAGAAACGTCCGCGGAATTCGGCGTGGCGATCGACCAGACCCAGTCGCGTCGATATGCCGTACTGTCAACCGGCGATAACGTGACCAGCGAGGTCCGTCTTTTGCCAACGACTGATTTCAGCGCGCCGCCCTTGCTGGTTTCGGCGCGACGGGCCGGTCGCCAGTACGACGTCGAAGAACACGCTGACACGCTCTACATCAGAGTGAACGATACCCATCCCAATTTTCGCGTCGTGACTGCAAGCATCGGCCAGCCGGGTGAGTGGAAAGAGCTGATCGCTGCCAGCAACGAGCACTATCTCCAGCAGCTGACGACCTTCAAGGACCTGCTGGTCATCGAAGAACGGATCAACGGTCTGTCGCAAATTCGTCTTCGCAACTATTCGGGAGTGGAGCGATACATCGCGTTTCCGGAAGCCAGTTTTGTTGCAACACTTGGGGACAACGCGGAATACGCTATCGACCGGCTGCGTATTGAATATCAGTCCATGGTCACGCCGTCCACAACCATCGACTATCACCTCGCCGACAATTGGGCGGAGATACTCAAGGTTCGCGAAATCCCGAGTGGTTACGATGCATCGCAGTACACCACCGCGCGATTGCTTGCGACTGCTCGCGATGGCGTGGAAATTCCGGTCTCCATCGTTTATCGCAAAGGCTTTCGGGTGGATGGCAGCCAGCCGCTGCACCTGTATGCCTATGGCGCGTACGGGTTTGCCTATCCTCCCGGTTTTTCCGCCAATCGACTCTCGTTGCTGGATCGAGGATTTGCCTATGCCATCGCGCACATTCGCGGCGGTGACGATCTGGGTTATCAGTGGTACCTGGACGGCAAGCTCGACAAACGAACCAACACATTCAACGACTTCGTCGATGTCACGAAGTTTCTCATTGCACGCGGTTATTCGAGTGCCAAACGAGTCAGCGCATCCGGTGGCTCGGCAGGCGGTGAGCTGATGGGCGCCATCGTCAATCAGGCACCTGAACTGTACGGCGCGGTGGTTGCCAATGTGCCCTTTGTCGACGTGTTGAACACCATGCTGGATGACAGCCTGCCGCTCACCCCTGGAGAGTGGCCGGAATGGGGCAACCCAATCACCGACCAGCAAGCATTCGAGACCATGCGCAGTTACAGCCCTTACGACAACGTCAAAGCGCAGGCGTACCCGGCCATGCTGGTGACGGCGGGGTTGAATGATCCGCGAGTGACTTACTGGGAGCCGGCCAAATGGGTGGCAAAACTGCGCGCAACCAGAACCAATGACTCTCTTCTGCTGCTGAAAACCAACATGGGTGCCGGGCACGGGGGCAAGACAGGTCGATTTGAATCCTTGCGAGAAGACGCCCAGGAATACGCGTTCCTCATCACCCAGACCGCCGGCCCCGCGGCTCAGAGATAGGGCGTAAACAGCGCCATGGCAGCATCTCGTAGTCGAGGCAGGCGCCCTCGCCCTGTCAGACCGGCAACGGTTTCCCCCGGGCCAACCATGTCCGAACGAATGACGATTTCGATGGCTCGCGCAAAATTCTCATCGAATATCTCGACGCCAACTTCAAAGTTGAGACGCAGACTGCGTGGATCCAGATTCGCACTGCCAATCAACGCATAACGTCCGTCCACCGCAAACAATTTGGCATGAGAAAAGGTCTCGCGCCGGAACACACGAACGCCCTGCGCAACGAGTGCCGGCAAGGCATGCTGCATCGCCCAATCCACAAACGGCAGATTGCTGCGTCGTGGCACCACAATGCCCACCTCTACCCCTCGCAGGGCCGCGGTTTGCAAAGCGACGATGAGATCCCGTTCAGGCAGGAAGTAAGGCGTCATGATCAGAATGCTCTCGCGAGCGGTGGCGATGGCGCCCTGGATGATGAAGAGCAATTTGTCGAGGTCTTCATTCGGACCATCCGGAACTACCCGGCATAACATGTTTCCCGACACGTTTTTGTGCGTCAGCAAAGGCAGATTTTCTTCCGCCGCGAAGCGCCAATCATCGAGAAACAGACGCTGCAGATCGGTGGCCACAGGGCCGCGCAGGCAGAAATGCACGTCATCGACTTTCCGACTGCCATCAACCTTCGCAACATGCCGGTCACTGATGTTCATGCCACCACAGAAGGCGACGTCGCGATCCACCAGCAGCAGTTTGCGATGCGTTCGCAGGTTGACGTAACCGAAGGGTGGCAGCCAGCGTGGTGGCATGAATCGGCGATGCGCGATGCCCGCGCGCCTGAGCACCCGCGAAATGTGTGGCCAGGAATAGAGTTCACCGATGGCATCCACCAGCACGCGTACGACCACGCCGCGTTGCACCGCAGCCTGGAGTTCCGACACGAATTCAGCGCCAACCTGGTCGGTATCGAAGATGTACGTGCACAGCAATACGCGTTCTTTCGCTTCGGCAATCGCCTTGAGCATCGCTGGATACGCTTCATCACCATTGAACAACATCTCAGCCAGGTTGCCTTCCCGGGCCGACATGTCGGCTACCCGGTTGCCGATCACCAGATACTGACCGTGTCGTGTCAGTGATTCACGGGACAGTCGCGGGGTCGTTATATCCTGTCGTTGGGGCTCATGCAGGCGCCTGGCCCGGGTCTGAATGCGATTGACGCCGATGGCAAAATACAGCGCAGCGCCGGCGATCGGAATGAACAGACAAATGAACAACCAGACCTGTGCGGCGCGAGGTTCTGTTTTGTTGAGCAAGGCATGCGCACCTGCAGCTGCCCCCAGCAACAGATAGGAGCCAGTGAGGACGAGTGCCTGCCAGTCTGCAACACCCAGGAGCTGCGCCAACGTCTGGGCGACAGTGGTCGAGGTCACGGGGCGTTGTCCACGAAGTCAGGAACTTCGCCGATCAGGGCAGCCGGAACTGCAGGCAGCGTTCCTTGATGCTGGTCTGTATCGCACTCACAAACGAGTCCACCGACATCGTATGCTGATCCTTGTGCCCATATCGTCGCAGCGTGACCGTGCCATCGGCGACCTCACGCTCGCCGATGATCAGCAGATTGGGAATCTTGCGAACGGTGCCCTCACGAATCTTCTTCGGCAACGTCTCGTTGGATGACGCAATCTCGGCGCGAATGAAGTCGCTGCGCAGTTTGGCCACGATCCCCTTGGCGTAATCGTCATACTGTTCCGACACGGTCAGCAGTTGTACCTGGATGGGTGCAAGCCAGGTCGGGAATGCACCACCAAAGTGCTCGATCAGAAATGCCACGAACCGCTCGTGGGTGCTGAACGGCGCACGATGGATGCAATACGGCGTATGTTCTTCACCATCCGGTCCGACATACTTCAGGTTGAAGCGCTCGGGTACGGAAAAATCCAGCTGGATGGTTGAAACCGTTTCTTCCCTGCCAGTAACCGTGACGAACTGGATATCAATCTTCGGCCCGTAGAACGCAGCTTCTCCCGGCCCTTCGACATACTTGATATCAAGCTCTTCAAGCACCTCGGCAAGTATGGCTTCTGACGACGCCCACGCAGCCGGATTGTCGACGTACTTTTCCTTGCCCTTTGGATCCTCTGGATCCCACCGGGATAGACGAATGCGATAGTTGGACAGCCCGAACACCGCGTAGGCTTCCTTGTACAGAGCGAGTACCGATTTGAATTCGTCCTTGATCTGCGCCTGCGTCAGATAGATGTGCGCATCATTCATGCACATCCCGCGTACCCGCAGCAGACCGCTGACCGCCCCGGATTCTTCGAAACGATACACCTGCCCATATTCAGCGATCCGCAGTGGCAACTCACGATAGCTGCGTGGCTCGGCGGCAAATACCTTGTGGTGATGTGGACAGTTCATTGGCCGCAGTCGATAGGTTTCCTTGACCTGACCTGTGCCGTCTTCGTTTGACTCCATCAATTCCATCGGCGGATACATCCCGTCGGCGTAATACGGCAGGTGCCCCGAGGTGTAGTAAAGATTTTCCCGTGCCAGGTGCGGCGTTGCCACCCGCTGATAACCACCCTTGAACTCCAGTTCCTTGGCAAGCGTCTCCAGTTCGTCCCGGATGACCGTGCCATTGGGCAACCACAAAGGCAGCCCCTTGCCGATATCGTTATCGATCTTGAAGATCGACAGTTCGCGACCGAGTTTTTTGTGGTCACGTGCCTGGGCGTCGTAGAAATTCGCCACGTGCGTGTCCAGCGTTGCCTTGTCCAGGAACGCCCACGCGTAGATGCGACTCATCATCTTGTTACGCGAGTCGCCTCGCCAGTAGGCGCCAGCCACACTGCGCAACTTGAACGCGTCGCGTGGAATGTCCTTGGTGGTTTCAACGTGCGGACCTTCGCACATGTCGAGGAACGTTCCGTTGCGATAGAACGACAACTCGTTCAAACCGTTCTTCGACACCAGCTGCTCTGCGTATTCCCGCTTGTAGGGTTCACCCATGCTATCGATTCGCGCCAGCGCCTCAGTGGCCGGCAGATCTTCGCGATAAAACTTCTGTCCTTTTTTGATGATCTGTCGCATGCGCTTTTCTAGTTCGGGGAAGTCCTCATCCGTCAACGGTTGTGGCAGCACGAAGTCGTAATAGAAGCCGTCCTTGATCGGCGGACCGAACCCGAGCGTGGTGCCGGGTCTTAATTCGAGAACGGCTTGTGCCAGGACGTGGGCAAGACTGTGCCGCACTCGATACAACTCGTCCTGATCCTGTGAATCTCCGCTATGTTCAAAACCGCCCATTTTTTGTGCTCCTTGAGACCACCAGCAACTTTTCCAGCCTGCAGAAATTTCCAACCCGTAAAAACGCCAAACCCCGGAAGGCGGTCGCCGGCCGGGGTTTGCAGGTGGAATGGTACCGGAACCCGTGGCGACCCAGTCCGGGCCGCCGCGACGTGTTCGCTACCGAACGCACGCACGCGGCGACCCGCAACAAGTGCGAGTCGATGTACGCGTGCAGGTGTAACGAGATGAAAGCATGAGTTGATGATAGTGCGCGGGCATTTGATTGCAAGACTGGCTGATCACCGAGAGATGGTTGTTGCACCTGTGGCGCGAGGATCCGAACCAGAACCCGTTGGTGGATGACTTGAAACCCGGGGTCACGGCCCCCAGATAACCGACATGGACATCGAACAAGACGGTGTGCTCATCGCACACGACGACAAGCAGATCATTCCCGCCACCGACGGGCTGCCCGGCCTGCTCCACATTCTGCCACACGACCAGAGGCCGCTGTTTCCTGGACAAGCGCTGCCCCTGGTGCTGTCGGCTGCCATGTGGTCGCCCACGATGGAGGCGATCCGCGAACGGGGTCAGGACGTGGTCGGACTGCTCGGCATTGACGGCAGTGCAGACAACGGAATCAGTCCGGGCAATCTTTTTCTCACGGGTACTGCCTGCCGAATCCACCGGGTGCATCGTGATGGCGAAGTGCTGCATGTGCTGCTGGAAGGACTGCAACGTTTCCGCGTCAGGCAATGGAACCGGTCTGAACCTCCGCTGGTGGCGAGCGTGCAGTATTTCGCCGATCGCAGCGACTCGCCGGCAACCGAACAGATGGCCTACGCCGTTGCCATCATCAACATCATCAAGGAATTGATTCCCCTCAATCCTCTCTATGGCGAGGAACTGAAGATTTTCCTCGCCCGATCAAGCCCGAATCGCCCTGCACTACTGGCCGACTTTGCCGCCTCACTGACGTCGAGTTCGCGCGAAACACTGCAGGGCATCCTGGACGCCGTGAACCTCGACCAGCGTCTGCAGAAAGTGGTCGAGTTGCTGCATCGCGAACTGAAGATCGCGCAGGCGCAGAAGGAAATTCGCGATCACGTTGAAAAAGACATCCAGAGCCATCAGCGCGAACATGTGCTTCGCGAACAACTGAAGTTCATTCAGAAGGAACTCGGGCTGTCCAAGGACGACAAAACCGCGCAGATCGACAAGTTTCGCGAACGCGCACTGACGCTGACCTTTTCACCGTCTGCTCAGACCCGCTTCAACGAGGAGATGGAGAAGTTCGCTCTGCTGGAGGCTGGCTCATCCGAGTGGAGCGTGACGCGCAACTATCTCGACTGGCTAACCAGTCTGCCATGGGGCGTGGTCAGCATCGATGCAACCGACCTGCGCGCGGCGGCAGAGGTGCTCGCCCGCCATCACGAAGGTCTGGATGATGTGAAAGATCGCATCCTCGAATTTCTCGCTCTTGGCGTCAGTCGAGGCAATGTATCCGGGTCAATCGTCTGCCTGGTCGGCCCTCCGGGAGTTGGCAAGACATCGCTCGGCCGAGCCATCGCAGAATCACTGAATCGCAAATTCTTCCGCTTTTCCATTGGCGGAATGCGTGATGAAGCCGAAATCAAAGGTCACCGCCGCACCTACATCGGCGCGCTGCCTGGCAAACTCCTGCAAGCCCTCAAGGATTGCGGCACACAAAACCCGGTGATCATGCTGGATGAAGTCGACAAGATCGGCTCGTCGTGGCAAGGCGATCCTTCTTCAGCGCTACTTGAAGTACTCGACCCTGAACAGAATGCCAACTTCCGTGATCATTACCTGGACATCGATTTTGATCTGTCCAAGGTGCTGTTTATCTGTACGGCCAACCAGCTCGATACGATTCCTGGTCCCTTGCTGGACCGCATGGAAGTGATTCGACTGTCCGGCTACCTCGATTCCGAAAAGCTCGCCATCGCGCGCAAACATCTGTGGCCGCGTCAGATCGAACGATCAGGACGCAAGCGCAGGGATATTCGTATCGACGCGCCGGCACTACGGGAAGTCGTCGAACACTACGCCCGCGAAGCCGGCGTGCGGCAGCTGGACAAACATCTCGCCCGGATCGTTCGCAAGGTGGTCGTCAAACTCCTGAGTGGCACCAAGGCGCCGGTGACGATTCACAAAAACGAGGTCAAGGACTACCTCGGCCCGCGAATGTTCGAACAGGAGCGCATGGAGCACGGGGTGGGTATCGTCACAGGTCTGGCCTGGACCACCATGGGTGGCGCAACGCTTCCGGTCGAGGCAGGTCTGGTGCATCGCGGCAGCGCCAGCCTGAAACTCACCGGGCAGCTCGGCGCTGTCATGCAGGAGTCCGCCAACATCGCGTACTCGTTCATTCGATCCGAAGCACGCACCCTCGGTCTGGACCCGGAGTGGTTCAACGATGCCGCCATACACCTTCACGTACCCGCTGGCGCCACACCCAAGGATGGCCCCAGTGCAGGCGTTACAATGGCTACCGCGCTGTGTTCACTGGCCAGTGGCAAGACCATCAAACCCAAGCTCGCCATGACAGGTGAGCTCACGCTTTCCGGTCAGGTCTATCCGGTTGGTGGCATCCGGGAAAAACTGCTGGCCGCTAAACGACAGGGCATTCGACGCGTCATTCTTCCAGCGGACAATGCACGAGACGTGGAGGAGATTCCGGCAGCCGTCAGAAGCGGCCTGGTGATCGAATTTGCACGGACGTTCTCGGACGTTTATCGGCTCGCTTTTTGAGCGTTGGGGGTCGAGTCAGTTCGATCAGATAGCGTCTGCGGGATACTGCGTTGGCGTCGCTTGGCCTCGTGTAGCGCTATGTTGCGACGTTCAACGGCGATGAGTCTGGATTCGTTGCGGCTGACCACGGGGACACCGGTACTGCTGGTGTGTGAAGGATAGCGGGGAGCGGGATGACTTCATGAGAACGGGTTCATGGAGTTGGTGGTGCGGGGCTGGGGGTATTGGTAGGTCGGGAGTGCTGGAACGTGGGGGAGAAAGACCCGACAAACTCGCTTCGCGACTTTGCGGGGGGAAGACCCGACAAACTCGCTTCGCGACTTTGCGGGGGGACAAAGCAGAGGTCCGACATTGCGGAGAGACCCGACAAAGTAGCTTCGCTACTTTGCAGCGATCTATCCCGCCTTGGCGATCAGGTTATTTAGCACGTATTGCAGGATGCCTCCGCACTTGAAGTACTCGATCTCGTTTTCGGTATCGATACGTGACATTACCGTCACTTCACGTTTGCCGGTTTTGTTGGTGATCACCAGCACCATATCCTGCTTGGTGTGCACCTTGGCTACACCGGCAGGCAGTCGGATGTCGATGATTTCGTCACCGGTCAATCCGAGGCTCTTGCGTGTGTCGCCTGACTTGAACTGCAGCGGCAGGATGCCCATGCCAATCAGGTTCGAGCGGTGAATGCGCTCAAAGCTCTCGGCGATGACGGCATTGATGCCAAGCAATCGCGTGCCTTTTGCGGCCCAGTCACGGCTTGATCCCGTGCCATATTCCTTGCCGGCAAAAATCACCAGCGGTGTCGCCTGGCCCTGGTATCGCATGGACGCATCATAGATGCTGAGCTGATCACCGGACGGAATGTGTCTGGTGTATCCACCTTCCACCCCCTTCACCATCTCGTTCTTGATGCGGATGTTGGCAAACGTACCGCGCATCATCACTTCATGGTTGCCACGTCGTGAACCATAAGAGTTGAAGTCCGTGACCTGCACGCCATTCTGCTGCAGGTAGTGACCCGCGGGGCTGTCCGCCTGAATTTCACCGGCTGGCGAGATGTGATCGGTGGTGACCGAGTCACCCAGCAGCGCCAGAATTCGTGCGCCACTGACTTCAACACTCTGCTCAAGCTTCGCCTCAACAGAGAAAAACGGCGGTTGTTTGATGTACGTCGAATTTTCCCAGCCATAGGTTCCTGACTTGGTGACATCAATCGCCTGCCAGGACGCAGGCCCGGTGAACACATCGCCGTACTGTCGGTCAAACATGTCTGCAGACACAGACGCTACCGCATCCGCCACTTCCTTGTTGCTGGGCCAGATATCCTTCAGGAATACGTCCTTGCCACTTTGGTCCTTGCCCAGTGGCTCTCGGCTCAGATCGATTCGGGTGGTACCGGCAATGGCAAATGCAACCACCAACGGCGGTGACGCCAGCCAGTTGGTGCGAACTTCCTGGTGCACACGCCCCTCAAAATTTCGGTTACCTGATAACACGGACGACACCACCAGATCACCCGAATTGATGGCAGCGGTAATTTCTTCAGCCAACGGACCCGAGTTGCCGATGCACGTGGTACAGCCGTAACCGACCAGGTTGAAGCCGATCTTGTCTAGTGATGCCTGCAGTCCGGTCTTCTCCAGATACTCGGTCACCACTTTGGACCCCGGCGCCAGGGAGCTCTTGACCCACGGCTTGGTGGTCAGGCCCTTGGCGATGGCTTTCTGCGCCACCAGCCCGGCCCCGAGCATGACTGCCGGGTTGGACGTGTTGGTGCAGGAGGTGATGGCCGCGATCACCACATCTCCATGACCGAGCGAGTAGTTCTTGCCGGGAACCGGCACGCGCGCTTCCTTGGTGCTGCCTTTGCCTTCCAGATCCAGTACTTCATCGAAGGAAGTTTTCATGGTCGACATGGTGACCCGATCCTGGGGTCGTTTCGGACCTGCGAGGCTGGGAACGATCGTGGTCAGATCCAGCGACATGGTGTCGGTGTAGGTCGCCTCAACGCTGTCATCCCGCCACATGCCCTGCGCTTTCGAATACGCCTCAACCAGCGCAACGAGTTCAGGCGGCCGACTCGACAGTTTCAGGTAGTTGATCGTCTCTGCATCAACGGGGAAGAACCCGCAGGTGGCGCCATATTCCGGTGCCATGTTGGCGATCGTCGCGCGATCAGCCAGGGAGAGGTTGTTCAGTCCGTCACCAAAGAATTCGACGAACTTGCCCACCACACCCTTCTTGCGCAGCATCTCGACCACACGCAACACGAGGTCGGTTGCAGTAATGCCTTCCGGCGTGCGTCCGGTAAGTTTGAAGCCGACTACTTCGGGGATGAGCATCGACACTGGCTGACCAAGCATGGCCGCCTCAGCCTCGATACCACCAACTCCCCAGCCCAGCACACCCGCGCCATTGATCATGGTGGTGTGGCTGTCCGTGCCTACCAGGGTGTCTGGATAAGCAACCGTACGGCCACCCTCGTCTTTGGTCCACACCACGCGCGCCAGATACTCAAGGTTCACCTGGTGACAGATGCCCGTACCCGGTGGTACCACGCGAAAGTTGTCAAACGCCTGCTGGCCCCAGCGCAGAAAACGATACCGCTCGGTGTTGCGCTCCATCTCGATGGAGACGTTTTCGTCAAACGCGCTCGATGTACCGGCTTTATCCACCATCACCGAGTGATCGATCACCAGATCGACCGGCGACAGCGGGTTGATGATATTGGGGTTCTTGCCCGCGGCGACGACTGCGCCACGCATGGCGGCCAGATCGGCAACGGCCGGAACACCAGTGAAATCCTGCATCAGAACGCGAGCGGGACGAAATGCGATCTCCTGGTCATCCGGTGGATTGGTGGCCCAATTGGCGAGGATACGGATGTCTCCTTCTTTCACGGTCACGTTGTCTTCGTACCGCAGCAGGTTCTCCAGCAGTACCTTGAGTGACACCGGCAGCTTGTCCACCGCACCAAGACCTCTAGCCTGCGCGTCCGGCAGACTGAAGTAGTCGTATTCGCGGTTACCGACCTTGAGGGTTTTTCGGGTCTTGAAGGAGTCAATGCTCATGCGTCCTCTGCCTGGTTCGTGAAGAAGGGAAAAAACGGCGGATATTCTGCCTCAGAATAGACCGGGAAACAGCGACCAGTCAGGTATCTCGAGGAATAGATGACGGGCAGTGCCTGGTGGCACCGCCCGTCCGGTCGCTCAATTGAGGAAACGAGGCCGCTGAAAGAGCGCTTGATGCTCTCGTCAAATGACCAACGGCCGGCGACCGGTTCGTTAGTGGACTTGCACTTCTATGCGTCTGGGCACCGCCTTTTCCTGCTTGGCGATGGTCAGTTTCAGCACCCCATGTTCGCTGCGTGCGCTGATCTGGGTCGCATCAGCATTTTCCGGCAGCCGGAAAGTACGGTTGAACTTGCCCAGTGTCCGCTCTGAACGGTGCACTCGCGCACCTTCCGCATCGACCAGCTTGCGTTCGCCGGTCACTGTCAGGATGCCGTCATTCACCGCAACATGAATGTCTTCACGAGCAACGCCCGGAAGGTCGATGGCAATTTCATAGGCGCGCTCAAGCTCAACGATATGGACCGCTGGCAGAAATTCATCGCGCTCAAGCGGCTCGCCAAGATTGGCGAAGGAACGAAACAGATCATCAATCGGGCTGTAACGAATCAAGGTCATGGTGTATTCCTCTGGTTCCACTGTCTGGTTTGGCTCGCCATTTGGCGATGAACCCTTAGTGGAGTTGTTCGGAGGAAATACAAGGACTTGAAAAGCGGGCCTGGGAGCGCCATATGGGGCTCCTTTTCATAGCCATCCTCAGTTCGGATTCATCCCTAACGGGTCGGACCAGCGGCGCCGCCGGGGTTTCTGGGATCAGCCATGCCGGCATAACCACCTTCAACCCGCATCACGCTATTGGCATCACCGATGCCGCCCGGATATGGCCAGGGAGTGAGCCCTTGATGCCCCAGCCCACCAAGTATCTGAACGGTATCCGGAGACAACCCCCGTTGTTCGTAGAGGATTGCGTCGGGTTGCCACTGGTGGTGGACCCGCGGGCTTGAAACTGCGTCGGACAAATTCATGCCGTGATCGATGACGTTGACGATGAGCTGCAGCGTCGTCGTGATGATCGTGCTGCCACCAGGAGAACCCGTGACCAGCAGCGCCTTGCCGTCTTTGACAACGATGGTCGGTGTCATTGAACTCAGCATGCGCTTGCGCGGCGCAATGGCATTGGCCTCGCGCCCGAGTAGTCCGAATGCGTTTGGCGTGTCGGGCTTGGCTGAGAAGTCATCCATTTCGTTGTTGAGCAGCATGCCGGTACCACTGGCCACGATTTTCGAACCATACGAAAGATTCAGCGTCGTCGTGTAGGAAACAGCGTTGCCTTGTTTGTCGATAAAGGACGCGTGTGTGGTGTCCGGACTTTCCGTCGGCCACGAACCTGCGCCAATCTCGGAGCTCAAGCTGGCCTTGGCCGGGTTGAAATCTGCGAACCGTCGCTGCGCGTACGCCTTGTCGGTGAGCTGTTCCACCGGCACCTTGACGAAGTCCGGGTCCCCAAGATGTTCAGCACGATCCGCATAAGCCCGCCGTTCGGCCTCCACCATGACGTGCACCGAATCAGCACTTCCGTAGCCCATTTTTTTCAGATCAAACGGTTCCAGCATGTTCAGCATCTGCACCAGCAATGCCCCGCCGGATGATGGCGGCGGCATGCTGATGATGTCATGGCCTCGATACTGTCCAACTACCGGCGCCCGCCACACGCTCTTGTATTCACTCAGATCAGCCTGCGTGATGAGCCCACCACCGTTCTGCATTTCCTTCACCAGCAGATCGGCAGTGCGGCCTGCGTAGAAACCGTCCCGTCCACGCCTGCGAATCAGGTCCAGTGTTTTCGCCAGATCCTTCTGGACCAGGACATCACCCCGCTGCCAGGCTTTGCCCTTGTTTGAAAAGATGGCCATGGACGCCGGGTATTTTTGCATGCCGGGCAGTTGTGCTTCGAGATCACGCGCCATATCCCGGTCGATCGCAAAGCCCCGTCGTGCCAACCGGATAGCCGGCCGAAGCACCTGGTTGCGAGACATCGTGCCGTACTTTTCCAGCACCGCCAGCAATCCATCCACCGTCCCCGGTACGCCAACCGCCAGATGCGAGTAAGTCGACAAACCCGGAACGACATTCCCGGCCGTGTCGAGGTACATATCCCGGCTCGCGGCGATCGGTGCCCGCTCCCGGTGATCATTGGTAATCACCGCGCCATCCGCCAGGCGAATCACCATGAATCCGCCACCCGCAAGGTTGCCAGCCGAAGGATGGGTCACCGCCAGGGCAAAGCCGGTGGCTACCGCGGCATCAATCGCATTACCACCTTCACGCAGGATCTCCGCGCCCACCTCGGACGCGAGGGCTGAACGACTTGCAACCATCCCATCGGGGTCAAATTCTGCTTCTGGCGCGATGGCGAGCAGATTCGTTGATCCGAAGAGGGCAATCAGCAGGAACAGTCCGTGCGCTTTGACGAGAGCTTTCATACACTCCAGCGAGAATGAGGGATGAGGCATTGTGAGCGTTGGCCAGTAGAGCATCAACCGCACCCGTATACGCAGCGTCGGACATCGTCCCTCGGCTGCGGCGTATCGCCATAGCAACACAAGGTCTGGGAGCACCCAACGCCTTCGGCAAGGGCAAGTCCGGGACACTCAAGGCCATCGAGCGATTGGGTTATGTACAGATCGACACCATCTCGGTCGTCGAACGTGCGCATCATCATGTCCTGTTCAGCCGCGTCCCTGGTTATCAGCCCAAACACCTGGACACACTGCTGCGCGCCGGCAGCATTTTCGAATACTGGCACCATGCGGCGTCCTTTCTGCCTATTCGCGACTATCGATTCGCGCTGCCCCGAATGGCACAGTTCAAACAAGGTGACGAACGCTGGATCAGAAGCCGCGACCGTGAAGAGATCAAACGAACGCTCGAGCGGATTCGTGCCGAAGGACCGCTACGGTCACGCGACTTCTCGGACCAGAACGAAAAGCGCTCTGGCTGGTGGGACTGGAAACCCGCGAAGAAGGCGCTTGAACAACTCTTCATGGAAGGCGAGTTGATGGTGGTGTCCAGAGACGGCTTCGAAAAAACCTACGACCTGACCGAGCGGGTGTTGCCAAGCTCAGTCAACACGAGTCTGCCGAGCTTGAACGATCTCGCCGAACATCTGGTGGAGACCACGCTCGAAAGCCACGGCTGCGCACAGGCAACAACGTTTACCCATCTTCGGCGCGGCAGCGACCTGCGCAAGGCTGTTGAAAAGGTTCTGGCAGATAAAAACGCAGCTCGCGAGCTGACAAGCCTGCAAACAAGCGATGGTCAAACCTGGTTCGTTCGCAGTGATCTTTGGGACGCGAGATTACCGACGGTGCGAAGGCGTGAGGTCAGCGTGCTCTCGCCATTCGACAATGCCGTAATTCACCGCAGTCGTAGCCAGCGTCTGTTCAGTTTCGACTATGTCATCGAGTGTTATGTGCCCGAACCAAAGCGCCAGTACGGTTACTTCTGTCTGCCGCTGTTACTTGGCGACCGCTTCATTGGCAGGCTCGATGCCAAGGCCCATCGACGCGAACAACGGCTGGAACTCAAGCATCTGCATCTTGACCAGGAACTCGGCGACTGCCTGCTGACTTCTCTGGTTTCCGGCCTGCGGGCATTTGCGGCATTCAATGGCTGTTGCGACATCACCCTGACTCATACAACACCCCGCCGTGCCAGGAACACCCTGCTGCGAGCACTCAAGGAGCTGCCATGACCAATCCGATCCTCATCGAACCTGCGCAACTGCTGGCCCAACTCGGACAGCCGAATCTGCGAATCTATGACGCCGCGGTATTCCTGCAGCCCGCCAAGACCGGATACCGGGCAGAGTCTGGCTACGATGGATACCTGAAGGCACACATTCCCGGTGCCGCCTTCATGGACCTCATCAAGACCTTTTCAGATACCACCTCGGGGCTGGGCTTCACCCTTCCATCGGTGGACGCGCTGGTCAGAGCTGCCGGCGCGGTGGGCATCGGCGACGATCAGCAAGTGGTGGTGTATTCATCCGGCCACATGATGTGGGCCACTCGAGCCTGGTGGATGCTGCGTTATCTGGGTCACACCAATATTCGCGTCCTCAATGGTGGACTTGCCCATTGGCAGGCGGCCGGTGGGTCAACGCAGGCAGGTGAGAATCACTATCCCGCCGCATCGTTGACGGCGTCGCCAATACCCCGTCTTTTTGTTGATCTGTCCGGCATGGAAGCAGCATTGAACGATGGCGTCTGTACCGTGAACGCGTTGTCGCGCAATCTCTATACCGGCGAAGGTGACTTCAACTACGGGCGTGCCGGACACATCCCTGGATCTGTGCACATGCACTACGAAAGTTTGATGGAGAACGGCGCCTTTCGCGATCCTGCCGCACTACGCAGCACACTTTCGGCTCAGGGACTGATGAACAAGCCGCGTCTCATCATGTATTGCGGCGGTGGCATCTCTGCCACCATCGATGCGTTCGCCTGTTTGTTGGCCGGACATCAGGATGTCAGTGTCTACGATGGCAGCATGAGCGAGTGGGTTCGCGCAGGCAAGCCGCTCACCACTGGTGTTGCCCCCTGACCTTGCGCAATCGCAGATCTGTTCTAGGCTGAATTCAACAGGATGTTTATTGGTCAAGGACGACCTCCTGCCCTTCCTTCGGGAAGGGCAACTTCCTGCTCTCTTCCGCGCTACGCATCTTTCGTTCAAATTCGATTCATTCAGGGTTCACCACAGATTCAGCGGTGTTGTCGCACATGGTTCCGACTTTCAATGGTATGGAGAGCCTGAGTGGCGTCGTTGTCAGTCTGGTCAGCCGGCAGAGGGATCCTGCTGGCAACGGGAATTATCATTCTCGCAGCGTCCGCATCCGCCCGCGATCACCGCGGGCCACCACACCGATCAAGCCAGGACGCTGGAAACATCAACCGGCTTCCCGACCGCACTGACCAACCAGACTTTATCTGCCCGTTCATACAGCGCGAGGCCCTCCAGAAACGCCACCGAGTTCGACGCTGCCGGCTCACCCAGCAGCTGATCACGCAACATGAGGATGGTTAAGTCATGCGTAACACACAGGTCAACGCTGTTGCTCTCCTGACCCCCACGCAGGCGTACCAGAGTCGAACGCAGAATCAGCCTCGCAGCGTCAACAGCCGGGATCATTGCATCTTCCGCGACGCGACCAGCCGCCCATTGCTCGACAAACGCGGATAGTCCCCCGGCGAGTTGCAGCGCTTTCCACATCTTGATCTGATCGAGAGCGTAGAACACACCAAGACTCTCGACGACGCGCACGGTGCCGCGCCGTCCACCGCGGGCCGCATGCGCGTCGATGACCAGTCGCGCAGTTTCAACACAGCGCTCTGGCGGGCTCGCATAACCACGTACATGTAACCCCGCTGGCAGCGACTCTCCCATCCGCCGACACAGCAACCGGCCTTCATCAGTGAGCGGGTTGACCAGATCATGCACATCCCGATTGAATTCTCGCGCCGAGTGGCGGGTGATCAGCGCGAGGCGCGAAATTCCCTCATCGTACAACTGTCTGATCAGTTCCACCGTCTTTGCCCCGTCAACACCTTCTTTGTCGCTCACGCCGTGACCCGCTCCACTGCTTCGGTTTAGTATGCGGACGAGTGTATCGCAAGGTTGGAGAGCATCTGATGGGAAGACTTGATGACAAAGTGGCCGTAGTCACTGGCGCGGGCCGAGGCATTGGCCGCGAAATCGCACTGGCCATGGCCAGTGAGGGCGCACGAATCGTCGTGAACGATCTGGGTGGCAATACCGATGGTACCGGTACCGGCAAGATCGCCGACGATGTGGTTGCCGAAATCCGCGCGATGGGTGGTCAGGCTGTCAGCAATACCGCTTCGGTTTCCGAGGTGGCTGGTGGCGAGAGCCTGCTCAAGACCGCCCTCGATGCATTCGGTCAGATGGATATCCTGATCAACAACGCCGGCATTCTGCGCGACAAGACCATCTTCAATATGGAGGAGGCTGACTGGGACGCTGTTCAGGCGGTGCATCTCAAGGGCCACTATTGCTGTTCACGTCCGTTTGCTCGTTACCTTCGGGAAAGTGGCCGTACCGGTTGCAGGATCATCAACTTCTCGAGCGTGTCCGGGTTGTATGGGAACTTCGGTCAGGCAAATTATGGTGCGGCCAAAGCGGGAATCGCGGGTTTTTCCAGAGTGCTGGCCATCGAGCTTGCAAAGTACGGTTGCACGGTCAACACCATTTCGCCCGGGGCACTGACCCGCATGACGATCCCGCTGCGCGAGAATCGGGGCGAGCAAGTCAGCAATGCTGAGCTGGAAGCCGGTGGCCCACAACACATCGCGCCTATCGTGGTGTGGCTTGCAACACCCGAATCGGCTGGTATCACATCGGAAATTTTCCACACCGGCCGTGGTGGTGTTGCGATCATGCAGCAACCTCGAGTGATCAAGCAGTTCCGCAAGAAAAACGGCTTGTGGACCATGGATGAACTGGATCGTTGTGTGCCAGAGCTTGTTGCGGCCCGCAAGGCAAACATTGCAAATGCAGACCAGACCGGCAAAGCCATCGAGATTTGAACATGAACAAGACATTCAACACAGTCCTCGTTATCGCAAGCTTCGCGCTAGGCGCGTGTGGTCAGAAGGAAGAAGCGGCGGCAGTGGTTCCGGCAACCCCGGAAGAATCACTTCGATTGTCGCTGGAAACTGCAAAACCGGGCGATGTGATTATCGTGCCGGCAGCGACACTCTCGTTTGATCGCTCGTTAACCTTGAATACCAGCGGTGTGACCATTCGTGGCGCTGGCATGGACAAATCAGTGCTGTCGTTCAAAGGACAGATTGCGGGCGCGGAAGGATTACTCGTCAACGCCAGCGACTTTCTGATTGAAGATCTGGCGATTGAAGACAGCAAAGGCGATGCGCTGAAGATCAACGAGGGCAAGAACATCACGGTGCGTCGTGTGCGTACCGAGTGGACACGCGGGCCATCCACCGAGAATGGTGCGTACGGCATCTATCCCGTGCAAACCGAGAACACATTGATCGAGGGCTCGGTGGCCATTGCCGCTTCGGATGCCGGCATCTATGTTGGTCAGTCAAGAAATGTCGTCGTACGCAATTCGACGGCGCAGCGGAATGTCGCCGGGATCGAGATCGAGAACACCATCAATGCGGACGTGTACAACAACGTCGCGACGGAAAACACCGGCGGAATCCTGGTCTTCAACATGCCGGACCTGCAGCAGAGTGGTCATGGCACACGCGTGTACGAAAACCAGATCTCCGACAACAACACACCCAATTTTGGTGCACCAGGTACTGCAGTGGCGGGCGTTCCCGCAGGCTCGGGAGTCATCATCAATTCGAATGATCAAGTGGAGATCTTCAAGAATCGGATCGGTGGTAACAACACGGCCAACGTGCTGATCTCGAGTTTTTTCAGCACCGCCTATCAGGCCAAGGAAACTGCGCCGGGGTTTGATCCGTATCCGGAAGACATCTTCATCTATGACAACGAGATGGGCACCTCAGGCAACAAGCCGGATCGAGATTATCTTGAGGCACTTCGTCTGACCCTGTACGGCGCTGACGGCCGACTGCCTGACGTACTCTGGGACGGCTTTGTCAACGAAACGCGCGGCGATGCGCCATTGATCTGTGTGAAGAACGGTGAATCTCTGGTGCTGAACATCGATGCAAAAAACGAGTTCAAAAATCCCTCGTCAGTCATGAACAAACATGACTGTGAACTACCCAAGTTGCCTGGAGTTGTTCTGGCCGGTTCATGAGGGGAACTCTCCGCCGGCACTTCGGCTGTTACATCTTCCTCGTTTGCGCCCTGTTGACCGGCTGCGGGCAACAGGTAGTTCTGCACGCCCCCGCTGCCTACCCGCAGCGACTCTCGGACTGGCACATGGTGTGGCGGAACGGAAACTCGCTTGAGATCAACAGCGACGCGCTGGTCTACGACCTGAATACACCGCTATTTTCGGATTATGCCCTCAAGCTTCGTACCCTTTATGTGCCCGATGGAACAACCACGACCTGGAGCGCCACTGAGAGTTTCGATTTTCCTGTGGGGACCATCGTCACCAAGACGTTTTTCTATGAGGTCGGGAAAGCTCCTGGTTCTTTGGAAAGAGATTCTCTGACCAGACACACATCGTGGGACGGGACTGCCGCGAAGGTGAACTTCGACGACTTTCGGATCATGGAAACTCGTGTCCTGGTCCGTCAACCTGGCGGATGGGATGCGCTGCCTTACATATGGAACGGCGAGGATGCCATTCTTTCCATCACTGGCAAGGTCATCTCGGCCAATCTTGATGGAGAGGCTTTTGCGTATCTGGTGCCGTCCAGAAACGAGTGCGGTTCCTGCCATATCACCAATCACACTGCAAAACAGTTGTTACCCATTGGTCTGAAGGCGCGGCATCTGAATCGGGAGTCGCCCACCGGCAATGGAAATCAGCTGATCGCATTGCGCGACCGACGTTGGCTGAGCGGCCTGCCGGAGTTAAAGAGTGTGAGTAGGAATTCAGCGATGCACGACCCCACCGCCAATGTTGAAGACCGCGCGCGTGCCTATCTCGACATCAATTGTGGACACTGCCACAACGCACATGGCGCCGCGGACACATCCGGTTTGTTGCTCGATCGAACCGCTACCGACGCTCGGCAGATGGGACGCTGCAAGCCGACGATCGCCGCTGGCCACGGTAGCGGCGGCCGAACCTTCGGCATCGTGCCCGGCAAGCCCGACGACTCCATTCTGCTCTGGCGCATGCAGACCACCGACCCCGGCGCGCGCATGCCCGAGATCGGCCGATCGCTAATGCACACCGAAGGTGTCGACCTGATCCGCAAGTGGATCGCCGATCAACCCGGCGCCTGCTGATCTCTCCCCCAGGACACACACCGCGATTTTGTTCTCCCCCAGGACACACACCGCGATTTTGTAAGCCGAATCGATGTCCCTGCCCCAGGACACACACCGCGATTTGTGAGCCGGATCGATAGAAGACTTACTAACATCGCTCACACCTTGGACCTGCGCATGAGAGTTCCGAGCTTTTTTTGGTAGATTCGGCTCACAAATTCGCGGTGTGTGTCCTTGTCTTCTGCTGCCTTGTCTTCTTGAGCGCCAACACGAAATAGCTCGCGATTGAACACGCAGCCAATCCGCCCATCACAAACATTGCCACTTCGTAACTGGCGTACTGCATGAGATTCCCCGTTATGGGTGGACCAACTACTCCACCCAACATCGCCGTTGCAGGAAGAAGCGTTGCCAGCCGGCCGCTATGGTCATGCCACGCAAGCAGACCCATCAGGTACGGAATGAAGAAGTTCCACGTGATGTTGAACAACAGGGCGGCGACAAGAAACGGCACGAACCCCTTGACGCTGCCAAGCGCAACCACCGATCCAGCAAACGCAAGTCCGGACAATGTCTCCGGCCAGATCGTTCGAAACCGCCCCGCCAAGGCAGCTGCACCCAGCGAGCCGATGATCCCGAGCAGCAGCCCCCCAGCGATTGCTGAAGAACTCTCCTTCACGTCCAGCCCCGCGTGCAGCGCCAATCGTCCCAGGTAGTTCCAGCCGCTAACCCCTGCGGTATAGAACACCACCAAAGTCGCAAGCACCCACCATGCCCCCTTCGGCGCAGCCGAATTCTGGCGGGCAGACGCCGGACGCGGAAGCATTCGATCGTGATCTCCGGGCCAAAAAAAGGCGACCCCTACTCCAACTGCAAAACACAGAGAAACCGCGCCTACAAGGCCGCTCAATCCCAGAATCGACACGGGCAAGAGATACAGAAATGAACTGGCGATGATGACATCACTGGAAATCTTGAGGCTCATCGTTCGCGCAGGATTTGCTCGACGAAGAAGCACACTCGAACAGATGCTGGAAACAACCACCAAACAGCCGCCAAGTAGAAATTGAAGCGAGTAGAGGAGTGACACGCTAGGCGCCACGGGCAAGGCATGAATCGCGCAGGCGTAGAGGAGCAGGCTACCAAGAATCACCCACTGAATACGCACGCGCGAAACCCAATAAGGCGCGCTCAAGGATGCAATCGCCCCGGCCAGGGTTCCTGCGGCAACAAAATATCCAAGCTGGGCATCACTCAACGAATATTGACGAACAAGCTCCGCTGATAGCACCGGCATGATATTCGGCGGGATCGCAGCAATGCTGCCAACCAGAATCACGATGGCTGTGGGTGATATGCGCAAGCGAACCTCTTCTCGGGGAAGAGTCGATTATTCATCAATTCCATCTTCATCGCCCTCGATACCTCAAACCAGAACAGACGAATGTATGGGCAACGTCTAGCGTCATTTTCTGCACCTTTTTGCAGGAGACATCTCACGACAGCAATCGTCATCCGCTCAAGGAGAACAAGACAGGGGCATCGATACTGTCGTCATGCCGACACCTCGCCGCGAACTCGTCGACCCCATGCAACCGCTCTTCTACCACCTGATCTCCAGATGCGTGCGGCGTAGCTGGCTGTGTGGTTACGACAATCACTCGCGTCGCGATTTCGGTCATCGCAAAAAGTGGCTGATCAAACGAATGAAATTTCTCGCGCAGTTCTTCGCTATTGAACTGCATGCCTACGCCGTGATGAGCAACCACTTTCACCTGGTGATTTACTACGACCCTCTGGCATCGACACGATGGACAGACGAGGAGGTCGCCGACCGTTGGCTTTCAATCTGTCCACCCCGAAGCCACCGCGAAAAGCCCGACGAATCTATTCTCTTCCTCCACAAGCAAATGCTACTAGGTGACAGTACAAAGCTCGCGCACCTGCGAGCAGAACTCGGCTCGTTATCGACCTACATGAAAATGCTCAAGCAACCCATCGCCAGAAGGGCTAACCAGGAAGACGAAGTTACCGGCCACTTCTTTGAGCAGCGGTTCTATTCCGGTGCATTGCTCAGCGAGCGATCGGTGCAGGCGGCAATGGCATATGTCGATCTGAATGAAGTTGAAGCACTAATCGCCCAGTCCATCGAGCAGATCGAGGATGCATCGATTGCAGACCGACTGGCCGCACTGGAGTCTGATCCGGCAACGCTCGATGCTTATCTCGCACCGTTGATTTGTGGGCTTTCTGAAGCTCCGCAGAAAGTCGCCATTTCATTGCGGTCTTACATCGAAATCCTGAAACTCGGCTGCGATCGTCGGACCAAACACCGCGAGAGTTCACCTGAAGCCAGGTGGCTGCAGGACATTGCCACGCTCGGCCATCTTCAGCGGGCATACGGATCACAACTCCGCCTTGACCGTTGGACTGAAAATCGCCATTGGCGCAGATCCGGTCAGCCGATATCCACATGACGATTTAATAGATCGCGGGCTAACTGTTGTACGCGCACGAATGACCGACCTTCCTTCTATCACATGGGTCTCACGCCCACCGAAAATCCGCCTTTTCGCGATGAGAACGTCAACTCAAGCGCGGCGCTAGTTTTATCTTTACGTCCAGGCAGGCTCCGATTCGCGCAAACCGTTCACCGAAAGCACGAGTTTGCACATCACGCGAAGATTTTCCTTCAATGCCCTCAAACCACACATGCCGCAGAGCAAATCGATGAGTGCCCTTGTAGCCTCGGTGTGTGTCCTCGCGGGGAAAGGGGCAACCATCCTGGGCCACTACCATGCATAATCCCGCCATGGTCCCGCCCACTCTAGACAACGCCACCCGAATTCTGCGCGAACGATATGGTTTCGAAGGCTTCCGCGGCACACAGGCCGAAATCATCTCCCACACACTGGCCGGTGGTGACAGTCTGGTGCTGATGCCAACTGGCGGCGGAAAGTCGCTCTGTTACCAGATCCCGGCATTGCTCCGCCCCGGTGTCGGTGTCGTTGTTTCACCACTCATCGCACTGATGCAGGATCAGGTAGACGCACTGCTCAGATTTGATATCAGCGCAGCTTTTCTGAATTCGTCCCAATCGTCAGCTGACCAACGAAGTGTCACGCAGGCACTAACTTCAGGCCGGCTCGATGTACTGTATGTCGCACCTGAGCGCCTGTTGATGGAAGACACGCTGTCTTTACTCGATCAATGCGAAATCGCACTGTTTGCTATCGACGAAGCACACTGCGTCTCGCAATGGGGACACGACTTCCGCAAGGACTATCTCGGTCTGCACATCCTTGGGGAACGGTATCCTGGCGTTCCCCGTATGGCTCTCACCGCGACCGCTGATCGCGACACACGTGAAGAAATCATCAATCGGCTGGAACTAACAACGGCCGCACGATTCGTCGAAGGGTTTGATCGGCCAAACATCCACTACACCGTTACGTCGAAAAGCGATGCGCACAAACAACTCATGCGCTTCCTTGCCAACCACATTGGCGAAGCAGGCATCATCTACTGCCAGTCACGGACTCGCGTGGAGAAGATCGCAGCACAACTTTCAGCCGACGGGATAGCGGCTCTGCCCTACCACGCTGGTCTGTCGGCCGACACCCGGCGAGTTCACCAGGCGCGATTCCTGCGAGAAGAAGCCATCATTATGGTCGCCACTATCGCCTTTGGAATGGGTATCGACAAACCCGATGTCAGGTTCGTCGCGCACCTCGACTTACCCAAGAGCATGGAGGCGTATTACCAGGAAACCGGTCGTGCCGGCCGCGATGGCGAACCTGCAGAAGCGTGGATGATCTACGGATTACAGGATGTTGTTCGTCAGCGACAGATGGTCGACAGCAGTGACGGCAGCGAAGATTTCAAGCGAATCGAGCGGGGTCGCCTGGACACGTTACTGGGTTGGTGTGAGATGACCACCTGTCGGCGTCGCTCGCTACTCATCTACTTTGATGACGATCCAAAAAAGGACTGTGGCAATTGCGATAACTGCCTCACCCCACCCGACACATGGGATGCGACCGAACCCGCCCAACAGCTCATGTCTTGCATATATCGCACGGGTCAGCGCTTCGGTGCTGGCCACGTATTCGACGTACTGCTGGCAAGATCAACCGACAAAACCACCCAGCATCGGCACGATTCTCTCTCGACGTGGGGTATTGGTCGCGATCTTGGCGAAGCGCAGTGGCGATCCATCCTCCGACAACTCGTGGTGCAAGGGTATGTCTGGTCAAACGCAGATCGTTACGGCGCACTCTGCCTGCATGAAAGCGCACGCGCGCTCCTGCGTGGCGAGGAGACGCTGGTTCTTCGTCGTGAACTCCCGGCCGCCAGACCAAACAAGACAACGAACAAAAAGATCTCGGCAAAGAGGGGCGCTCGAGCTCCATTGACCCTCGACTCGAAAGCTCAACCCTTGTGGGACGCACTTCGACAGTGTCGTAGCACGATTGCTGAGCGCGAAGGTGTTCCTCCATATGTTGTGTTCCACGACGCGACCCTCCTTTCGATGATCGAAATTCGGCCGACGACGATCGGCCAGATGTTGGAAGTGCATGGCGTGGGACAGAAGCGACTCGAACGTTACGGCGCGGAATTTCTGGCAATTCTGGATTTACACAGAGATTAAACTGGTCCCATGCAGAACCCGCGCGCCAGGCAAACCAGGCGGGCGGCGACTTCGCGACATAGATCAGCAACGAAGGTTCCCAGAAAAGGCAAAGTCGCCTGTGAGAGACCACGCACAGTTCGGGG
>JANNBJ010000098.1:0-27981 GCA_031385325.1 Gammaproteobacteria bacterium | reverse complement strand
GTATTTTCAGCTATGCCCGTCCCCCTCATCAGTCCCCCTCTTCAGTCCCCCTCTTCAGTCCCCCTCTTCGACTTGCTCTCTCCAGCGCTATGCACTACTTTGGTGCGATCTATCGCTGAGTAGTGCACTTGGTTCGGTTCTTGCTTGAAATTCCGTATGACTGAAATCATTCCATTGGCCTCTGCGCATACGACTGCCGCGTATATCGTCGACAATCAACGGACCGGGATTGTCGTCGTGGATCAACATTTGAGCGTGTTGTATCTGAACCCCGCCGCAGAGAATCTCCTGAGCCGATCCAGAGAACAGACCATCGGCCTTCCGGTGAGTGACCTCTTGCAGGCTGACGAAAACATCGTCCGCACGCTCAATCGCGCACTCATCGATCTGCAATCCGTCACCGTCCGAAAACTGGAAATCACGCTGCCAGACCGAAGTCACCTGATCCTTGACGTGAGCGCGACGCCGCTACCTGAGGGAAACGCGTTGCTGCTGGAGTTACAACCACTGGATATCCAATTGCGTTTCAGCCGCGATGACCAGTTGGCAAGTCAGCAGGAAACTTCGCTGCAACTCATCCGCGGGCTCGCCCACGAGGTCAAAAATCCGCTCGGTGGCATTCGCGGTGCAGCTCAATTGCTGGAGCGCGAGTTACCTTCCGAGCAACTACGCGAGTACACCGGCATCATTCTGGGCGAGGTTGATCGATTGAGGGACCTCGTCGATCGCATGATGCGTCTGCGTTCCACGCCCCGCTTCGCGGAATGCAACGTCCACGAAGTACTTGAGCGCGTTCTGGCGCTCGCTGGTGCCGAGTTCACGGCCATAACGATGATCCGGGACTACGATCCCAGTCTGCCGCCTCTAATCGCCGATCGCGACCAACTACTCCAGGCCGGTCTTAACGTTGTAAGAAATGCGTGCCAGGCTTTGCGGGATACTGCTGGTCCAACGGTGAGGATTCGAACCCGGATCGCTCGGCAGGTGACCGTTGGCCGACACCGGCATCGCAGTGCTATCCGAATTGACATCGAAGACAACGGACCGGGTGTGAATCCAGCGCTTGCTGAACGCATATTCTTCCCAATGATCAGTGGTCGGCCCGAAGGGACTGGCCTGGGTCTTGCATTGACGCAGACCATCATCACGGATCACAGCGGAATCATCGAATGCACAAGCAGGCCTGGCCAGACTCTGTTCACGATTCAGCTGCCAACGTCGCAACCCCAGGTTTCCCGGCCGGCCGGGGAATTATCTTGAGCGCCAGAGTCTGGGTCGTCGACGATGATCGATCCATTCGCTGGGTACTGGAAAAAGCACTCGATCAAGCGGGTATCCCGGTCACCTTGTTCGCGTCTGCAGAGGATGCGTTGGAAGCTTTGGCCCAGGAAACACCAACCGTCATCCTGACTGATATTCGAATGCCTGGAATGGACGGACTGAGCTTTGTCAAAGTCGTCCAGGAACGACACCCCAAACTTCCCGTTGTTGTAATGACCGCGCACTCCGATCTGGAAAGCGCAGTGCAGAGCTATCAACACGGCGCCTTCGAGTATCTGGCCAAACCTTTTGACGTTGACGAAGCCGTTGCAGTGCTGACTCGAGCCATCGCCCACGCAGAGGCAATGCGCGAGCAGAGTCCGATCACGGACGATGGGCACAGCGAACCAAGAACCGAGATCATCGGCCAGGCACCGGCGATGCAGGATGTCTTCCGGGCGATTGGCCGACTCGCTGCATCCAATGTCTCGGTGCTGATCAATGGAGCTTCAGGCACCGGCAAAGAGCTGGTCGCTCGCGCCTTGCACGAACACAGCCCACGCGCGAACTCAACATTTGTCGCCCTGAACATGGCTGCGATACCGAGTGAACTCATTGAAAGTGAGCTGTTTGGCCACGAAAAAGGTGCATTCAGCGGAGCGGTGGCTCGCCGCATCGGTCGATTCGAACAAGCCCACGGCGGCACGTTGTTTCTTGATGAAATCGGTGACATGCCAGCGTCTGCACAAACCCGATTGCTGAGAGTCCTGTCCGCCGGCGAGTTCTTTCGCGTCGGTGGCCACTCGCCAGTGCGGACCGACGTTCGTATCGTTGCCGCCACGCACCAGAACCTCCAGGAGTTGGTCAAGGATGGCCGGTTCCGTGAAGATCTTTTCCACCGATTGAATGTCATTCGGATCCACCTGCCAACGCTGGCCGAACGCCGGGCAGATATTCCTTTACTGGCCAGACACTTCCTGCAGATCGCCGCGCAAGAGCTAAACGTCGAGTGCAAACGATTGTCTTCTGGCGCACAGGAACTCCTTATGAACCTGCCTTGGCCAGGCAATGTGCGGCAATTGGAGAACACCTGTCGATGGTTAACGGTCATGGCGCCGGGGCAGGAGGTCCAAACCGCGGATTTTCCGCAGGATCTGGTGCCTTCAGTCCGAGAAACGTCGATCACGGCTGATAGAACCTGGGACGAGGCGTTATCAGAGTGGGCGACCAATACGCTGCTCAGCGCCCCAGATTCAAGGTTGCTGGATATCGCCACTCCAATTTTCGAGCGAACAGTCATTCTTGCAGCATTGGCGAAAACGGGCGGACGTAAGAAGGACGCGGCAATCCTGCTGGGCTGGGGACGCAACACGCTAACCCGGAAAATGCAGGAACTCGGCATGCCGGACTAACCAGCCTTGTTCAACGTTGTGCTCTTCGAGCCTGAAATTCCACCAAATACAGGCAATATCATCCGCCTTTGCGCGAATACCGGCACCCATCTGCACCTGATCAGACCGCTTGGATTTGAATGGTCGGATCGCCGTTTGAAGCGGGCCGGACTCGACTATCACGAGTGGGCCAGAGTCAGCATCCATGACAATCTAACGGACTATTTGAGTGGCCGACCTCTCGAGCGTGTTTTCGTGTTCACTACAAAAGGGAAAAGCGATCACCACGCGATCCGCTACCTGGCAGCTGACACGCTGATCTTCGGCCCGGAAAGTCGGGGGCTTCCCGACGAGGTTATCAATACGCTGCCACCTGCACAGCGGCTGCGTATTCCGATGCAACCGACCTCAAGAAGCCTGAACCTCTCTAACGCCGTGGCGGTCGCCGTGTACGAAGCCTGGCGTCAGCATGACTTTGCCAGCAGTTGATCATCGCCTCAGTGTTTGACTGTATCGGCGGCAGCGTTGTTTGCCTGCGCCTCAGCCTGGGTCTGCGTTTTTTGTTGTGCCACTGCCTGCCGATATAAGGCTTCAAAGTTGACTGGGGCCAGATGCAGCGGTGGAAAACCGCCTCGGACGACCAGCGCATCAACGGACTCGCGAAGATACGGAAACAAGGTGGTGGGACAGATGGTACCCAACGCTCGCTGGAGCATTTCTCCAACAATTCCCTGAACGTGAAACAGCCCGGCTTGCTGAGCCTCAACGATATACGCTGTTTTTCCGTTGGCCCGCTTGGCCCGCACTGTCGTGCTCAACACCACTTCGAACAGGCCATTGGGACCACCATTGGTGCGCGCGCCAATATCTACATTGAGCTCTGGCTTCCATTCCTCACCAAACACTTCGGGAGTGCCGGGAGACTCAAACGAAGCATCCTTGAGATAGATCCGATCGAGCCGAATCTGGCCGTTGCCTGAACCAGTCGACGTCGCCGAGTCTGCATTCTGTTCACTCATGCGCGCACCACCGGCAAATTCTGATTCCGCCACTCCATGAAGCCACCGTTCAGTCGGCTGACATTGGCAAAACCTTTCTTGCGAAGAATCGTACCTGCGGTGCCGGCATGCTGCCCCATTCGACAAATCAACACGAGCGGTCGTTCCTTGAAGCGCGTCAATTCGTCGACCCGAGTTTCAATGGACGCATAAGGAACATTCAGGGAACCAACCAGGTGCCCCTGGTCGAATTCTTTCTTGTCGCGCAAATCGACCAGCACTGCTTCTTCGCGATTCACCATATCAACCAGCTTTTGCGTGCTGATACCTGTGCCGCCTCGATTCATTTCATTGCGAATGAAGAGCACCAGCAGAATCGCAAAGCTGCCTGCGAGCATGGGATGATTGCCGATGAACGCGAAGAACTGTTCCATGGAATGTCGAATTCGGAAAAAGGCGACGATTATAGCCACTGGCAGGCAACTCACACCCCGGGTATTTCAGCTCGATCAAATTCTCAAGAACCCAGCTGAACCTTCGACCAACATCTACGGACTGACACGACGATGACCTACACACTCTACGGCGGCGAACTGAGCCTTTTTACGCGCAAACTGGAAGCGGCGTTGAAATTCACGGGTTTGCCATTTGATTTTGTTCCCAAGAACAGCAACAACCGAGAGCACCTGGAACTACGCTCCGGAACCCATCAGGTACCTGTCCTGCAGACGCCTGAGAACTGGGTACTTGCAGATACCACCCCCATCATCGACCTGCTCGATGCAAGAGCAGGCACGCGACGACTTTTTCCTGACGGCGTGATGGGCGTAATGGTTCATGTGCTGGAAGAGCACTTCGATGAGTGGATCGCCCGGACGATGGTGCACTACCGCTGGCATTACCCTGAAAGTGCTGCTTTCGCGGCGACCCGAATGGCCAACGGTGACGAGTCGGTCGCTCGTCGTATGCTCGACTGGGGACCGCGTGCCTGTCGAGCAACCGGCACTGATTCACCCATCCAGCAACGCGCCGCAGAAGCCGAGTATGTGCGCATGCTCGTCGCGGCTGAGGCGCAATTGGGGCAGACCGCTTTCCTCCTTGGCGATCGCCCAACCGCTCTGGATTGCATCGTACTCGGCGGGTTGCGGGCACATACCAACATGGATCCGGACCCTAAACGCATTGTGGCCGGCTTCCCTACGGTGCTCGACTGGTGTTGTCGACGAGCTGACACATGGGATGGACAGGGAGGACTTGCACCAATAAACGAGCTGACCGACTTCGCGCGTCACATTCTGGGAGAAATGAGTTCGACCTATGCGCCCTACATGCAGGGCATGAGATCTGCTCTTGCAGCGGGAGCCAAGGCTTTTCAGGTTGAAATCTATGGTGAGACCGTCAGCTACCTGGTGAGGGACTATCCCGAAAGGTCACGAAAAATGGTCTCAAACCGAATTGCGCAACTCAACGACGCCGCGCGCCGGGATGCCCAGGCCTTTCTCGATCAATGGAAACTCACGCCGGTGTTCGACGCCGACTGAACTTGCCGAGATCGGCCATGAGACTCGGGTCCGGCCGGGATTCGAACCCATGGTGTAGAATTCCCGCCGCCAATCGCAGACCACGGATCAGTCTTCAACATGCTTGAGCTCGACAATGCATAAGGTCAGTCTCCTCGTCATTCTTGATGGTTTCGGGCACCAGAAGCCCGGTCCTGACAATGCGATCAGTCAGGCGAACACCCCAAACCTGGACCGGCTGCTTCGTGATTACCCGCATACGTTGATTTCCGGCAGCGGACTGGACGTGGGATTACCAGACGGGCAGATGGGTAACTCTGAAGTCGGTCACATGCACCTCGGTGCAGGACGGGTGGTCTATCAGGACTTCACCCGTATCAATCGCGCGGTTGAACAGAACGAGCTGGCTCGCAACACCGCCTTCACCAACGCATTCAGCAAGTTGCGCAAATCAGGTGGCGCATTGCACGTCATGGGGTTGTTATCTCCGGGCGGTGTACACAGCCACGAGGAACAGATTTTTGCTGCGCTGCGTATCGCGCGAGCGGCGGGCATTCAAAAAGTCCATCTGCACGCATTTCTCGATGGAAGGGACACACCACCAAAGAGCGCAATGGAATCCTTGCTGGCCGCTGAAGCGCTATTTGTCGAGATCGGCGGAGGCTCAGTCGCCAGCATTTGCGGCCGCTACTTCGCCATGGACCGCGACCAACGCTGGGATCGACAGGAGCGTGCTTACAATCTTCTGGTGCGCGGCGAAGCTCCATTCCACGCGGCTACCGCCAGTGCCGGACTTGAACTGGCATACGCACGCGGCGAGACGGACGAATTTCTGCAACCCACCGCAATACATGCTGCAGGGTCCTTGCCGATACGCATTGTGGATGGCGATGCCGTGCTGTTCATGAATTTTCGTGCCGACCGGGCCCGACAACTCACCCGAGCAATGATCGACCCTGCATTCACGGGCTTTGAGCGTCGCAGCACTGTCAAACTCTGCGACTTCGTGATGTTGACCCGCTACGCAGACGATATCGATGCGTCCTGTGCATTTGATACGCCACAGCTTCGCAACACTCTGGGTGAGTACCTCTCTCATCTGCATAAACGACAACTGCGAGTCGCCGAAACGGAGAAGTACGCGCACGTGACGTTCTTCCTTTCGGGTGGCAGAGAAGAACCGTTCGCAGGCGAAGATCGAATCCTTGTACCCTCACCAAAGGTCGCCACCTATGACCTGCAACCAGAAATGAGTGCAAGTGCCGTCACCGACGCGCTGGTCACGGCGATCCAGGATCAGCATCACGACGTCATCATCTGTAACTATGCCAATGGCGATATGGTTGGCCATACAGGAATAATGTCTGCGGCTGTGCTGGCCGTTGAAACACTGGACATCTGCCTCGGACGACTGATGCAGGCAACGGAACAAGTGGGTGGCCAGATGCTGATCACTGCCGATCACGGTAATTGCGAACAAATGATGGATCACGAAACCGGGCAGCCGCATACCGCGCATACCTGTGAGCCGGTTCCATTGATTTACTTCGGTCCCGAGTCTGTGTCGATGGTAGAGGGTGGTTCCCTGGCCGACGTTGCGCCGACGTTGCTCAATCTGATGGGTATTGATGTACCTGAGGAAATGACGGGGCGATCGCTGGTCAAGTTTCGCGCCCAGCGCAGCGCCTGAACACCATGCCGCGTTGTCCATCGTTCGGAGCGAGCGTTCGCGTCTTGTTGACCGGATTGTTTCTCGTGCTCGGCTCGTCAAGCGCAGTTCCTGCGTCGGCAGCGCCCGTTAGTGACCGGGAGCAAGCCAATCAGGCACTCAAAGTCATCGTCAATGAGCTCAATCAGCTCGATCGATGGTTGAATGACGCCGAGCGTAAACAAGCCGGCTTGCAGAAAGAGCTCGCCGGTCATGATCACCGCGTGGCAGATGTATCCCGTGCACTGGCTTCAACAGATCAAAAACTTCGAGATGGAGAGCAGGAGGTAACACGGCTTCAGTCCGAGCGCTCCAAACTTGAACAGCAAAAGGAAGCGCAAGCCAGTCGAATATCACGCCACATCAATGCTGCCTATCGACTGCAACGCCAGGACGTCGTCAGGGCGATGCTCAATGACGAGGCGCCCGCCGATATGGATCGTATGCTGCGCTACCACCGTTACTTCAGCGATGCTCGTATGGAGTCTGTTCGAACCTTCCAAGCCACACTGCATGCGATCACCGAGAACGAAGAGAGGCTGAGCGCGGAGCGCAGCTCTCTCGAGCAGAATCGCGATGAATTACTGGGCAAGCAGACCGATCTCGATTCACGTCGTCAGGAACGCACCGGTCTGATTCGACAACTCGCACGAGATGTTGCAGATAAAAGCGCTCGGCAAAAGCAACTCAGCGCAGACCGCCAGCGACTGGAACGACTACTCGCAGAATTGGCCCGCCGCTCACAAGAGCGGACCAACACTGATTTTCGCAGTCGACGTGGAAGCCTGCCGTTGCCCGTTTCCGGGAATCCGGTGTTCAGGTATGGCGCACCGCGCGCTGATGGTCGATTGCGATGGGAAGGCATGGTCTATCGCGCAGGCAAAGGCGCACCAGTTCATGCTGTCCATCGGGGTACAGTTGTGTTCGCGAACTGGTTGCGCGGTTTTGGAATGCTCGCAATCGTCGATCACGGCAATGGCTTTCTGACTTTGTACGGCTACGTCGACGGGCTGAACAAGAACGAGGGTGATGCCGTGGAAAGCGGTGAGGTTATCGCCTATGCGGGACAAAGTGGCGGGCAGCCATTTGACGGCGTCTATTTCGAAATCCGCCACAAGGGTATTGCAATTGACCCACGCCCCTGGCTGCGCAAGTAGTGCATCGTCCGGCCATACTGTTGGTTGCAACACTCTGCATGGCAACAGGAATGCTCTTTGGTGTCATGCTTCAGCAAGTTCACCCGTTGTCGCCCCGCCACGAGCAAGAAGTACTGCTCGATCAAACGATCGATTACGTGACAACACACTACGTGGACGAAGTAACGCAAGAGCATCTTGTTGACGGTGCGTTGACCGGCTTGTTTGAAAGCCTCGACTCTCACTCGCGATATCTGGGTGTGGACGCGATGCGGGAAATCGAGTCCGATGCCCGAGGCCACTACGGCGGCGTGGGGCTGGAGGTTTCTCTGGTCGACCAATACTTCACAGTCATTCGGACACTTCCAGGAACGCCCGCCGACCGCGCTGGTGTCGAACCGGGTGACCGGCTTACCGCCATCGCGGATGAGTCGTTACGCGGCAAGCGCATCGGCGACGTCATCCAGATGCTGCGAGGCACTCCGGAAACCGATGTTGTCCTTGAAGTAAGACGCGGAGCACACCGCCGCACCCTGCGACTTCGCAGACAGAACATCGACACAATCTCGGTAGAAGGCGAAAGGATCGAACCGGATACGGGTGTCATTCGAATATCTCTGTTCACCGACAAGACAGCCGACGAAGTCAAAAATATCCTGGCGATCCTGAATAGCGTTGCAACGCCGCTTCAGGGGTTGATTCTGGATCTGCGAAACAACCCCGGTGGATTGCTGACCTCGGCTGTCGATGTCACGGACCTGTTCCTCGCCGACGGGTTGATCGTACGAACCCAGGGCCGCTCGCCGGAAAGTACATCCAGATACGAAGCCACTGTCGGAGATATTGCTCCCGATCTGCCACTTGCCATTCTCACTGACGGCGCCACGGCATCGGCCGCAGAAGTCGTCACCGGAGCTTTGCAGGACCGCAAGCGCGCTGTCGTTATCGGGTCAAGGACCTACGGCAAAGGCTCGGTACAGACGTTGTTCGGTATCGAAGGGAAGAGAGGCATCAAATTGACAACAGCCCGTTACTACACCCCGGGGGGCAAGGTAATCGATGGCAAGGGCATCGAACCCGACGTCGACTGGACCGGTGACTACGAAGCGCTCCCGGCGTTCGCAGCCATGTCCCTACGTGAAGCATCTGCCGCAAAAAGACTTCGTGACTCACCCCTGCCATCAACAACAAATCAGTCCCCGGCATTTCCCCCTTCGCTGGATCCCGGCCTTCGCAGTCAAACGGTTAACATGTGAAGTCCAACCTCATACGGCATAATTCTCGCCTTGAGGCGTGCAGGACACTGATTGGCCGATTGAGTCAATGCCGAGGGGGCAGCCTGGCAATGCACTACCAATCATCAACTACTCAACTTTCGCTTTATGACAGATCAGTACACACGAACCATTCTCACCACCGAACTGGTGGAAAACAGCAGCCGATGCATGGATATCAACGGCACCAACGTCCTGTTATGCCGATCAGGCGGGGATTTCTTTGCCGTTCGCAACCTTTGCACGCACGCCGACTCACCGCTGGACGGTGGGCGCATTCGCAATCGGATGGTTTCATGTCCGTTGCATGGCATGCGATATGAACTGGCAACCGGCAAACCGTTTGGCCAGCTCACTCGCATTCCGCTCACCACATTTCCGATTCGCATAGTGGACGGCTACCTGGAGGTGGTGGTCAGCTGATACGCTCTGAGGATCAGGATCTTTCAACCTCGGAGGCAATGATGATCAGGGGCATCCACCACGTCGCGATATCGACCCCAAACCTCGAGCGAATCGTTGCGTTTTATCGAGATATCGTTGGCGCGGAAGTCGTTTATGAGGGGGGCTGGCAACGCGGCTCCGACGTGATCGACGGCATCGTCGGCCTGAAGAACTCGGAAGCCAAGCAAGCGATGCTGAAACTCGGGAATGCCTATCTCGAATTCTTCGAATACGTTTCCCCGCCCGGCGATCCGAAGAATCCGAAATATGGGGTCAATGACCACGGCTACACCCATTTTGCCCTGGACGTACAGGACATCGACGCAGAATACGAACGGCTGACTCGAGGCGGAATGACCTTCAACTGTCCGCCACCCAGCTTCCCTGGCAGCCCGATACGAGCGACCTACGGGCGAGATCCGGACGGCAACGTCATCGAAATTCAGCAAATCCTCGACCCCACACACGGCTTTGCGCTGGAGAGAACCAAAACGCGCCTCTGAACGTAACGTGGCGGCTGGCGTTCAACCCGGCCCTCACTTATGCTCCCTCCTGCCTGCCACTCGATTGGCTGGCACATAACAAAAATCACTGTCCGGCCACGATGCCGGATGGGGCAGCAGGACTGGGGGAAGCATCCTGTTCATCACGGCCGTCCGGCGCGTTTTTACGTTCGCCTGTTTTTCGTTTCTGCCGATTTCAGGCTTCACCGCTGAACTGGCAATCGTCATCGATGATCTCGGTTATCACGCAGATCGCGCAGAACGCATCCTGCATCTGCCTGGTCCCCTGACACTCGCGGTATTGCCAAACACGCCAGGCGGTGTCCAACTTGCGCAGCGAGCACCCGGCTTTGGCAAGGAAGTCATCCTGCATCAACCCATGGAAGCCACGCCGTCTCGCTGGGCATTGAGAGAACCTGGGACGCTCATGGCATCGATGAGTGCGAGGGAATTTGATCGTACCTTTGAAGCCGCTCTTGATCGGTTGCCGAACCTGGCGGGAGTCAGCAATCACACCGGCAGCTTGCTGACCAGTTCTCCAGTGGCCATGCAGCGACTGATGGCCATCGTCAAAAGGAGAAATCTCTACTTCCTGGATAGCCGGACAACTGCCGCCACTGTTGCGCTGGATATGGCGGAAGCCAACCTGGTACCAGCGACGCATCGCGATGTTTTCCTCGACAACGTCATATCGCTCGAGGCTATCCATAGCGCGTTCAAGGAGGCCATAACCAAAGCTCGCAAAAATGGGAAGGCCATCGTGATCGGTCATCCGCACGAAGCGACAATTCGCTACCTCGAGCACGTGCTTTATGCACTGCCGGATGACATCACCCTCGTTTCGGCTGGTTCTCTCGCGTATTCCAGCTATCCAGCAGCTGCTGTCCCGCAGCAAGTTGCAATGTCCCCGCATAGAGCGCTCGGCCAGTAATCACTCCCGCCAATCCGCTCCCGTCGGACTTCGCCACTGCGCGACACAATCGTTCCAGATCTTCGAGTTGGTGCACACCGCCTGAGGCAATCACCGGTATGTGCGTACTGCGAACCAGCGCCAGGGTTGCCTCGATGTTGACGCCCTCAAGCATGCCGTCGCGATCGATATCGGTATAGACAATGCCAGCCAGCGGCAGATGCTCAACGCTCCGCGCAAAGTCAGTTGCCTGAACTTCCGTAGTTCGATCCCAACCGGCCGTTGCCAGTCGACCTGCACGCGCATCCAGCCCCAGAAGAATCTGCTCGGGAAACTGCCTGGCCAGTTCTTCAAGAAAACCGGGCTCTTCAATAGCCCGGGTACCCACAATCAACCGAGCCACGCCGACCGCAAAATAGGCCTTCGCAATTTCCAGCGAGCGAATGCCACCTCCAAGCTGAACGGGCACCCCAGGAATCGCCGCAACCATGCGCCCCACTACTTCCCGATTGCGCGGCTGTCCAGCAAAGGCTCCGTCGAGATCCACGATGTGCAATCGACGTGCACCCTGCGCCGCCCACGTTCGGGCTGTCGCGACCGGGTCATCCGAAAAAACCGTTGCGTCGTCCATGCGCCCCTGGCGAAGGCGTACGCACTGACCTTCCTTGAGATCGATGGCAGGAATCAGGTCCATGGTCAGGCCTATAACGAACCTTTGGTCGAAGGGATCACTCCACCCATTCTGGGATCTGCTGTAACCGCCATTCTCAAGGCTCGACCAAAGGCCTTGAACAGGGTCTCCGCCTGATGGTGTGCGTTGTCGCCGCGCAGATTGTCCAGATGCACCGTTGCCTGGGCGTGATTGACGAAACCCTGGAAGAACTCCCGCAGCAGATCGACATCAAAATCGCCGATCCGCGCTCTGGTGTAACTCACGTGATAAAACAGTCCCGGACGCCCCGACAGATCAATCACCGCCCTGGACAGCGCTTCATCCAGTGGTACATACGCATGCCCATAACGAAACAGTCCAGTCTTGTTACCTGCAGCCTGCGCAAAGGCTTGACCAAGAACGATGCCGACATCCTCCACCGTGTGATGGGCATCCACCTCCAGATCTCCCTCGGCTTTGACATCCAGGTCGATTGATCCGTGACGGGCAACTTGCGCCAGCATGTGATCGAAAAAGGGCAGGCCGGTCGCAAGTTGATGTGCACCTGTGCCATCCAGGTCCAGGCGAAGCGAGATACGCGTTTCCTGGGTGTTGCGAGTGACATCAGCGGTTCGATTGGCCATTGAAGGTGTACTGAAAAAGAAGGCGCGGCAGTATACCTGTTCGGAATTGTCGCCAGCATCCGCGAAAGCAGACCCCCTTCAGCGTCCTACTTCAGACGATCCATCAGGCTGCCGTGCGGGAGAAATCGGTTTTCCGAATTGGCCTTGATCCAGATGGTCAGTTCAGAGGGAAAAGTTCCGCGTTTTTTGAGCTCGCGAACCAGCGGAATCACTGGCGATTTCGCGCCGGCCTCCCAACCGGGCACTTCTTTTTCACCCTTCGCAAAAACCCTGATCAACGTTAGAAGATCAGCATCGACCAGCGTGGCCGCAGCCGCAGCCCAATCCACACTGCCATGGCGAGCGACCACAGCAGTACGCTTGACTGCGTTGGTATCCAGCCCAAGACCTGGTTGATCCAATCGGTCATCTAGCGCGATGAGTTCCGCGAGAAGCACGGGCGTAAGAACGGGTTGCATGCTGGCTGGGTCAAAGCTGTCTACGGCCATATCCGCTTGATATCCGACTGTCGTCATGGTGTTACTGCTTATACTAGCTCGACCCACCATGGGTTCGCTTACAACCTTCGAACAGCCTCGCGCAGACTTTGTGCTGCAATGGACATCTTCCTTACGTGGCATGACGAAGTTCACAGGTATTTCATGAACGACAGGATCTATCAGGACGGCGACAATCGATGGTACTTCCATGTACGAGGCAATCAGATTGTCGGTCCGTTCGCATCATTTGAGCAGGCAGAAAGTGGCCTGCTCAAACACGTGTCCGTATGCAGGACGAGAACGTCCAGCCGTTTTCGCTGGCCACGCATCATGCTGCCCGGCCGTCTTTGGCGTGGCGCGTCGACCCCACCGCGATAGCCCGTCGTCCCTGCTGACCCGATCGACTTTTCGATTCGAGACCTTCAGTGAGTGACTGGTTTGCGGATCAGGTGTTGGCTTGGTACGCCCTGCATGGCCGCAAACATCTACCTTGGCAGCACCCTCGTTCACCGTATCGGGTCTGGTTGTCAGAAGTCATGTTGCAACAGACCCAGGTACAGACAGTACTGCCCTACTACGAGAGATTTCTCAGCCGGTTCCCTGATTTGGCGAGCCTTTCGAAGGCTCCGATCGATGAAGTGCTCCATTTGTGGTCTGGCCTCGGTTACTACAGCCGCGCTCGCAATCTGCATAAAGCTGCGCAAGTCCTCATGCAAGACCATGGCGGTCAATTTCCCATCGATATTCAAGCGCTTGAATTTTTGCCCGGCGTCGGCCGCTCGACAGCGGGCGCCATCGCGGCCTTAGCCTATGGCGTGAGGGCCGCCATACTCGACGGCAACGTCAAGCGTGTACTCTGCCGGTTTCATTCAGTCGCGGGATATCCAGGCGATGCTGCTGTGTCCAGGCACCTGTGGACCCTCGCCGAGGAACACACACCCAACGAACAGGTCGCCGACTACACCCAAGCCATCATGGATCTGGGTGCGATGGTGTGCACTCGGAGTAAACCGGTTTGTACTGAATGCCCCCTCTTCGAGCGGTGCGACGCACGTCTCTCTGGCGCAGTCGATCGCTTTCCTCAGCCCAAACCAAGACGTCCCCTGCCTGAGCAGGAGCGGATTTTCGCTCTCATGATCAGAAGAGATGGCGCATGTTTGCTCGAACGGCGACCTCCAACAGGCATCTGGGGCGGGCTGTGGTCGCCTCCGGAGAGGCCGAGTACCACCACGCATCAAGGATTTGAGGAAGAATTCGGGACGGAGTTGATCGAACATGCTTCAATCGTGATTCAGCCGTTTATCCATACTTTTACGCATTTCCGGTTGCAAGTACGTCCGCGGGTTTTTGAAATAGCCAGCAACTCGACACGTCAGATAGCTGAACACGCCGATCGTCTCTGGTACTCCCCCGGAGACAATCAACCGATCGGTCTGTCGGCAGTGGCCAGTCGGTTGTTGCGCGAACTCAAGGAGACATGGTCAACGTGACAAGAATGATAACGTGCCGTAAATACGGAACTTCTCTGGAGGGTCTGGATGTTCCACCATTGCCAGGCAAACGTGGTGAAACCATCTTCGCAACCATCTCAAAACAGGCATGGACGGAGTGGCAAGCACTGCAGACCACCCTTATCAACGAGAAGCACCTGCGGCTCATCGAGCCGGAAGCCAGACGTTATCTGAACGAACAGATGGAGCGCTTCTTCAACAACGAGGGAACAGATGTTGCTGAGCACTTTGAGCCGAAACTCGAGTAGCCGATCTGCGTGGTATGGGCTGATCTTCGTCAGTCTCCTGGCCGCTTGTACGTCAATCGGCGGCTACCGTGTACCGTCGCCCCCCTCCACTGCACCGTTTGCGGGGGCTTCCGTAACCCCGCGTTTGTACTATGTTGATGACCGGATTCAGCAGAGTCCGTGTACAAACTACGATCCATCGACCCGCACCTGTAGTGCCGGCAGAGAGCTCGCCTTCAACGGACTCGATGCCGCCAACAACATGGCCCAGGCAGGCGATGTGATCGTACTTCGCGCCGGACTCTACTCATCTCCAATCCGGCCAACGGCGTCCGGCACCTCGCAGGCGCCGATCACATACCGCAACCACACTGGCGAAGTCGTTGCGATCTCTGTTCAGGATGAACCCGCAATCCAGCTCAAGGGTGTGCAGCACATCACCATATCCGGCCTCGTACTACGCGACTCACTGGGATGGGGGCGTCTGGAGGATGCTCACTACAACGTCATATCCGCCAACAAATTCATTGAAGCGCTGGCACGTGGCACCACCGGTGGTCTGAAGCTGGTACGCAGTCACTTCAATCATGTTGAAAAAAACAGCTTCTATCGCGGCAACGACAGCATCGTGCTGCAGGAATCAGATCACAATATCGTTGCCTTCAACCACCTTGAGTTTGCTCGCCACAGCCTGATCAGCATCCGGTGCAGCAACTTCAACGTGATGCGGAGCAACTATCTCCACAATGAACGGCAAAAAGCCTCGGAGATCTACGACTGCGAGGGCATCAGTGACGCGCCGATGCGATTCGACGCAACCAAGCGCAATCTGTTCGAAGGTAACAACTTTTCCCACGTTACCGGATCAAGCCGGCCTGACAAGTACAACGGCATCCAATACAGCCAACAACTGGGAATCGTGCGCAGCAATCTGTTTAGCGACAACGAAGGTGGTGCCATTCACTTTGCGGTTTACGAACAGGAAGCCCTCTACAACTACGGCAATCGTGTCTACGCCAACCGGTTCGTAGCCAACCGATGCCAGGCAGTAAGCGGTTCGACCGGCACACCACTGAGGGCCAACGACAATCGCGTTTTCGGCAACCTTTTTGCGAACAATACCGATTGTTATGGCAGCCGGGACAACAAACCACGGGCGACGATTTTCACCAGCATGGAAAACGTCGAATCAGCTTCGGGGGAGGACGAACTGCCGATAATCTGGCATGCACATACCCTGGCCAGCGGAGCTGGAAGGGTGATGGAAGTCAACGACGTTCTGGTGTTCTTTGATGGGTTTGCCATTCCAGGTGAAGTCGGCGACGAACTTGAACTCGAAAATTCCGACCAAACGGCTCGTCTACAACAAATCGACTACGCTGCAAGGACTTTGCGGTTTGATCGAGACTTGAACTGGACCGCCGGGGCAGGCATCCGAATCACTCGCCAGTCACTTCCAGATCCCAGAAAGGTTTTGCCAATGCCGGCCATTCGCCAGTAGACAGCGCCGGAACAACGTAGTACTTTTTTATCTGGCCCGGATTTTTTCGCCGAAACCGGGACCACCCAGAGAAAGAACAGAGTTTGTAGTTACGTCCCTATTCCCGTGAGTCATCACGTGAAGGACTTGATCCCAACAGGACAGGTACCCATCATGAACATTCTTGATTTCAAGACGCGAAAACGCATCCGCTCTCCAATTTCCATGCTGACCTGTTACGACTTCGCGTTCGCGCGATTGTTGAACCAGTCGGACGTGGATGTGTTGTTGATTGGCGATAGCGTGGCCATGGTGCAACACGGCCACCCAAGCACGTTACACGCTGATGTCGCCATGATGGCCCTGCACACCGCGGCAGTTCGACGCGGAGCACCCGACAAGTTCATTGTTGCAGACATGCCCTTCCTGAGTGTCAGAAAGGGCCTGGAGCACGCCATGAATGCCGTGGGCTCGCTTATGCAAGCCGGCGCGAATGCAGTAAAAATCGAAGGGGAGGCGGGCCAACTCGACCTCATGAGGCATATCGTCGAGTCCGGTGTGCCGGTCATGGGGCATCTGGGCCTTACACCACAGTCAGTTGAATTGCTGGGAGGGCACAGGGTTCAGGGACGCTCAGAAGGCGCGGCCGCGCAGATGATGAATTCCGCGCAACGACTTGAGCATGCCGGTTGTTTCGCCATCGTCCTTGAGTGTGTTCCCAGCATTCTCGGTCGAGCCGTCAGCGAAGCGTTACAGATTCCGGTCATCGGTATCGGCGCCGGTGACAGCGTAGATGGTCAGGTACTCGTACTCCAGGACATGCTCGGCATGAACGAAACCTTCAAGCCGAAGTTTCTTCGTCACTATGCCGACACGCATGCCTCGGTGAAGTTGGCGGTCAACCAGTTTCATAGTGACGTGCGCAGCCGTGTGTTCCCAAACCCGGAGGAGTCCTACACATGAACGTCATCCATTCAATTCGTGAGTGGCAGTCGATTCGCAGACAGATCCCGAACTCTGTCGGCTTCGTTCCAACCATGGGCGCACTCCATGCAGGTCATGCTGCCTTGCTCGATCGTTCAGTGAGCGAAAACGACTGCACCGTCCTGAGCATCTATGTGAATCCGACGCAATTCAACAATCCGGAGGATTTGACCAACTATCCCTCCACACTCGAGTCGGATCTCGAGCTTGCCCGCACGCGAGGGGTGGACTTCGTGCTGATGCCTGAATTCGACGAACTGTATGCGGACAACTATCGCTTCCGCGTTGATGAACTTGGTTTCAGTCAGACGCTTTGCGGCGCACACCGACCTGGCCACTTCACCGGTGTCCTCACGGTAGTTCTGAAACTGCTGAATATCGTCCAGCCCCAACGGGCATACTTTGGGGAAAAGGACTACCAGCAGCTATCCCTCATAGCAGACATGGCAAAGGCGTTTTTTCTGTCCGTTGAGATCGTTCCGGTTGCGACAGTGCGCGACGCCGATGGGCTTGCACTGAGTTCGCGAAACGCAAGGCTCACACCGGAAGCTCGTTGCCTGGCACCAAACTTCAGCCGATTGCTACGCGCTGAAGCCCCGGATCGAACCATACATGACGAGCTGGTACGAGCCGGATTTGCAGTGGACTACGTCGAGACTCATGCCGGGCGACGTTTTGGCGCGGTGCTCATGGATTGCGGCTCTCATGCGGTGCGCCTCATCGACAACGTCCAGCTGACCGCTGCCTGAAGACAGCCTGACGGCTCGCGGTTTACCCATCGCCACAACTACTCGTAGACTGGCGCCTTGTCACCAGACTGGCGCCTGATGCTCCCGGAACGCAAAGATCACATCGATGGGCTTGGTGCTTCGCTCCTGATCGGTTTCAGCGCCATCCTTGGTCTCAATCAGGCATTGGTGAAGCTGGTCAACGCCGGCATGTCGCCCATGTTTCAATCAGGCTTGCGCAGTGCGTGCGCTTTTGTAGTCGTACTCTTATGGACTCTCATTCTCCGCAAACCGCTGGATTTTCGCGGCGGCAGCGTAAAGTGGGGCGTGTTGATGGGCGTTCTTTTTGCGCTGGAGTTTGCGCTCCTGTTTATTGCGCTGGACTACACCACGGTCTCACGAGTATCTCTCTTCTTCTACAGCATGCCGCTGTTTACCGCCATCGGCGCGCACTTTCTGATCCCTGAAGAGCGCTTCCATCCCGGGAAGCTACTCGGTCTCATCATCGCGTTTGCAGGCTTGTCGCTGGGCCTCACCGACTCAAGTTCGCAACCGTCGGCAACTTCCTGGATCGGTGATGTTCTCGCTATTGCGGGGGCGATCTGCTGGTCGGCAATCGCGTTGGGCATCCGTACCACAGTCCTGATCCGGCGTCCTGCGGAACAGGTCATGCTATTTCAACTCGGTGTCTCAGCGGTCCTTCTATTGGCAGCAACTCCAGCTTTCGGCGACGCAATACGCGACATGACCGTGACCATTGCCTGGATATTCGCGTTTCAGGTGATCGCAGTAGCCAGCATCGGCTATCTGCTGTGGGCACGCATTCTGGCCATCTATCCGGTTGGGAACATGGCTTCGTTCAGCTTGCTTGCGCCGCTGTTCGGGGTCTTGGCAGGCTGGTTGATTTTCGACGATTCATTGACCCCGCGTTTTGCCCTGGCGTTGATCCTGGTGGGCGCCGGCCTGATCGTCATCAACCGCCGAGTCGTCGCAAGTCGAGGGTAAACGGTAGATCGGGATGCACTCGCTGAGGCTTCAGTGTGATGCGCCCTTGAGTGCCTCCATGCGCGTGGAATCGAGCGCCACGCCGTGCTTCTGCTTCGTTTGCATTCAACGGGAAGGTTGAGTAGTTGCGCCCACCGGGATGCGTGACGTGATACACCCCTCCGCCAATCGATCGCTCGTTGGCCACATCAATCAGATCGAATACCAGAGGGCCATGCACATCGATCGTCGAGTGCATGCTCGATGGTGGATTCCAGGCCTTGTAGCGGACACCTGCCACAAACGTGCCTTGCTCACCCGTTGGATGCAACGGTACCTGTCGACCATTGCAACTCACTGCGTATCGGTCGCCCGGCAGTCCACGTATCAGCACCTGTACCCGCTCGACTGACGAATCCACGTAGCGCGCAGTGCCCTGTCCGGTGCTCTCTTCACCGAGGACGTGCCACGGTTCAAGCGCCGAGTGCAGTTCGAGTGACATGCCACGCGCTTCAATTCGGCCGATAAATGGAAAGCGGAACTCGAGAAACGGCAGAAACCATTCCGCCTCGAACGCGTAGCCCGCTCGCTGCATGCTTCGCAGCACGTCCTCGAAGTCTTGCCAGACGAAGTGCCGAAGCATGAATCGATCGTGGAGATCAGTGCCCCACCGAATCATGGGAGCCTTGTAGGGTTTGTTCCAGAAACGCGCAACCAGTGCACGAATCAGCAGCATCTGAGCCGTACTCATGTGCGCATGAGGCGGCATCTCGAACGCTCGAAACTCCACCAGACCGCGTCGACCACCCGCACTGTCCGGTGAGTACAACTTGTCGATGCAGAACTCTGACCGATGGGTATTGCCGGTCAAGTCAACGAGGAAGTTGCGCAGAACACGGTCAACAATCCAGGGTCGATCAGTGTCGCCTTGCGGCAGTTGATCGAGTGCAATCTCCAGTTCGTAGAGGTGATCGTCGCGCGCTTCATCAACTCGCGGTGCCTGACTGGTCGGCCCTATGAACAACCCGGAGAAGAGGTAGGACAGACTTGGGTGTCGTTGCCAGAATCGCAGCAGACTACCCAGCAATTCCGGTCGGCGCAGGAACGGACTGTCTTCGGGCTTGGCTCCGCCCAGCGTGACATGATTTCCTCCACCAGTACCGGTATGCCGGCCATCCAGCATGAATTTCTCAGTTCCCAGCCGCGTGAGTCTGGCTTGTGCGTACAGCTCTTCGGTATTCGTAACAAGCTCACGGAAACTTGTCACCGGTGGTACGTTCACTTCGATCACACCAGGGTCCGGCGTGATCTGCAGTACTCGCAATCGATGATCCTTGGGTGGCTCATATCCTTCGAGGGTCACACCCAGCTTCAAGCGGCTGGCTACGTCGCCTATGGCATCCACAACCGCAAGGTAACTCTCGAGGCGTTCCAAGGGCGGCATGAACGCAAAGAGTTTTCCACCCCGAGCTTCGATGACCAGCGCCGTATGGACTATTTCTCGTTTGTCACTTGAGACTTTTTCCGATACCTGCTCGCCTGCGTTGGGCAGTTCTTCGCGAGGCGAAAAAGGATCAACGGGCGCCTCAACCTCTCGTTCATCGGGTTCAACCCACGGCAGTGAGGCGAGCGGCAATCGCAGACCCATCGGCGAGTCTCCCGGCAACAGCAGCATCGCGCCGGAGCGAAATCGCCACTCGCTCGATAGCCACCCACCATGACGGCCTTTCGCCTGCCACTTCAGTGGCAACGCATAACCGACTGGCGCTGTGAGTCCCGTCGTGAATATCCTGGCCAGTCGCTCGCGCTCCAGCGGATCATTGAGACGAGAATCGGTGGGTGAGACATTTTCGGGCAGCTGTTGTTCCTTGATGAGATTCAGGAACACGTCTTCGAAGCCTGGAAAAATGTGTTTTTCACTTAGCTTGAGCCTGCGGGCAACCCCGGACATGAGCGCTCTGGAATGACTGGAATCAAACGGCCCCAGAACTTCACTGTCAGATAAAACATCCGCGTGCTTCACCAGCGGTTGTCCGTCGGTGCGCCAGTACAACGACATCACCCAACGCGGCAATGGCTCACCGGGATACCATTTTCCTTGTCCTCGATGGACCAGGCCGGCTGGCGCATAACCAGCCCGTAGGCGATCAAGCAACGTTGCGCTTAACGCGTGTTTCGATTCTGACAGGGCCGTGAAATTCCACTCCGGTCCTTCCATGTCGTCAATGGAAACGAAGGTAGGTTCGCCACCCATCGTCAATCGGACGTCACCCCGCTCAAGATCTCGATCGACCTTGTCGCCAAGTTTGAGTACGCGTTTCCACGCCGAGCCCGAAAAAGGCATCGTGACTCGAGGATCTTCATGGACACGAATCACTTCATTGCTGAACGAGAATTCGACAGTGGTTGGACCGGTCGCGCCGGTTACCGGAGCGGCACTAGCCGGGTCCGGCGTGCACGCCAGCGGGATATGGCCCTCGCCCGCCATGAGGCCGGACGTGGGATCCAAACCAATCCAGCCTGCACCGGGCAGATAAACCTCTGCCCAGGCATGCAGATCAGTGAAGTCATGGGTCGTTCCTGATGGGCCATCCAGCGCCTCGAAGTCGGCCTTCAACTGGACCAGATACCCGGAGACAAATCGCGCAGCCAGCCCAAGGTGGCGCAGTATCTGAACCAACAGCCACCCGCTGTCGCGACAAGACCCTGATCTTCGCCCAAGCGTATCCTCGCAAGTCTGGACACCAGGCTCCATGCGCACGAGATAGTCGACGTCCTGCTGCAATCGCTGATTGAGCGCAACCAGAAAGTCGACAGTGCGGGCATCCTTCGTGTCCATCGCGGCCAGCCACGCAGTGAGCTTCGGACCACGTTCGGTCACTTCGAGATACGGAGTCAGATCCCGGCGAAGCTGGGGCTCATAATCGAAGGGAAACTTCTCGACACCTTCGTCGAGAAAAAAATCGAATGGATTGATCACAGTCAGATCAGCGATCAACGAAACTTCGATGCTCAGTTCCGTAGCTGGCTCCGGAAACACAAACCGCGCGAGGTAGTTTCCAAACGGATCCTGCTGCCAGTTCACGAAATGAGGCTCCGGCGTCACCTTGAGTGAATAGGCGGAAACCGGTGTGCGGCAATGTGGGGCGGGTCGGAGGCGGATCACATGGGGAAACAATTCCACCCTGTGATCAAACCGGTAGGTCGTTTTGTGTTGCAGAGAAACATGTATGGTCACGAGGACTGTTCGACCTCCCAATCGATAACCGGCAACCGCGCAAAGGCGATCTTGATCTCCTTGTTCCAGTTTCTCTTCACATCACGCAAGTAATCATCGTCCTCTTCGAAACGCCGATAGCGCCCCGGCTGCAAGGAACCTGCTGTGTAAGCCACGATCTCGATCGGAGGTGCCACCGTGAGGTTGCTTCGCATCGTTCCATCCATCGATACCAGCGCACACAGCGCCGCTTGATCGAGAGAAGAATCCATCGTCACCACACGATCCAGTATCGGTTTGCCATACTTCGACTCGCCAATCTGCAAATAGGGGACCTGGTTCGAACTCTCGATGAAGTTTCCTTCCGGATAAACCATGTAGGTGCGGCATCGCGCGCCCCAAACCTCCCCAGCAACCAGAAAGCTGGCTTCAAACACATGCCCGCCCGGAGTTTTTTCCTGCTCCTTCCGACTCAGCGCCCCCACGTAAGTGGCAGCCTCACTGACGTTTTTTACCGTTTTCAGGCTGGTTTTCGCATCGTCCCGAAAATCCCGTTCGATCTGAGCAAACACGCCTTGCGTGGTAGCAAGATTTCCCGAGCAACAAAGAATGAACTGGCGATCTCCAGGCACCCCAAAAATGCGCATCTTGCTGTGCGTGCTGACGCTGTCGACCCCTGCGTTGGTCCGCGAGTCGGAAATCAGGACCAGTCCCGCGTTGACATGTATGGCGAGGCAATAAGTCATCTCAAAACTGCTCAATCATTCCAATAATCAATAGATTCCAGTGGCTGGTGTTGCTCATCCAGTCTCGGGATTCACGAAGCTTGCCAACTTTGAGGAAGCGATGATCAACCGGTAACGGACCGCGGATACCCAAACATCGGCCAGACCTTGTTGTCGACCCCGATCCCGCGCATAAATCATTGCACAGATTTGTCTTCGGGTTCGCCTCATTCCGCTGCCACATTGTGTGCCGCAAGTAAGCCGTTTGCCAATGCGGAGAAAGCCTGGTGTCGAAGCGTCGAACTCATTAGAAGCTGTTCAGGTTGACGCTCCTCAGGCTGACCGGTTTAATACGCGGCCCTTCTGCGGCCAGGTAGCTCAGTCGGTAGAGCAGAGGACTGAAAATCCTCGTGTCGGCAGTTCGATTCTGCCCCTGGCCACCATCTCTTTAATCGATCTTCCCGACAGTTGATACTTCTGGCTCTCACATTCGAGCCCGTCCCGCCATGACCGCATTCGCAATAGATCTTCCAGAAGACGTCATAAGCGCCCGCGATGGGCTAATTGCATTCGTCGACCAGGAGGTCATCCCAAGACACCAGGAACATCAGGCACTCTTTGACGATCCTCGCCGGCTCTATCGTGAAGATGGGCGTTTTTCCGATGAACTGCTGGAGTTGATCGAGCAAGTACGCACCGCATCTGCACGGGCAGGCTACTACCACATGTGTGTGCCAGAGCATCTGGGCGGGGCGGGTCTTGGGCACCTGGCGTATTACGTCGCCTGGGAAGCGCTCTTCCATCACTGTGGGCCAAAAAACTGGTTGATGCTGTACGCGCTCGCACACTGGGCATTCGGACCGAGCCGGCTGCTGGATCAAGTGACTCCTGAAGCCCGCGCTCGTTTCATGCCAGGATTGATGGATGGAACAAGATCCATGAGCTTCGGACTCTCAGAACCGAATGCGGGATCGGACGCCAGCATGATCCGTACCCGTGCGACGAAAGATGGCGATGGCTGGCGAATTTCCGGCCGCAAGATCTGGACCACCAACGCCCCGGTCGCCGACTACTGCGTGCTCTTTGCGATCACCGACGCGGAAAAAGCGGCGAACAAACAGGGTGGTATCAGTGCGTTCATGGTTCCTACCAGGGCTCCGGGTTTCAAGGTGCAGCGGGTCATTCGGTTGTTCGGTCATATCGGTGGGGATGAGGCAGAGCTCGAGCTCGATGGTCTTTATGTTGAACCATGGCAGCTGGTCGGCAAGGCCGGTGCTGGTTTCAGCGCCGCGCTCTATGGTGTTTCGCTTGGCAGGGTCTACAACTCAGCTCGCGCGGTTGGTTACGGTCGTTGGGCCGTGGAGCAGGCTCTCGACTATGCGAAACTGCGCGAAGCGTTTGGCCAGAAGATCGCGGACTACCAGGGCGTTACATTCCCGCTCGCTGAATCCGCGACCGAGTTGCATGCCGCGCATCTGATGGGCCTCAACGTCAGCACACTGCTCGATCAAGGCCATGCCGCGGTAAAGGAACTGAGCATGACCAAGGCATATTCGGTGCAGATCGGCTACAAGGCCGTCGACCGCGCAATGCAAACACACGGCGCCATGGGCTTTACCAATGAAATGGGTCTGACCGAGGCGTGGCACGCCCTGCGCATCGTCAACGTCGCCGATGGGACGAACGAGATACTCAATCGCACGATTGTCCAACGACTGCTGAAAGGAGACGTCGATCTCTAGCGGATCGACCTGCCGGGTCACCTGGGAATGTGGGAACAAGGTGCCGGTATTCAGGCCTCCCGATGCCGCCAGGAACTGGAACAATCGAAATTCGACCTTGTTCGCGACAGATTTTTTCTACCCATACCGGTTTTGCACTTGACAAGGTAACTTGAGGATTTGTTGCAATATTCTTATGAGCGACAGGTCGTGGAACGGCTCGGGATCATAGGGCAAGATGCTGAGTTCATTCTCTACCCAAGTCGTTTCGATGGATTGGCAAGCTTGGTTCGCCATAGGCATCACTGGCAGCGTTCTTGTAATTCTCGTCCTCGTACCACGGTTCAGCGTCGACATGGTCATGCTGGCTGCGCTCTTGATCCTGAGCCTTTCCGGGATTCTCTCCGCCCCGGAAGCCCTGGCGGGCTTCAGCAATCCCGGTCTCATCACAATTGCAGCGCTGTTTGTTGTTGCAGGCGCCATTCGTTCGTCCGGTGGTGTGGACCTGCTTGTTGATCGGCTCCTCGGTCGCCCGAAAAGTGAACGAGCTGCGCTGCTAAGAATGATGCTACCTGTTACGGCCATATCGGCCTTTCTCAACAACACGCCGGTAGTAGCGACCATGATCCCGGCCGTGTTGCAGTGGGCCAGAAGAATTCGTATTTCCCCTTCGTCACTGATGATTCCCTTGAGTTATGCATCGATTCTCGGCGGAACCATCACACTGATCGGCACAAGCACGAACCTGGTCGTCAACAGTCAGTACGAAGTGATTACAGGAAATCCCGGCTTTTCCCTTTTTGAAATCACGCCACTTGGTCTCATCAACGCTGCAGCAGGAATCATTTTCATTCTGATTTTCGGACCGTTGTTGCTCAAACCTCGACAAAGTCCCTCACAAACGTTCGCTGACAAGCGGAGCTTCACGTTTGAAGTCGCAGTCGCTAGCGACGGCCCGCTTGTCGGCAAAACGATTCAACAAGCCGGTCTACGCAATCTGCAGAGTATATTTCTGGCCGAGATCGAGCGCAGCGGCGCAGTAATCACAGCCGTGGCACCAGAAGAAATCCTGCGAGGAGGTGATCGCCTGGTATTCGTTGGCGAGACGGATGCAATCGTCGATATCCTGCGAATCAACGGACTCGTACCCGCTGTCGGCCATGAACCCTCTCTCGATCGGGACGTCCCAGAACGAATGCTGATGGAAGCCGTGGTCGCCCAAAGTTGTGAAGTGATTGGCAAGACGATTCGTGACGGTCGGTTCCGTGATCGATACGGATGCGTCGTATTGGCCGTTGCGCGCAATGGCGAACACATTCGCGGACGCTTGAGCTCCATCATTCTCGAAAAGGGTGACGTGCTGCTGTTGGAAGGTCCACCCGCCGAGTATCCAAGACTCAAGGACTCTCGCGACTTTCTGGTCATTAACAAGCTGGACCACGAAATTCCCGATCACAGTCGGGCGCTGACCGCCTGGGCGGTGCTGGCTGGCATAGTGCTGCTTGCCGCTTTCAATGTGACGTCCATGTTGAACGCATCACTGGCCGGCGCCGGGTTGATGCTGATCCTGCGATGCATCAGCGTCAACGATGCGCGAAAGAGCCTCGATCTACCGGTACTCATTACCGTCGCCGCCAGCTTCGCTCTCGGTAGCGCACTCGAAAAAACCGGGGCCGCAGATTACCTTGGTAAGAATCTGGTGGAATTTGCAGGAGACGATCCTTGGCTCTTGTTGCTGGTTGCCTATGTGAGCGTCATGCTCCTCACCGAATTGATCACCAATACTGCAGCAGCCATGCTGATGTTACCGGTGGTGATCGCGATCATCGACACCGCCGGTTTGAATCACGCGCCTTACGTCATCGCGGTTATGTTGGCCGCCTCTGCCAGCTTCGCGACACCAATCGGCTACCAGTGCAACCTCATGGTCTACGGACCAGGCGGTTACAGGTTCAGTGACTTCTTCAGGATCGGTATTCCAATGAACCTGTTGTGCTGTGCGGTGACGGTTACAACAATCCCCATGTTCTGGCCGTTAACGGGCACCTGATCACACACAACGATCTGTCTGCACCTATTCCAATTTGCCCAGAGAAATGAACGGTACCGAACCACCGGTTACGCTGGGCAATACACCATTCCACTTTTCAATCGCCAGACGCTGGGCTTCGATTTCCCGCAGCTTGATCAACTCCGGCGTAATTTCCTGTTTCTGCAGTCGGAGTGACTCGGCTTCTGCCTGAGCCTGGGAAATCTTCTGTTCCGCTTCGACACGAATTCGCTGTAGGTCCCGCTCTGCCTTCAGCTTGAGCTGTTCAGCGGTGGTCTTGGCCTCAATGGCCTCATTGAATGACGGTGAGAACTGGAAGTTGGTCACCGAGAATTCATCTACCTCTACCCCGTGTTTGTTCAAACGGATCTCAAGGTAGCCCCGAATCCGGTCGCGGACGTCTGATCGTTTGGTAATCAGCTCTTCCGCCGTGTACTGCGCAGTGGCCGCCTTCACCGCCTCGTGCATCGCCGGGACGATCACGCGGTCAGCAACTTCCTCAGGACTGCCGATATCACGAAAGGTATTCGCAACCTGATCCGGCGTCATGTGATAGTTGAGTGCCACCCGAGTATGAATGGTCTGCAGGTCTTTCGAAGCTGCTTCACCTTCACTTTCGCTTTTCTGTAGCCGGACATCGACGCTATGGACGATGTTGACTATGGGTATGCGAAAGTGGAGGCCTTCACCGAGCACGCCATCCTGAACCTTGCCAAACGTGGTGACGACGCCGCGATGTCCCGAAGGAACTATCGTGAACGGCGTCAGAACGACAACCGCCACGACAACGACGATGGAAATAATGCCGTAGCGAATCCAGTTCATTTTCGAGCTCCCGCTGGTCAGAGATCTTCGTCTGCTGTTTTTTATATCACAACGGGGTCACGACCGACGACCAGCCGATGGGCTGGTGCCGGTGTTTCGTGCCAGCCCCGTTACTTCAACGTGCAGCGACGACCCGAATCTCGACCTTGTAGGCGGGCGTCGCGAGCTTCGATTCGACACAAGCCCGGGCTGGGGTCGCGCCTTGCGGAACCCACGGATCCCACATCGTGTTCATGGCGGGAAAATCCTTCATGTCCGCAAGCCAGATCGTTGCAGTCAGAATTTTTGTCTTGTCACTGCCCGCTTCTGCCAGATACTGATCGATCTTCGAGAGTATCTGGCGGGTCTGGCCTGCAGCATCGGCAGACGGATCATCGGCGACGATTCCAGCGGTATAGACGGTGTCGCCATGAATGACGACCTGAGACAGACGTGGCCCCACGTGCAGGCGTTGAATGGTCATATTGCTCTCTGTTGATTGACGCGAGCGCGCGGCTCGCAGGGGCGCAGATGATCCATCATCGCACCCCTTCTGCCAACGACGGACGGAGCAATTGTAGAGGCAAAGCAGTAATGTCCCCTTTGAGCAAACCTAAGATGTCCCCTTTTG
>JANNBJ010000040.1:0-1753 GCA_031385325.1 Gammaproteobacteria bacterium | reverse complement strand
AAAGTTCGGTGTGGCTTCAAGCGGGAAGGGTGAGCCGCACGCGCAACGTTCCGCTGCTTCTATCAGCAGTGCGGTGCCGAAAGAATCCTTGTCCAGTTCCCCTGCGAGGCGGGAGGCCTCGGCTCGGTCACCGGACCATGCCGCGAGGGTCAGCAGCATTCGGGTTCGATGTCGTTTGGTGAATTCGCCGGCCATCATTTCCTGCTTGATCACGTTGTGCAGCTCAGGTGCCTCTGGGCTGCCTTCCTGGTAGGCCAGTAAGAGTTGCTGCCACTTGTCGTTGCCGATGATCGGTAAGAGGCGCTGCGCCTCTGCGAAGTCGCGCTCGAGCAGCGCAAGGCCGAATTCTGCAATCGTATAGGGCGGGCGCGGCCCAAAAAGTTCCCGCCCTTTCGCAATGTCAGCGTGCGCTGCGGCGTAGTTCTGTTGTTTGGTGTGCAAAGCGATCATCATGCCATAGACGCTTGGGTCAAACGGGTTGCAGATGGCTCGGCGCTCCGTGAACCGCATCGCGGCATCACCCTTGCCGAATAACAGCGCCATGGCTGACCAGCCATTGTCAGCCATGCACTCTTCTCGGCCGAGTGCGGCGTCCATTTTGGCGGACAGGCCGATCCAGTCAGTTGAATTCAGACTTCTCAGGAATTCGATCAAGGCGCGATGGTGCGGAGTACGCGCTGCCTGCAAGGCCTCGGTGAGATCACCGATCAGCAGCTGTTGCAGTGCTTCAGGCGACCGTTCGGAAAATGGCGCAACTGGCCGTCCGTGCAATGTCAACTTCAACAACCGTTCGTAGATGATGGCGTGCATCAGCCACGCGTCGGAGAACTCCCGGTCAGCTGAGAGGGCTCGCTCAAGCGCGGGCTGGGCTTCGAAGAGCTTCTGTGTAAAGGGTCCGTAAGCGTGGGCCTCATAAAACAGGCGAGCGCCCTTCTGATAGTCCACAAACGCATCGGCGCTGCGTACGCCCTTCGTTGCCATAAAATCGCGGGTTTTGTCGACGAGGAAAACGCCGAGAACATCGCCCACACGCTCGGCGATTTCGCTTTGCACGGCGAGCACATCATCACGGGCGCGGTCGTACGTCTGCGACCACAGGTGTGTGCCGTCGCTGGCACGGATAAGCTGGGCGGTGATGCGAATCTTGTCGCCAGCCGGCCGCAACGAACCTTCGACCACGTGCGCGACGCCGAGCTTCGCGGCGATTTCCGGGATTGGCAGGTTCTTACCTTTGAAATAAAAGGATGAGGTGCGTGCCGTGACGAGCAGACCAGGGACAGCCGTCAGCGCGTTTAGTACCTCTTCCGTCAGTCCATCAGCGAAGTAGCCGTCATTTTCGCTGGTTGACAGTGCAACGAACGGTAGGACGGCGACGGTTTTTGACTCGACTGCGGGTACAGACGGGTCTGCTACGTCGCTGCCGGCGTCTGTGGCAGCGGCATCCCCAGAGATGAGCCCTGGTCTGTCGATCCAAAAATAAACCAGGCCACACAGCGTCACCAGCGCGAGTGCGGTCGCAGTGATCCACGTGAGGTTCTTATGCTGTATGGGAGCGTTATACGGCATGGCAGGTGGCGCGACACCCAGGCTCAGCGCGATCCGCTCTATGAGCGGTTTGAGCACCGCAGTATCGCCGCGCTTCAAACGCGCGAGATCCGTGCACTGATACTGACGAAAACCGAGTGGTGGCAAGGTCCCGTCAAAGGTCACGGCGGCCAGCGTACCCGTGGTGCGCGCATGTTCGGCTTCGTCT
>JANNBJ010000007.1:0-9995 GCA_031385325.1 Gammaproteobacteria bacterium | reverse complement strand
CCTAGCCCGCATTATTCATGAAGGAACGTCGCGAGGGCGTCGAGAGTAACGAAAAGACTGGGTGGCGCGGACCGGAGCGCGCACAGGCGTGCTTGACAGCACGTCGAGCACGCGGAGGGAGCACGCCGAGTGTTTTCGCTGCTTTCGGCGTCCGCAGCAGGTCATTCATGAATAATGCGGGCTAGGAGTCTGCGCGGTCGGGCAGATGCGGACAACATCGCGATTGAGGATGGCCGGTCACTGCGCAAGCCTGGGCAGGAACGACAGGTCGACGAAGTATCGCTTCGGATTATTGCGCTCGATGAAAACGGCGATGTCTCGCGTATTGATGTACGGTGCGGGGTCGAACCACAGATTCTCGCTTTCGAAGACGTGTATCTGTGACGTGGCCGGATTGGTCCACTGCGTAAAGACCCGGAACGGATGTCGGCCGTTCACCGTGAGGTTCATGTTCTGGCCGACACTCTGGAAGGTCGTGACGATACAGGTGCCGCTCTGCCTGAGGTCCGCTTGCTTGCGCGCCCCGAGCATTGGGACTAACAACAGAACGCCGCCGATCAGCGTGAAGATCGTGCCGAGCCCACCCGTGATGATGGGTCCGAGCCATAACGAGAAGAAGCCATTGATCCTGGCGTCGTGCGGCTCTGCCGTTCGATACAGGACTTCGACGCTTTCGCCTTCGGTATAGCTCGGCGGGTTGCTGCTGGTACCCGAGGTGAACTCGACACTTTCGTCTGCGTCCGTGACGAAACGCACCACGGGCGCGTAGGTGATCGAATCACTCGATTTTTCTCGCACCAGTTCGATGACTGTGCCATTGGCCCGGCTGGCTTCGCGGTAGAACGTCCGCGTCTGCTGGACCAGATACAGTGTCACCAGAAGCAACAGTATGCCGAGTGCGGTGAAGCCGTACTTGATGTAGCTGGCGGAGTTCATCTTGCCCCCCGACAAGAACAACCGTTCGAAATATGCGCCTGCAGTAGTGCGCCCGCAATAGCTGCCGGGCGAAGGTGTTGAATGGAACGTGGTGCCGAAACGAGGGACCAATCCTCTATCCCGGAACGTGGGCGTCATAGGGTCGTGCTCGACCTGGCCTAGCGCTGCTGTCTCGAATGCCATTCAATGAACCTGCTGTTGGCTCGCTTCGGTGTGTTGGTCTTTTCAGCCATCGAATAATTGTTCAAAGACGGTGTTGATCAAATTGGATCATCACGTGTCGAACCGTGGCGCCGCGAATACTTGCGAGGACTGCTGTTTGACCGGTTCCGCTGGACAACCAGAGATACAGTTTCTGTGCGCCTTGGTGGACTCATCCTCCGAGATCTGCGGTCACAAGTGAATCGGTTACACTGCCGCCCAACGACCAATGGTTTTTTTCATGAGCGAACTGATCGAACTCGAGATTTTTTCAGACTACGTCTGACCCTGGTGTTATCTCAGTACCGTGCGTATTGAACGGCTCAAGAGCCACTTCCCCGTGAAGGTGAAGTGGGTGCACTTTCCGTTGCACCCGGAGACGCCTCAGGCAGGCGTAAGCATCGCAGAGCTTTTTGCCGGCCGTGACATCGACATGGAGGCAATGTATGCGCGAATGAAAGACCTGATGGATGGGGAAGGGCTGTCTTACAGCAAGCGCACTCACACCTTCAACAGCCGCCTGGCCCAGGAACTTGGCAAGTGGGCGGATACGCAACCGGGTGGCGACGCGATTCACGATGCACTCTTCAAGGCCTATTTCGTTGAGGGGCGGAACATCGGTGATGTAGAGGTGCTAATCGAGATCGCCGTGTCGATCGGCTTGTCAGAGCAGGACGCGCGGCAGGTGTTCTCGGATCGTACGTTTCGCGCGCAGATCGATGCTGACTGGCAGAAGTCCCGCGCTTATGGCATTACCGGTGTGCCTACCTTTGTCGCGGGTGGTTATGGCGTCGTGGGCGCACAACCCTACGAGGCGCTGGCACAGCTGGTCGAAACGGTGGTGGCAGAACAGACGGGCTGATCGTTCGTCTGCGTATCAGCAGTGCGTGTCCTTGTTGGTGCATTCTGATTTGGCGCAGCCTAGGAGTCTGCGCGGCAGAAGATCAACGTGCTACGGCGGTGCCACTTCGGCCCGATTTTCCGTTCGCTTTCGTCACATAGCACCCACTATGCTCCTCAATCGAACGAAAAATCAGCCTCGAATTGACACTCGCCTCGCACCGCCGCCTTCTGCCGCGCAGACTCCTGGCCAGATCAATGACACCAGGTCACTTGCCCGTATCAATAGCTGGATTATTATCGTGGCCACAATTGTGGCCCATGAGCACGCATGAAATTCGTTACCGTCCGCGATCTTCGCGGCAAGACATCCGAACTCTGGAAAGAACTCGAGCAGGAAAGAGAACTTGTGGTGACCAGCAATGGCAAACCCATCGCAATTCTGAGCGCCACAGATGAGGAGTCTTTCGAGGAGTGCCTCTGGGCTTTGCGGCGTAGTCGCGCGAGCGAGGCTTTAGGCAGATTGCAGCGTGATGCATCAGCAAGGGACTTACATGAAACGACCCCCGATGCAATTGACGCCGAGATACAGCAGTCACGGATGAAGAGAACGAACGGTTGAAGATCGTACTCGACACCAACGTTCTGGTGTCCGGGATACTGTCTCCAAATGTCTCGCCGGCGACCGTGCTTCGAACCCTACTGACAGAACGCGTGAGATTGTGCTTCGACGAGAGAATCGTCTCAGAGTATCGCGACGTGCTTACGCGTTCGAAGTTCTCGTTCGACCGAGAGTCGCTGTGTCCGGTCAGGCAGACTTCGTGGTGACGGGAAATCTCAAGCACTTCCCGGAAAAGGCGCGAGCAGGCGTAAGCGTCGTTTCACCACGCGAATTCCTGGAAGCGCTGCTGGCAGGACAGTGAGATGGCTCCACCTTTTTCAGCACCCAGGATGACAGTGGAAGAGCACAGTCCGTAGATCGGTTGTGCATGTCGTATCGGCAATCACGGCACCCTCCGAATCATCCCGTACTCGTTAGCGACCCAGGAATCAGATATAGACGAATGGCGTGTCGCCAATTCCATGGACTGAAACCGCTGGTCTGAGTTGAATCGGACACACAGTCGGATGGCGATCGCTTTCGCCTTCCACACTGGCTCCGCAACGATCCGTGTGCTCTTTCACCTACAAATCTGCAGTGTGTGTCCTTGTTGGCACAGCCTGTCCTTGTGGCACAGCCTGGCTAAACCAATGACACCAGGTTCCCGGTGAACCACACAACGGTTTACCATCGATGCATTCACCGGGATACCAACCCTCATGCCGATTTCAAAAAAACTCGCGCTCGATGCAGCCCAGATCGAAGAGATCATGACGCTGAGCTGGAACTGCCGTATTGCCACACTCGGGCCGGGCACCAGGATCAATCTCACGCCGATGTGGTTTGGCTGGGCCGGAGGTCGGGTCTACATCTACGGCCGCGGACAGAAAGTCGTGAACCTGCGTCGCAGTGCGGGCTGCACGATCATCGTTGACCGCAATGAACGATTCCCGGAGTTGCAGGCTGTGATGCTGCAGGGGCAGGCGCACACTCTTGAAGATTCAGATGCGGAGGCGGCTGATCCCCACCTTGCTGAAGCCCGCATCCAGATGGGGCGCAAATACAACGGAGGTCACGGCGAAGCGGCCCAGGACAATCCGCCACCCAACAGCGCAACCGCCCGGGGTAGCAATGCCCGCTGGATGGTACTGGTGCCTGACGCCATCGTTACCTGGGACAACTTCAAGCTGGCCACTCTGCGTCGTTCGTGACCCATCACCTGGCTCGTATCGGTGGCACGTTCGGTGTGAAACGTTGAGCTGAAACGCGCCGGTCTCACATCAAGTTCGCAGCATTCCCGGCATCTCCCCCGAATCGCGCCACGCCTGCGTGATCTTGAAAAACGGATTCGGACCTTTGCCATACGCACCGTTCTGGATACTCCGCCGGCTCGGCATGCCTTCGTTGTTGTAGTACCCGGGTGTGCACGCCGCGAGAAAATCCTCGCTGAAACGCGAAATGTCGATGATGTGCTGTACCCACGCATCTTCCGCTTCCTGGCTCGGTTCGATGCTGCCGATTCCCTCGTTCATGCACTTGTGAATCAGATACTGGAAGTGCCGTGCGGATTCGTCCATGGCGTGCGGGAAATTTGTCGTTGCGGCGGATTGCGAGTTGCCGATGATGAAGAGGTTGGGGAAACCACGTGTGGTGTAGCCATGCAGCGTGCGTATGCCATCGGCCCACTTCGCGCTCAGGGTGAGCCCATCGCGTCCCACCACGTCATAACCGGCGCGCCGCGTGTACTGCGTGCCCACCTCGAACCCGGTGGCGAACACGATGCAGTCCACGGCGTACTCCACGCCATTGGCTACCACGCCAGTCGCGGTGATGCGCTCGACACCACGGCCATCGGTATCGATGAGTTGCACATTGTCGCGATTGAACGTTGGCAGGTACTCGTCATGGAAACACGGGCGCTTGCAGAACTGCCGATACCATGGTTTCAAGGCATCTGCCGTCGCCCTGTCCTTCACCACTGAGTCCACGCGCGCGCGGATCTGGTTCATCTTCTGGAAGTCGGCGATTTCCATCAGCTTCGGCACTGTGCTCCAGTCCACGCCGGTGCCGCGGAACTTCGCCATGGAAACGAGATTGCGGATGATCTCGGTCCAGCCGTCCTGGATCAGGTCCTTTTCCACAACGCCGCCCGAAGTCAGCGTGTTGAAGTTCTCCATGCGCTCGCGCTGCCAACCAGGAAGAAGACTGGCGGCCCAGGCGGGATCTGTCAGTCGGTTGTCGCGCACGTCCACTGAGGACGGCGTCCGCTGGAACACGACTAACGATTTTGCGCTGGCGCCGAGATGCGGCACGCACTGCACGGCGGTGGCGCCGGTGCCGATGATGCCGACCCGCTTGTCCGCAAGTTTGTTCAGGTTGCCTGCCGGGCTGCCACCCGTGTAGTCATAGTCCCAGCGGCTGGTGTGGAAGGTGTGGCCTCGATAGTCACGGATGCCAGGGATGCCCGGCAGTTTTGGCCGGTTGAGTGGCCCGTTGGACATGATCACGAATCGCGCGCGCATGTTGTCGCCACGATCGGTTCGAATGTTCCAGCGCTGGCTTGATTCATCCCATTCGATGCCCTGCACCTGGGTCTGCAGGCACATGTCGTCGTACAGATGGTAGTGGTTGGCGATCCGGTGTGCGTGTTCGAAAATTTCCGATGCGAAGGCGTACTTCGAGCGCGGGATGTAGCCGAGTTCTTCGCACAGCGGCAGGTAGATGTACGCTTCGGTATCGCAGGCCGCGCCAGGATAACGATTCCAGTACCAGGTGCCGCCGACGTCGCTCGCTTTCTCGATGATGCGGAGTCGATTGATACCGACCTCGCGCAGGCGCGCAGCACAGATCAGGCCGCCAAAACCTCCACCGACGATGATCACGTCTACCTCGTCGTTCAAGGCGGCACGGGGCTCTATCGCTTCGGCGTAAGGGTCATCAATGTAATGCGAGAAGTCGCCAATCACTTCCTGGTACTGCGCGTTGCCGTCCGCGTGCAGGCGCTTGTCGCGCTCGATTCGGTACTTGTCGCGCAGCGCGTCCGGGTCGAAGCCGAGTTCTTCTGCCGTTGGCAGGTCGGTGCGCGGGGAGCTTGCGCTGCTCTGGGTGGTCATGCGATGGGCCATGGATGGTGAGGTGGCCGAGCGAAGATAGGTAATTCAACCGGCTTTTACAACGGTCCTGGACCGAATGGCGGGCCAGTGCGGGCGGTTTGCGCGCCATCGGTTGATCGTCAGGGTGCGATGGGTTTGCGCCTGAATGTCCAGTCGACCCGCACCGTGCCGCCCTCAACGCTGAATTTACGTCGGCCACCGCCAATCGGCCCTGCAAGTGTGATATCCATCGTCGCCATGGGCGCCGCCGTAGCCGCCACCAGTTTCGCGTCTTCGTAGCCTTTCACGGCGTCTTGCTGGAAGCCGTCGGCGTTGGGCGTGATGAACAGGTAGCGGGTGCGTCCCTTGTTCAAATCCGTTTCGATGGTGAGTGGTGCGTCGGCGGTACTGAACGGTCGAGTCCCATGGGTGTACACAATGGGTTCAGGACCTGCGAGTGTCGGATCGTCGGCATGCCGGCTATCTTCAATCTTCAGAGTCCCGGTACAGTCTTCGTTCCACCAGGGTTGGTAGGCACCGGTTGCGGCCATGGGATCGCCGTCCGGATTATCGAATGCTGCGAAGTACGAGTATGGGGCTTCGTCGCTGGATGTGATTGGGCACTCATACCGTGCCAGGCGTTTGTGCACCGTCGTCGTCAGTCCTTCGGCTGGAATGCCCTGCACGATTTCCGCGGACCACCGGATCCTGATGGCAAGAGTGCCCTCGACCCCGGATTCCTCCGCATTGAACCCTCCGCCCGGCCTGGGTCTTTGGCTGGGACTGGGGCCTGCATGGGAGGGTGCCTGACCGTTCTGGGGTGTCACAACGTCCTGTGCAGTTTCGCGCGTTTGATCGGCAACCTCTGCATTCAAATCCTGGGTGCCTGACGACTGATTTGATGCGGCGGACTCAGGCCCTCCACAGGCTGCAAGTGCTGCCACTAACAAAGCGGTGGTACCTGCCGCAATTCCCGTACGCATTGGCTCTTTCTCCGGCTTTAAAGTGCGCCTCATGATTCGAGGTCAGGGAGCAGCGTAACGTCCTGCGCTGTTCAGTGTCATGCGCGCTACGATGCACAGACTGTAGCGCAACAAATCCCGGGATTGAAATCAACGTGAGGAGACAGACCCATGCAGCAGCCATTCCTGCTCAGCACCGCGGCCACCCGCATCGGCGAAAAGCTGGGTGTCAGCGACTGGGTCTTCATCGACCAGGTGCAGGTCAACGTGTTCGGCGAAGTAACACGCTGGCGCACGCCCGGGCACTGCGATCCCGAATATGCAAGAAATACCCCTTACGGCGGCACGTTGATCCACGGCTTTCATATGCTGGCGCTGTTGTCACACTTTTATCGTTCGGCGGAGTTGTCACCTCTTGATGGCCAAAACCCGCTCAACTATGGCCTCGATCGAGTCAGAGTACTCAAACCCGTAATCATCGGTGAGGGCGTGCGGCTGCGGTCACACATCGCTCTGCTGGCGGTAACACCGAAGCCGTCAGGCGAGGTGCTCCTGAAGACCTGTCATGAGATTGAAGTGGAGGGCATTGCAGATCGGGTGCTGTACGCCGAGTATCTGACCTACTGGCATCCAAAACCGCAGGCATTGGCGTGAGGCCAAAAACATGATGAGAGCACTGAAAATAGGTCTGTCCCTGATTGGTCTTGCAGCGTTGATTCTCATCGCGATTGCACCCATTGGCCCGATGCCCGGGCTTTTCATCGGCGGGACACCGGCCACTGCGCCCGCTCAATGGCCGGATACCGCCGATGTCGATGAGATTCGCTTGCGTGTGCCAGGCTTCTTGCCACGTGTGGTCATCATCTGGGTGGTCGAAAGCGCAGGCGAACTCCATGTGGTTGGTGCGCGGGACAGCGGCTGGGTTTCGATGCTTGGAGAGGGCGGGCCGGTCGAGATGCGGTTGGGCGATTCAACTTATCCGCTAAGCGCGGTTGCCATACACACAGACTTCGAGACGGTGCTGACGGCGTACGTGGACAAGTACCGTAAGGAGTATCCGGGCATCATTGCGGGTTTCCCGTCGGTTGATGAAGCCCGCTCCACGGTCTCCGTGTTCCGGTTGGAACGGCCCGCAGGTTGAAACAGCCAGAAGATCGTAACCAAGCGTCGATCAAAGTCTGATCTTCAGCTGGTGGCGCGAGTCTTCCCGAGCAGCACTTCGTGCATGTCGCCGTTGGCCTGTGTCGTCACGACCAGCAGATAGACGCACAGGAACGGTGATCCAGACAGGAATGCGACGATTGCGAGCAGTAGCCCGCTAGCCGAGAACGCATGCCGCCAGGCAACCCACACCGCTGAGAACGCGAGCATGAACATGAAGTCGAGGTTGAACTGTCCAGCCCAACCCAGCTTGGCCATGTCGCCGAAAAAAACGGCAAAGAGGTTCGTCCCGTGGTTGTCGATCACGATAGCGGTGTAACACACGATGACGGTGAACACCACGACGAGAAACGCTCGAAACAGACCCATATCCGTTCTCCAGTAGCAAAGGGGGTGAACGGTATTCGACATCAGGGATGCACTCAATTACCTCTCTGGTATCAACTCGACTTGTCGAATTCGACTGCGTTGTCTGTCTATGGTGCATCGAGGCCGCGGGAGGCCGATGTCCGGCTCCGCGCATTTTCCCTGAGTTTCACGCATGAATATGGTGGTGCATCCGTGCAACACAAAACCGGCAGACGTGGACAAGTACCGTCAGGAGTATCCGGACATCATTGCGGGATTCCCGTCGGTTGATGAAGCACGCTCCACGGTCTTCGTGTTCAGGTTGGGGCGGCCCACTGGTTGAAGTGGTCCGAAAATTGACACGAAGCGTTGATCAGAATCAGAGCTACTGCCCTAGCGGATTCCAGCTGCATCCAGCGCTTTCAGGAATTCGCGCGCCATTCTTGAATAACCGAGGTCAGTGGGATGCGATCCGTCGACGGTGTCTTCACCATCTGCCGCCAGGAGATTGTCGGCTTTCAGGTAATGCAGGTCACCGATCCTGTCGCGCTGCAGTCGTGAAAACGCTTCGCGACCTGCCCTCTGATTGGACTCGTTGTGCATGCGGTGTTCGCCGTTAAGGAACCCGTTAGCATAGTTGCGGTCTTCTACCACGAGGATCGGAGCACGAGGGTGACTGGCCCGAATCGTGCGCACGCACTGGTCGAGATTCTTGTGGATTTCCACTTCCGTCATGTTCGGCATGCAGTCCAATACGAAGGCGCTGGCGTCAATTTCGGCGATAAATTCTGCGACAGACGGTTCCAGTTTGCCGTTCCCGGGGAACCCCAGGTTGATCACCTCGCGATCAAGCCATCGGCCAAGCATGGCGACGTAAGTCATACCTGCTCTCGACGCGCAATATCCCTGTGTAATCGACGTGCCGTAAAACACGATCGGCTTGGTCTTGCGTACCGGCGGTGCGGAAATTGAAGCTCTTTTTTCCACCCCGATTTCGAGGGACTCCACGCCATTGCAGAGTGGGAGATAGAGGAGATATTCACGAACCCCGGAAGGCATGTTCAAAATCAGCGTATCCGAACTGGTTGGACTCCAGCTGGGACGTCCCACCCCAAGCCAATGCCAATGTCTGGTGCCCGACCGGACATAGAGGTCCAGTCCGCTGGCACCGATGGGTGTCATGTTCGCAGCAGCGACCCGGGCATTGGTCAGCGTCCAGCGGGCTCGGATCTCGCGTGTGTTGCTGGTGAAACGTATTGCGATACCAGCAGAGTCATGGCTGAAAGACCAGACCTCATCGCGAACTGCACCTAGCGCACGCCCAGGTAGCCGGTCATAGGGCGCCACGAGATCGCGAAATCCTTGCCCCTCGATGGTGAGTGAGGTTTTCGCGTCATACCAATCGAACTCAACGGGCTCCGTCTGCCGGGAAACAGGCGACAGCAATGCGACATTGGAGTTCGATGAAGAAGGAAGAATCACAGGGCTTCTGTCTCCATGTCCGTTGAAGAGAAGGCACGCGTGCAGGAATGCAAGCGTAAAGTGTTACGAGCCCATCGTCCACGCCGACAGTGGTATTTCAATCGTTGAACTGACAAGGCATCTATGAATAACGCCCTGACACCATATGCAAGACTTCGGGTAACAAACCGCCACACGCTTAAACTCGGTCGATTTACGCTGGAATCGCCGTGCGAGTGTGTAATGGGCGCAGGCGAGATGCTGTATTTGACATGTAAATTACTGAAGGGCCCGACCCAATTGAGCTTCTCGTGCATCACAAAGATATTTCGAACTTAACAAGTTGCTACTGCGACCTGGTCAAAATTACCTTGGATACTCTCCGCGAGTCGG
>JANNBJ010000006.1:0-67064 GCA_031385325.1 Gammaproteobacteria bacterium | reverse complement strand
GATTTTGTTTTTGAGCAGGCTCCCTGGCGAAGAATAGTTCTCAGCACTACTGGCTAAATACACATAAACGAAGGACTTTTTCTTTCGCATTCACCGGGCTATAGTTCAAGGACCTGAGAACGGTCAGCTTTGCGAAGGAAGGGTGATGGCGACGGAACCAACGGTTACCGTCGACTCTGAATCTCTGGACTCGCGACGCTCCGGCGAAGACCGCCGGTCGGAAATGGATAGGCGCCGTGCATCGAAAGGACTTTTCGAGCTAAGGGCCAGGCGAGATGGACTCGCTTCCGATCGAAGGCAAAATTCACGTCGCGGTGATGGCACCGATGTGAAAATTCGCTGGTATGCGTTTTGGCGACGTACGGAAAGTTTGTAGTCGACGACAGCAAGACGGCGGATAGAAAATAATAAGAACAAAGCACGCTATTGTGATGTTTGGGTGTCGTGCGACGTCTAGTTATCTTATCTGCGAGGAATTGATGAAAAACGCACACGTCCGTGTGGTGGCGGTTGTATTCGCCATGCTTTCCCCGGTGTGTATGGCGGCGGGTGATGTTGTTCAAGGCAAAGCAGCCTTTGCGGTCTGCTCTGCCTGCCACGGCCAGAATGGTGAAGGCAACATGGCGATGAACGCACCACGTCTGGCCGGCCAGCAAGGCTGGTATCTGGCCCGACAACTGGAGGCCTATCGACTGGGCCATCGCGGAACGAAGCCGGGTGACACGTTTGGCATGCAAATGCGGCCAATGGCAAATACCGTATCCACGCCTGTCGCGATCGAGAATCTGGTGGCCTATGTAGGCTCTCTACCTGTGGCCAAGAATGCACCAACCGTGAAAGGCGATGCTGCAAAGGGCAAGGTTGCGTATGCGGTGTGTGCTGCTTGTCATGGGCAAAAGGCCGAAGGGCTTGAGCAGATGGGCGGGCCTCGACTGGCAGGGCTCGACGATTGGTACCTCGTCCGTCAAATCCAGAATTTCAACAAAGGCCTGCGCGGTTACCATCCCGAGGATGTGTTTGGTCGTCAGATGTCGCCGATGGCTGCGACGCTTGTCGATGACGCGGCGATTGGCAACGTCGTCGCCTACATCAATTCGTTGAATTGACGGTCGATTGTCGTCACGTCTCACCGTTGATCTGGATGCGTTAGGCGATAATTTTCGAACCCTGAACCAATACACCTGCTGTGGCGCGGTGCTCAAGGCGGACGCCTACGGGATGGGTGCGACACAGGTCGGACACCATCTTCAAAGTTTGGGCTGTGTCGACTTCTTTGTCGCAAGCGTGGTCGAAGGCGTACAACTGAGACGGTCCCTGACTCGGTCTGCGCGGATACACGTATTTGGTGGGGCGGATGTATCCACCGTTGCTGTGTTGTGTAAACACGACTTGCAGCCAATCCTCAACACGATGGATCAGCTGCATGCCTGGCGGACGGGTGGGCAGGGGCTGCTCTGTAGTATTCACGTGGATACGGGTATGGCCCGGTTGGGACTACCCTGGCATGAGATCAAGGGAATTGATTTCCGAGGGTTAACCGTCGAGTCAGTGCTTACTCACATGGCCTGCGCGGACGAACCCGAGCATCCTTTCAACGCCGTTCAGCTCGATCGGTTTGCCTCGATCCTCCCTCACTTCCCGCAGGCATCGATCAGCCTGGGCAATAGCCCGGCCATTCTGTCTCGTTTCCATGACCGGTTCGACCGCCCTCACCTTGGTCGTCCGGGGATAGCTCTGTATGGTGGAAATCCCTTCACGAAGCGGGCCAATCCGATGCGGGCGGTGGCGCGAGTTGAAGCCCGGATTCTGCAGATTCGACGTGTCGTGGCAGGCGAACCCGTTGGTTACGGTGGTATGTATGTCGCTGCCAACGTAGCCGAGATCGCGACGCTTGGGATTGGCTACGCCGATGGAATTCCGCGAACGTTGTCCAACGTTGGATGGGTGGCCGAAGCAGGGCGACGATTTCCGATCGTCGGTCGCGTGAGCATGGATCTTCTCCAGGTCGACATCACGGGTAGCAGGCTAGTTGAGGGGGACTGGCTTGAGGTCTTCGGTCGGGACATCACCCTGGATGAAATGGCCGCGTCCGCTGGTTCTTTCAGTTACGAGATTCTGACCCGCGTTGGCCCGCGCGTGGAACGTATTTACCGCGCCTGAGTGTCGCTCGAAGGCATGAGTTGTTCGACTGATTCAGCCGAGTGACCCGCGGCAGTCAGGGCATCGCGCATCGCGCCGACGATATCGCCACGTTGTCGACGAATGATGCCTCGATTGAATGCCGCAAGTGGCAGTGCCTTGGTCGCCAGTGCGTCGGTGTAGGTGCTTTCCGCTGTCACCAGGTCACCTTCAAGCCAGGCCAGGTAGCCTAGTGTCATACGCGCGTCGATATCAGCCGGATGAATCCGAATGGCTTCGGTCAGATCGGCTTTGGCGGCCGCCCGGTTGTCCTGGCGAATGCGCAGAATCGCTCGGTGGTTGAGGATTCCTGCCGCGGCTTCAGGTGTCTTCGCTTCGGTCAGGGCGGTCGTGCAATAACCAATGATTCGGTCGCTGATTTCCAGATCGGTGGACTCTGCGGCCGCCTGGAAACATACCTCGGTCATATCGAAGTCGATGGCCGGCAGATCGGCGGCCAGGACAAGAGTCGCCAGAGCAGAAGTGGTCAGAAAAGTGATTGTGCGTAACATAAGCCTGGATTCTAACTGAGCAACTCATCGGGGAGAGCAAGTCATGGGGACACCAACTGTAAATAAGCAGGGATTGCTGGCAGGAAAGGTCGCGGTTGTTACCGGAGCAAGCCGTGGCATAGGCGAGGCTATTGCGCTGCGTTATGCGATGGAGGGCGCGCGAGTGGTGGTTTCGGCTCGTACAGTCGACGAAGGTGATCACATATTGCCAGGAAGTATCAGTGCGACGGTCGAACGGATTCGCGCAGCAGGCGGCGAAGCGATTGCGGTACGCTCCGACCTGTCAAAGGAGGAGGATCGACTTGCCCTGATCGATGCTGCCGAAGCCGCCTTTGGTCCGGTCGACATCCTGGTCAATAACGCAGCGGTCACTTTTTATTCGCCGGTCGCCAGTTTTTCAGAGAAGCGCTTTCGACTCATGATGGATGTTCAGGTATGGGGGCCATTCCAGCTCGCGCAGCGCGTGCTGCCGGCCATGGTCGCGCGAAGCAGTGGCTGGATTCTCAACATTTCATCACACGCAGCGATTCATCCGGAGAAGACGCTCGGCCGATCAGGTGGCGCGGTGTACGGCATGTGCAAGGCAGCGCTCGAGCGGTTCACGACAGGTCTTGCCGTTGAGCATTACAACGATGGTATTGGCGTCAATGTGATATCTCCGGGTCTGGTGGCTACACCGGGCGCCGTACATCACAACCTGATCAACGAACAGAGCAAACACCGGGTAACCCCGGTTGAACACATGGCAGAAGCCTGTTTGCGGCTGGTGTATGGGGATTCGAAACAGCTCACTGGTCGCATCGACTATGCTGATGCTGTGATGCGCGAATTCGATCTGCAGGCTGCGGATCTGATTTGACCTGACTCGTCTGGTTGACAGGACACGTGCGGAGGTACTGGTGCGGATTGGTGTACCAAAGGAAATCAAGGTTCACGAATATCGGGTTGGCTTGTCCCCCGCCTCCGTGCTTGAACTGACCAGGGCTGGTCACACTGTGTGTGTCGAGCATGGCGCTGGCGAAGGCATAGGATTTACCGATCAGCAATATCGTGCCGCAGGAGCGCAACTCGTTAGCACCGACGCTGCGTTCGAAGCGGAACTCATTGTCAAAGTCAAAGAGCCGCAGTTGCATGAATGCGCGCGGCTCAGTGCCGGCCAGATTCTCTTCACCTACCTGCATCTGGCTGCTGATCCAGCGCAGGCGCAGGCGTTGATGGCATCGGGAGCCATCGCAATCGCTTATGAAACGGTGGTCGGTCCGCATGGTGGGCTGCCTTTGCTGAGCCCCATGAGTGAAGTTGCCGGACGTATGTCGATCCAGGTCGGTGCCTGGTGCTTGCAAAGAGCCAATGGCGGTCGAGGCACTCTGCTCGGTGGAGTTCCCGGTGTGCAGCCCGGCCGTGTCGTGATTCTCGGTGGTGGCATTGCGGGTGCCAACGCAGCAGCTATGGCAGTCGGCATGCAGGCGGAGGTTGCGATCCTGGAAAAGTCCGTCGAACGGATGCGCTCGCTGGTGGACCACTTTGAAGGCCGCGCTCGAGTGCTCATGGCCTCGGCCGATGCCATTGAAGAACACGTGCACGATGCAGATCTGGTTGTGGGCGCTGTACTGATCCCAGGCGACAGCACGCCAAAACTGGTGTCACGTGAACTGGTCAGGCGTATGCCAAATGGCGCGGCGATGGTCGATATTTCCATAGACCAGGGCGGTTGTTTCGAAACGAGTCGGCCAACCACACACGATCAGCCCATATTCGTCGACGAGGGTGTGGTGCACTACTGCGTTACCAACATGCCAGGCGCGGTGGCAAGGACGTCGACGCTGGCGCTGAATAACGTGACGTTGCCGTATGTTCGGGCACTGGCCGATCTCGGCTGGCAACAAGCGCTCGCGCAGGATCCAGGATTTGCGAGCGGCTTGAATGTGCAGGACGGCGAAGTCATGCATCCGGCCGTGCGCCATGCGCTGAAATTGCCGCCTTTGCACTGAACAATATCCGGGTGCTGCGTCGACGGTGATCACGTAAAGTGCTGGTGAAACGCACTCTGCACAAGCTCACCATCATGACGAATCCACTGCACAACGAATTCCCCGCCGACTCGATTGAAGCCAAGGATCTGCAGCATCTGCTCCACCCGACAACAAATCTGAAGCAATTTCACGCCACCGGTCCGAAGGTGCATGCCCGTGCAAAAGGCGTGTATCTCTGGGACAACCACGGCAAGCAGTATCTCGAAGGGATGTCAGGGCTGTGGTGCACCGCACTGGGCTACGGCGAAGAAGCGCTGGTCGAGGTCGCGACAGAGCAGATGCGCACACTGTCCTATTCACAGCTCTTTGGCGGCAAGACCAACGAGCCGAGCGTGTTACTCGCAGAAAAACTGAAGGCCATGATGCCCTTTGCGGCAGGACGTGTGTTCTTTGGCTTGTCAGGCAGTGATGCCAACGACACCCAGATGAAACTCATGTGGTACTACCACAATGCCATCGGCAAGCCGGACAAGAAGAAGATCATCAGTCGCTGGCGTGGTTACCACGGAGTGACGGTGGCTTCGGGTTCTTTGACTGGCCTGCCGTACTTTCATACGCACTTCGACCTGCCGATTGCGAACGTGCTCCATACGGATACGCCGCACTATTACAGGGCCAGCCAGGTGGGTGAGACCGAGGCAGACTTTGTGCGTCGGATTGTCAGCAACCTCGAGTCGCTGATCTTGAGAGAAGGGCCTGAGACCATTGCGGCAATGATTGCAGAGCCGGTGATGGGTGCGGGCGGTGTCATCGTTCCACCCGCTGGTTACTTCCCCGCGGTGGCAGAAGTGCTTAAGCGACACGATATTGCGTTGATCGACGATGAGGTGATCTGTGGCTTTGGCCGTACCGGTCAACCATTTGGTGCGCAGACCCTGGGTATGAAACCAACCACGATGTCTGTGGCCAAGGCACTGTCTTCGGCCTATCTGCCAATCAGCGCGGTCATCATCCCTGAATACATGTACGAACCCATGGTTGAACTGTCCGCGAGTATGGGAACCTTTGCGCATGGCTTCACCTATTCGGGACATCCGGTATGTGCGGCGGTGGCATTAAAAACGCTGGAGATCTTTGAAGAGCGGCAGATATTCGCGCATGTCGCAAAGGTTGCGGAGGTATTCCAGCAACGGCTGAAGTCGTTTGCCGATCATCCGCTGGTGGGTGAGGTTCGTGGTCTCGGATTGATTGGCGCGATCGAACTGGTGCAGGACAAGACGACAAAACAGGCGTTCGCCGGTAAACAGGGTGTTGGCGCGTATTGTGTTCAGCGCGGTGAGGCTCACGGTCTCATCGTGCGCAATCTCGGCGACTCGATTGCGTTCTGTCCGCCGCTGATCATCAACGAAGCCCAGATCGATGAGCTCTTCACCAAGTTCGATGTTGCGCTCAATGAAACACTGGCCTGGGTCAGAGCCGGGTGCTGAAGATGTTCTGCACGCACTGCATATGCGCTGGCAAAGTCAGGTGCTAGACTCAAAATCAACCTAAGGATTCGGGGGAACCAAGCATGCAGGCGTCAGATCTTTTTGTTCAGTGTCTGGAAGCAGAAGGCATCGAGTACATCTTTGGTGTACCGGGTGAAGAAAACGCCCACTTCATGATGTCACTGGAAGAGTCGAAGACGATCCGCTTTGTTCTCACGCGGCATGAGCAAGGGGCTGCGTTCATGGCGGAAATCTATGGACGCCTCACTGGTAATCCGGCTGCGTGCCTCGGCACGCTTGGCCCCGGAGCCACCAATCTCATCACCGGTGTAGCGGACAGCAACATGGATCGGGCACCGATGCTGGTGTTGACCGGACAAGGTTCAACCCGTCGGCTGCACAAGGAATCGCACCAGGTCATGGATGTGGTCGCGATGTTCCGACCAGTCACGAAGTGGGCCGACACGATTCGCCACGCCGACACGATTCCAGAAATGGTGCGCAAGGCGATTCGCATTGCGCGAACGGAAAAACCGGGTGCGGTGCATCTGGAATTACCGGAAGACATCGCCAAGCAGCCAACCAATGCGCTGCCAATGAAACCCGTGCGCTTCCGCCGACCGGTTCCCGATGACAAGGTCGTCAACAACGCCTTCGAGGTGCTCAGCAAAGCGAAGAAGCCCATCATCATCGCCGGTAACGGTTGCATCCGTAAAAGGGCCAGCAAGCAGCTGAGGATGTTGTGTGAGAAAACTGGCATCGGCGTCATCAGCACCTTCATGGCCAAGGGCTGTGTCGATATGGATGCAGACTATTGTCTGTATACGGTAGGGCTCGGTACGAAAGACCGGATGAACTTTGCCATCGATGAAGCCGATGTCGTTCTGGCACTGGGTTTCGACATGGTGGAGTACCACCCGCGGCTGTGGAACCCGAGCAAGACCAAGACGATCATCCATGCGGATTTTCTACCTGCAGAGATTGATGAGTACTATCACCCGCAGGTCGAGGTTGTCGGTGATCTTGGCCACTTCCTGTGGATGCTCAACGAGCGCGTCAACGCTTCAACCGGTCTCCGCTTCGACCTGGCCAATCAGAGCAATGCTCGTGCAGTGATGAAAGCAGACCTTGAAGAGTACAAGGATGATGACCAGAAGGGCCTGATTCGGCCGCAGAAGGCGATCTGGGATTCGCGAGCCGTGCTTGGCCCCAACGATATTCTTCTGTCGGATGTTGGCGCCCACAAAATGTGGATTGCACGCCATTACCATTGCCATGAACCCAATACGTGTCTGATTCCCAACGGTTTCTGTTCGATGGGCTTTGCGCTACCTGGCGCCATTGCGGCCGCTTTGGTCCATCCGGATCGACGCATTCTCGGTATCAGCGGTGATGCAGGTTTCCTGATGAACGTGCAGGAAATGGAAACGGCCACCCGTCTTGGCGTCAACATCGTCATGATGGTCTGGGAGGATCATGCCTATGGCCTCATCGCCTGGAAGCAGACCAATGAATTTGGTCGCCACACGGACCTCGCATTTGGTAACCCTGAATGGCTAGGCCTCGCCAAAGCGTTCGGCTGGAGCGGTCACCGCTGTGAAAACAGCGCTGATCTACAAGCGACGCTGGAAGCAGCCTTCAACGAACCTGGACCGAGTCTGGTGGTCATTCCGATCGACTATCGCGAAAACGCGATTTTGACGAAGAAGCTTGGTGAGCTGACCGCGACAATTTAACCCCGCAGATCAAACCTGATTGCGCGGTCCGTGCGCGCTTTCGGGTTCATGCCCTTCGGCTAGTCTAGACGGCTCCCGGACAGCCTGCGAAACTCGAGGCTCACCAAGGCGGAATCCCCGATGGCCAGGATCGGAACTGCGGTGGATGCGCGAAGCGACACTTACCTCGCCAACACCACCCATCATCGAAGGCTGACTGAAGAACTGACCGAACTCGTGTCACGCATCGCACTGGGTGGTGATGAGCGTTCGCGTGCCCGCCATGTGGAGCGCGGCAAGTTGCTGCCGCGGGAACGCGTTCGGCGTGTGCTCGACAATGGCTCTCCCTTTCTGGAAATCGGCCAGCTTGCAGGCCATCAGTTGTATGAAGACTGGTTGCCTGCCGCAGGTTTGATTGCAGGAATTGGGCGTGTGGCAGGCATCGAATGCATGATCGTCGCCAACGATGCGACCGTGAAGGGCGGCAGCTATTACCCGATCACCGTGAAAAAACATCTGCGTGCTCAGGAAATTGCTGCGGAAAATCACCTGCCGTGCATCTATCTGGTCGACTCGGGTGGCGCGTTTCTGCCTGAGCAGGCGGGAGTTTTTCCGGATCGGGAACATTTTGGGCGAATCTTCTTCAACCAAGCCAACCTCTCGGCGGCAGGCATTCCACAGATTGCGGTCGTTATGGGCTCCTGTACGGCAGGCGGTGCATACGTTCCGGCGATGTGTGATCAATCGATCATCGTCCGTAATCAGGGCACGATATTTCTCGGTGGTCCGCCGTTGGTGAAAGCGGCGACTGGGGAAATCGTTGACGCGGAGAGTCTGGGTGGCGGAGACGTACACAGCCGTATATCAGGCGTCACCGACTATCTGGCTGAAAACGACGAACACGCATTGATGCTGGTCCGTGAAGCCGTCAGTCACAGCATGCCGGTATACGAAACTACAGTCACAACTCAATCCTCGCAGGAGCCTGCATTTGCTGCCGAGGAGCTGTATGGCATTCTGCCTCGCGATACTCGTACACCAGTGGATGTCCGGGAGATCATCGCGCGACTGGTGGATGGTTCGGAGTGGCACGAATTCAAACGCACTTACGGTGAGACGCTGGTTTGCGGGTTTGCCCACATCGACGGCATGCCGGTTGCGATTATCGCCAACAACGGCATTCTGTTTTCCGAGTCTGCGCTGAAGGGTGCTCACTTCATTCAGCTGGCTGATCGTCGCGGCATTCCGCTGGTTTTTCTACAGAACATCACCGGCTTCATGGTTGGTCGGAAGTATGAAAACCAGGGTATTGCCAAAGATGGTGCAAAGATGGTGACGGCAGTTGCCTGCGCGCGCGTTCCGAAATTCACCGTCGTGATTGGTGGGTCGTTCGGCGCCGGCAACTATGCGATGTGTGGTCGCGCCTATGGTGCTCGTTTTCTGTGGATGTGGCCTAACGCGCGCATCTCTGTGATGGGTGGTGAACAGGCAGCCCATGTTCTGGCCACGGTTCGGGAAGAAGGGATGACCCAGCGCAAACAAGCCTGGGATGCGCAGGACAAAACAGCGTTCATGGACGACATTCGTGCCCGTTACGACACAGAAGGGCACCCGTTCTATGCGAGCGCAAGACTTTGGGATGACGGTGTCATCAGTCCGGTCGATACACGCAGAGTACTGGCACTTGCCCTGGCTGTTTCCTGCCGGCGCAGCAAATCACCACGCTCGACCTTTGGCATATTCAGGATGTAATGAGATGCGGCGTCTGCTGGTTGCCAATCGGGGAGAAATTGCCTGCCGCATCATGCGCACTGCCAAGCTGCTCGGCATCCGTACGATTGCGGTGTACTCGGAGGCTGATGCGAATTCGATGCATGTCAGACAGGCCGATGAGGCGTACTGCGTCGGTCCCGCCCAAGCCTTGCAAAGCTATCTGAATATTCCAGCGCTCGTTGAAGCGATCAAGTCCTCAGGCGCTGACGCCGTGCATCCGGGGTACGGATTCTTGTCTGAGAATGCTGCCTTCGCCGCGGCCGTCGTCGAAGCGGGCGCTGTGTGGGTCGGCCCGGATGCTGCGTCGATACGCATCATGGGTTCCAAGATTGAGGCCAAACGATGCGTTTCTGCGGCGGGTACGCCGGTGGTGCCGGGTTATAACGGCGATGATCAAAGTGAAACAGTGCTTATCGAACAAGCACAGCGTGTTGGTTTTCCACTGTTGATCAAAGCATCGGCCGGGGGTGGTGGAAAGGGCATGCGTGTCGTCAGAAGTGCCTCGGTGTTCTCCGAGGCGCTGGCTGGTGCCCGACGTGAAGCGAAAAACGCCTTCAATGATGACCGCGTTCTGCTCGAGCGATATCTCACCGCACCCAAACACATTGAGGTTCAGATCCTCGCGGATCAGAACGGTAATACGCTGCATTTGTTTGAACGTGATTGTTCGGTGCAGCGTCGACATCAGAAAGTCATCGAAGAGGCACCCGCACCGTCAGTTGATGCGTCGTTGCGGGCGCGACTTGGCGCCGCGGCGGTCGCCGCAGCAAAGAGCGTCAATTATGTCGGTGCTGGCACCATCGAGTTCATTGCCGAAAACGGCGAGTTCTTTTTCATGGAAATGAACACGCGGCTCCAGGTTGAACACCCGGTGACAGAAGCGATCACCGGGCTCGATCTGGTTGAGTGGCAACTGAGAATTGCCGCCGGTGAACAGCTGCCGTTCACCCAGGCGGATCTGAAAATCACCGGCCACGCCGTTGAAGCTCGGGTTTACGCTGAGAACCCATCCCGCCGGTTCCTGCCCTCGACGGGCAAGTTGTTGCGTGTGTCTTTTCCCGCAGATGTACGCGTGGATAGTGGCGTTCGCGGCGGTGATTCGGTGAGTATTCACTATGATCCAATGATCGCCAAGGTCATCGCTCACGGTAGTTCGCGAGCTGAGGCGATCGGGCGATTGCGCGCTGCGCTCACCTCCACCGAAATCTGCGGGGTTCAGCACAACACCGGCTATCTCGTCAAAGCGTTGGCAGAGTCAGACTTTGTCAACGGCGAGTACACCACCGGCTTTGCGGACGCCCATCATGAATCGCTCATCGCGATGGATGATCAGCCGTTTCTGTTGGCTGCAGCGATTGCAACAAATCATCACACGGGGCATGGCGGACCATGGAATGCGACTGATGGTTTTGCTCCCAACCTTGAGCGTGGAGTTGAGTGCGATCTGTCGATTGGGGAAAGTCGGACGTCAGTGCGACTGCCTGGCCGCGGCGAAGCAAGCCAGATCGTGCAAAGCGTCGTTGAGTTGGATAAGAACACCGTCCGTATGGAGTTCAAACATCAGGCGCGCTGCGTACAAGCGACGGTGCTGCGGGATGGAAAGGTGGTGCATGTGATGATCGATGGCACGACCTTGATCGTGCGTGATCTGGCAAAGGACATCGATCGCTTTGTTTTGACCGGGGTGCGAACTGGCGGAATTGTTGCGCCGCTGCCTGGCCAGGTTCTGCAACTCAAGGTGAAGGCCGGTGACCAGGTTCGGGAAGGCGATCTTCTGGCCATCATCGAAGCGATGAAGATGGAACACTCGATCCGGTCGCCAAGGGATGGAAGAGTGTCGGCGGTGCATTGCACCGAGGGGGGCCGGGTAGAGGAAGGTGCCGAGCTGATCGCGCTCGAGCCGCAGGAGTGATTGCCGCAGAGGGCCTTCATCGTTATCCCGGCCGCGCCTGAACACGCAAAGGGTTCACATCCACCGGTGCGAGGAACAGCCAAAGGGTTGGAAACTGCGCTGTCATGGGTTTGTTCGGCGGGTATAATCCTCGCGCTTCTGAAGCGCTCAATTGATCTGAAGGAGAGAAAGACGGTGACTCAACCGGCTCATCTGAAATCCGGCATTTACCTTATGGCACTACTGTTCGGCGCATTGCTGGTTGCGCCGCTCGCGTCTGCTGTGCCGCCGGGAACGCAGGACGAAATTCGTGCCAGGCTGCAACCTGAAGGTTCGGTATGCCGCAAAGGTGATGACTGTGGTACGGCGGCAGCTGCCGTCGCAACGGGACCCATGACCGGCGATCAGGTGTACAGCCAGTTCTGTTTTGCCTGCCATGCGACGGGTGTCAGTGGTGCCCCCACCTTCGGCAAGGCTGACCAATGGGGCCCGCGCGCAGCAAAAGGCATGGATGAACTACTCAAGAGTTCGATCAATGGTCTTAATGCGATGCCGGCCAAGGGCACCTGCATGAACTGCTCCGATGATGATCTGAAGGCGGGTATCCAGTACATGCTGGATGGCAGCGCAGGCTAGTGGGTGTGATGCAGCGCCCGGAAGCCGGGCGCTTTGGGAAGTCGGGGCTTACGGTTGTTCTTATCCGGTAACGCCCTGATCCCAATTCAAGGACCGATAGGACAGCGCTTCCGCGATGTCCACTGCCTCGATGATCTCTGCTGCGCGCAGGTCCGCGATCGTTCGCGCTACGCGCAGCATCTTGTCGTAACTCCGCGCTGAAAGGTGTTGGCGCTCGACTGCTGCATGTAACAGACCTGCGGCAGCTGGTGCGAGTTTCGCGTGTACGCGAGTGGCACCGGGGTCGAGCGATCCGTTCAGACAACCTTGTCTGCTCAGCTGTATTTTTCTTGATTCAGCAACCCATTGTTTCGGGGCGAGCTCCTTGGTGTTTCCAGTGTTAGCCAGCGCTTGGGCTGATAACTCACTCACCCTCAGATGCAGGTCGATACGATCAAGCAGTGGACCGGAAATCCTGCGTTGATAACGCAGCCGCTCCTGACTGCTGCATCGACAAGTTTCCCGTCTACAGGTCCGGCCGGCTGGGCATGGATTCATGGCGGCAATCAGCTGGAACACCGCGGGGTAGCGAAGATGGAAGCGAGCTCTCGACAGGTGGATTTCTCCGGATTGCAGTGGCTCGCGCAGGTGTTCGAGAACGCTGGGTGAGAAGTGCGGCAACTCGTCCAGAAACAGGACACCATGATGGCTTAGGGAGATCTCCCCTGGTCGAGCCTGCGGACCACCTCCAACCATCGCGGCTGAAGTTGCGGTGTGATGAGGCGCGCGCACCGGCGGGCGTCGAACGGCCGGTGCGGTTACCCCGGCGGCTGAGTGTATCGCAGCTACTTCAACAGCTCGTTCGTCTACCAGATCCGGCAGCAATTCAGGCAAGGCTTGAGCGAGCATGCTCTTGCCGGCTCCCGGCGGGCCGATCATGAGCAGGTGATGCGCGCCAGACGCCGCGACCAGCAGCGCTCGTTTGGCACCTTGTTGACCAATGATCTGTGGGTAGATCTCGGGGGCTTGGATCCTCGGTGGTTCAGCGACCGGCGTTGAGACTGAGTTGATGGGTTGACCCTGCAGCATGGCCAGTACATCGCGCAGTGAATTGACCCCGACTACCTCGAACGCTGCGTTGTGGAATTCGTTGAGATTGGCGGCTGGAACCACCAGTTTCCTGCCGCAATCACGAGCCGCCAAAGCGGCGCAGAGCGCACCTCGCACTCCTCGGATCTCGCCGTAGAGACCAAGTTCTCCGATGAACTCAAAACCCTTGAGCGCGGCCTCGCGAATCGTGCCGTTGGCCGCCAGGATGCCCAGCGCGATTGCCAGATCATAACGTGTCCCTTCTTTCGCAAGATCCGCGGGCGCAAGATTCACGACGATTCGTTGCTCCGGGTAGGGCAATCCACTGTTTTGAATCGCACTTTTGACGCGAATTCTCGATTCGCGAAGCGCAGATTCCGGCAAACCGACCAGTGTAAAACCGGGAACGCCCGGCTGGAGATGGGTTTCGACCGTAATCAGCGGGGCGTCGAGGCCGAGTTGCGCCCGAGTGAGAATACTCTGCAGCCGCACGGTACGAGTTTCACCGATCGGTTTGTTTGTTTTCGATCAGCGCTGACAGAAGTTCTTCGAGACGGGTAACCTTCTGCTGCATGGTGTCCAGTTCTGCCTTCAATCGATCGAACTCCGCCTTCGGAACAAGCTGCAGACGGTGGAGGAATGCGTCCGCACGGTCCCCCGCAGGAGACAGCACATGCTCGTCGAGGGAGCTCGTCAGAGTGCCAAATGCGGTACGCGCGACCTGCAACAGGGCATCGGCAGGATGTTTGGCTTCCATTGAGCGCTCCGAGCATCAACAATAGGCGGCCATGGTATGTGCATCCTCCGGCTGGACCAAGCGACAAAAAGCCCTCAGGGCTGTGAGTTCCTGTCCCGTCCGGGCAGAATGGGACGATCTCGGGCGCTTTTGAGTGACGCCTGATTTGGCGCCTTTGGCGATAACTCTCCGTTAAATGTAGGCTTGGCGGCTCCGCTGGCTCAAACTGGACGGTTCCTGCAGGGAACCCATCGACCTAATGGGTCATAACTGAAGGAGTATGAGATGAAACTGATTACAGCCATCGTCAAGCCGTTCAAGCTCGATGACGTACGCGAAGCGTTATCGGATATTGGCGTGCAAGGCATGACAGTTACCGAGGTGAAAGGCTTTGGTCGGCAGAAAGGTCACACCGAACTGTATCGAGGTGCGGAGTATGTGGTCGATTTTCTACCGAAAGTGAAGATTGAAGTGGCCATTGATGACAGCATGCTCGATCAGGTACTTGAGACGATCACGAAATCGGCCAGCACCGGCAAAGTCGGTGATGGAAAGATCTTCGTGGTGAATCTGGAAGAGGTTGTTCGTATTCGTACCGGTGAAACCGGACCGGCGGCAGTTTGACGCGGACTTGCACAATTCGAGTCCTGTTCTATAACTACCGGCGTCAATTAGATGTTGTGGAGACAGGAACAGAATGAGTACGACAACTGATATCGATACCGCGCTTTCCGTTGAAGGCACGTCCCACTCGGCTAAAGTAAAGGCCGGCGTGCGGAAGAACATTGCCAATGACGTCGAAGCCTTCCTGCGACAGGGTGGCAAGATTGCGGAAGTTCCCAAAAACTTCCGGGCCGATCCCCCGCGCAAGCCTGAGAGCAATTACGGGCGTGGCTCCATCTGATCGGTCTGTCTCTGCGGCATCCAGAATGCGGGTAAGATGCCCGGCTTCTGCAACAGGTACCGGTTGATGAAGTATATGAGCACCCGTGGTGGGGTCCACGGAGTGAGCTTCCAGGATGCGGTCATGATGGGCCTGGCTGATGATGGCGGCTTACTGATCCCCGAGGCCTTGCCCGATGTCAGACCGATGCTCGCGGCATGGCGAGGCCTGACGTACAACGCATTTGCCAAGCAATTGCTGGCCTTGTTTATTGACGATATCGAACCAGCAGTACTGGCTCGCCTCGTTGACGATGCGTACTCCAGTTTTGCCGAGCCAGACGTGGTGCGCTTTGCGCCGGTTGGCGAGGTCACGGTGCTGGAGCTTTTTCATGGTCCGACGCTAGCGTTCAAGGACGTCGCGTTGCAGTTGCTCGGCGGCCTGTTCGCTCATGTGCTTGCCGCGCGCGGTGGTCACCTCAACATTCTTGGTGCGACTTCCGGAGATACCGGCAGTGCCGCAATCGCTGGCGTTCAGGGCCGGCCAAACGTTGATATTTTCATACTCTACCCATTGGGCCGCGTGAGTCCGCTGCAGGAACTGCAGATGACGAGCGTGCCCGATGCCAACGTACATTGTCTGGCTATCGAAGGCAGCTTCGATGATTGTCAGTCCATCGTCAAAACCATATTCAGCGACCTGGAGTTCAAACACGCGCATTCGTTAGGGGCGGTCAACTCGGTGAATTGGGCACGCGTTCTTGCGCAGGTTGTGTACTACGGGTATGCGAGTCTTCGATTTGAAGAGGCACCGACGTTCGCCGTGCCCACCGGTAATTTCGGGAATGTGTTTGCCGGTTACCTTGCCAGCAGGATGGGCTTTCCGATCCACAAGCTGGTGCTTGCGACCAATGAAAACGACATCCTGGCGCGCTTCTTTGCCACCGGCGAGTACGCCCGAGGTGACGTTCGAATTACGCATTCGCCGGCCATGGATATACAGGTGGCCAGCAATTTCGAACGCTATCTGTTTTATCTCTTTGGCGAGGACACGGCCCGTGTCAGCGCGTTCATTCAACAGTTTCAGTCCGACGGCCATGCAAGTCTTGGTGCCCCGCCGGATGATACCCTCTTTGTTTCGACGGCAGTCAGCAACAAGGATACGGAAGCAGCCATTCGCGACACGTTTGTTAAAACCGGCTACATAGCTGATCCGCATACCGCTGTAGGATTGTCAGCCGCGTCGCGATTCAAGGAGCTCAGACCGATGGTCTGCATCGGCACTGCGCATCCGGCGAAGTTTCCGGAAGTGGTTGACGCAGTCCTGAAGCCAGGCAGTGCGCTTCATCCAGCTCTGGAGGCACTACGAGGTCGCCCGCCCCGGCGTACGATCCTGCCTGCAGATATAGAGGCCGTGAAAACGGTCGTGCGAGAGCGAGGCCATTGATAGCGAATACGTGGTTTTCTTCGAGGGTCGAAGGCTGGAACCAACCGTTCGGTTGCAGACTCTTAGCCGATGGAAACAATCGCCTGCGGTAACTCCCTCAAAAGGTTGACGATCCGCGTCGGGCGGATTGCGCCTTCAGGAAGGCCTTTCCGGGAGAGATCAACCCAGATCGTATGCATGCCGACGCTTTGTGCACCGGCGATGTCATCATCAAGGTGATCACCAATGTGTATTGCCCCATCCGGTTTTGCGCCTGCTCGCTCAAGCGCTGCCAGAAACATGTCTGGATGAGGCTTTCCTCTGCCAACATCAGCCGCCGAGTAGGCGAAAGAAAAAAAACGATCAAGTCCGAGACGCGTGATGTCCGCGTTGCCGTTCGACAGAGCGGCCAGCGTATAACTGCTGGAGAGCGTGGCCAGCGTCGTCAGCGCATCGTCGAAATAGTTCACCCGATGACGACCGTCCATGAACACATCGAATGCCTTGCGTGACAGACGCTCCGCGCTGGCGCTGTCATATCCGCAAGACTCGATGGCCCGTTGGGTGATCAGCACTCGCAAAGCCGAGAGGTTGTACTTGAGCTCGGGGTTGTTCGTCAGCACCTGAGCCCGAATTTCGGTCAAGCCAGTGGAGTTATAAAGATCAACGACTTTCGGGACGTGTTCGCGCAGCCAGGCGCGCATCGATTGTTCGGCGGCGACGATGACTGAGTCGACGTCCCACAGCGTATTGTCGAGATCAAAGGTGATCAACGAAGGCACAATCAGTCCTCCGCGCTGTCTGCAGGTCGCTGGTGCGCACGTGGGTGTGCCTTGTCATAGACTTCGGCCAGGTGCTGAAAGTTCAGATGCGTGTAGACCTGCGTAGTAGAGAGATTGGCGTGCCCCAACATTTCCTGTACGGCGCGCAGGTCGCCGGAGGATTCCAGCACATGACTTGCGAAGCTGTGTCTGAGCATGTGTGGGTAAGGAGTGTCGGTCTGCAGTTGTTGGCTTGCCATGACTTTCAGTTGTCGCTGAACCGTGCGCGGACTGATGCGTGCGTTTTTGCGGCCGGTAAACAAAGGTGACTCCGAGGTGGTCAGACGGCGTGTCGCAAGCCATGTCGACAGCGCAGCAGTTGACTGGCTGCCCAGCGGGATCTGGCGAGTCTTGTTGCCTTTGCCGGTTACTATGATGAATCCTTCCCGCAGATCAAGATCGCCAATGTCGGCATTGACGAGTTCTGCCAACCGCAGACCGCTGCCGTAGAGCAGCTCCATCATCGCCCGATCACGCTTCTCCCCGTCAGTTTTCGGCTGCTGGGAAAACAACTGATGCACCTGATCCGTATCGAGCACTGACGGCAATCGGGTTTTTCGCTTCGGACTGACCACGACGGTTGCCGGATTGTCGGTCACGATCTGCCGTGATTTCAGAAAGTGATACATGCGGCGAATGCTGGAGAGGTGCCGTTGAATGGATCTGGCCGTCAATCCCTGACGTCGCAGCAGCCCGATGTGCTCACTGACATGATGGTGGGTCGCGGTCTGCCACTCGAGTTCATGGTCCTCAAGATAGCGGGAAAACCGCATCAGGTCGCGTCGATAAGCGGCTCGGGTCAGTGGTGAATAAGCGCGCTCGAACTCCAGGTATTTCAGATACTGGTCAAGTCGCTCGTTCACCAGACTGTGCACTATAAACGCGCGACAGTTCGCGCCAGGACATCACCGATATAGCGAACGAAGAGTGTTTCCATATCGGCACTGAATCGGGCCGCATCGTTCGAGCCAACGGCGAGACAACCCTGTGTGGTGTGCTGAACGAACGGGATGAAGACCACACTGCCTGAAGATGCAGGGTCCTGTTGCGGGAACAGTGTGCGCATTTCTTCTTCGCGCAGCGCGACACAACAGGCGACTCCTCCGGAGAGGAAGCGATCTGTTGGCAAGGCGGTGGGATGACCGGTGATGTAGTCGAGACTGATCGTTGCGCCGCGAAGATGGCAGCAGACAAAGTCGGCTTCAAAGTCGATCAGCATGTTGGTGGCAAGGACTTCGTTCAGTTCCTGCCAATTGGTCACGTCGAGCAACGACAGCGTGAGCGACCTTGTTTTGGCGAACAACGTATCGTTGTCCCGCGCCGCCTGCATCAGTTCATTCAGGCGCCGACGCATGGTCATGTTGCGCTCACGCAGGATGCCGACCTGCCGTTCGATCAAAGAGATCGCCCGCCCGGTTTCATGGGGCAGATTCAGTTCGCCCAGCAAGGATGACCGCCGAACGAAAAAGTCCGGATGTTGGCGTAGATAGTCGGTGACTGCCTGATCGTCCAACTGATGGATGACTACACTGCTCATTCGATGTCGACAGTGCCTTCGTAAACCAGAGTTGCTGGACCCACCATCTTCAGGGTATGCCCAGGTCCGGCCCAGCTGATTCTCACCTTGCCGCCTGGCAGGGACACTTTGACTCGGTCACGCAGACGGTCGGTCAATACACCGGCCACTACAGCGGCGCAGGCGCCGGAGCCGCAGGCGCGTGTTTCGCCAACCCCGCGTTCAAACACCCGCAGTCGGACAAATCCAGGTTCGACAACTTCGCAGAACTCGATGTTCGCGCCTTCCGGAAATACCTGGTGGCGAGTGAGTTGCGCGCCGAGTTCCAGCACCGGAGCGTCGATCACGCTGTTCACAAACAGAACAGCATGTGGGTTGCCGACGGAGACGGGTACCGCATGGTAGGTCTGGTCCTCGATCTCGATCGGAATGGTGTGGGTGATCTCGTCGATGCAGGCGGTGGTGGGGATTGATGCCGGGTGCAGCCTCGGTTCGCCCATGTCCACTTCAACCTGATCACCAACGCAAACGGTGGTGATGCATCCATTGACGGTTTGCCAACGCAATTCCGGTCTGGATGCCAGTGCATTTCGTTCGACAAACTGGGCAATGCAGCGCGCACCGTTACCACACTGTTCCGCTTGCGAACCATCCGCGTTGAAGATTCGATACCAGAAATCTGCCGCAGGATCTGTCGGTGCAGCGACCAAGAGCAGTTGATCAAAGCCGATTCCGGTACGACGATCCGCAAACGCAGCGATCTGTTCAGACGACAGATTGACCTCTTGCGTGACTGCATCGATCACCATGAAGTCGTTGCCGAGACCGTGCATTTTGCTGAAGCGAAGCCGAATCACAGACACTCCTCCTCGCGTGCCAACAGATCACGGTAGGTTTCTCGTTGGCGAACCACTTTGAATGCGTCGCCGGTGACGAGTACTTCGGGTGGGCGCGGACGGGTATTGTAGTTCGAGGACTGAACAAAACAGTAGGCACCTGCAGACATCACGGCGAGCAGGCTGTCGTTGTCCAGCGCCAACGCGCGCGCACGGGCGAGGAAGTCACCGCTTTCGCAGACAGGCCCGACGACATCCCAGACTTTCACCGGGCTTGCGGAAGGGCGAACTGGTATGACGTCATGCCAGGCCGAGTACAAGGCTGGACGGATGATCTCGGTCATCGCCGCGTCAACCACCGCGAAGTGCTTATCTGAATCCCTGGCTGCCGGCTTCAGGTATTCGACTCGGGTCAACAAGAGGCCGCCGTTGCCAACCAGGAAACGGCCTGGTTCAAGCCCTATGGATACGCTCTGGCCATGCAGCCGGCTACGCAAGGCCTGTCCATAGGCGGCAACATCGAACTCCGGTTCATTCTGATAGGCGATGCCCAGGCCGCCACCAAGGTCGAGGTGTCTGATCGCAATGCCAAGCTGCGCCAATTCGTCTCTTAACTGCAAGAGAGCATCGACGGCTTCGAGCAACGGCCGCGCTTCGGCAATCTGAGAGCCGATGTGGCAGTCGATGCCGATGACATTGAAAACGCTGTTCTGGCTGGCGCGAGTGTAGAGCTCGAGGGCTTGCTCAATTGGAACGCCGAATTTGTTCTCTTTCAAACCCGTCGAAATATAGGGATGGGTTTGAGCGTCGATATCCGGATTGATCCGCAAGGCGATGTTTGCCGTTCGGTGCAGAATTTTCGCTCGGTCGGCAATGCGGTCAAGCTCAGCAGCACTCTCCACATTGAAGCAGCCGATGCCCAGCTTGAGTGCAAAGTCGATTTCTTCGACCCGCTTGCCCACTCCTGAGAAAATAATAGCTTCCGGCGGAGCACCAACTTTCAGTGCCCGTTCAAGTTCGCCACCGGAAACAATGTCAAAGCCGGCACCGAGTGACTGGAACAATCGCATCACGGATAAATTGGAGTTTGCCTTGACCGAATAGTAGATGCGGTGGTCCAACCCACTTAGGGCGCTCGTCAGAGCATGATACTGCCTGGTGAAATGTGCAGCGGAATACACAAAGACGGGCGTTCCCGTCCGCTCCGCAATGTGCTCGAGCGGGACGTCTTCGACAAAACAAGTGCCGTCGCGATGTTCAATCATGGGAGATCGATATGACAACGTCGCCAGTTTTTGGCAGATACAGCGGGCCTTTCTGACCGCAAGTTGCCACCAGCATCGACATTACGATGATGATCAGCCAGCGCACGAGGAATCTCCGGAAAAATCAGGCCCGCGACTATAACACGCCGCAAGGGGACCTCTCCTTCGCGAGGGCTTGCTAGAGAGGTGTCGCTCAGAGAGGTGTTGGTTAGAGAGGAGCCTGAGCGTTCACTCGCGCGACGCCGTTAGAGTCCAGCCGCAAGTGAACACGCTGGTCGCCGATGGGAAACGCAAATTCGGCGTTGGCGGCGAGGGAGGTTGAAGCCTGCACCAGCAGATTTTCGATTCGTTGCGCGAGCAAGCTGTCTTCGCGACTTGACGCTGCTACGTGCGTAGTTCCGGCCCCGCTGTTGATAGCCTGCACCAGTGCGTCGAGCACTGCTGCCATCCCGACGTGGGCGGTGAGAGTGAACTCAATCCCGCCCGAGGGATTCTGCAGGCGTTTTATACGGTACAGCGATCTTGCCTTGCAGATACGCAGTCCGCCGTAGCTCAGCGGGTCGTCAAACGCGGAGATCAGACGTTCTCCGGCGTCGTTCGGATCAGGCAGGGGATTGATGAGAAGCGTGACTTGCCGACTACTCGATAGCGCTAGCAGAAGGTGATCTTTGGCTTGTTCGAACCAGGTGGTCGGCATCTTCAGGTTCGAGGTGTCGATCTGGTTACAGTGCAACCAGACGATGAGTTCTGCCCATGACTCGCAGGTACGCAGAGTCGCAGTCTGTTCTTGCAGCCGCCAGTTACGGCGGCTCATCTGCACTTCCAGATTCGGTTTGATCGGTGGCAACAAAGCCGGGTTCACTGGCTTTATGGCGGTATCCGAAGGTTTGGCAAACTGATCGAGTGCGATTTCGATGGCGTCGACATCGGCCCGCAAGTCCGGGGTCAACATGGCCAGTCGCCGACCAAACTGTATGCCTTTTTGCTGCGCTGCGGTTGCTGCGTTCACCTCATCGAGAACCGTCGCGAGCGTTTGTTTTACGGGTTGGCGAAGTGCCTGCAGGTCAGCTGTTGAGTACCCCCATTCGCGCAGATCAAGCGCGATTTGACTGGTGGGAGAGAGTTCTCTGCCGCGTGCAACGATCTTGCGAACAAATAACCAGCGCAGGTCGTCCAGCGTAAAAGCGGATGGCCTCCCGGTTTTTGTTGAGGCGAGGTATTCGTACAACATGAAGTACGTATCCAGGCGAGAGTTGTCACTGACACCAGTCAGCATGAGGTGTTGGTAGTGACTGGACAGCAGGGGGCGTTCCGGTTGGTTGAGGTATGCCTCGACGAGGGCCAGCTTGAGTAACGATTTGTGAGGTGTTGTCAAGGCTCGGCTGAGTTCAAGCATGCCTGCCCTGCAGAGAGTGTCGACCCCCGGTTTGCCAACGGCGCCAAAATCGAGCAGCGACGCCGAGGCGACAAACCGGTGGTCCGTCAGGTGCGCAGCGCATTGGGCATAGTTCGCCTCTGAACTGCCGTCCACATACCACCAGAGTGGATGTTTGCCCGCGAGATGAATGCCGCTGCGATAAAACTCGTCCAGCAGCAATGGACCGTGCACTGTGTCGCGAGAGTCGTGAAAAAACTCTGGATCGACGAGAAATCCTTGCAGGGCCAGCCCCTGTTCGGCTGCCCATGTTTCCACTCGATCAAGTTTTGGGCGCAACCTGTCGTGTTTGCTTTTTGCGCAGCATACCCACAGGTCGATGTCGCTGTCGGCGGTGTGGCCAAGACTGCCGCCGCTGCCCATCAGGAAAATTGCGTCGATATCTCGTTTATCCGTTGCCAGGCTTGCATTGAAGCTGCGGGCAAAGCGGTGAATTGCGCTCACATCAGAGGCAGTCGGCGTGTGACCGATGATTCCGCAAGGCGCGTTCTGTACGTATCCAGGAAGAGCCGGGTGATTCGCGTGGAAGAACATGGGCAACGCTGCAAGGATCTCGCGTTTGCGGCCATCCAGTTTGGCCAGAGCGTCGAGATAACGCTGACGATGGTGCATGGCAAATCGTTGCCCCATCGCCCGGAGCGCGTCCACGTCGACTTCGATCGACTGCTCTGGGAGTGTTTTGCGAAAAGCCATCCTGCTGCCAGCCAATATCCCGAAGTGACTTATGAGGCGCTGTCTGCCATCTCGATGCTCTGTGGAGAAGGCGACAGCGACTGTTCAATAGTCAGTATAGGAAAGACTGTCAATCTTGAAGGATGCGGGATCTCCCTCGAGCAATGGCACCGCGCACGGCGACAGGTGCGGTGCCACCGAAGTGGCTGCGGGCGTTGGCCGAACCAAGCGGTCCAAGTACTTCGAAGACGTCGTCGGATATGGCGTTGCCCCCTCCGCCTTCGGCCTGCAATTCGGCTAAAGAAAATTCGTGCAGGTGGCGTTGTTCACGAACCGCTCGAGCCACGACCTTGCCGACCACATGATGGGCGTCTCGAAACGGCAGGCCTCGTTTTACCAGATAGTCGGCGAGGTCCGTGGCGGTGGTGTAACCGTTGACAGCTGCCGCGGCCATGACAGCCTTGTTGGGTTCGATATGCGGCAGCAGACCATTCAGCGCCGTGAGGCAACCTTGCAGGGTATCGATGCAGTCGAACAACGGCTCCTTGTCTTCCTGATTATCCTTGTTGTAGGCGAGCGGCTGACCTTTCATCAGTGTCAGTAGCGCCATGAGGTGACCAGTAACCCGTCCCGTCTTGCCGCGGATGAGCTCCGGCACATCAGGGTTTTTTTTCTGCGGCATGATGCTTGAACCGGTGCAGAAGCGGTCTGGCAGGCTCACGAACTGAAATTGTTGGGATGACCAGAGTACGAGTTCTTCACACCAGCGAGAGAAGTGGGTCATCGTCAAACTTGCCACCGCAGCGAACTCGATCGCAAAGTCTCGATCACTGACCGCGTCCAGGGAGTTTTCACAGATATCGGTAAAACCCAGCTCTTTGGCTACCAGTTCGCGTTGTAGTGGAAAGGTTGAGCCGGCAAGCGCTGCTGCGCCGAGTGGCAATGAGTTGATGCGCTTGCGGCAGTCACGCAGTCGACTTCGATCACGCAGCAACATCTCGAACCAGGCCAACAGGTGATGTCCGAAGGTAATTGGCTGGGCTGCCTGTAAGTGGGTGAAGCCCGGCATGATGGTATCGACATGCTGTTCGGCAAGCGCCAGCAAGGATTCCAGCAAACGGGTCATCGCCTGGTCGATGGTGTCTACCTCGTCTCGCAGGTAAAGCCGAATGTCGGTTGCAACCTGATCATTGCGGGATCTGGCGGTATGCAGCTTCTTGCCGGTATCACCGATCAGATCGATGAGCCGGCTTTCGATGTTCATGTGCACATCTTCAAGCTTCACCTGCCACTCAAACCGGCCGGTCTCGATCTCTTTGTGAATGGTTTCCAATCCGGCTACGATGCGCCCGACTTCGTCAGGCGAGAGCACACCGATAACGCCCAGCATGCGGGCGTGGGCGATCGACCCACGAATATCCTGAGCGTACATCCGGCGATCAAAGCGCACCGAGGACGTGAATTCGAGGACAAATTCATCGGTGGCTTCCTGAAGCCGACCGACGACCAGAGAATTGCGCTCGGTAGAGTTGCTCATGATGGTGTAAAAGGCGAACCAATCCCGGAATCGAAGGCAGGTGAGTATATCAACAGGTCTGCTCTGAGCGGCGGCTCGACCCAGTTTGTGGTTCCTGATCTGTGCAACGTCACTGCGCTGACGTTGGTCGTCCTGTTTGCTGAACTTCTGGTGGTTGTCCTTTGGGTTGCGGGGAGTGACGCGTCCTGGCTGCGATTTGCCTTGTTGTCGCTGTTTGTGCAGTGGGTGGCCATCACCAGTTCGGTGACGATCTGTGCCTTGCGAGGGTGGTTGTCTCGACGCTCGATGGTGGTTGGCGCCGCGCTGACTTTTACGCTGGTATTGCTCGTTACGGTCGTGGAAGGGCTGGTTGCTGATCGGATTCTGGTCCAGTTTGCGCCAGTCCCGATTGAGTGGTCGCGAATCGCCGCCATGTTGGTGATCTCGGCGATCATTTCAGGGCTCGCACTTCGATACTTCCACGTGCAACAACGGCTTCGGGCCAAAGAGCAGTCCGAGTTACAGGCCCGCTTGCAGGCGCTGCAATCGAGGATCAGGCCGCATTTCCTGTTCAACAGCATGAATATCATCGCCAGCCTGATTGCCGTCGATCCCGATACTGCTGAGTCTGTGGTGGAAGACTTGAGTGAGTTGTTTCGCGCCAGCCTCAACGAAGCAGGTAACCAGGTCCCCATCGATGTTGAGCTGGATCTATGCCAGCGGTACGTGCGCATCGAATCGCTGCGTCTGGGTGATCGGCTACGGTTCGATTGGCAACTGGACACGTTGCCCGCTGGGGTCCGCATCCCGTTGTTGACCCTTCAGCCATTATTGGAAAATGCCATCTATCATGGTGTTCAGCCGCGAGCCGAGGGAGGTACGGTGACCGTCCGTATCTGGTCCGAGAACGATCAGGTTCGAATTCTGATTACCAACCCGCTGCCACCGACCAACGTGCGTTCTGGTTCCGAAGGCAATCGCATGGCCCTGGATAATATTCGCAGCCGTTTGCAGGTGCTGTACGAAAACGAAGCCAGCCTGTTAGCGGAAGCAGACGGTGAAACCTTTCGTACGGAATTGCGTCTGCCAACGACGGCCCGGGGCCCCCTGTGAGAATTCTGGTGGTTGATGATGAAACACTGGCCCGGGATCGATTGAAGCGGATGCTTGCCGGAATGGAGGGTTGCGAGTGGGTAGGCGAGGCCGCCAATGGCTTTGAAGCCATCGAGCGCGTTCGGGCATTGGAGCCGGACCTGCTGCTTCTGGATATCCGCATGCCGGGGATGGATGGTCTCGAGGCCGCGTCCCACCTGGCTAAACTTGAGGAACCGCCAGCGGTCGTGTTCTGTACGGCTTATGAAGAACATGCCATCGATGCGTTCAATCTCCAGGCGGTTGGCTACTTGCTCAAACCAGTCCGCAGGGAGCGTTTGGAGCAGGTCCTGGCTAATGCGAAGCGGGTCAATCGCGCGCAGCTGCAGGCGCTTTCACAGGTTGACGGCAGTCGTCGAACTCACATTTCGACGCGCACGCATAAAGGTCTGGAGTTGATTGCAGTGGATGACGTTCGATTTCTTCAGGCTGACAGCAAGTACGTGACGATTCGTCATGGCATGGGTGAGGTGCTTGTCGATGAAGCGCTACGTGATCTGGAAGTGGAGTTTGGTGAAATGTTTGTGCGGATCCATCGTAGTGCGTTGGCAGGGGTTCGGTTCATCACGGGAATAGAAAAAGGTACCGACGGGCAACATCGATTGCGCCTTCGCGATGTTGAGATGTCGCTTGATATCAGCCGAAGGCATCTTCCTGATGTACGCAAACTGGTGAAAGCCCTGTGAAAACACTGGTGATCGCGACGCGAAAGAGTGCACTTGCACTGTGGCAGGCAAATTTCATCAAGAGCGAACTCGAGCGACATCACGCAGGGCTGGATGTGCGACTGCTCGGTATGAGTACTCGTGGTGATCAGTGGTTGAATGCGCCCCTTCGTGAAATTGGCGGTAAGGGCTTATTCATCAAAGAGCTTGAATCGGCGCTGTTGAGTGGCGAAGCGCACATCGCAGTTCATTCGCTGAAAGACCTTCCAGCGATCATTCCCGCCGAGTTCACCTTGGGCGCGGTCGGCTATCGAGCCGATGTTCGTGATGTGCTGGTTGGTGTGAATGGTGGAATCGCGGCGTTGCCTCTCGGTGCTCGAGTCGGCACGTCGAGCCTGCGGCGGCAAGCGCAGTTGTTGGCGCAACGCACGGATCTGATCATTGGTCCCATACGTGGCAACGTTGGCACCAGGCTCGACAAGCTGGCCAACGGGGAGTTCGATGCCATCGTGCTGGCCGCCGCTGGTCTTGATCGTCTGAGCGTGGATTTACCCACCCGCTCGACGCTTTCACTGGAAGACAGTTTGCCGGCAGCGGGGCAGGCTGCGCTTGGCGTCGAATGTCTGGCTGATGCGCACGAGGTTCGGCGTCTGCTGCAGCCGCTGAATGACGAGTTGGTGGCTCGATGTGTTGTGACTGAGCGGTTAGTCAGTGCAGGTCTTGGTGCTGACTGCAGCATGCCGGTTGCAGCCTATGCAGAAATATCCGGATCGGAAATCCGGCTTCGCGCCTTGCTTGCCAGTGCCGATGGACGACAAATCTTGCGCGCCCAGGCGTCCGGATCCGAGCCTGCAACTACGGCCGATCGGGTTGTTGCTGCACTGAAAGCCATGGGCGGCGACGACATACTTCGCAGTCTCCGGTGAGATAGGGATGAACACCGCATGATGTTGCCATGAGGGTCTGGGTTACCCGTTCGCAGCCCGGCGCCGGACGTCTGGCGGACGCCTTGAGACAAGCTGGGCACATCCCGGTCATTGGTCCGGTGTTTTCGATTCGACATCTGGATGTTGCAGTCGAAGGAGCATCATCCGTGTGTATCGTCTTGTCAGGACATGCGGTGGTCGCCGCCCGCAGATTGCATCCCTCGCACGGGTTTCTCGCCATCGGTGGCGCAACGGCGAGAGCACTGGCTGAGACCACCGGATTGCCGGTTGCCACACCGGACAGCGCAGATAGCGAAGGTGTCGTGCGCTGGTTGGCGGATCGGATGGACGAACTGCGTGCAGCACCGATCGTGATTTTGACAGGAGAGGGTGGCCGGGCCGTAATTGAAGGCTTCCTGGACACATCCAAGGTCGCCTACCGACGCATCGAAGTTTATCGTCGGCAACCCGAACTCGTGACGGCTGTCCCTTTCAACGTGGATGCCATCGAAATCGCCAGCCTGGATGCGTTGCATCAGATGGCTCAGCTGTGGTCTTCAGGGTGTGGGTCGCTCGACATCCGTTTGGTGGTAGTGTCCAGTCGATTGGCGGAAGCTGCGAGATCGAATGGCTTCATGAAGGTCACTGTGAGTGCGGGCCCGCAGCCGGGGGCCGTGGTCGATGCGCTTGGTGAGTAGTGCCGGGGATTGTCAGTCAGTTGGAACAATGCTGAGCAGATGAGGATGACAGAACAATGAGCGAGTCCACAGCGCAGACAGCGAAGGAGTCGATGGGCAGTAACCCGACCCAGTCGTCTCCGGTTCGGTCCCGGTCTCGGTCGGGTGGCTGGATCGTAGGCCTGATGGCCTTCAGCGCTTTGCTGACGTGCGGCTATCTGTACTATCGACTGGTCTTCATCGGTCACCTTGAACAACTGCCCGGAGCGGTAGCGGTACTCAACCAGTCGGTTGATGAGCAGATTCGTGCGGCTGGTGCAGGTGTTGAGAGCCGCGTACAGGCTGTCCTGACACCGCGAATCGATACGGTCGAATCCCGTTACCAGTTGCTTGACCAGAGATTGATGGCCATGGAAACGGCTGTAGCTGGTGTAGTCGCTTCCGATGTCGAGCGCGCCACTCCGCCGGAAGCTGATGACTGGAAGATTGCCGAGGTCGGCTATTTGCTGAGGATTGCCAATCACCGCGTTCTGATGGAGCGCAACGTCGCTGACGCACGAGCGCTTCTCGCCAATGCAGATTCACTTCTTGGAGAGCTGGATGACTTTCGCTGGCATGGTGTACGCGAGCTGATTGCTGGCGAGCGGATTGCGCTAGACCAAATACAGGACATGGCCGATGTACAAGGTGTCTATCTGGCCCTGGAAGCACTCAAGGCGCCACTTGGTGAGCTGTTGAAGGGGCGCCCGAAACTGTCCCCGGCTGGAGAAGATCAGCAGCCCGTGGTCGAATCTACCGTGTGGGATGCCTTGTTGCATCGACTCTCTGACGTATTCCGGATTCAGCGAATCGACGCAACATCCATCAAGCCGCTGCTGTCAACGGATGAAAGGTACTACATCGAGCAACAGCTGCGATTAGCGCTGGAACAGGCTCAGCTTGGAGCGTTGCGACACCAACAAGGGGTGTACGACACAAGTCTTGGCAACGTCAGGCGCTGGCTTGAACAGGAGTTCGAACCGGGTACTTCAGGGCTGGAGGCCTTGATCAAGAGTGTCGACGAGCTGGCCAAGGTAAAACTTGAGGTGCCCCTTCCGGACATAAGTGGTTCATTGCACGCGCTGCAGGATGCGCAGAGGAGTTCGCCGTGAGTCGGCTGTGGATGGCTTTGATCGTGGTGATTGCACTGGGTGCAGCCATCGGAACACTGATGTTCAGGGATCCCGGCTATCTGCTCGTTTCCTATGGCGGCACCGCGTTTGAGACCAGCATCTGGATGGCGGTGGTCTTGCTGGTTAGCACCTATCTGGTCCTGAGATGCTTGATCTGGCTGGTGCGCAGTATGAGAGGTGGTTTCTCTTCGGTATCGGGCTGGGGCATGCGACGACGCGCAAGAAAGGCGCAAGGCATGACGGCACGCGGGCTCCTGCTGTGGGCTGAAGGCGATTGGCGAGAAGCCCAACGAGTACTTTCAGCGGGGGCCGCGGAGAGCGAATTTCCTCTCATCAACCACTTGTTCGCCGCCCGCAGCGCTCATGCGATGGGTGATGCCGAGGCTCGAGACAGTCACCTGGAGATGGCGGTGGAAGCAGAGCCCGGTGCGGCATTTGCTGTCAATCTGCAGCGGGCCGAGTTTTTCCTCGCAACAGGTGCTCATGCGCAAGCATCGCAAATTCTGAAGGCACTTCGTACACAGGCTCCGCGCCATCCAAAGGTACTCCTGGATCTCGCAGAGTGTTGTGAACAGACTGGGGAAAGGGAGTTGCAGCTGGAGGTGTTGAGCTCGCCTGGCCTGACTGCGCTGCTTTCGCCGGAGGAAATCGCGCGACGTACCGAATCCGCCTGGAAACAAAGGCTTGTTGAAAGTTCGCCTGAGGTCGCCTGGGCTTCTCTTCCGAAGAAACTGCAAAGCAATCCTGCGCTGGTCCATCTGGTGGCGGAACGGCTGGCGCAGGCCCAAGGGTCTGATCGCGCCGAGGAGATCGTCAGACTTGCGTTGAAACAGGAATGGTCGCCTTCGTTGGTGGAGCTCTACGGCAGGCTTGGCGCTGCCGATGTCGCAGCGCAGATTCGTCAGGCTGAATCATGGTTGAAGCTGCATCCGAATGATCCGGACCTGCTGCTGACACTGGGACGCCTGTACCTTCGCAACCAACTCACCGATCAGGCTGAGAATGCCTTCAAGTCAGCGCTGCGCGTGCGCGCTGACAGAGCTGTGCACACTGAACTGGGGCGTCTGCTGGTAGGTCGAGGCGAACTATCTCGTGGAGCGGATCACCTGGCGCAGGCCCTCTCGGCCGGTTGATTCTATCTCGGGGCATAGGCGTAGACGTCGCTGTGCAGACATTGGTCTGCGACTCCCTCGCCCGCGAGCAAGTCGGTAACTGCGTAAACGAAAGTCGGGCTGCCGCAGAGCACGATATCGCATGACGTGATTCGGGATGCTTGATCACGCAGCCAGCGCATCCCGGAATTGTTCGTGTCACGACGCGGATCAGCGAACAGATGGATGGAAGCTGAGGGTCCAATGGTGCTCAACAAGTCGCGGGCGTAGAAACCGGCCGGAGAATCGACCATCCACAACAGCGTTTTAGTGGCTGGATGGTTCAGGTGGATTGCTGACGAGAGCATTGAGTGGGCTTGCGCAAAACCGCTGCCAGCACAGATGAACAACAGGTGTGGTTGTCTCAGTGATTCAAGCGTGACTGAACCTTGTGTGTTTTCAAGTTCGATTTCGCCACTCGCGATGACATCTTGCATCAGCCCGGAATCATCGTTTCCTGCAACCGGCTGGAAGTGGATTTGTAGATTCGGGAGCGCATGCGGAGCAGACGCGATTGTGAACGGGATGCGTCTGCCGTTTGGATGTCGAACATGAAGGTACTGTCCGGCATCAAACGAGAGGGAACCTCCGCGCAACAACTGGAGATCAACGATCTGGATTGAGCCAGTTCGCAGACTACAAACAGCGGCTCTGGTCAGCTCAACGACCCTTCATCGATGCGAAGAACTGATCGTTGGTCTTCGTGTCCTTGAGCTTGGTCAGCATGAATTCGATTGCGGCAACGTCGTCCATTTCATGCAGCAACTTGCGTAGTATCCATACACGCTGCAGCTCTTCTTCCGACATCAGGAGTTCCTCACGACGGGTGCCTGAGCGGCGGATGTTGATCGCAGGATAAACTCGCTTCTCGGCGATTTTTCGCTCGAGATGAAGTTCCAGGTTGCCTGTGCCTTTGAATTCTTCGTAGATGACTTCGTCCATCTTTGATCCCGTCTCGACCAGAGCGGTCGCGACGATGGTCAGGCTGCCGCCTTCTTCGATGTTACGCGCTGCGCCAAAGAATCGTTTCGGTCGCTCAAGGGCGTGGGCATCAACACCACCGGTCAGAACCTTTCCTGACGAGGGCACGATGGTGTTATAGGCCCGTGCCAAGCGTGTGATCGAGTCAAGCAGGATAACGACATCCTTCTGGTGCTCGACGAGACGTTTGGCTTTCTCGATGACCATCTCGGCCACCTGTACGTGGCGTGATGGAGGCTCGTCAAACGTACTCGCAACAACTTCTCCGCGTACCGAGCGCTGCATGTCGGTGACTTCTTCCGGTCTTTCGTCAATCAACAGCACGATCATGACGACTTCAGGATTGTTGGCGGTAATGGACTGCGCAATATTCTGTAGTACCAGCGTTTTACCGGCTTTTGGTGGCGAGACGATCAGCGCACGTTGACCTTTGCCGATGGGGGCAATCAAATCGATGACGCGGGCTGTCAGATCTTCGGTGCTACCGTTGCCACGCTCCAGCATCATTCGCTTGTTGGCAAAAAGTGGCGTCAGGTTTTCGAACAGGATGTTGTTCTTTTTACTGTTCGGCTCGCTGTAGTTGACCTCGTCGACCTTCAACAGCGCAAAATAACGCTCACCGTCTTTTGGCGGCCGAATCTTGCCGGAAATGCTGTCCCCGGTACGCAGGTTGAATCTGCGAATCTGACTGGGTGACACGTAAATGTCGTCTGGTCCGGCGAGATACGAGCTATCTGGTGAACGGAGGAAACCAAAACCATCCTGCAGAATTTCCAGAACCCCTTCACCGCTGATCTCGTCCCCATTCTTGGACTGTTTGCGAACGATGGCTGCGATGACTTCCTGCTTTCGTGACCGGGCGGTGTTTTCCAGCCCGAGCTCTCTTGCCATTTCGATGAGATCGCCGACCGGCAGGCGTTTGAGGTCTGTGAGATTGGTCATGGTATAGATTGGCTCTTCCGTGGATGCGGTTCAGGTGCTATCGCCCGGGGACTTGTTGCCGTTGGTTGTAAACAAGAAAGACAGCGAACAAGAGAAAGTTTAGGGCGGGGATCAGATGGTACGTTGACGTGTGTTGGTTATTGACGGATCAACGCTTAGACCAAGTGTAGTGTTTTGGCTTCGAGCGTCAAGGGTGTTTTGGCTGGATCTGCAGATGCTGTGACCGGCGTCCAGGACTTCAAGTTGTCCGGGTTGCCGATCAAAGCATCGAACTCGTCGTTGTGCAGGTCGCGACAACAACGAGCGTCGACTTCAGATATTGCTATCCAGGAAGGCAGCCAGTTGGGACTTCGACAGTGCGCCTACTTTGGTGGCTTCAACCTCGCCGTTCTTGAACAGCATCAAGGTTGGAATACCCCGGATGCCATATCGGGCCGGAGTTTGCTGATTGGCGTCGATATCCATCTTGCAGACCTTGATCTTGTCGGAGTACTCACCGGCAATTTCTTCGAGAATGGGCGCAATCATCTTGCAGGGACCGCACCAGGTAGCCCAGTAGTCGACCAGCACGGGCTTGTCGGACTTCAGGACATCGGATTCGAAACCATCATCGGTGATATGAACGATTCGTTCGGACATTGGCTTTCTCGTCGGCGTTGAACTCTAGATAGTGAGGATGTTATCACCAAATCAGCAACCGAAAACGTGCCGCGATCCCGATGTAAAAGGAGTAGTGGCGCTATTCTCGAGACACCAGTCAAAACCAATCGATGTAGCCGTGGTCGAAAAGACGCCTTCAGCAACAGCCCCCCAAACAAGCGAAGCACCAGATGTGTGGGCGGCGCTCGACCTTGGATCGAACAACTTCCAGATGCTGATCATTCAGCGGATTCGCGACGAAGTGGTGGTGATCGATCGACTGAAGGACAAGGTTCAGTTATTGCTGGGGCTGACGGCTAATTTCCTGCAACCCACCGCCATAAGTCGCGGCCTTGAGGTTCTCAAACGATATCAACAAAGACTGCGGGAAGTGCCTCGGGAGAAATTGCGAGTCGTAGGCACGTTTGCGCTGCGCGTGGCCGAAAATCGCTCGGATTTTCTCGTCCCCGCTGAAGGCATTCTCGGCATTCCGATACATGTGCTCTCGGGGTACGAGGAAGCCAAACTGATCGATCTGGCGGTGAGCAGACACCGGGATGACGCACTCGAACGATCAAGACCGAAAAGCGAACGCCTGGTTCTTGATATCGGTGGGGGCAGTACTGAACTGGCGCGCAGTGAGTGGTTATCCGGGCGCCGCCGATTGACTCACGCAACATCGTTGCCGCTCGGGTGTGTTGCGCTGATGGACCAGTTCTTCAGCCACTCCGAAGTGATCGGTCGAGCTTATCCTCAAGCACGCGCGCAGGTGTTGGCAGAGCTGCGTTCGACCAGTGCCAAATCTGCTGATTCAGTGGATGTCGTCGGAACCTCAGGGACCCTTGAGTCGATTATTACGGTGTGCGAAGCCAACGGTTTCAGTCGCGGTGAAGTGACCATCGAGGCGTTGAGGCAAGTCGAAAGTGCAATTACTGGAGGGCTGTGGGTTACTGATTTCGGCATGCCAGGCCTGCCGCCGGAGCGAGTCGACATTTTTCCAGCCGGCGTGGCGATTCTCAGCGCGCTGATGGAGGCGCTTGCGATCAAGCGAATTCGTTTTTGCGATGCGACGCTGCCCCACGGGGTACTTTACGCAGCTATGGGGCTGGAAGCAGAAAGCTGTACTGCGCTTGATGCCGTACGCGCGCTGGCTCTTCGTTTCGGAGTGGATGCCACACAGAGTAATCGAATCACACGACAGGCATTGAAGTTGTTCCGGAGCTTGCACAGCGACCTGGCGGATGAGGGGCACACCCAGCTCCTCGAATACGCGGCGAATCTCGTCGAGATTGGTCTGCGCATAAATGTGCAGGGGTATCACCGGCATGGTGCGTACCTGCTCCAGCACAGTCAGATTCGTGGGTTGACGCCAAATGCACACGAAGCGCTGGTGACGTTGGTTCGATCTCATCGACGAGCGTGGCCCGCGGGCTTGCCGGCCGAGGGTGAGCGACTGGGGTATTCCCGATTGTCGGATGTGCTGATGTCACTGCGTTTGGCGGTAATGCTGGAGCGATCACATGCCGATTCGCACTCCCCGCGGGATGTCGACCTTGTGTTGGTTGAGGGAGAGGTTGGCCGAGAGGTGATCCTGAGCTTGCCAGTCGGATGGCTGGAGGCCCATCCACTTTCCGCAACCGAGCTTGGCCAGGAGCAACAATTCCTGGCGCGTCAGGGCGTCAAATTCAGGGTTGCATAAGCTCCGCAGCCCGCGGTGCGAAGTACGTCAATATACCGCTCGCCCCGGCGCGTTTGCAGCAGATCAGTGATTCCAGAATGACCTTTTCAGCCAGCCATTCCCGCCGAATGGCCTCCGCGTGCATCGCGTACTCGCCGCTTACCTGGTAGACAAAGGTTGGTACTTCAAATCGCTCGCGTACTCTGCGGACGATGTCGAGATAAGGCATCCCGGGTTTGACCATCACCATGTCCGCCCCCTCGCTGATGTCGAGAGCCACTTCGTGCAATGCCTCTTCAGCGTTGGCCGGATCCATCTGGTAAGTATCCTTGCCGGCAGTGCCGAGAGTGCTTGAAGAGCCGACTGCATCGCGAAAGGGACCGTAATACGCAGAAGCGTATTTGGCGGCATACGACATGATTGCGGTGTGGTTGTGACCGTGGGCATCCAGCGCAGAGCGGATCGCACCGACGCGCCCGTCCATCATGTCTGAAGGAGCAATGACGTCGGATCCTGCATTTGCGCAGACTTGGGCCTGAACCTGTAGTGCCCTGACTGTGGTGTCGTTGTCGATGTGCCCATCCATCCCGATGACTCCATCGTGACCATGGGAGGTGTAGGGGTCGAGGGCCGCATCGGTGATCACACCTAATTCGGGAACGGCACTCTTTACGGCTCTGATTGCGCGCGGCACCAACCCATCGGGGTTGGCGGCTTCTTCGCCCAGGGGTGTCCGTAAGGCTTTGATGACGTTGGGGAACAGTGCGATCGCCGGGATTCCCAAGCCATACGCCCGCTGGGCTTCGGCGCAGAGCAGGTCAATCGAGAGTCTTTCGACTCCCGGCATGGATGCGACAGCCTCTCGCTTACCCTCGCCGTCGATGACGAACATCGGGTAAATGAGGTCCGCTGGAGACAGTTCCGTTTCCCGTACCAGACGCCGGAGGAAAGGGAATCGTCGATTGCGACGCATGCGAGTTTCAGGAAATCGACGTTGCATGACAGCATCCATTCAGTTGTAGAGCTCAATCTGTTTGCGCAGGCGTTTGACACTGCGTTCAATACACGTTTCGTCGCCAAGGAGGTGGCCCAGAAGCGAGGCGCCATATAAGCCGCAAAGCATCTCTTCAGCAAGGCGAGTTGCACGTTTGGGTTTGACGCCGCGAAGTCCAGTGAGGCTCGATTCGAGCGCGACCTGCCAGGCGTTGATCTGTGTCTTGATCACTTCTCGAATCGGGGCAGGTGAAGCTTGACCGAGCACGGCGAGGAGGCACAGCCGCTTGCCGTTTGCCGTGTAGCGAAGGAATCCATCGAGAAAGGCTTCCAGGCGTGCAGCGGCCGGAGAGGGTGTGCGCAGCACATTGAAGGCTTGCAGTTCGGCAGTCTGGATCGCCAGATCGATCAGGACCGAGGCCATTTCCTGTTTACCGCCCGGGAAGTGGTGGTAGAGACTGGCTTTGCTCAGGCCCGCACTTGCAGCCAGGGCTGCTATGGAGGCTCCATCATATCCATGATCGAGGAACACCTGTGTCAGCCGATCGCACAAGCTGTCCGGCATCGTAATCTGAGAGCGTGCATACATGATTGCATGTTGAACGAACGATCGTTCGAAGAAAAGTAAATTTGGTCGGTCGTGCGTCGTTTCCGAGAGTTGGATTAAAAAAGCCGTTCGAACGCCGATTCGGCGGAATCTTTGTAAGGCTCCGGCGGATAGGCAGTCAGCCTAAATGAAATTGATCATGTGCGGCCAAAAAAGCAGGAAAATTAGACAAACGATCGTTCGGTAGGGACGGTGGTAATCAGGGGCAAGAATCTCGGGGCGAACTACGCGGCACAATATTGAGAGGACTGCCTCGACAGGTGTTGGCTCGCGCAGGAACTGCTTTCACGGTGATATAGGTCGGCCGGATTGCGACGTTTTTGCGACTTGAGGCATCTTTGACCTATGGCCGGATTCGCGAACATTCATATCCCCCCTGAGCTGGCCGAGGCAGTGATTCTCGGTGACTGACAAGCATCTGGCCGCCTGTTTCAACTCCTGTCCCCAGCAGTGTTGAGTGTGGCGTGGCGAATGCTGGGCAGTCGCTCGGCGGCTGATGAAATCCTGCAGGACGTTTTCATGCAGGTTCTTGATCGCGCGGCAACCATAGTTCATCCCTCCGCGTTGCTGGGCTGGGTGCGAACTGTGGCGATCAATCAATGTCTCATGCGACTGCGATCCCCGTGGTCCCTTCGCCGGGCCCTCGACGAGGCGGAGGAGGTACCGGATGCGCTTGAGGGTGAAGATCGCATGGGAGGCATCTCGGATCTCGAGAGGATGCTTGCACGCCTGCAGCCAGAGACACGCATGGTTGTGTGGTCGCACGACGTCGAGGGTTATACACATCGAGAAATAGGCGATCTGATGGGCAAGACCCCGAGTTACTCGAAATCCCAATTGTCCCAAGCTTATGAATTCCTTTTGACCCATTGGCAGAGCCAGAATGAAAAATAGACCACACTGGAAGATCTCCTCGCTCTCCGCGACGGAGAGTCAGTCGCCGCGGAGGTGACGGCAACTTTTGAAAGCGATCTCGACGCGCAGCACCGTTTGGCCAGGCTGCGTGAGATCAAGGACGCACTGGGAAGGCTGCCAGATTATCTCCAGGCAAGGGCCGAACAGTGGGACGAAATTCAACAGTCTCAGGCGAAAAAGACAAAACCTCATCACGACTCCGAAACGTTCTCTTGGCCGCTGGCGCTGGTTGCAACAGCGCTGATCGTGGCAGTCACCCTCCTCATCCAGCCCCTCACTCAAGACGATGGGGTCGAGCTTTCACGTGGCAACCTGGCGGCATTGCAAGATCGATCACGCGAACTGGAGGGTGAATTGATGAGCCCGTCCCGCTACAGCGGAAGTTCGAGCGAGCAGGCGCTGTTGTTCAGGCTTGCTGACGGAGACAGTCAACTGTTGGACGCAAGCCAGAATGGCTCGGTCGCGTCGATGCACCAAAAAGAATTGTTATGGCAACGCCGTGTGGAACTGATGGAAGTACTGCAGGTTGTGCAGCAGCCCATTGAACCGAGCCCTCAGTACGCTGTGTACTGAAAAGGAGATTTGTCACCATGAATCCGAAGCTGGTCTTTCCAATGCTACTGGTCGTTGCACAGATGTTCGTCGGACAACTGACGTTGACCGCTGCAGCGAGTGACAACAAACGCCACCCCGAGACCGATGCGCGTGTTGAAGCGGCGAGAGTGAAGCTCGATGCCGCCGCGGCCGAGTTGCGTGCAGCTGTGGTCGAAGCCTATGCGCATTCAAAGCCCGACCAGGAGCGGGCCTTTCTCGGAATCCTGCTGGAACACCAAGGCAATGAGGAGGGCATTGAGTTGTCTGGTGTGACACCCGGTGGTGGAGCTGCGGCCGCAGGTCTCGCCGCCGGTGACATATTGGTAGGTGTGGAGGATGTCGACCTCGTCGGCAAGTCTGATCCTGGTGCAGTGCTGATGGAGGTGGTCCAGGCGCTAAAGCCCGGTGATTCGGTTGATTTGAGTTATCGACGCGGCGGGAAGACAACGGTCGTCGAAGTCACTACAACGGGGATGTTCCAAAGCGCACTTGCGACGATTGAGCCGAAACTGGCGCCCTGGGTCGAAGAGGAAGGCTTCAAGTCCATTGCGCGGTTCATGCTCGATCCGGAAGCCAGTACAGCAGTTCTGATTGATGTCTCGGGTGAGCTGGCCCAGTACTTCGGTGTGCAAAACGGCATCCTTATAGTGCATGTCCCGGAGCATTCAGGCGGTTTGAAAGCTGGAGATGTCCTGTTAGCAGTGGATGGTCGTCAGGCGGCAAATGCCGCAGATGCCCAGACTTTTTTGTTGGCCGGAGAGGCAGCCAAAAAAGTTCTGGTCCGACGCCAGGGCGCCGAAATTGCTTTGGACATCAATCCTCGTGACTATCGATCAGATGGCCAGGATCGTGTGTATGTCTATCGCTTTGATGAACGATCCGTTCCGGCGTCGCCAACGCCACCTGTCGCACCGCAAGCGCCGGCACGTGCGGCTAACCAAAGCCCTGCCCCAGAAGATTCTGGAAAGTTGCACGACCCATAGCGGCATGTTCCGCGTGATCGACCAGTCCGGTTGCCAGCAACACCACTCCATAGAAAACAGCCCAACCTCTGGCTCGCAGCAACAGCGCGTTTGATTCTGCGGTGGTCAGGGAAAATGAAGTAGTTGCCAGATAACGTTGAACGGCTTCGTTACGGACGACGGTATCGTGTATCAGCATCCAGAAACTGCCCAGATCGCTCGCGGGATCTCCGGTGGTGATATCTCCCCAATCGATGACAGCCGCCAACGCGCCGGACCTGCACAGTACGTTGCGTGCGTGAGGATCGCCATGTATCCAGACCTGCAATGTGGAAGGAGGTTGGGCTAAAGCGGTGCGCCAGGCTCCTCGTAGCGGATCGGGAATGGGTTCGCCTAGTCGATTCAACTGGTTGAGTCTGTCGTCCAGGCTCGACCGACGAGAGTTGATGTCAACTCCACGGTAAGGATTCTCTGGGGATACTGGATCTACACCGTGCAGATATGGGCGATGCAGGTCTGCCATGAACTCTGCCCACTGTATGGCACCACGCCGATCCAGGGGAGATTTGTTCGCCGTGGAAGCGGCAAAATACGGTACGACACTCCAATGCCACGGGAAGTGTGTATCAGGCTTGCCGATGACTACGGGTGTCGGAATCGGTACTTTCAGGCGTGGTTGAAGAAAGGGAAGAATCCGCTGCTCGTGGCGCAGAGGTTCATCGGCTGACTGCCGACGTGGCATCCGAACAAGGTGCTGGTCACCCAACCGGAACAATGCGTTATCCCATCCCGTCTCAAATGGCTCGATTGCATATTTCGACCAGGCAGGCGCCTGGTTTTCAATCACTCGAAGTACCAATGTCGAGTCCACCAGGAGTTCGGCAGGTGGTGTGCCATCAGTCACGGATCTGCTCCAGATCCTCCGCCGCCTGCAACCATTCGCGCTCGATTCCCTCGAGCCGGGTGCGCGTTCTTGCGGCTTCGCGGAGCATCTCGTTCATTTCTTCAGCGGAAAGGCCGTGATAGATCTCAGGGTCGGCGAGCCTGGTCTCGACCGCCGCGAGGCCAGCGGCCTTGGTATCCATTTCCTTTTCCAGCGACTTCACCCGCTTGCGTAACTCCGATTGCTGGAGCCTGTTCGACGCCCGTTGCTGGCGCTCGAGCTTCTTCGACGCAGTCGTCGGTACCTCGGTTAGTTCTCGCTGGTTTCCCGTCGCTTCTTTTTGCAGGGCGAGGTAGTCGTCCAGATCTCCAGCAAGACGATTGATGGTGCCGCCGCGCAGAACCCATAACTCGTCGCAAACGGCTTCGATCATGTGGCGATCGTGAGAAACCACAATCAGAGCGCCTTCGTAGTTCTGGAGTGCCAACGCGAGTGCATCGCGCATGTCGATATCCAGGTGGTTGGTCGGCTCGTCGAGTACCAGGATGGCAGGCTTTTCGTGGGCGATCATCGCCAGCACGAGGCGAGCCTTTTCGCCCCCGGACAATGTTGAAATCGGACGTTCGACCATCTTTCCGTCGAACCCCCAGCCGCCAAGCAAATTCCGAATGGCTTGCTCACTGAGCGTCGGGCTGTGACGGTGCAGCTGCTTCAATGGCGCAAGTTGTCCGTCCAGCACTTCCATTTGATGTTGTGAAAAATAGCCGGTGCTCGAGTGATCGCCGCGAGTCAATGCACCACTCTGCACTTCAAGATCGCCAACCAGGCACCGTAAAAGCGTCGTCTTGCCAGCGCCGTTGGCGCCAAGTACACCAATTCGATCACCGGGCAAAATTGACTGGGAGATGTTCGAGAGAATCGTCTGCTCGGCGTACCCCAAGGCGACCTCGCGAAGGTGGAGCAATGGGTTGGACATTTTCACGGGATTGGCAAAATTCACCCGGTAGGGGCTGTCGGTTCGTGCCGGAGCGACTTCAAGTAACTTCTCCAGGGTGCGAATTCGGCTTTGAACCTGTCTCGCTTTACTGGCTTTGGCACGAAACCGGGCAACGAACTTGGAGATGTGGGCAATCTCCGCGTCACGTTTTTCCGAGAATCGTGTTTCGCGAAGAGCCTCTTCGGCGCGGGCGCGCTCGAACTGTGAATACCCGCCTCGATACACACGCGCGGTGCCCTTGAGAATGTGCAATGTGTGGGAGCAGACCCGATCCAGAAATTGCCGATCGTGTGCTATCACCAGAAGCGTGCCCTGGAACCGGCCGAGAAACTGCTCAAGCCAGATCGTTGCTTCGAGATCCAGGTGGTTGGTCGGCTCGTCGAGCAGCAGGAGTTCTGCCGGACACATCAATGCCTGCGCCAAGCCCAGGCGAATTCGCCAGCCGCCGGAAAAGGTATTGAAAGACCGGGTGAAATCGGCGGCTTCAAAACCGAGGCCATGCAGGATCGCGGCAGCGTTCGCTTCGGCTTCGTGGCCGCCCAGATCTTGGAAACTGGCGTGCAAGGCAGCCAGGCGCGTTCCATCCGGTGCCTGCTGTTTGTGCAGGATTTCGAGTTCCCGCTCGACCCGCCGCAATTCACGGTGCCCATCAATGACGAATTCGAGGGCGGGGCGGTCTGTATCATCGATCTCTTGCCGCAGCTGGGAGATTCGCCATTTGGTCGGATAGTCGAGGTCGCCAATTTCCGGTTCAAGGCCGAAGCCGAAAAACCGGAACAACGTAGACTTGCCCGCCCCATTGCGTCCGACCACACCGACCTTCTGGCCAGCATGGATCACGAACGACAGTGCTTCGAAAATGGTCGTCTCGCCACGTTTGAAGGTGATGTTTGATGCAGTGATCATGTCTTGACTGGTCCGCCACTTGTTTTCGGCGGCAGCTCAACGAAAGCCTTTCAGGCTTGAGCAGACGTCGAAGGGTCAGGTCGCCGAGATGCCGCGAGGGGCATGGATCTGATGGCGTCCGAAATGCGAGTTTCACCCAAAGGTTGGGTCTCGATCCAGTGTACTAGAGACTTCCACTCGGCGTACTCACGCCTTGCACCACGTGAATCAGGCAGCTCTGCGATTCCGCGCCCTTTTTCCATGGCTTCATGGTAGGCCGGTGTGTCGCGAAAAGTGGCCACGCTGGGCACGTCGAGGCATTCCAGGAAATGCTGCAACTTCAGCGCAGTTTCGGACTTCGGCTGCACTCGATTCGCGATGACCCCAACAGGTCGGGGCGCGGCGCGGAAGATGCGATGCGTCAGAAGTTCTGCGATGAACCTGCCACCAGCTCGAATGTCGATAGGTGAAGCGAGGATAGGAACGAGGATGATGTCAGACTGCTTCAGAAGCGATTCAAGGTCACGGTCGCGCGAGTTTGAGTGTGCATCGACGATGACGACGTCGGTGCCAAATGGAACACGATATGCAAATGACTGGGTCTGGTACATGCCGGCTTTTTGATGCGCCTGGATGACGTGAATGGCAGGCAGATCCGGGCCACGCTGTTCTGCCCAGAAGCTGCTGCTTGCCTGGGGATCATGGTCGATCAAGACAACTTTTTGTGGTGACTGGTTACCTTCGGCAGACATGACTGAGCCTCTCGCCATCATGGCAGCGAGATTGGTCGCGACAGTCGTTTTTCCGCAACCACCCTTGCCATTAACGACAAGAATGCGACGCGGTATGTCCGCCATAGCGTCTGTGTCCTATACCTTCAGATCTGGAAGTTGGACTCCCGGATTTGAATACGTCCCCCGGAATCTCTGGTCCCACCCGGTACACTCCCGGGTTCGAACCGCCATTCCAAGCGCCAATACCCCTGACTTCCATGTCTCGGCATCGCCGTAGCTACCGCCGCTTAGTACTTGTAATCCTTGATATATGTCTGGTTTGGATCCGCTCGGTCCATTTGACTATAGCACCGCAAAATGTGAGCTATCTAGGTTCGCGTAGTTAAATCAGGCTTGATTCTGTAAAAACATGACGTGGGTCTTGGAATCGACGCGAAATAAGAAAAATAAACTGTCTATATGGTTGAGTTTCTGGAAATTACTTTTCCCCAGCGCGTCAGAAATCTTGGCTGGTTAATTTGGACCGGCAGGAGCCTCATTCGACAAAAAATCCAAGCCGGGTGGGCTTTTTGGTTACGTGGGTAGTCGACGTTCTCATGCGAGCGACGCGGCGAAACCAGAAACTGGCTGGAGACATATTGTTGAACCAGTATTCGTGGGCGCGTATTTCGCCACGATAACGTAAATATTATTGCCATATATTCACCACAGCGGATCGCTGATGGTGGTCTTCCTGTTGTTATTCACGCTCAGGTGCAGCAGGCCCAAGCGCGATCGAATCGTCGCGTCGGGTCTGGCCAACAATGCTCAGGCAATAGCAGGTTGTCGTGTTGCGGGTTGGGTCGTACGACCTTGGTAGCTTCTGCGCCGCGCTCGCTGGATGATCTCGTCCTCGACGTCCATTCGGGTATCGAGTACGAAGGCAAGTTCCTCAAGGCGCAAGCGGAAGTCGTGCAGATTCAAAGGTTCACCATTGCCGAATTGGTCACTGAACGCAAGCGCTTGCCGAGTTGTGGCTTCGAAGGCGGCGATTTCGTCTCGCGACGGCTGGTAGCGCTCCAGAATCTGAAAGTGTCCCGTTGAAAGGTAGTCGATCAGTGAGTCGCAAAATCGGATCGTCACTGCTTGTGCGAGGTCAGAGGTGTCTGCATCGATTGCATGATCAAGCTTGAGCAGATAGCTGAGCAAACGCTGGCGCCCAGTGTAGAAACGCTCGTTGAAATCGTCGTTGGCTGTTGTCATGGCTCCCCTCTCGTTTGAAATTCCTTGTAAACATAGCAGCGAAATGAATTCCTGCCAGTTCACGAAACTCTGTGTTCGAGAGGTGTGCTCTTGTTTGGTCAGGGCGCTCGAGCTAGCAGGCCTCTGCTGCAGACCACGACGAGCAGAACAAAGCCTGTCAGCGCGCCAAGGGGAATCAGGACGTCGATGATCGAATCAACTTTTGCACACTCGCCTGTGCCGCGAGTCATCGCGGCCAGCACATCGGCAAGCGGGAAGTTGTTGAACATGTACCCCAGATCAGGGCCGCAGGAAGGGGCTTCGCTCGGTGGCAGAGTCTGCAGATAAAGATGTCTGATCGAAAAACCGCCGCCGATTCCCGCAGTGAGAACACCGAGCAGAGGGTAAATGCCGATGCTGCGCCCATGCGTAAGTCCCGCTACCGCTACGACGCCGACGAAGATCATCCAGACTCGCTGCATCAGGCATAACGGGCAGGGCACCAGTCCCATCGCGTGTTCCATAATCAGCGCGCTGGCCAACATCGAGCCTGTGAGCGCGATGGCTAGCCATTCCCACCGCTGACTCATAAGCGCTTTGAGTGACATCATGACTCCTTGATGCTCAGCACAACCTTGCCGACTGCGCGCCTTTCCATCAGAGCGCGCATCGCGGGAGCGTAGTCGTTCATGGCAAACCTGGCGCCAACTTTAGCCTGCAGTTTTCCAGCGCTAAACATCGAGAGGACTTCCTGCATATTTTGCGCGGCACCCGCTGGATCGCGCGCGGTCCACGCACCATAGAAAACGCCAATCACCTGGCAGCTTTTGAGGAGCACCAGATTGGTTGGCAGCTTGGGTATTTCGCCATCGGCGAATCCAATGACGAGCACACGGCCGTACCAGGCAATCGAACGCATGCAGTCATCGAATAGCGCACCACCAACAGGATCGTAAATCACGTCCACACCTTTGCCGCCGGTCAGTGCCTTGACCTTGTCTTTCAGCTTGCCATCGGAATAGTTGATCAGATCAGTCGCGCCAGCGCTTGCGGCGAGGGCCAGCTTTTCTTCTGAGCTGGCAGCGGCGATCACCCGCGCGCCCATCGCGCGGCCAAGTTCAACAGCCGCGATTCCAACGCCGCCTCCCGCGCCAGTCACCAGCAAGGTTTCGCAGGGCTGGAGCGCTGCTCGTTGTTTGAGGGCGTAGTAGGAAGTGCCGTAGGTTGTGCTGATACCCGAAGCTGTGACGAAGTCCATGCTCTGCGGGATCCGGCGCAGCGCGCCTGCTGACACCACCACTTTCTCGGCGAACCCGCCGTGCCCGACACCGCCGAAAACACGGTCTCCAATTTGCCAACCGGTTACCAAAGCTCCGACGCTCGAAATGGTGCCAGCAATTTCGGAGCCTGGAACGAAAGGCAAGGGAGGCTGGCTCTGGTATTTCCCCTGGATCATCAGGACATCCGGGAAGTTCAGTGCACTGGCATGCACATCAATCAACAGCTGGCCTGGGCCTGGTATGGGTTCTGGCACTTCGGTCAGTACCAGTTCTTCGGGCATTCCGTGGTGCGTGCAAAGTACTGCTTTCATGGTTCAGTCGTTTGAAGGGGAGTTGCAGAAGGTTACTGGCAGGCTGCCGGGCGTCAACTATGCTTGGCTGACAGCACACCGACGGAATTGGTTGAACGATGCGTACTTATGACTTCCCAGATCGACACTTTTGGCTAGCCACCCTCGGTACATTGCTGCTACTGGCTTCGTCAGTTGATGCCCAGGAACATGCGGCGCCAGAGGGCGAAGGCGCGGCAGTAGACGAATCCACCGTCCTGTATGCGGAACTTGATCCGACGTTCGTGACGAATGTGGGGGTCGCAGACACTGGACGGCTTGCATACATCAAGACGGATGTTGCTCTTCAAGTGAGAGGACCAACGGCGCGGGAGGCGGTAACGAACCATAAACCTGCGTTGCGAAGCATTATCATCCTGGCGTTGTCACGACAGGATGAGAACGCGGTCTCAACGACAGAAGGACGGGAAACGCTGAAAGAGGAAGCGTTAAAGGAGTTACAGGAATTTCTGGTCGCGGAGGAAAAGCTGCCGATGGTGGAAGACCTACTGTTTACGAATTTCATCGTCCAGCGTTGAAGGCTTGAATTCCGCCTCAATAAACCGTCGCGCCTCTGTCTGCAAGTCAGGGAAATAGCTGTTGAAGTCCGTGCACAAAGCCTCGCTCAACGCCTGACAAGTAGCGAGTGCTGGACCAGGCAGGTCTGGCTTGCACAAGCGTCGGGCAACCCCTTCCACGCATAGACCAACACCATCCCAGGTGCCGTAAGCGGTCAGAAGATCTCGCTCGATGATGACGTCCAGGAAACGCTCAGCGGCAGACGGAAGCTCCAGATCCCACTCGCGCCAGTTGCCGATGACACCATTGCATCTTTGAATAAATTCGAGCTGCGGTTGGGCTACGTGGTTGCTCCAGAATCCCGCCAACGCCAGATCACCGTGAATATCGACGAGGACAGGCGCCAGACGCCGCAGTTCTGCTGGAAAGCGATCACAACTACGCCGGATACCTGGGTGCTGATTGGAGGCTGCATCAACTCGTCGATGCAAACGAATACCAGCCCTGATCTCCGCGTTCCAGTGTGCGGGTATCGCACCTTTCCACAGGTCGCCCAATATGCCACCGACGATCAACCCCTCGTTTCGAGACTCGCTTGCAAGTGCGCCCAGCACACAGTGGGCGAGAAAGTTCACGGCAGTTGCAGGTAGGTCTGCAGATAGGTTGGAAAATCCACAGAATCTTCGGCTTCGATAGCGGCTTGATCGCTCAGTGAACGGGAAGCGCGTTCGGCGTATACGGTATTGCTTGGTTGACCCAGCGGCGTCGCCGCGAACAGCTGACGCTGAGCCATCGCCTGTTCCATCATCGACTGGAAAAAAGTCTCTTTACTGGCTGTCATGCCAGCCAACAATTTTGCCGATGGCGTACGGTCAGGGTCGAGAATCAGCTCCCGTTGCACGCGGATTTCTTTGACATGCGCAGGTGTCTCAAGGGCGGCGTCTAACCACAAGGCCACCTCTTCACAGGCGTCAAGGATTGACATGGACCAATCTCGAAACAACACCTCTCCGTCGCAATTGGACAACTTCAGTGAAGGTTCTCGGCCACGCTGCACGACGGTGACTTGATTGGCGTGCATCCGAACGGACTCGGCTGGACTGTCGGTCGGGCTGTCGGCAAGCAGGCAGAACATCAGAAAGGTATCGATCAGACGCATCTGCGAGGCATCCAATCCCGCAGGCATGAATGGATTGAGATCAAGACAACGCACCTCGATATACCCGACCCCGCGGCTGAAGAGAGCCGTTAGAGGTCGCTCGCCAGTCTTGAGTGGCTGCTTGGGACGAATGGTTCCGTAGAACTCGTTTTCGATCTGGATCAGGGTATCGGTCAGCTGCTGGTACTCGCCGTTTTTTTCGATCCCGATTTTGGTATACGGAGGATGACGGATCGACAGTGCCTGCCGAATTGATTCCGCATACTCGGGAAGACTGTTGTAGCTGACATGCAATTGACGTTGAGCGTCGCTCTGGTAACCAAGTGGCCCCATTCTCAGCGAGGTTGCGTGTGGTAGATGAAGCGATCCGTCATCGAGTGGCTGCAGACCAGTGGCTTCGGCCGTACCGAAGCTCTTGCAGATGGCAGGTGAGGCGCCGAACAGATAGATCAACAACCAGGAATATCTGCGGAAATTTCTGATGAGTCCGAAATAGGCCGCAGTCCTTGCGTCCTGATCGAGGATACCAAGGCTTTCAAATACGGCATCGGACACTGAGAAGTTGTAGTGAATACCGGAAATCGTTTGCATCGTCGCGCCGTAGCGATTGGCGAGACCACGGCGGTAGACCGTCTTCGTCAATCCCCTGTTCGAAGAGCCATATCGGCCGATGGGAATCTCGGATGCTGGAGGAAGCAGGCAGGGCATGCTGGCCGGCCAGATGAGTTCGGTGCCGAGATTCGCATGTACAAACCGATGGATGTCCATCAGTTCCGCGAGGCAGGATTCCGGGCTCGGATGAACCCCTGTAATCAGTTCGAGTTGGGCTTCACTGAAATCTGTGGTGATCTGCGGATGGGTCAGTGCCGAACCCAGTGCCTTGGGGTGCGGCGTGGTCGCGAGCTTTCCATCAGCACTGATGCGCAGACTTTCTTTTTCGACTCCGCGCAGAATCAGATTGTTCTTGTCGAAACGAGCCCGCGACAAAGCCGCGAGTCGCGCGGAATCGACTCCAGGAACCAGTATTTCACTCATACGTTGAGGTTAACTGGTTTGGGTCATCGCTCCTAGAGTTGACGATGAGAGCTCTGTAGCGTTCGGGGCTAGCCCGGCCCTGCTGCGACGATGGCAGCTGGCACCTTGAACTTCTTGAAGTTCTCCTTGAACTTGTTCGCAAGGCTTGCTGCAGCGGCATCGTAGGCTGCGCTGTCTTGCCATGCTGCACGAGGGTTCAGCAGTTTGCTGTCAACACCGGGCACGGCCACAGGGATGTCGATATTCAGGCCTTCCAGCCGCTGCGTCGCAACGGTATCGAGCGCACCTGACTGGATGGCTTCGATGATGGATCTGGTGACCGGGATGTCGAATCGCTTGCCGACGCCATATCCGCCGCCAGTCCAGCCTGTATTGACCAAGTAGACCCTGGAGCCGAACTCGTCGATTCGTTTGATCAACAGATCAGCGTACACACCTGCGGGACGCGGGAAAAATGCGGCGCCGTAGCAGGTAGAAAAAGTTGCCTTGTAGGCTTCTGTTGACCCGACTTCAGTTGAACCAACCTGCGCTGTATAACCAGACAGAAAGTGGTAAGCGGCCGCTTCCTTGGACAGGACGGACACCGGCGGCAGCACGCCACTGACATCACAGGTCAGGAACACGATGTTGTTTGGTTCGCCGGCGCGATTGTCCTCGACCTTCAGTTCGATGTTGCTCAGTGGATAACAGGCTCTGGTGTTTTCCGTCAGAGAACTGTCCGTGTAGTCCGGCTCGCGAGTCTCAGGATTCATGACAACGTTTTCGACAATTGCACCAAAGGCGATGGCGTCAAAAATGACCGGTTCGTTTTTGCGCGTCAGGTTGATGCACTTGGCGTAACAGCCGCCTTCGAAGTTGAATACAGTACCTCTACCCCAGCCATGCTCGTCGTCCCCGATCAGATAGCGGCCGGGATCTGCAGAGAGGGTGGTTTTGCCGGTTCCGGAGAGGCCGAAGAACAACGTGACATCGCTCGTTTCGCCAACGTTGGCAGAGCAGTGCATGGGGAGAACATCTTTTTCCGGCAAGAGGAAATTCAGCACAGAGAACATGGACTTCTTCATTTCACCGGCATAGCGCATACCGGCGAGAAGGACCTTGCGTTGGGCAAAATTGATGATGACGGCGCCTTCACTGTTGGTTCCATCACGGGCCGGATCGCAGACAAATTCTGGTGCGTTGGCGATCTGCCAGACCTGCTTGTTATGCGCATTGAAGTGGGTCGGCACGATGAACAACGAACGGCCGAACAACGCATGCCATGCGTATTCGGTGGTGACTTCGATGGGCAGGTAGTGTTCTGGGTCTGCGCCGACGTGGAGATGTGACACGTAGTTTGGGCGGTCGGCGAGATGCAGTTGAACACGATCCCACAGCGCATCGAAGATCTCCGGTGCAATGGGTTGATTGATGGCGCCCCAGTCGATGGAATCGGAGGTGGAGGGCTCGTCAACGATGAATCGGTCCTTGGGAGAGCGGCCGGTTCGCTTGCCGGTCCGCACAACGATTGCCCCATTGCTTGCAAACTCCCCTTCGCCACGACGCACTGCGTGTTCGGCAAGGGCCGCGGTCGACAGATCGACGTATTCGGTATTTTTGGAGTGTGAGTTTGGAACCTTGGGCTCTTGGTAGGCGGCCATCTTCTAGTGTCTTCCCGGGATCTGGTGTCGCCGCATTATGCCAGAGGGCCGTCAGCCGGCCACCTGTTGCCGGCAGCACTTTGCAAACCGTTCAGGCTTGCATGTGAGACTTTTGTAAGGTTCCAGGCCATCAGTCCTCGCCATCCATGGCCTTCAGCTTGCGAATTTCTCGGCGTTCGTGTTTCTCGGGTTTGGTGGCGGGCGGGACCAATCCGGCGCGCGCCAGTTTTTCTGCAGCGACCTGTCGGGTGCGTTGATCGAGACTTTCTGGCGTCTCGGTGTAGAGCAGCGCTGCAGCAGTGGCATCTTTCCGTATGTCGCTCAGTCCGATGACGTCAACCTCGATCTTGAAGAGTGGGCGGGATAGCCGAATACGGTCCCCTACCCGCACGGGTCGCGAAGGTTTGCTGCGCTGTCCTTCGACCTCGACCTGACCTGCATCAATGGCCGCTTTCGCCATCGCCCGTGTACGGTAGAAACGCGCCGCCCAAAGCCACTGGTCGAGACGAAAACGCTCGGTCATACGTGATCGGCGACCGGGAAATGGTGCAGGAAATCGTCGATCGCCTGATGTTCAAGGCCCAGTCGGGCGGGCCGCGACGAATCCGGCTGCGCAATGGTGAGCACGTAGGCGATTCCAAAAGCTTGCGCGGATTTGAGGACGTGTGCGTTGTCATCGATGAACAGCGTGCGCGCGGGATCAAATGGGTGTTGTTGGTTCAGGCACCGCCAGAACTCGAAGGCTTCTTTCGGAACGTCGTAGTCGTGTGCGGACACGACCGAGTCCATTTCATCGATGATGCCGCAATGCGCCTGCTTGATCCCGAGGCTGTCCCGATGAGCATTGGTCACCAGAACTATCCGCTTCCCACAGTTGCGTAGCGAGCGCACCAATGCCAATGCGTTGGGTCGCCAGCGGATCAGGTGGACGGCTTCACGATGTGACGCCATCACATCCAGCCCGGTGTGTCTTGCCCAATAATTCAGACAGTAAAATTCGATTCGACCGAATATTTCCTGCATGTGTGCGGTGAGTCGGGTGTTTGCTTCCTCAAGTGCTATCCCATTAGCGGACGCAAAGTGTCTGGGTAGCAGGTGGCCCCAGACCTGGTTATCGAAATGCAGGTCGAGCAGCGTGCCATCCATGTCGAACAGCACGGTGTCGATTTGGTTCCAGTCGATCATGTTGATCCAGGCGGCGGCGGAGGCTTCGGGTCGATATGATACGGGTTTGGTTGTTTCGACGGAGGGACGAATGCAGGACACCCGGAGCCAGCTTTCCATGCGTTGGATGGCAGGCTTCAGTGGGGCACAGGCATGAGCGAAAAAGCACTGCCAGAGGTTCTGGCGAGTCGGATGCTCGCAAGAAGCCGCTTGTTTTCCATTGAAGAGTTGTCACTTCGTTTCAGCAATGGCGTCGAGCGTATCTACGAGCGATTACCCGTGCGTGGTCATCCGGCGGTTATCGTTGTAGCTGTCAACGAGCGTCGGGAAGTCATGCTTATTCGCGAGTACGCAGCCGGTTTTCATGAGGTTCAGCTTTCCCTGCCAAAAGGCGCGGCTGAATTCGGTGAAAGTCTGGAGCATGCTGCCGACCGCGAACTGAAAGAAGAAATCGGCTTTGGTGCCCGGCACGTAGAATTCGTGAAACGAGTATCACTGGCGCCAGGCCACATGGGTTTCACTATCAATGTCATGTTTGCAAAGGATCTCTATCCCGAACGATTGCCCGGTGATGAACCAGAGCCTATCGAGTTGGTGCCTTGGCCGATCGATGCGCTTGACGAGTTGATTCACGGTGGCGAATTCAACGAGGCGCGCGCCATAGCTGCACTGACACTGACCCGATCGCTGATGGAGCAAGCATGAGTTCGATAGATGTAGAGAGCTTGCTTGCGCTGGTTGAGCAGGCAGGTGACGCAATCATGGAAGTCTACTCGCAGGACTTTGAGGTGCAGATCAAAGGCGATGATTCACCGCTGACTCAGGCTGATCTTGCTGCGCACCGCATTCTCGAGAGCGGACTAAAAAAGCTGATACCTGAGCTGCCGGTGTTTAGTGAGGAAGGTACGGCGCCAGACTTTGCAGAACGGCGTCAGTGGTCACGTTACTGGTTGATCGATCCGCTTGATGGCACCAAGGAATTTGTTAACCGCAACGGCGAATTTACCGTCAATGTTGCGCTGATCGAAGGGCATCGGGCGGTGCTCGGATTTGTCGGCGTTCCTGCGCAACACGTTTTGTTCTGGGGGGATGTTTCAACCGGGCAAGCCTGGCGCCGACAGGATGGGATAACTTCTGCAATCCACACTCGGCGTTATCAGCCAGCAAACAAGCTGGTAGTAGTTGCCAGTCGGAATCATGGAGGAGAGCGGTTAGAGCAGTACCTTGATGCGGTTGCGTCCCGGTTCGGTCCGGTTGATCGCACGCCAGTCGGCAGTTCCTTGAAGTTGTGTATTCTCGCCGAAGGCAAGGCCGATCTATATCCACGGCTTGGTTTGACCTCAGAGTGGGATATCGCGGCCGCTCACGCTGTTCTTGCAGCTGCTGGCGGGGATGTGTGGGCAGCAGATGGATCACCGATGCGCTACAACGCGAAGGAGTCAGTGTTGAACCCGGAGTTTGTTGCCGTTGGTGACGCAGGTTTTGGCTGGAAGGAAAAATTGCCGTCGGTCCCAGACTGAGACGCTTCTGTCGCATCGCCTCACTCATCTGAATCGATCGACGGGAAACGGCGGGTCGTCCGTTTGATCTTCTGGTGGGACGAACTGGGGGAGATGGCCTCAGCCGCCGGGCTGCAATAACGTGTTATCGCCCTGCCGAGGAGAATGACACTGTTTATTCATACAGCCCCGGCGACTGAGGCAATGAAGAATACCCCAACAATCCGGAAAAGAAAGCTCGGTTTGTAAGTCCTTGAGCCGACGGCACCTTCAGCACGAGAAGTGGTCGACAGCAACCGAATTTGCCGCAGGGTTACAACCAACCGACAACAGACGCACAACTTTGCTGACAGATGGAAGGCCCTGATGGGTGAGACTGGTCGCTGGGGAGGGACCTCACCGGTTGCTCCGCTGCAATGAGGTAGTTGTCCATGCAGCCCGTCACTCGCTTCAGGCGGTACAGCAATGATCAAGTCGCCCGTTGGGTGGTGTATTTCAGCCCATATTTCTTCTGGGCGGTGATTTCTGTCACTGGCGCCGGGTTATGGCTATTCCTGGGCTGACAGACTGCTGCGCCATTTGCGAGCCAGCCATTTGACGGCCATGTCAAAATCTTCGAACAACTCAGCACGTTCCAGGGCGCAGGTGATGCGGAACATCAATGCAGTGTCAGCCGGCGTCAGATCGGGATCGATCACCACGGCGATATTGCCATCGATTGCCGGGTTGTACTTTTTCAGCAGATAGCGGGTCAGTAGCTTGGCATGGTCATCAGGCAACTCGATGTTCGCCTGCCGCAAATCCAGAAGCTGCGCCATATCCGCCGCAAAGAGAGGATCGTCAAAGAGCTGCGCCGCGAGCAGCTCCATATCGCCAGGGCGCAAACCATCCTTCACCCTGACAGTAATCAGGCTTTCATCTGCATCAATGTGGTATTCAAGGCTCACGAGAGTGGGTCAACGTCCGTATCAACAATGAAACTCTAGAGGGTCACGTCGGTGCCCTCTGCGATCTGGCACACAGCTTGGTGTCAACCGTCATAGAAGAACGGCTTATGCAGACCGAGAAGCGTGGCCTCACGAGGGCTGTCGATCCTCTCCTTCGCGGATTGATCGACTTGGTTCACAACAACGGTGGTGCGAACCCGCTGAGCCAAATCCCGTCGCCCATAGTGGGCCTGAAGAAAAAACCGCCCCTGATCGTCAGGCCCCGCTGGTAATCGGCGATGCCAGACGTCGGACACGAACAAGGCTACATCACCTGCTTTTGCGAGCATGGGTTCGACCTGTCTGCCGTCATAGTCAAGATCAACGTCCATGAGCCGGTCCACTGGTGGGAACTGACCTGACTTATGGCTGCGAGGAATGACACCCGTCGGACCAGACTCGAGTCCACAATCCGCAAGGTATATATGAGCGCCAATGGCGAACACGGGATACGCAATGCGATCGTCCCACGGTATTCCAGGTTCTCGAGGAATGTGGGGGCCCGCGTCGATGTGCCAGAACCCGCCGCCATGTTGATTCTTTGAGCGTGGTGGATTGCGCCAGCAGGTGTTGGCGATGATGTGGCAGTCCTCTCCAAGCAAGGGCTCGATCACCTCCAGGATTCGTGTATGACCGATCGTGCGTTGTGCCAAGGCGGAGCGATTGAACATTTCGTAGCGAAAATCTTCCCGTTCTTCCGCAGAGAGTCTGGCGTTACGCAAATCCGCCGGTGTCGTTGCATAAACAGTGCTGAGTTCCGCGTGCAAGGCATTCACTTCTTCCGCACTGAGAACTCCGTGCAGCACGGCATAGCCTTCCTGCTCGAGGTGCAGACTGGCCGGTGAAGCACAATCACTTCGAGGGCTCAAATAACCACCTTTGCGTGTCAGCACAACGTCGTCCGTCTACCGCTTTGTTTTACTATCGCTGCTTTCCACGTTACAGGGAAGCCCATGCGGTTCATTGTTTACGGAGCAGGTGGTGTTGGTGGTTGCATCGGTGCGGGTCTGCAGGAAGCGGGCCGGGATGTCGTGCTCATCGCACGCGGTGCCCATCGCGAGGCGATGCAGCGCTCGGGCCTGAGCGTTGTGACTCCAACCGGGGTTCGAAAGGTTGATATTCCTGTGGTCGGAGCGCCCTCGGAAATTGAATGGCAGCAAGATGATGTGGTCTTGCTGACCATGAAAGGACAACACACGCATGATGCGTTGCGGGCCTTGGCCAAGGTCAATCCGCAGGCGCGTGTGGTGTGCGCCCAAAATGGCGTAGCCAATGAGCGCATGGCCGCCAGTATGTTCACGGGTGTGGTCGCAATGGTCGTTAATCTTCCAGCCATGCACCTGCAGCCTGGTGAGGTCATCACCCATGCGGTGGGTCGCGGCGGTGTGCTTGACTGCGGACTATTCCCAACCGGCGTGGATGAACTTGTTGCGACGATATGCGTAGCCCTCGAGGACGGCGGGTTCAGTGCCCGACCTGACCCGAACGTCATGCGCTGGAAGTATGCCAAGCTGCTGACCAACCTGGTGAATACCGCGCAAGCCTTGCTTGGCGAGAGCGAAGAAGTTGCCAAGATCGCGCAGGCCGCCCGTCGTGAAGCGATCGCGTGTTACACAGCGCATGGGATCGAGTTTGCAACTGTGGATGAAATACGCAAACGTCAGGAAGACACGTACCGGATGGGTGACATACCGGGAATCGCCAGAAGTGGTGGCTCGACCTGGCAAAGTCTGGCGCGAGGCACCGGCAATGCAGAGTCGGATTTTCTCAATGGCGAGATCGAACGATTGGGCGCGCAGGCAGGGATAACGACCCCGGTGAATTCGGGGTTGGTGCGGGCCATGCGGGAAGCACTGGAGGAAGGCGTCGCGGCCGGCACGTTCCCGTCGCATCGGTTGATCTCTACCCTCGGACTTTAGCCCGGGCGGGTTCAAGGATTGTTCACAGTGAAGTTCAGCGGTTACGCTGTTCGAGCAGAATTTGGCCAAGGAGTAACTCGTGATCAGCATCAGCGACGATATTCGTGATCGTATCAACGGCGCGCTCAACAGTTTGAAGACACTAACTGCCGCGTATGTGGACGAACACGGCAAACCCCACATCTCCTTCTATGGAAGCACGCACTTCCATACCCCGGATTCCCTCGCCATCTGGGCGCGAAATCCTGATAGCGCGCTCATGCGCACGTTGCCAACCAGACCTGACCTGGCGTTTATCTACGGTGATATCGCCGATCGTGTGTATTGCACTCTCGAAGGACGGGCGCGTGTGGTTATAGACGTGCAGGAGCGTCAGCGAATATACGACGAGATGCATCCCATCGAACGGCACTTTGATCCGAACATGGTCGGCGCCGGGATCGTGGTTGAGCTGTTTAAAGTCACCACCATTACCAAGGCGGGAAAAGCGGTGCAGATCCGCTGACGTCTCGCCTAAGTGGTGGCGATGAAACCCGCAACCTCATCAATCGGTCGGGCCTTTCGTTCTGCTACAGGCGTAGACCGGCCCTAACAGTTTGCGCGAATTGTGTCCTTGAATTTTTGTGCCTGACTGGCCAATTGCACACCTTCCGCCAGCGAATATCCCTTGCGTCGACGCATTTGCACTGAGCGCAGTTCGATCCTGGCATCGGCGCATACCTGGGTTCGAGATTTGCCCGGCTTTGCCTTTTGCAATCGCGGGCGGGATCGATTGGACGGCGATTGTCGTTCATCACCGCGGAGAGTACCGAGGTCTGAATCGGTGAGCGCAATGCTTTGCACCTTGGGAACATCTTTAAGCTCAACGATAACGGCGTTCTGGCAGGGCCGATCCGAGAACAACACGGGTTCGCCAGGCAAATCGCATTTGAACACCGAGCTCAGTGCGATCCAGGCCAATCCGAGTGTGGTGGTAAGAGTCGTCATGCCGCTATTGTCCATCGGTCGGGGTTTTCGACAGCCAGAGGTTTCCCTGTTTGCCTACGCGCGAATCGACAATGCACGCGTAGGCGATTAGCCTTCAATGCATCAGGAATCACTCAGTCAAGAGGTTTTTGTCATGCACGATCTCATCATCAAGGGTGGCACGGTCATTGATGGATCCGGGGATGCCCCGCGGACAGCCGATATCGCCATACAGGGCGATCATATTGTGGAGGTGGGAAAGATCTCGGGTTCAGCAAGAGCCACCATCAACGCAAACGGTGCGCTGGTCACACCAGGCTGGGTTGATGTCCACACACACTATGACGGCCAGGCCACCTGGGATTCGCTATTGGCGCCATCGAGCTGGCATGGAGTGACCACTGCGGTGATGGGCAACTGTGGAGTCGGGTTCGCTCCTGTTCGTCCTGATGCCCATCAATTCCTGATCGAACTCATGGAAGGAGTCGAAGACATTCCGGGCGCGGCGCTAGCCGAAGGGATCGACTGGCAGTGGGAGTCGTTCGCACAATATTTGGACGCACTGGACCGCAAACCACGCACCATCGATGTGGGAGCACAGGTGCCACACGGGTCCGTGCGTGCCTATGTCATGGGTGAGCGCTGCAATGATCGGGATGCCACACCGACCGTCGCAGAACTGCAGGCGATGCAGGATGAGGTGCGCAGCGGCATGCTGGCGGGCGCTCTCGGGTTCTCCAGTTCGCGTACCTGGTTGCACACTGACAAGAAAGGCGTTCATGTGCCCGGCACGTTTGCTGGTGGTGACGAGATGCTGGCACTTGGTCTGGCGATGAAAGGACTCAAGCATGGCGTCTTTGAGCTGGTGTCGGATCACCTGGGTGGTGATGATGAGTGGGCATGGGTGAAATCATTCATCAAGCAGACCGGCCGACCCGTCACGCTGGTCGCGACTTCAGCAGCGGCCTATGAAGGCAACAAGATGTATCACATCGCTGAAGATGCACGACGAGAGGGTTTCGAGGTTCGCCCACAGATGGCCGGCAGACCTACGGGTGTTCTGCACGGTTTGCAGTCGAGCTTCCATGTTTTCGTCCGCCATCCAAGCTTCCAGAGTGAGCTTGCAGACCTGCCTCTGGCAGCCAAGGTCGCGCGCATGCGACAACCGGGAATGCGAGCAAAAATCCTCGGCGAAACGAGTGGCATCGCGATGACGATGCTTGGTGTACCTCTCGATCAGCTGTTGTGGCAGGTGTTCCCGCTGGGCGACAAACCCAACTACGAACCCAATCGTGAAGACAGTGTGGCTGGTATTGCAGCCACCCAGGGCCGAACCGGCTTTGAAGTGATGTATGACCTGTTGCTTGAGCACGATGGCCGCGAACTGTTCTATCAACCACTGGGTGGATACCACACTTATAACTTCGACAATTTCCGTACGTCCATGGAGCATCCGAACGTGTTGTTCGGCTTGTCAGATGGTGGCGCGCACTGCGGTGTCATTGCCGATGCGGGAATGGCGACCTTCATCATGACGCACTGGGGTCGAGATCGAACCAAGGGTGAGCGCATGCCCCTCGAGTTCCTCGTTCGAAAACTGTCCCGGGACACCGCACTGGCTTATGGCATGGAGGATCGTGGTTTGCTGGCACCCGGCAAGCTTGCAGACATCAATGTCATCGACTTCGAGCGCCTGCAGTTGGCGCGACCAGAAGCGATCCATGACCTGCCGGCCGGCGGACGACGATTGGTGCAGCGGGTTGAAGGCTATCAGCACATCATCAAGCGTGGTCAGCCGATCTTCACGAACGGCGAACACACTGGCGCGCTTCCTGGGCAGCTTGTTCGCGGCGGGCGTTAGTTCGTTTGTGACGCAAAAGCTGGCGGTGGGGTGAAGCGAAAACCCTGCCGCTCCAGTTCCTGAGCAACCTGAATCGTCAGGCGATCGTCCCAGGCGTCACCGATGATCTGCACACCAATCGGTAAACCCTCATTGTCCGGGCCGGTGGGAATCACCGTCGAAGGAAGGTGGGAAATTCCGGTCAATCCGGCCCAGAAAATCTGCTCCATGTAAGGATGCGAACTCCCGTCCACGTTCAATATTCGGTGCATCTGATCGCTGTGATCATGTGGAAATGCCGAGGTAGGGGTTTGTGGCGCGAGGAGAATGTCGAAACTCTGAAAGAACTCATGCCATGCCCATCGCAGATGAGCGCGCTGATTGTTGTAACGCAGCCAATCACGATGGGTGAGCGTTGAGTATTTCGGAAACTGGCTGCCTGGCGCATTTGCGCCGTGGGGTATCTGTGCCGCGACGCTTTGCAGTGCGGTGTACTCGGATTCCGCCAGACCAGTCGCCATGATTGACCACAACAACGCTGAGTACACGGTGTGGCTGTGTTGTGCCCCAAAGTCTGGACGCGCTTCGTAGTTCACAGATGCGCCCGCTTGAGCCAGTGCGTCGGCGACCTTCAAAACACGTGCCTGTGTTTCACGAGATACGGGAGACACGGCATCGTCCGCCCAAACCGCAACACGAAGCCGCGCCAGATCCCGGTAAGGCAGGCCTTTGAGGGTGTACCGTATTCCCTTGTCCAGAGCGTCCGGCCCTGCGAGCACGTCCATCATCAGTTCAAGATCAAATGCCGAACGGGCCAATGGACCCACCACGGCGATATCCGGTTCAGCGATGGCGCCTGGAAGGGCGTGGCCGCGACAGGGCACGAGGCCCCAGGTCGGCTTGTGGCCAAAAACACCGTTGAAGTGCGCGGGTGTACGGATCGAGCCACCGATATCGGAGCCGATCTCCATCGCCGCAAAGCCGGCGGCCAGCGAGGCACCCGAACCACCCGATGATCCCCCGGGAGAGCGATTGATGTTCCAGGGGTTGTTGGTCTGCCCGTAGATGTCGTTGTAGCTCTGGAAGTCCGCCAGGTTCATGGGCACGTTGGTCTTGCCGTAGACAATCGCTCCGGCTGCCTGCATTCGTTCGACGACGACCGCGTTACCGGTGGCGATGTTCTTGCGAAAGGTCGGTATGCCCCAGGTCGTGGGTGCACCAGAGACGTTGAAGGACTCCTTGATGGTCATAGACAGACCCGCGAGTGGCTGCGCCGGGCTTGGCTTGTTCTGACTGTCAGCGGCGTGTTTACGAGCTCGATCCCGATCCTGCCACACCAGGGCGTTAATGCGACCGTTGTGGGCATCCACCTGTGCCAGGTGTGCTTCGAGTAGTTCCGCGGCGGAGTAGTCGCCCTTGGCGAGGTGTGCCAGATGCGCCGTTGCTGTTGCAAACACGTCGATCATTTACGGATACCTCCGTTTACCTGCACGTAGTCGTTGTTTGGTTTGCGCGCGGCCTAACCTGCTGGCTCTAGATCAAATGCAGTCGCCAGCGGAGAGGCCCGTGCAAATTAAAACTCGCAATACGATGATCACGCTGGTGCTGGTGGGTCTGTTTCTGAACCTCGCATTAGCTATAACACTGATGGGCTAAAGGGAGGCCAGCCACTCGTCATCGGACCCCTCATTGATGCCGGCGAACAAAGGAGTCGACAGGTAGCGCTCTCCGGTATCCGGCAGCATCGCAAGAATGACGGATCCTGCCGGAGCGGTAGCCGCAACCTTGAGGGCAGCGGTGAAGGTCGCCCCAGAGGATATCCCGACAAAAATCCCTTCCTGTTGAGCCAGTGCCAAGGCGTTGGCCATCGACTCGTTTTCGTTCACCAGAATGATGTCATCCGCGATCGATCGATCCAGCACGCCGGGTACGAAATCAGGTGTCCACCCCTGAATCTTGTGCGGGCTGAAAGTACCGCCAGACAGCAAAGCAGCCTGCTCGGGTTCAGTGGCGATGACCTTGAGCCCCGGTCGTGCGGCCTTCAGCACTCGGCCCGCACCGGACAGTGTCCCGCCAGTGCCCCAGCCGGTGACCCAGAAGTCGAGTCTGTCGCCAGCAAAATCACGGAGGATTTCCGGCCCGGTCGTCTGCGCGTGATAGGCAGGATTGGCTGGATTTTCAAATTGTCGTGCCAGGAACCAGCCGTGTTTGGCGGCGAGTTCTGCAGCACGTTTGACCATACCGCTGCCACGTTCTGCGGCGGGTGTGAGAATGACCTTCGCGCCGAGTGCTCGCATGATCTTGCGGCGCTCGATGGAAAATGTCTCGACCATGGTCGCCACGAAGGGATGTCCCAATGCGGCGCAGACCATGGCCAGCGCGATGCCGGTATTCCCCGAGGTCGCTTCGACGACGGTTTGGCCCGGCTTCAATGCACCGCTATCGCGGGCATCCTTGATGATGGCGTAAGCCAGCCGATCCTTCACCGAAGAGAGTGGGTTGAAGGACTCCACCTTCACGTACATGGTCACGTGTGCGGGCGCCAGCTTGTTGATGCGGACGATTGGCGTATTACCGATGGTCTGCAGGATGTTGTCGTAACGCATGTTCAACCTCCGAGATGTTGTTTCAATGCCTTGGCGGCCTGGGCAGTTGCTAGACCGGCTTTGGCGACCGTTGCGTGCATACCGAAAAAACCGTGCACGACGCCGTCATAGCGGGTGAGAGAAACCTCCACCCCGGCGGCTTGCATGGCACGAGCATAGGCTTCGCCCTCATCGCGTAGCGGGTCAAATTCTGCAGTCAGCACCAGCGCAGGTGGAAGTCCTTTCAGATCCTTGGCTTGAGCAGGTGCGGCGTAGGCTTCTTTTCGTCCGGCTGCTGTCGGCACGTAGTGATCCCAGAACCATTGCATGCCTGATCGCGTCAGGAAGTACCCGCTGGCATTGGCGGTGTACGACCCGGTTGTGAAGTTCGCATCGGTCACCGGGTAGATGAGCAGCTGGAAGCAGATGGATGGTCCGTTCTGATCACGAGCCTTGAGCGCGACCGCGGCGGCGAGATTGCCACCAGCGCTGTCTCCGCCAACCGCGATACGTCCAGCATCAATCCCCAGGTTGTTTGCTTCGCGAGCGGCCCAGGCAGTGACGTCGTAGCAGTCGATCATGGGACCGGGATAGCGTGTTTCCGGCGCCAGCCTGTAGGCGACACTGATGACCATGGAGCCGCTGCCGACACAGAGTCGCCGGCAGGTTTCATCGTGGCTATCGAGATTGCCGATGACCCAGCCGCCGCCATGAAAATACACCAGCGCCCCGCGTGTGGCGGTGCCGGGTTCGGGATGGTAGATCCTGATCGGAATTGCACATTGTGAGCCCTGCACTTCCCGATTTTCGACGCGGTGTACCGCGGTTGGTACGGCCGGCGGAGGCGCCAGGCTCATGGAGCGAGCCTGTTCCACCGAGAGAGCTGAAAAATCTGGCGCGCCGAGTTTTGTCAGCAAATCCAGAACGGCTTGAGTATCGTTGTCGACTGGCACGATGGTCTGATTCTCCGGTGGCGATGAAGAGAGCTTACACCGGCAAACTTGTACATTGTTTATCAGGACGTGAAGAACAATGAGTGACGACGACCAAGAGCGATGGGATCAGCGATACCGGGATGGCGCATACGAACAGCGAACGCATCCGAGTGCCTTGGTTGCCGAGTGGATTGATCGCCTGCCAAGAGGACGCGCGCTGGATGTCGCCAGTGGCGCTGGTCGCAACGCGCGGTTCCTGCATGGTCTTGGCTACTCGGTGACTGCACTCGACATCTCATCTGTCGCGCTGTCTCGACTCGCAGACACGCCGCAGATCCAGGTTATCGCCCATGATCTGGACAGTGGGTTGCCCGCGTTCGATGGCGGCTTTGATCTGATCCTGAAGATGCGCTTTTTCAATCTGACCCTCGTGCCCGCGTTGATCGATGCGCTGTATCCCGGCGGCGTGCTGGTGTGCGAGGTCTTGTTGCAGGGTGGTCTCGCCGAAGTCGGGCCGGCTGGGCCGCGATTTCGCGCCGCTCCCGGTGCATTGCGAACAGCGGCATCTGAGCTCGTTGTCATGCACGATACCGAAGGAGAGGTCGTCGATCCGGATGGTCGATCAGTCAATCTTGCCCGGTTGATTGCGCGCAAGCCGATGAGCTGATTGTGACTTTGACTTGATCGCGGTGCTAATTTAAGGCTGGAAACAAACCTGAGGGGTGAATGATGGAAACAGGAACTGTGCCTGATCTGGCAATGATCGGTGATCGACTGGCAATCCAGGATGTGCTCGCCAAACACAGTCGTGGTGTCGACCGGGCAGACGAGGCGACACTCAAAGGCTGTTACTGGCCGGATTCAACGGTTGCCTATGGCGGCTTCAATGGTAACGCCCACGAGTTCTGCAAATCGTTACCGGTTGGCATCAAGCGATATTGGGCGACCCAGCACACCATCACCAATATACAGGCAGACATTCGTGGTAGTCAGGCCAAGGTAGAAACGTACGTGACCGCGTATCACTACCGGCGCGAAACAGACGGATCAGGCACTGAGATGACCTATCTCGGACGATATCTCGACCGGTTCGAAAAGCGAGGCAACGTCTGGAAGATCAAACACCGCCAGGTGTTGATGGACTGGAATCAGAACACCCAGGCTACGTCCATCAACGAAGGCCCGCCGTTCGACGGACTGGCACGTGGCAGTCGCCATCCCGATGATCCGATGTACACGATGCTGGCCGAGTAGTAGCGAGCAGGACCGGACAAGAGCGCGCCAGATCACGTGACCGGGACCGTGGCGCGCTTTGTTACGACGGCATGCAGATAGTCGCCGTGCCAAAGATCCGGGTTTCGCCTTCGGCGTTCTTGATATGCAAATCAAGCTCCGCAGTGCGCTGTTCGGTGTCGAGATCGGTGATCACTGCGGTGACTTCGCACGGTTGATCGGCGACCAGAGGGGCGCGAAACACCGTGTCGATGTGCTGGATTTTTGCAGCCGGTATTTCCCGATGAATCAATGCACAGAGAAATCCCATGCCCAGAACGCCGGGTACCAGTGCTCCGGGATGTCCTTCCTTGCGTGCGCCTTCGTGATTCGAGAAACGTGCGGCGTTGGTCCAACCCACTGCGTTGGCGGCGGCGCTTGCGCTTTCGAGTGCGGTGTTCGGTGACCACGGACCAAATTCCATGCCGAATTCGAGATCGGCCATGCGCTGAATTGTCATGATGCAACTCTTTCCCGGATCACCATTCGACTGTCGGATAACGCCAGGAGAGTGTTTGCCTGGTTAAAAATCTCCATGCGGGAGACCAGAAAGACCATTCGTCCCGAGCGACCGCTTTTGGCGTAGATGTCATGCAGGTGAGTCCGGCCGTTAAGTGCAACACCAGCCGGTACCGGCAAGAGAGCGGTTACTGCCTTGCCACCATCCACAGGTAACCCACCCAGTGAGGGGAAGTCGATAGGCAGGTGTCGTCCCGCCGAGAGACTGGCGAGGTACGCCGGAAAGACCTCGAAATCCGGATGACCAGGATCGGTGTACTCGGCGCGGGTCTCGCCGGCGAGGCGAGCGAGCGTCGCTGAGTTTTCTGCAGGGACAACAAAATCGCTGCGTGCAAATTCCAGGTTCAGGTATTTCGATTTCAGTTCATCCACATCGACCATGTCAGACCATCCTCCCGGTTACCATTAAGTGCCGCCAACTCGTATTTGACGAGAGCGACAACTCGACTGCTTGACCTTCAGCGCCGATTTCTCGGCCATTCGCTGTAGGTCAAACCCCGCCACAACCATTCGATCGGACCCTGACGAAATCGTCCGAGCCACCATACGCTCCACATGAGTTGTAACACCCATATGACTACAACAACGATATAGAGCATCCAGCGTTCCAGTTGGCCAACAAGGCCAAGCCCCGCCCCTGTGAAGAGCAGCATGCAGATCAGCGATTGCGTGAGATAGTTTGTCAATGCCATGCGTCCGGTAGCGGCAAGAGTTGCACGCAGGGAAGGCGACCAGAGTAACTTGCAGATCAGCATGACCCCACCGACATAACCAAGCACCATACCTAAACGGCCGAAGTGGTAGGTGGGCAGCATGTAGGCAAACGTACTGGTCATATCAAACTCGTTGTGGACCGCTTGCTGCACTTCATAGCCGTTGATGAGCAGACCTGTGGCAAATCCGTACGCACATAACCTGGCGTAGAACGCCACCGAGCGGGAAGCGTTCAGCACGCCAAGCCGAAACAGTGCGATCCCGATCAGCATCATGATCAATGCGTCCGGAAGCAGATAGAGTGGCAGGACAAACGTGTAGGACTCGATCATCAGACCGGCGTTCCAGTGAAACGCTGACGCATAGGACTCTTGCCGCGTATCGAGTTCGTGTTCGTTGTCATCGAGGGAAGGCCGCAATTGTGCGGCAAGATCGGTAACGACTGCCTTCACTGCGGGGTCCGCTGAAGAACTCTGGACGAAGTAACGACTGCCCAGGTACATCAGCGAAGTGAGTGTGATGAGTACTGCGGCCGTGAGCAGCAGTTGTCTGGGCGACGCATCACGGACGAAGTAGAGGAGGAAACCGGCGATTGCGTAGGTGACCAGGATGTCGCCGTTCCACAGCAGGAGCCAGCCGTTAACCACACCCAGGACAAGCAACCACACGTTACGCCGGAAAAAAATCGCGGATGACTTGCTGGACAAAAAAAGCGCCATTCCGGCGCCGAACAAGAGGGAGAACAAACCGCGCATGGCGCCTTCAAACAGAATGTCGACGCCCGCCCAGACAAACAGATTAAGTTCGGGGTGAGCGCCGATACCTTCGAGAGGATTGAAGTAAGCACTCGATGGCAGACCAAAACCGATGATGTTCAGGAGCAGGATGCCCAGTACAGCAAACCCGCGCAGTACATCCAGTGCTTCAATTCGCACACTCTCTGGCGTTGCATGCGCGGTCATGTCAGATCACTTCAGGTCAGACCTGTCGGTCACGGTCTTTCCAGAAGCGTTCGCGCAGGTCCCGCTTGAGGATCTTGCCGGTCGGTGCTTTTGGCAAGCTGTCCACAAATTCGACCGATCGTGGCTTCTGATACGAGGCAAGGTGCTGGCGGGCCGTGTCGATGATCTCTGCCGCAGTCGCCGAAGTGCCGGGCTTGAGTACCACAACGGCTTTGACGGACTCGCCCCATTCATCGTCGGGAACGCCGATTACCGCCGCTTCCAGCACGGCAGGATGTTTGTGAATCGCAGCTTCAACCTGGGTCGAGTAAATGTTCTCGCCGCCGGAAATGATCATGTCCTTGGCGCGATCGACAATGAAGATATAGCTGTCCGAATCCCAGGTTGCGATATCGCCAGTTCGCATCCAGCCGTTGCGAAAGGTCTGTGCGTTCAGCTCTTCCTTGCGCCAGTAACCCAGCATGTTGGCTTCAGACTGGATCTCGATCTCCCCTGGAGTATTGCCATCCTTGGGTACAGGATTACCTGCTTCGTCAACCACCTGTACTCGAGTGATGAAACCTTCCCGACCACAGGAACTGAGCCGTTCCGGATGTATGCCGGCAATCGCGTCGCGGTGATCCTCTTGCGAGAGGAATGTCATCGTCATGCCTTCTGTCTGGCCGTAACCCTGAATCAGCGTACACGGAAAGGCTTCCAGCGCCGCTTTGACAACTGTTGCCGGCATCGGGCCACCACCATACTGAATGTTGCGCAGGCTTGAGATGTCGCTGGTGTGAAAGTTAGGAGCGGCCATCATCCAGTTGAGCATGGTCGTAATACCCAGAAACGCCGAGACCCGCTCGGCTTCGATGATCTCAATGGCCTTGGGTGCGTCAAAGTTCATCAGTACCACCGGGCAGCCATGCGCCATGTAGTTCATCGCCAGCGCAACAGGTATGTGGAACATCTGGCCGGTCAGCATGTAGACGTCAGTTGCGACGACACGCTCTGCAACGGTCTGGTTGAGCATCCCCATGAAGAGCGTCTTGTGCGTATGCAATGCACCTTTGGATATCCCGGTCGTTCCACCTGTGTAGAGGATCAGTGTCGGGTCATGATCGCCCGTTGTTGCTGAGGCGAGCGGCTCGTCATCGTTAGCAGCTGCCAGGAAGTCTTCGTACGACCCGTCACTGTTCACGCCATATTCGAGCCACAGGGAGGCATCGACCTCACGCTGCATGACGTTGCGCTCGTTGCGGAACTCATCGGCCGACACGACGACGGTTGGGTCACCATCGGCGAGAATCCTGGCGAGTTCCGGTGCGCTCAACCGCCAGTTCAGCGGTTGGGCGATATAGCCCGCACGCGCGCAGGCATAGTAGATCTCGAAGTACTCGATCGCGTTTTTTGACAGCACGCCTATGCGCGAACCCTTGGCCACTTTCTTGTTGGCCAACGCGTTCGCGAGTTTGCGCACTCTTTGATCGAGAGCGCCGAATGTTACTCGTCGACCGGTCGGCACATCGACGATGGCCTCCCGCTTGGGATCCCGATTTGCCCACTTGGCGGTAATCTGCCCGATGTTCATGGTGTTCTGCTTCTCCGTTCTCGACGCCGTCTTTACAGTCCGCTGAAACCGGAGAATAACATCTGCACACAAACGCCGTGGCGCGACACTCCTAAGCAGCTGGATCCAGAATCAGATCATTAAAGCGGTTCTTCTGGCTGACCGATCAGGCCGGGACGCGTGCGTCCGGCCACAAACGCAGAAAATTCTCGCTGTAGAAACGGGTCTTCACGGTTTCATTGCAGTCAGCGAGGTACTTATCGAACTTGCCGATCGGATCTCGGCCACCTTCCACATGAGGGTAGTCGCTCGAAAAGAGATAGAGGGCGTCGTTTGATCGAGCAATCAGATCAGCAACGTTTTCGTGCGGAAATGGGGTGAAGCCCATTTGTTCGCTCAGCTGTTCCGATGGCAACCGCTTGAAACGCACCGACTCATCAACACGGCCGTAGATGCGCACCACATCATCGAGACGACGAACCATTTCCGGCACCCAGCCTGCGCCTAACTCTACCGCGGCTCCACGCAGTTTCGGATGACGTTCGAAGACGCCGTCGAGCAGTAACATGCTGATGAACGTCTCCGGTGGTTGGTGCATCACTGCGGCATCCTTGGTGCGAACGTTCTCACCTCCGCCCATCCAGTCGCGTGTAGCAGCCCGACCATTGTTGGTCCAGGACTTGAGCGTCTGCAGCGGTGAACCACCAACGTGCAGAACAAAAGGAATGCCTGCCTCGGCGAGCCGCGCCCAGAAGGGTTCCAGGTCCACATGCCCCGGCGCAAATCCAATCGGCGCGCGGTGGGGTATCCAGATGGCTTCGTGGCCCAGCTTCAATGCAAAGTCGAGTTCTGCCATGGCTTCTGCGGGGTGATCGAGTGGTACAACAGCGACCCCCATGAGGCGCGCGTCATCTCCGCAGATCGCAGCCATGTGTCGATTGACAGCACGGGCGGCGCCATAGCGCAGATCAACGCGAGTACTCGAACTTGGATGGAATGGTTGAACGACTGAGTGGGTGGCGAACACCAGCTGCTTCTTGAAACCGAGCATGTCCATCGCAACACTTCGGTCCTTGCCGT
>JANNBJ010000232.1:0-3368 GCA_031385325.1 Gammaproteobacteria bacterium | reverse complement strand
GATGCCGAGTTCTTCGAGGCTGACATGGTGGGCGGTGGCCTGCGTGTGCCTGTGTACGCTGGTTTGAATCCGAACATGAAGGCGCCGACGTTGGGGGATGGCGAGGTAGTGTTATGGGAATCGTCCGCGATCATGGCGCACCGCTGCATCTAGGTTGGCTCGGACATGTGGCCGGCGACTAATCCCGCTGAGCAGGTTGACGTGCTGCGTCGGCTCTCATGGAATGACACCAAGATGTCGCTCGTGTCGCATACCAACATCGCTGCACGCATTCGACGCAAGCGTTGAAGGTGATGCCCCGAATTCAGTCGCGCATCGGCAACTATAGTGGGCCGAACTGGGGCGTACCAATTTGTTGTTCCCATTCAACCTTGGTTTTGCGATTTGATATGACCGTTCACAAGAGCAAATCCTGTGTCCGCGTTGGACCTGGCGCGGTTGTCGCGTCTTACCAGGGGAGCTTTACAGCGTACCCACTCACGGCAGATTCAAAGTCCGCTTTTGCGTTACCGATGGAGGGCAGTAACCAAGATTTCTCAGGGTTAACTGTTGACCACCACTGAGCCCACGATTGCACCAGCTTCGTATGATTACCCTGGTCTGTGTGAATTTCCTGGGTATGTACTAGCAATCTTCGTTCCAGAACACGAATCGATTCAGAAGGCTTCCCATCCAGTGCTGATTTGAATCCATCAAGCCGAAAACTCCCCGTGTTAGCCCTCCTCAATAGGGATTTCGCCAGTGGTGAGAGCGTCTCCATTTGCCACCGCTCTCTCGCCATCCCTATGACAAGCAGAGAAGGCCACAGCACTTGGTGTATGAACGTCTGCTTGCCGTTGATCAACTTTGCACTAATCAATGCTGGGTGATCATCAAGTTCTTCGAGAACCCAGTGGATCAAACCTGATTGAGGGTGCGACCACCAAGAACCGGAGACGGGTTCGCCGCATATCGCCGTTGTAGCGCTGGGAAACTCGCGACCGGATTGCAACAGCAGGCCTCGAGTGGAAATTTCCTCGAAAACAAATTGTGCAACCGCAGAAGTGTTTGAAGGGCGCGTCATCGTGGGGTCCCCATGATTCTCTGTTGCATCGGTCGATCCGCATTCACTGCAATATCTGACCGCTTGGTCGCTGGTAATGAACACCTGCAGCGCTGAATCCAACTTCCGATGTGGTTAAGCATTTTCAGACGTCTGAGCGGATTTGCTGATCTTCGCTGCATGCTATCCAGGTGCGCAGACATCCAACAATGCTCAACGGTTGCGGACTTTCGCTGGAACGAATCATGGCTCAGCATTGGACCAGGACCTGACGGTCGCGGACGATCGATATCAGAGGTTTGGTCCCGGTGGCTGATAGAATAAAAGTGATGAAGAATCCCCTGAGCATTGGCGAGCTATCAGACTGTATCGACGCTGCAGGCTACCCATGCGGAACTGCAGTCGCTGTCGGCGTAAGCGGTCCGTTCGATGCTGACATTGTGAAAACGACTGGGTTTACCCCCGAAGGTATTGCCTTTGCGCCAGACACCATGATCTATACGGGTTCCCTGGCCAAACAGGTAACGGCAGCTTGCGCGGCAATGCTTGTTCAATCAGGCGAACTCAACACAGATCATGCAATAACCAACTGGCTGGAGGAACTGCCTGCGTGGGCGGATTCGATACGCGTTCGGCATCTGATTCACCATACGGCCGACTTTCCAGCAGAGGTGGTTGTCTCGGATGAGATGCAGGCTTTTCGTACTCAAGATCGAACGTCGTTAGGTGTCATTGAAGCGCTTGCTCGACTTTCGAACCACCAGGCAAACCCTGGTGTTGCGTATGACTACTCAGGTTGTGGGTATATTTGCTTAGCCTTGATCATTGAGCGAGTCACTGCAAAACCTTTATCTGTGTTTGCGAATGAATACATTTTCAAACCGTTGAACATGTCTAACTCTTGCTTCTGGAGCGGACCAGAGTCAAAACCTGGTAGAGGCGTTGCGCTAGGTAAGGCCCTTGCGCCGGCACCTCTATCTTTGGGAGACGGAGGATTGTGGTCAACGTTGTTCGACCTGTTACGTTGGAACGATGGCCTTAACTATAGGAAATTGTCCGTCTCTGACATGGTGCATACGGTAGGCAGTCTTGATGATGGCACGCCGTTGGACTATGCCTGGGGTACGCGTGTTTTTACTGACCATGGCGTCCAGATTCAAAGTCACGGAGGGAGTTGGCCTGGATCCACAGCAAGACTTTTGAGGTTGCCAGAGCACAAGTTGAGCATTGCTGCGCTCGCACTCGACGATGATGTTGACCGAATTGTTGCTATGAGCGCCGCCATTCTGGATTTCCTACGGGTGAGGGTGGCAGCTCCGCGATAGTGATGTGGGGGCGTCCTCGTTACGGCCGGGAACCGAAAAAAACCGACGTGCGTGAGCGTCCGATTTGGGCCCACATCGGCCATGTGACCCTGCCTTGGTTTGACGTGCACCACACGACGGTAACTTGGATCATTCGGTCGCATGATAAAGGGCCAGAGCAGACGCAAGTTTCACTGTGAAGCCAAACGCCGACCGCAGTTTGCTGACAAAGTCTGCTGATCTGGCACCACACCTGGAATTGGTGTGTGAGCGCGCATACGAAATAGCGCGGGTCATTGGAGTCTGATATGAATAGCGCTTCAATCTGGATTGTGGTCGCGAATCGCGGCACACGAAGCTAGAGGCTCTCCTCTCGGGGGTGAGCAAGTTACAACACTGCAGCACTTAGGCAGCACTGGGAGACAGTATGAATCGAAGAGAATTTGCACGACGGTTAGCAGTTGCCGGGAGCGTGCTCCCTCTGATGCCTGCAGCCATGCAGAGTTTCGCGAATGAACCTGCTGTGATACCAGTTGCAGATGTGAATCACGCGACAGGTATGCACCATTTCTATGAGCGGCTTTCGAACAGCAAAGAGGATCTTGCGGCGATCAATCCCGCGAAACAGCGCGAGATTGTGATGTTGGCGTATCCAGGCATGTTTCCACTTGACCTGATTGGACCTCATTCAGTGCTTAGCGGACTACCCAACACTCGTGTCCAGATCGCATGGAAAAGCACGTCGCCTATCCCCTTTGACGGTTTCTCAATTTCACCAACAGTTACCCTCGACAATTGCCCTCAACATCTTGATGTTCTGTTCGTGCCAGGGGGCGGAGCCGGAACGTTTGACGCGCTGGCCGATGCAGATGTGCTGCGTTTTCTGACCTCTCGAGCAGCGACATCCAAGTACGTTACCAGTGTATGTACCGGTTCACTGGTGCTTGCCGCCGCCGGTCTACTCGATGGCAGGCGGGCAACAACGCACTGGGTGGCCTTTAACGCACTCGAAAAGCTCGGCG
>JANNBJ010000101.1:0-12491 GCA_031385325.1 Gammaproteobacteria bacterium | reverse complement strand
GGTCATCAATTTCGCCGGTAGGCCTGGACCAGCGAACTTCGCCGGAGAGGAAAAACTTGCCCGGTCGGTTGTTCACATCAACCCAAAGATCAAGCAGGGTGCCAGCGGGTACGGGCGCGGAACTGCGGAACTGAATGCCACCAACAGACAGGTTGATTGCGTGGCAGGAAAGGGTATTGCCTACAGCATCAGGAGAATCGGCGGACAAAACAATCTGAGTGAACAGACGATCATGGCTTTCCATCCTTGGATGCATTCGTTTGTCAGATGCAGGCCGAGTGCGAAATCGCACGGTATTGAAATTGATGATGTTGTCGCTCATGTCAAATCTCCCTCAACCGGTTAATGCCTTTTTTGTTCTTGTTCTGCAACCGTACTGCCACTCGAAGGACAGATGGTGTCGCCCCTCACATCTGGTGGAGACAAACGGTGGATGTATGCACCAGGTCACGTTTGTCGGCTTGAACGGATCCCCAAGCCAGAATCGTGCCAAGGCTTGGCTGCCAACGATACCCCCATGTTATCAATAGCTTGTAAGAACAATGCCGATTGCGTCGTCAACCGGGAAGACGCCAGGAGCCAGACTCTGGTGCCGCGAAGTGTCAAATTCCTACGCAATACGCGGTGTATACTGGCGTCGTGACCAGTCGTCTTCCCTTCCGCGAGTTGTTACAGCGTGCCTGGCAGATCAGTGGCTCACTGGTTTGTGTCGGGCTCGACCCCATACCCGAACGATTGCCGGAGGCTTTTTCAGCCGATGCCAAGGGATGTCTCGCATTTTGCAAAGCCATCGTTGATGCAACTGCGCCACACGTCGCCGCTTTCAAACCTCAGGCCGCTCACTTCGCCGCGGTGGCTGGCGAGAACGCTCTGGCAGAGCTGATTGACTACATCCACTTTCGACATCCTGATCATGTCGTCGTACTGGATGCCAAGCGTGGTGACATCGACAGCACTGCCGAGCGATATGCTCACGAAGCCTTCCATCGGTACGATGCGGATGCGGTGACGGTCAGCCCTTTCCTCGGCGACGACTGCATCACTCCTTACCTGCAATATGAAAACCGTGGCGTCATCGTTCTATGCAGAACCAGTAACGCGAGTGGCGACTGGCTTCAACTACAGCCGAAAGATGATCCGATCTACCTTCAGATTGCTCGTCGGGCAGTAACCTGGAACGCGGCCGGGAGTGTCGGCCTAGTGGTAGGGGCGACTTATCCGCAGGAAATGCAACGGGTGCGAGATGCCGTTGGTGACATGCCGATTCTTGTGCCCGGGGTTGGTGCCCAAGGTGGTCGCGTTGATGCGGTGATTGCAGCGGGTGCCGATTCGAGTGGACAGGGCCTCCTCATCAGTGCCTCAAGAAGTATCCTGTTTGCCTCGTCCGGGGAGGACTTTGCAGTGGCGGCAGGCGAGGAAGCGCGACGCCTGAAACTGGAGATCAATACAGCAAGGAAAGGGCAGAACCTCTGACGCTGGTGTCTCCGACTCAGGCTTGTCGTTACAAATCAGTCATGGCAGGTCAAGACAAAGGGCGTAGAATCATTTAAGCAAGCTAATAGCGCATTGAGTTGATTCCAAGATCGCTGCGGTCGTCTTCAGTTTAGGAGTCCTGTTGTGACCCCCGAAGTGGTCATTTACCGTTATCTTGAGGTGTTGCAGAAGGAGCCTGTGGACGTCGCCGCCCTGGCTCGTCTGATATGCACCGATGCGGATCTGCTTGGGCGCTGGTTGACCATCCTGCAAGCGCCAGCCGACCCTGAGCTACTTCGACAACACCTCGCAGCAATGTCGCCCCCCCTGCTGGTAGCCCTGGCCCGCGCCCAAGCCTGGTCCATGGTCCTGCACTTCGGAACTGCGCGACTCGCCCTGGATCGATGGCAGGCGGTACTGCAGTCCGCCTTTCTTGCCGAAGCCATGGCCCGGGAATTCGAACTTCCACCAGCCAGAACCCGCTCTTTGATTCTGCTGGCAATTTCCGGTGTATCTCTGCCCCACGATCCCCGGCTACAGGAACTGATCGAGTTTCGCGGCGCAAGCGAGGATCTGCTCCAGGATGCAGAACCCACACAGCAGATTCTTGCAGTAGTAGAAGCCATGGATGGTGTTGGCCTGGACGCTGCAAAAAATGTTGCCCAGGCACTTCTCCAGATCGACCCGGATCAATTTGCATCCATGCAATCTGCCGCCGAGGAGGCGTGCCGAAAACTCCTGCGCCTGATCGGGATCACTGACGATCATGGAAGTGACTGGAGCGAGCGGATTGCCGCCGAACAGCAGTTGGCCCTGTTGGCGCCACTCCTCGCCGCACGGTCGGATGTCGAATTGGCAGAAGTCCATCTGAAAATCAGTCGCAGCCTCTTCACCCGGCAGCCAATCCTGCTGCTGCGCAGTGCATCTGATCAGCTGATTTCATTGCCGGATCGCGATGTGCGAGTGCGTCTGGACTCCACCGTCAGTGGTATTGCCATGGCTTGTCGCGAGGGAGCTGCTCGTACGATTGAGGATCACTCGGAATCGTCTGTCGCAGACCGTCTCGTGTTGCGACGTCTCGATTGTGAAGAGGGGCTGGTGCTCCCGCTGATTGCCGACGAGCCGGTCAAGGATAGTGAAGCAACAACTGTGCTCGGGGCGCTGGTATTCCCGCAGGACGAAGACAGCGATCCTGAATTCCTGATGCGGGCGTATGCCGCCGCACTGACAAGTCAGCTCAAACATCGCTCTGATTCTCCGACGCATGATGATCGTGATGCTGCACTGCTTGCATACCGGGATGGGGAAATTGCGCGCCTTCGGGAAATTGTCCATGAGGCCAACAACCCGCTCAGCATCGTCAACAACTACCTCCATATCCTTGAACTGCGTTTGCAGGGGGAAGTGTCAACGCAAGAGCAGCTCGCAGTGATGGGACGCGAAATCAGACGGGCCGCATCACTGTTCCAGCGTGCCAAGGATGTTCCGGAGCCCCAACTCGTAAAGGCTGCCGATGCAGCGCCAGCCATGAAGCGGTTCGACATCCAGGCGATGTTGCGACAAGTCACCGAGCTGCACCGTGGGTATGCCGATGCAGCAGGCGTGGAACTCGAGGCGAATCTGCACACCGCCGGTGTGATGATTGAGAGCGATGAAAACCAGTTGACGCAGGTGTTGACGAACCTGCTCAAGAATGCGATCGAAGCGTGTCGCTCCGGAGATCTCGTGACGGTGGGGCTGACTGCGGATGTCTATCGCAATGGCCGGCATGGGCTGGAGATTCTGGTGCAAGACAGTGGTCCTGGCATCGAAGTTGAAGTGCTCGCTCACCTCGCCGAACCGAAACGCTCCGGGAAAAGTGGTGATCATTCCGGCTTGGGGCTGGCGATTGTTTATCGGCTCGTCAATTCCCTGGGCGGCAGCATGGACGTTCGCTCTTCGGGATCTCTGGGAACCACCTTCAGCATTTTCCTTCCTCACGTTCCCAGCTGATTCGCTGCGTGTCGAACGGTTGAATTTTCCGGGTTTGAGCGAGGCCGGTAGTTTTCATGGCCTGTTAGACTGCACTCATCACCAACCCCCGCAGGAGACCCGAGTTGGCCGCCGACAACGCCCCCTTTGACTGGAAAGATCCTTTGTTGCTTGAAGCGGCGCTGGCCGATGATGAACGACTCATCATGTACAGCACCCGTGAATATGCGACCGAGCAGCTTTTGCCTCGAGTGAAGCTCGCCAACCGCGAAGAGAAATTTGATCGCGAGATCATGAACGAAATGGGCGCGATGGGATTGCTCGGTGCGACCTTGCCGGAACAGTATGGCTGTGCCGGGGTCAACTATGTGTCGTATGGCCTCATGTCTCGAGAGGTCGAGCGGGTTGACTCTGGCTACCGCAGCGCGATGTCGGTTCAGTCGTCATTGGTCATGTACCCAATCTATGCCTATGGCAACGAAGCACAGCGTGAGAAGTACCTGCCGAAGCTTGCAACGGGTGAGTGGGTTGGCTGCTTTGGTCTGACCGAACCTGATCATGGCTCCGATCCTGGCAGCATGGTGACGCGTGCAGAAAAGGTGGATGGCGGCTTCCTGCTCAACGGCGCCAAGATGTGGATTACCAACTCACCGATTGCAGATCTTGCCGTGGTATGGGCCAAGCTCGAAGGCAAGATCCGTGGTTTTGTGGTGGAACGGGGCTTCAAGGGATTCAGCACACCGAAGATCGTCGGCAAGATGAGCCTGCGCGCATCTGTCACCGGCGAGATCGTGCTCGACAACGTGTTTGTTCCAGATGCCAATCTGCTGCCGAATGCATCCGGCCTCTCCGGTCCTTTCGGCTGTCTCAATCGTGCACGCTATGGCATCGCGTGGGGCGCAATGGGCGCCGCAGAATTCTGCTGGCATGCGGCGCTCAGCTACACCCTGGAGCGCAAGCAGTTTGGTCGACCATTGGCCGCCAACCAGCTGATCCAGAAGAAGCTGGCCGATATGCAGACAGAGATCACACTCGGTCTGAATGCGTGCATTACCGCAGGCCGACTCTTCGATGCAGGCAAGCTTGCGATCGAGAACATCTCGATGATCAAGAGAAACAATTGTGGCAAGGCGCTCGACATCGCTCGTATGGCGCGAGACATGCATGGTGGTAACGGAATATCAGACGAGTACCACGTGATCCGGCATGTCATGAATCTGGAAACGGTGAATACCTACGAAGGAACACATGATGTTCACGCGCTGATTCTTGGCCGGGCACAAACCGGACTGCAGGCTTTTTTCTGATTTTTCAGTTTTGATTCGAGAATTTTCTGCGGCTTGCATGGAATCGGGCCGCAGAAGTGATATCACGAAGATATCGGAAAATGGAAATGTCGTGGAAGTTCGCGGGATTTCGCCCTTTCTCACTTGTTGATCACCCGACCTGGTCATAGATTTGACCGACACAATAAAACTTGTCGAAGGGGTGGGCGCAAATGATCAGGGTAATGCTGGTTGATGATCACCGGCTGATTCGTGCCGCAGTTGCACGAGTGTTGCAGGATGACAAAGGGATCGAAATTGTTGGCGAGGCAGGCAGCGGCGAAGAGGCTGTTGACCTCGCCCGTGAGGTTTTACCGCATGTGGTCGTGATGGACCTGTTCATGCCAGGCATTGGTGGCATGGAGGCGACACGACGCATCCTCCGTTTGCCGGGTGATATCAAGGTGATAGCACTCTCTGCCTGCGCAGATCGGCCGTTTCCAGAACAGATGCTGAAGATCGGGGCAACCGGTTATCTGACCAAATCCGCAACGCCTCAGGATCTCCTGGCATGCGTTCGCAAGGTGTTCTTTGGTCAAAGATACGTGAGCAGCGATGTCGCACAATCGCTTGCGTTCAGTGCCTTTGACAAAGCCAGCCTCAATCCGTTTGATGCTTTGTCAAACCGCGAGATGCAGATCATGATGATGGTGGTGAACTGTCACAAGGTTCAGGAGATTTCTGGAAACCTCCATCTGTCTCCAAAAACGGTCAACAGTTACCGATACAGGATTTTCGAAAAACTGCACGTCAGTAGCGACGTCGAACTGACCCTGCTGGCGGTTCGTCATGGTGTACTCGATCCAGAGGGATTGCCGATGATGCAGGGTGCGGCCTGACTCCGATGGTGGGGCATCTCACGGCTTGCCGAAACGTGCTGGTATATTGTCACCATGGACACCAGCACGCGTTTCGATCCAGATCCTTACCTGCAGTCACTCTCGCAGCGACCGGGTGTCTATCGGATGCTCGATTCCCAGGAGAAGATTCTCTACGTTGGTAAAGCGCGCAATCTGAAGTCGCGGGTCAGCAGCTATTTCCGATCCAGCCCACAGACCAGCAAGACCATGGCACTGGTGGGGAAGATTGCTTCCATTGAGGTCACGGTCACCAACTCCGAGACCGAGGCGCTGCTGCTGGAGCAGAGCCTGATCAAGGCAGAGCGCCCGCCGTACAACATTCTGCTCCGCGACGACAAGTCCTATCCCTTTATCTATCTGACGGATCATCCTGACTTTCCACGTCTGGCTTTTCATCGTGGTGCCAAACGCAAGACAGGTCGCTACTTCGGTCCTTACCCGTCGGCGGCGGCGGTGCGTGAGAGCCTTAACATCCTGCAAAAACTGTTTGGAATCCGTCAGTGCGACGACACCTTTTTCCGCAATCGTTCACGGCCTTGTCTGCAATATCAGATCCAGCGGTGTAGTGGACCCTGCGTCAACATGATTGACGCCGTCTCCTACGCCGAAGACGTGCGGTTCGCTGTCATGTTTCTGGAAGGAAAGAACCAGGATGTGCTTGATGGATACAAGGCCCTGATGGAGGAAGCTGCTGCCGCTCAGAACTACGAACGTGCAGCCCGTTTCCGTGATCAGATCGCTCGTTTGCGCAAGATCCAGGAGCAGCAGTTTGTGCACGCCGCTGAAGGCGACGTGGACGTTTTCGGTTTCGCGCAACTGCAGGGAACCGTGTGCGTGCAGGGGATGTTCATCCGGCAGGGCAGGGTTCTGGGCAGCCGCACCTGGTTTCCCAGGAATGAACTGGGGCTCGAGAACTCTGAGCTGCTCGAAGCTTTTCTCTCGCAGTTCTATCTGGCCTCGAGCGGGCGGGACATTCCTCGAGATGTGCTTTCAGCAGTGCCGTTGGCCGAAGGTGACCTCCTGGAAGCAGCACTCGGTGAAATGGCCGGACGCAAGGTAAAGCTGGCCCATGATGTTCGGGGTCAACGGGCTCGCTGGCTCGAGATGGCGACAGAAAACGCGGCCTACAACCTGTCGGTGTATCAGGCAGACAAGCGCAATGTGCTGGCCAGATTCATTGCGCTGGGGGAAGCGCTTGGACTTGAAGCGGTTCCCGAGCGGCTAGAGTGTTTCGATATCAGCCACACGATGGGTGAAGGAACTGTCGCGTCTTGCGTGGTCTTCAATCAGCAAGGACCTGCCAAATCCGACTATCGACGCTTCAACATCGACGGCATCGAACCCGGTGATGACTACGCAGCGATGGAACAGGCACTTCGTCGACGCTATACACGATTGAAAGAAGGTGAGGGCACCATGCCCGATCTGCTCGTCATCGATGGTGGCAAGGGCCAGTTGGAAAAGGCACGCCAGGTTCTGGAAGAGCTGCAGATCGAGGATGTCCCCATCCTGGGCATTGCTAAAGGTCCAACCCGAAAGCCCGGCCTGGAGCGTTACTTCCTCGGCGAGGCCGAGACTCAGCTACGTCCAGGCAGTGAAGGGGTTCTGCTGTTACAACACATTCGCGACGAGGCGCATCGATTTGCGATCACCGGGCACCGGGCACGGCGGGCCAAGGCCAGACGAGTGACCGAACTGGACGAAATTTCAGGTGTCGGACCCAAGCGGCGTCGTGCGCTGCTCGTACACTTTGGCAGTATCAATGCCATCAGGGGCGCCAGCCTCGAGGAGATTGCCCGCGTGCCGGGCATCAATGACAAGCTGGCGGGTGAAATCCATTTGGCCCTGCACGGTGATTGATTACAGATCAACGGATGCGTCGCACAAGAGGACAAGGCCGGACTAGAATGCAGAAATGAACCTGCCGAACCTCCTGACACTCCTGCGGATATTGCTCGTCCCGTTTTTTGCCTTGTTGTACGTGTCGTCCTGGAGTGGGCGTTATCTTGGCACGGCTGCCTTGTTCGGCCTGGCCGCCTTCACGGACTGGCTGGACGGATACGTTGCCCGCAGACTGAATCAGACCACCCCGTTTGGTGCCTTTCTCGATCCGGTGGCTGACAAGATCATCGTAGCAACCGCGCTGGTCCTGGTTGTCGGTCATTACCACGATGTCTGGCTGACGATTCCAGCCCTGGTCATCGTTGGCCGCGAAATCGTCGTTTCCGCACTCCGTGAATGGATGGCCGAGATGAATCGGCGCCGGCGCGTCCGGGTGTCCTGGCTTGGCAAGGTAAAGACGACCGTTCAGATGATCGCTATTGCTGTGTTGCTATCCGCGCCGCCGTGGGCATACCCAATCTGGACCCAAACCGGTTATGTGCTGATTTATTCTGCGGCGGTTCTGACGCTCATCTCCATGATCCTGTATCTGATTGCCGCATGGCCCGCTTTGCGCGAGGGGCTGGAACCTCGGTAACTCGCTTCAGACGACCTGCGGTTGCGCCCAAAAGAAGCCATGTGCCAGGTTCCTTCCTGACCAGACCGGCTGTTAGAATGCGCGCCCTCTGGCTGGGTGGCAGAGTGGTCATGCAGCGGACTGCAACTCCGCGTACGCCGGTTCGATTCCGACCCCAGCCTCCAATCATCCTTCCAGATCTGCCGCTCTACTCGAGCTTGTAGCCCACACCGTAGATCGATCTGATGATCTCCGGATCGGCGCCGTGGTCTTCCAGTTTTCGTCGAAGGTTCTTGATGTGGCTATCGATGGTTCGATCACTCACCACCCGATTATCGTCGTAGGCGGAGCGAATAATCGTATCTCGTGGGTAGACCCGACCGGGCCGAGTGATCAGCAAGTTCAGAATGCGCAGTTCGACCGGTGTTAGTTCAACCTGCTCCCCACTGACTTCGCAGCGATGACGCTCCGGGTCGACAGTCACCGGGCCGTAGCGGAGCAACGGGCCGGACTGGACCGGCGGCGGGTTTGTGACCCGACGCAGGATGGCTCTCATTCGGGCAATCACTTCGCGTGGACTGAACGGTTTGCACACATAGTCATCTGCGCCGAGTTCCAGTCCGAGCAGGCGATCGATTTCGTCAATCCGCGCGGTGAGCATGAGGATCGGTACGGCCGAGAATTGCCTGACTTCCCGACAGATCGTCAGCCCGTCCTTGCCCGGCAGCATCACATCAAGAACGATGAAGTCTGGTGGATCGGCGGTGATGATCTCTACCGCGTCGGTGCCGGATTCCAGCAGCGACACGGTGAACTGCTCCCGTTCACAGTAGGCCTTCAGCACCTGTGCAATCTTGATTTCGTCTTCGATGATCAGGACACGTGTCATGTCGTGGGTAGCTCAACTTCGATGCGCAGTCCACCCAGGGGCGAAGCGGTGGCTACAATCGTACCCTGATGCGCGATGACGATATTCCGGCAGATTGAAAGCCCAAGACCTGCGCCACCACGGCGCCGGTCGCGCGACACCTCGCTACGAAAGAGTGGATCGAACAACTTGGGAATATCACGCTCGGGCACGCCGGGTTTGCTGTCCTCGATGACCACATGCAATCGGTCGCCACGCTGTTCTGCACTGCATTGAATGACGCCAGGCGAGTCTGTGTACGCTAGTGCGTTACACCAGAGGTTGACAAACAGCTGCTCCAGACGCGCCTCGTCGCCGCGAATCACCAAATTGGGTTGGATGCCTGATTTTATGACAAGGTCACCAACACTGCTTTGATCCTGCGGCAATAGTCGAATCAACAATCCGGTCATGTCGACCCGGCTGAACTCATAACGAAGGCCACCCAATTCGGAAAGGGACAGTTGATAGAGATCATCGATGAGGTGCTGCAACCGGGCCACTTCCTGATCGAACGACACGATTTTTTCCATGGTCAGCGGCATCACACCATCCTTCAGCGCATGTAGTTCGGCGGTCAGGACGGTAACCGGCGTGCGCAGTTCATGGGAGATATCGGCGATCCAGCGTTGTCGAGATTTGCGGCCATCTTCCAGTGTCGATGCCAGACGCTGGATGTTGAGGGCCAGTTCACCCAGTTCATCGCTGCGAAGTTCAGGTGCAGTCAGTGCGAAGTTGCCGTCCGCCAGTTGATTGACACTGCTCATAACCCGCTTGATGGGTGCCAGCATCGTGCGCGCCAGAAGTATCGAGATCACCAATGAAAGGCCGATGGCGATGCCCGCGATGGTCCAGGTCGCCTGACGTTGTTCACCTACGAATTCGGTTTCCAGAGGAGTCGTGAGGCGTCGCTGAACCTTGGCTCGCAGTTCAGCAATCGGCACTCCAGCCGCAGTGACAGGCACACCAACCGTGTTTTCCTGGTTGTCAGGCAGTCTGCCGGCAATGATCGACCCTGAAAGATCCATCAGCACCGTGTCAGGACCATCACGGAAACCTCGGTCCGGTGGAGGTATCGGGCGCCCAAAGCCGGGTGGTTCGGGTAGTGGGGGGCGGTGTTGTCCGCCCCGGCGAGGTCCGGTGGGCTGATGCCGATCAACGATTTGCCTGAAGGTGCGTTCATCGAAGCCCGACCAGGACGCATCATGGCTGAGGTAATAGTCTTCAATATCGTGGGCGATATGCGTCAGTCGGTCGTGCTCAAGTGCGTTCACATAGTCGAGAAAACCCTGATCAAAACTCCACCTGGCAAGCAGCAAGGCTGCCACCAGTACCACTCCGGTGGTGAGCAGAAAAGCGAGCAGCAACTTTTTGGTGATCGTGAATCGCAAGTGCTACCGATTCCGTTGGGGGTGTCTTGATTACAACAGATTGCCGTTTGGTCCGCGCGCGTTGAGTTGTTGACCGTCCGGACCGGTGTCGGCTGTGTCCGCGATCCACGGCGCAAGGCAATTGCGATTCCGAACACAGGGATCGGTAAGCGACCTGAGGAACGCGACGATGTCGGCGCGTTCGTTGTTATTCAGATTCGTTGTTGGGAAGTCAGAAGTTCGAGCATTGCGTTCCTGGCCGAGCTTACGCAGTGCTGCATCGCTGTTGGCGCGGGATGCGGGGTAGAGGGTGGCACAATTTGACAGGTTCCTGAATTGTTCGAGCGTACACGCACCACCATCGTCGAAGAAGTTATCAACGGTGGCATTGGGATTGTTGTAATGCGCGAGTACCTGTCCCAGCGTTTCGTAAGCACCCGCATGACCATACGGCGCCGTCACTTCGACGTTTAACAAGCTGGGGGTGCGGTACGCGTACCGATCGGCGGTGACACCAGTTTCACGCGCGCGTGCAAAATCGTCGGCATTGCCATCACCTTTGCCTGGCCCGAACTGTGGGAAGGCCACGGTGTGATGCGCTTCGTCGGTGAACTTGTCACTGGAATGACAAACGGAACAACCGCCTCCGCCATTGGCCTGGGTAGTGAAGAAGAGGATTGCGCCACGCTTTTGTGCAGCCGTCAGTGCGTTGACATCTCCACGCACGTAAGTGGCGAACGCATTGTTGGTGAAACGCATGGATCGCTGGTACGCCGCAAGGGCTTCGGCGATTCGATCAAACGTAATGAGTTGGGTTGCCGTCCCCTGACCAAATGCAGTCTGAAACTCGGTCAGCCAGCGGTTCGTCGCCAGTTCTCCGGTGCCTGCCCCATCGTTGCCGATGCGTGCTGCGAGATGGGCTCGAACCGTTGCGTTACCGGCATTGGCTTCGAAGGTCGAGCCGCGCATCTCGTCGACATTGGTAACCGGGAAGCGGGCTTGGGCAGCAGGCAGACTCTCGCCAGCATTGGGATCACCGGTGCCGAACGCTACGTCAGGTGTCCGGATATCAGAGCGCGATCCATTGGCCTGCACTTCCTTGCCGATACTCTCGACACGTGAGTCCATGAACATCCCGCTATCCCACAAGCCGGCATTGAAAACCGTGGGTGCATTACGAGGAACGTTGGGTAGTCCGGTGGTTGCATGGGTACGTCCGGGTCCGAGCAGAGCTGGATTGGTGGCCCCAACGCCAATCGGCAGAGAGAGTTCGTCACTGCCGCCGAGCAGCGGATGGTGGCAGGACACACAGGCTGCATCAAAGTTGCCGCCGAGACTGCGGGAAAAAAAGAGTTTTTTACCGAGCTGCGCAATCGGATCACTGATCGCAGGCAAGGTGCGGTTGAAGGCAGCGTCGCCGGTTAGTTCTTCCGCATCGATGAGACGACGCAGCTGCGTATCCTGAGGGTCTGCGGCAGCGGGTGCTGGTGCTGGTGCTGGAGGTGCTGCTGGCGTGGCAGCAGCGGGAGCCGGTGGAGACGGCGCAGCGGCTGCCTGAGCTGGAGCGGCCGCAGCCACGGGTGCGAGTGCCGCAGCGCTACTGCCTCCACCACCGCCGCAGGCTACCAGTAACGACAGCATGGCGGCCGAGAGTGCCAGGGTTGTTACACGTGATGCGCTGAAGACAACAGAAACGCCCATGTCATGACCTGTAACGGAGAGATACCCCGTATTGAAAAGGTCAAATGTGCAGAGAGCGTGCAGGGACTGAGGATATTGATGTCATTCGAGCGCCGATTCACAAATCCATTCACGCCTCGAAGTCCGCTGAAACCCTGCGCAACCGCCGTAACAAGGCGTCCCATGACAAGTCAGGACCTGCGCTGCCTGCCACGGCGTGGACACGTGCGACGCAGTGAACGTCCGGCCGTGCCGGCGATATCACGCACTGGATGACATTGGACCGCTACCCGCACTATTCATGAATGACCTACTGCGGACGCCGATAGCAGCGAAAACACCGGGCGTGCTCCCTCCGCGTGCTCGACGTGCTGTAAAGCATGCCTGCGCGCGCTCCGGTCCGCGCCACCCAGCGTTTTCACTACTCTCGACGCCCTCGCTACGATC